>JBKECT010000016.1:0-51849 GCA_047974855.1 Anaerorhabdus sp.
TATAAACATTAACCCACTGCTGAAAATACTTAGAAAAGGTATCTTTACTCTCTATTTTTATTAACATTTTAAATTCCTCCATCTTTTTTATGTAAAAGCATACGCTGATGAAGGGTGATAAGGTTGTCTAACTCTTTAAAAACATTAACAATTAATTGCTGTTCATCTTTTGAAGATGGTAAAGATATTATTATATTTTTTATATCATTATTTTGTATATGTCTTACAGCCGAACCTTTAATTAATCTTATTAGCTGTTCTTTATTTTTGTTAATAGTTAATGAAAGACAACTTCCAATTACATTAGAATTAGGTCTAACTATATTGATATCTCCTCCTAATAAAACTCCACTTTTTTCAACGCATGTAGCTCTTGCAAGTCCTGTAGGTGTCATACCAGATCCTGGAATTAAAACATCTCCAAATTCGCTTTTTATTTCATTTGAATAATAACTATTTGTTTTATGATTTATAATATCAGTTATCATTCCATAATCAGTATATAAACTACCATATAATATACATTCTCTATTACCAGTTTCAGAAATATCATTCCAAGAAAAACAATTTCCTGAAAAAAAAGTTGCAATATCTCTCAACCTACGCTGTTCCCAAGCGTTACCCTTATTATAATGAGAAAATTAGATATTATTATAATTTTCTTCTAATTTATCAATAGTAATTTCACCTTTCAATGCATCAACTTTAAGTTTATTTGCATCCGCAACTAATTTATTATGTTCATCTTGCGTAATCGTATTACATCGATAACGAGCACTGATCTTTTTATAACACCTCAAGTAAAGTTGATAGATCGGTGAGTTCTCAATCTTTTCTTTCTCGCTGTTCAATGCTCCAACTTGTCGACAGGTCTTCTTCGTTTCATTGGGTGCGATTTGATCACAGTAAATGGTGTGGTGCTTAGTAGTGTTAAGAAATGCTCACTTACAGTTCCTACAAACTCTTACTGTGTATTCATTTTGAAGTGCTCTGAAATAATCATATTGAAGTAAATCAAGGTAACTGTTGAAAAGGATAATCTCAGAGAATAGTGGACAGCGTCGTTTAGGCTCAAAGAATTTTAAGGTACAAAAAAGACCGGAGATTATTCTCCAGCCTTTTAGGAAATGTGTAGATTAGATGTTATTTAACTAGTTCAGCATCAGTCATAGTGTATGTATCCAAAGAATTTTCCTTTACCTGAATGCATACATAGGAAATTGGAGAATTTTCATCTGCAAAAAATTGACGTTTTGCTAAAGGAGATATTTTCACCCAATCTCCAGCAACTAATTGCATTTCTTCACCATCAATGATTGCTTTACCACATCCTGAAAGAATGCCGTAAATCTCCTCATTGTTTTTATGGAAATGTACAAATGGTACAGATGCACCAGCTGGTAAACTGTTAATGCTAATCTCTGCCCCTGTTAAAGCCAAAGCTTCATGTAACTCGACTCTCGCTTCGTTTCCGATATTTGTTGTTTTGAAATTTGACATAATATTTGTCCTCCTGATTTTTAATTGCAAAAGACTAACTGTCCTTGCATTTGTAATTATAAATTATTACGCAGTAGGTTTGTAGTACGCACCTTTTTGTAACTGTATAATTTTGAAAGAATGCATGGTATAATACTTGGGATAGGAGGTGTAGACAGCATGAAGAGAAAAAAAGATTTGCCAGTGTGTCCAATTGCAACAACAGTTTCTCTCATTGGTAGCAAATGGAAGCTGCTTATTATTAGAAATTTGATGAATCGACCGTGGAGATTCAATGAGCTTCAAAAATCATTGGATGGGATTTCTCAAAAAGTGCTAACTGAGAGTTTAAGGCAATTGACGGAAGACGGTCTGGTTTATAGAGAAGATTATAAAACGAATCCACCAAAGGTGGAATATGGGCTGACAGAATTGGGTAAAAAGCTTCTGAAAGTTTTAAAGTCAATGGAAAAATTCGGAGATTATTATAAAACATTATAGATGCCACACAGCTGATTTTTGAACTGTTTCCGCTCTCTAACAAAGATATGCTCCAAAATGCCATTCAGACACCAACCAATGTCGGGTATCTCGGAACTTCGGATTTGATATGCGGTGGAACAACCACGCCACTTATTTTGGCAGACGGCAGTGGTGGAGATACGCAGCTCAGCTTTTATCATCAGAACGAGGGCGGCTACACATGGAATATTGTGTATGCAATGTATGAGGAAACCGATACCTATTCTTTTGCCTATATTAAAAGAGGACAGGACATCTTAGACATAAAACGGAAAACCACTCAAGCCATGTGGAGAGTATTGTGTTGATGACAAGGATTGGTTAGTAAAAGCAAACAATGGGAGATGGGAAGAATTATAGTAAAGAAAAAGGTAAACTCAGGTTGAAATATGATATAATATTAATAGCTAGTTAAAAGTTAGATCTTTTACTTTAATTCTGGCGAGTGTTTTTTTAAAGAGTATTGTTAAAAAGAAAGGAGGATAAAAATGAGAAAGTTTTATATGAATACAAGATCTCATGAAGTGCACAAGTCTGACTGTAATTATTGTAATTCTAAAACTCAAAAGTATTTAGGTGAGTTTAAGTTTCCATATCTTGCAGTTAATGCAGCAAAAAAGACATACAGTGATGCTGATGGGTGCAAGCATTGCTGCCCAAGATCAAATAAGGGGTAAAATATTATATAAAGGAGAGTGTAAATACACTCTTTTTTCAACTTGAAAATGAATGCTAAAAAGCATATAATATAAAGGTAAAAAAGGAGAATATAAAAATGAAAATAAAAGGAATATTAGTTTTTCTTCTACTTTTGGCAGGATGTAGTTCATCGGATATGGTTGCAGATCCGACAGCAGAACCTACGGTGATTCCAACAGAGGATACAATGGAAGTAAATGGCTATGAAGAAGTTGTTGAAGCAGCAATGAATAATTTAGAAAGTCCATATGGAGATATTGTGAAAAGTGAAATTGGAACGGTTATTGAAACAACCTATTTTGATATGGAAGTTCAAACAATAGAACGGTTGTCAGAGTATGATGGTTACACACCAATGGAAGAGTATACTTACTATGCGATTAGTGTTAATGTAACTAACACATCAGATACAGCAATTTCGGTAGGAAATTTTGATTTTGTGATTTTCTATCAACTAGAAACTGATTCAGTGATGGATATTGCTTATTCAGACGTAGGAAATGGTGATATGTATCCCGATGAAAAAAGCTTGGAGCCAGGAGAATCGGTTAGCGGATTAGTTTTGTTTGATCTTCCTACAGAAGCATTACTGGCAAGCTTTGGATATGTTGAAATTCATGTCAATGTGTCTGAAGAAATGAAGCTTGGTAATGTTTATATCGTGACAGAATAATAAGAAAAAAGAGGGATTAGAATATGAGTGTTATCGAAATCATGGGATTAACTAAAGACTATGGAGAAGAGAGAGGGATTTTTGATTTGTCATTTTCTGTAGAAAAGGGAGAAATTTTTGGTTTTTTAGGACCAAATGGGGCTGGAAAAACAACGACAATTCGCCATTTGTTAAATTTTATTCACTCAGATAAGGGGAGCTGTTCAATCCTACAAATGGACTGCAAAGACCAAAGCAAAAAGATTCAGGAAAAATTGGGATATCTTCCAGGTGAAATTGCATTTATGGGGGATATGACAGGAATGCAATTTATTCACTTTGTAGCAAAGATGAAACAATGCAAAGATTTAGCTTACGCCAACGAGTTAATGGAGAGGTTCGAGCTAAATCCTCACGGGAAGATTAAAAAAATGTCAAAAGGGATGAAACAAAAAATAGGAATTGTTTGTGCTTTTATGACAGATCCAGAAGTTTTAATCTTGGATGAGCCGACAAGTGGTTTAGATCCATTAATGCAAAATAAATTTGTAGAGTTGATACTGGAAGAAAAAGCGAAAGGAAAAACAATCTTGATGTCGTCACATATGTTTGAGGAAGTAGAAAAAACATGTGATCGGTTTGCGATGATTAAAAATGGCAAATTAATTTCTTTACAAAATATGAAACAATTGCGTGAAGAAGCGGTGAAAACGATTAAAGTAACATTTTTTACAGAAGATGAAGCATTTGACTTTGCCTCTAAAGTAGCAAATGCAGAAAAAGTGGGAGTAGTTGCAACCTTTGAATTGCAAGGAGAGTTGACGGATGTTTTGAAACAACTGACGCAATATCGAGTGATGGATTTATCAATCACAACACCAACACTTGAGGAACGCTTTGTGCATTACTATGGAGGGAAAGCTCATGTTTAATCAAACGCTATTTAAAAAAGAATGGAAGTCATTGACGAAAATTTTGTTAGCCTTTTTAGCAATTTTGACAATGTATATCGTGATTATTATTTATATGTATACACCTGAAATGAATGAGCTAATGAATGGTCTTTTAGAAACAATGCCAGAAGTGTTTGCAGCAGTGGGAATGGGTGTGACAGGAGAGGGATTACTGGGCTTTTGTGTTCAGTACTTGTATGGCTTTATTTTGTTTATTTTTCCTGCAATCTTTATGGTTATGGTGACAAATAGTTTAGTTTGCCGTTATGTGGATGAAGGGTCTATGGCTTATCTTTTAGCAACACCAAATACACGTCGAAAAATTGTAATAACACAATGGTTTGTATTAAATATTGTTTTGTTAAGCTTGGTTATTTATATCCTATTTTGTGGGATATTGACTTCGGAATTATTATTTCCTAATGAATTGGACATAGTTGGGTTTATGCAAGTGAATGCAGGATTGATGGCATTGTACTTCTTTTTGGGAAATGGTCTGTTTTGCTTATCTTGTTTTTTGAATGAAAGTGATAAGTTTATTAAAATTGCTGGAGGATTATTGTTTGTATCTTATATTTGTAATAGTATAGCAACGATGAGTACACAGTTTGACTTTTTTAAATATTTCTCATTTTTAACATTGTTTAATCCTATGAAAATTGTGGGCGACTTTAGTGGGCAGTGGTTGTCACTTGCAGTATTAATCGTTGGAGGAATTATATTCTCAGTGATAGGTATTACAGGATTTGAAAAGAGAGATTTACCACTTTAATGAAGTGCAATAGTCAAAATAATAGTCTTTATTTTTCAGAATTAGAACTATTCCATAATAAAATGCTAAGCGAGTTTTTAGCGTTTTATTTTATTCGTGGTAAACGGGCGCAAACATTGATAACAAGTGGAGCAATATCAATTAATGGAAATAAAGTAGTAACAGATAAAAGAATAGATAAGAGTGATAAACTAGAGATTCAAATTTTTGAAAAAATAGATTGCCCTGTAGGTGAAAAAATTGCGAAAGTAGTCTATGAGGATGATTTTATTTTGGTGGTTCACAAAGATCCAGGAGTAATGGTTCACACCGATAAGGCAACAAAACAAGAGCTGCTGACAGAACAGGTAGCAAGTTATTATCAGCATAAAGCAATCGCTCGCTGTGTAAGACCACTGCATCGACTGGATACAGACACGCAAGGATTGGTGATGTTTAGTAAGTGCTTATTTTTTCAACCATGGTTGGATCAAGAAATGTCACAAAAAAAGATTAGAAAAATATATCGTGCAATCGTATTTGGTAAAATAGAATTAGGTTGGTCTAAAACAGTCAATAAAGCTATTGGTAGAAATCGACATGATGCTAAAAAGATGATTATAGCACCAACGGGAAAAGAAGCACTGACAAAGTTTAAACTTCTAAGTAGTGGTAATCAATACTCTGAGGTTGAATGTGAACTAGAAACTGGAAGAAAGCATCAAATTCGAGTTCATCTGGCATCATTGGGATATCCTATTGTGAATGACCAACTTTATGGAAAGTTAACACAGGATTATCCTGTTATGGGGCTTTTGGCAGAGAAGCTAGAGTGGTATGATCCTATTACCCAAGAAAAAAGAACCATTTCTGATCCTTTTTTAGATGAGCTTAAAGTGTTGTAAAGCATTAACGATTCCATCGTCATGAACAGAAGTGGTTACAAAGTCCGCTTCTTTTTTTACGTTTTCTTTGGCATTACCCATGGCGACTCCTATTTTTGCTTTCTTTATCATATCTAAGTCATTTTCAGCATCGCCAAAAACGATAACATTCTCCCAAGTAAATCCTTTTAAATTGAGGAATGATTCGATTGATCGAGCTTTGGTTGTTTCTTTTGAAAAAATATCAAAGCCATTGGTAAAAGACCAAGAAAAGACAAGGTGTGGAAATAATGGTTTGATTGTTTCGATGAGCGCTTCATCTGCAATGATAAAACAACCAAGAGGGAGCCCATACTTTAAATGATAATCATCTTCAGGGTTGTTTTCTAAAATTTTGTGTTTAAATTCTTCAGTTAAAGCATCAAACTCTTCTTTTTTATGTGCAAGGTAGCCTGTACAAAATATATCATGGTTGGCATAGCTGACGATATCGTTAGGAAATTTAAATCCTAATCCAATGTTATTGGCTAATGCAATCTCTCTTAGGGCTAAAACGTCTTTTTCATTAAATGGAAACATTTGAATAATTGTGCCATCAGCCTTGTTGAAACATGCTCCATTGATTGTTACGACATAGTCGGGGTGCAAATCACTAAAAAGTGAAGGGTGGATATAAGAGTAATGACGTCCAGTGGCGATTAGAAACTCTAACCCGTTTTCTTTAGCGGTTAAAATAGCTTTTTTTAACGTTGTTGAAACATGATTCCTTTCATAGGGGATCATAGTACCATCAATATCACAAACAAGAACTTTAATTTCAGTCATTGGGATTCTCCTTTTGCAATAATTATACCATGAAAATAGGAAACTGTGGTAAAATAGAAAAGGTATGTGCCCGTGGCGCAATTGGATAGCGCATCTGATTCCGATTCAGAAGGTTGCAGGTTCAAGTCCTGTCGGGCACGCCATAAAATAGGTTATAAAATAAATAGTGCAACACAATAGCTAAATACTATAAGATAAATTATACATAGTCTGAAATATGTAACAGTTAGGAAAATAGATAATATAATTAATGCACCAAAAAGAGTTGTTGAACACTTTTATAATATTTAATAAAAGGTTATAAAAGCCAGAGAAGTAAGTTATTTCGTTTATAAATAGTCAATAATAAATAAATTCAATTGACTGAAATATTTAGTTTTCCACTATGATATTTCTTGAAAACTCTAAATAATGAATATATAATTTAAATTAGATAACACAAGGGAAAGGAAGTATAGTATGAAAAAGATGGACCAAATTATCACTAATTCAAGAGCGTTCGTTGAAACTTACCAAGACTATGTTAGTCTTTACCACCAGAGACAAAGAAAATACTCTTTATATGAAAAAGAGGCAGAGTTTCTTGTAATTATCTATGAGTTGGCAAAACAATTGGACGAAGTGAATATGATGCACTTAGCTAAGAAAATCGGATTAACGCCGGGAGCTATTTCACAAACAGCATCACGAGCAGAGAGGAAAGGATATATTCGTAGAAGTATGTCTAGTAAAGATCGTCGAGCGAATGTTGTATCTCTGACAGCAAAGGGGCAAAGATTTTGTGAGGGGTATGAACGTTATATTGATGACTTAACTCAGAATATTAAATCTTCATTAAATAATTTTTCAGAAAAAGAAATTGAATCGTTTATTAAAATTCAGTCTAAATTAACTGAGGCGATGAATTTAAGTATTGAAAAATCAAATGGATAAAAACAGAAATTAAATTTCTGTTTTTTTTTTTTTTTTTGAAAATATTTATTATATTTATTTAGGATAATTGCTTTGTTTGTAGAATAAGATTTACAAAGCAGAAAGGAGATATGAATGAAAGAGATATTACAAGAGTATGGTGGCTTTATTTTGTCAATCGTTTTAATTGCTGCACTGATTGCTAGTTTAAAGTCTGGATTTATAGGGAAAATTAGTGAGAACATAACAGCTCAACTAGACAAGGTTTCAGAAATTGGAAGCTAATGGCTGGGGTTGTTAAAAGTGGTGGCATTTTTATGTTTGGGATTATCTGTGTTTTACTGGTAGTGAGTTTAAATAAGCGACTTGTTTTAGAAGAGGATATATTTGAAAGTACAAGAGCGACACAATTATCGGTGATGGAAGAAAGTCTTCTTTTAGGTGAACTGTTTGTCAATCGAAAATTGGTTATTGATCAGGACCAAGTTATTGAAAGCTGGATTTCTTTATTTATGAGTAATAAAGATAGCAGCAATGAGATTGAAGTTAGCATTGTGGATATCAGTGAAATACCACCAGCGATCGTCGTTAGAGTTCAATCAGAAGATTATTTGGTGAATCAAGAAAAGATTGAAATAGATTATACCAATCTTATTCTGGTTGAAGAGAGGAAATGAAAATAATGGGTAAAAGAAAAAAATTCACTCAGCACAAAATAATATTAACAGTTTTAGTTGGTGGAGTGATGAGCACAACTCTTCTCTTTTCGTATCGACAAGTTAAAAGTGAGGTGGAAAGCAAGCGGTTAATTCCGGTCGTTTCAAATCGGATTTCATCACGTGAGAAAGTAAAAGAATCAGATATTGTGATGATTGAAGTTCCGAAACATTTAGTGTTGGATGGTGTAATTGATAAACGAGAAGAGGTTATAGGGATGTACATTAAACCATATCACACATTAGTTGAAAATTCACTATTTTACCGTGATGCCCTTGTGGAAGAGTCGAAAATGAATGATGTGGCTTTGTTTAGTTTAAAAGAGGGAGAGGTTGCCATTTCTATTGATGCTGATATTCAAAGATCATATGCGAATTCTATTTTAGTGGGGCATCAAATTGACTTGTATTATTTGGGAAGTGCTAGGAAAAATGATACTAATCAAAAAGAGGTGTTGCATGGAGAAATTGTAAAGAATGCACGAGTTTTGGCGGTGAAGGATCGAGATGGACAATCAATAGAAGGAGATAGCGAACTTAAAACAGCTATGATTGTTGTAGCTTTGTCCTATGAAAATGCACATCTTGTTGAAGTAGCGAAGGTTTTAGGAGAGGTGTATCCGGTTATTTCTTATGATAACTTCAGCCAAGAAGTGCATGATGATTACTACGATTCTAATAAAATCAGGTCTATATTATTGGGTAATACGTGGAATGTGATTGTGGAACCGCTAGAGGTTACAGAAGAAGATGAGTGATCAAAAATTAAATCACATAGATTTCGGATTACTTAAAGAAGTTTTGCGATTTCAAGATGTGACAGATGTTTCTTGTAAGAATGATGGTGAAGTGTGGGTGACATCTAATGAAAGAGGACATTTTCTGTATGATGTTATCGTAAGTGAAAAGGAAGTGATAAGGATAGCAAATCAGATTGCTAATAAAATGCAAAAGGAGTTTAACCCAGCCAATCCTAGTTTGGAAGGTGATATACAAGAAGAAGAGGTTGATTATCGTGTTGGCTGCGTTCATCGATATCTTTCTCCTCAGGGAACAACCTTGGTTATTCGGAAGGTAAGAAAAAAATTATTTCTATCCTATCACCAATTAATTGAAGAAAGCATTTCAAGGGAAGCACTTAATTTGCTTATTTGGATGGTTAAGGCAAAAATGAATATGATTTTTATTGGTGAAACTGGAAGTGGTAAAACAGAACTATTGAAATTTCTGGCTCAATATATACCAAAAAATGAAGTTGTAGTAACAATTGAAGATTCACTAGAGTTTAATTTAAAAAGTTTAGTTCCTGATTTATCATGTACTTCTTTTCGAGTAAGAAAAGATGTGACCTATCAAAGTATTGTGTCAATGACATTACGCTTAAATGTGGAAAGGATTTTATTACAAGAGGCAAGAGGAGTGGAGGTTGATGATTTATTGGATGCAATGTCAACAGGTCATACCGTTATGACTACAATGCACGCTAAATCAAGTGAGATGGTAGCTACTAGAGTGTCGCAAATGCTTAAAAACAAAATTGAAAGCTACGACTCAATTAAGAAAAGAGTATTTGGTCTTGTGGATGTGGTGGTGTTGATGGAAAAAATAAAGAAAGAAGAAAAAATATACCGAGTGGTTAAAGAGATTTCTTTTTTTGAATATGACTCAAATACAGATCTGTGCCTTTTGAAAAAAATATATCAAAATGGTGATAAGATTACTACATTTCCTAAAGTGTTAAAAGAGAGTTTAGTTAAAGGGAGAAGAAAGTGATTGTTATTGTTACAAGTGTTATTGGTATGTTTATGCTGTCATGGATTTGGATTGGGATTACATTAAAAGATGTAAAGTCATTAAAGGAGCTACCACTAACAAGAAAAATAGTGAGTGTATCTTATTTTGGTAAAAGTGAAGAGTTGAAAAAAATTGGTAAAGATTATTCATGGGGATTGTATATGAAGCATAGTGTGATAATTACCTTGCTTGCAGGAACATTGGCGTTTTTAACATTTAGAGATTATAACTACACAGTAATAATTGTAGGGTGTATTGTCTTTGTTTGGCCATATCTTTATTGTTTAAGAATACATCATCTTTACCAACAAGAGAAAATTGAAGCACTTTTTATTTATTGTCAAAGCATTTTAATTTACTTAAAAGAGAATAGAACAGCACAACAAACTTTAAGTTTAACAAAAGAGATTGTTCCCTATCAGTTACAAGAAGATATTCAAATGGTGTTAAACTTCATAGAAGAGACAGAAAACTTTAACGATGGATTAGCTTATTTCGAAGAAAGATATCCGTTTGCGATGATTAAAAATACGCATATTTTGTTAGTTGGCAAAAGGAATTTAGGAACACTGAATATGAAACTAATGGAATACCTTCAAGAGAGTATCGAAAACCACGAGCAGCTACTTCGTGAATTTTACTTAAAGAAAGCGGCAAATCAAAAAGTGTTTATTATTTTATGGTTATTGAATTTATTTTCAATACTTTTGATTGTGGATTTATTTTCAGTTTCTAGTGGTCAGACACAAGTGATGAAGTTATTGTTGCTGTTGTTTTATGGGATAAATATCGCAACGTTAGTTATCTATGAAAGGTGGTGCTTTAGGAAAAAGCACTTGGATTAGGAGTGAGAGTGAGTTGGATAATTGTAATAGGATCATTTATGATTGGAGCCATATGGCTAGTAGATAAAAAATCATGGGAGGATATCATAAATCAAATTGTAGAACCGGATTTTTATATCCTAGTAAAGAGAATGAATGAGAAAACAGTCAAGAAAGTTATCGCCGAAAGAAAGGTATTGACAATAGTATTTACATTGTTTGGATTTAGTATTGCGTGGAGTAGAGATGGGTTGAGTTGGTGGATAGTGTTGATTTCTTTTATTGTAGGATTTAAAGGGTATTATTATCTGTTAAAGCGCCGGTATCAACAATTTTTAAACATTGCCCGGGAACAGTTTCCATTTTACTTAAATCGCTTATGCATCTTAATTCAAACAGAGCCTATACCAGTTGCACTGAACAGTTCCATTAATGATGCTCCACAAGTTTTTCGCAGTGAATTAAAATGCTTAGTTCAAGAAATTCACGAAGGAAAAAAAGAGGGAGTTGAACCATATTTGACATTTGCTCAGAAATTTCCACAAATTACGGAATGCTTGAGAATATTTAGGATGCTGCATGCTTTATCAATTTCAATTACTCAAAAAGATAGGAGTTTAATGGTGCTTAATCGCATAGCTCATGAAAAATTGATAACTGCTAGGAAAAGAAAATTAGATAATTTCCTTGATCAACAAGCACTAATTCCTTGGATTTTATTTTTCTGGGTGGGTATGTTGATTGTCATTTTATTTAGTGTGATGAATTTAGAAGGGATGATGTAGATGAAAGGTGTAATACAAATTTATGGTATGCTAATTATTTTTTCATTTGCTGTTATTCTCCTTCCACAAATTATTCACTATGCGATTTTATACAACCAAGGAAACATGGCGGTGTTGCGTGTGGTTGAATTGATAGAGGTCTATGGAGGATTTAATTCCATGGTGGAAGATAGTGTAAATCAATTGGAAGATAAATACAAAAGATTAAAGCTGAGTGTTGATGTGCAATCGATAGATCGCGGGTTCATTTATTATCAAGTAGATGGAAATAGAATTTGGGAAATTAAACTATTGCAACTGGAAATTGAAATCAACAATAAAAAAAGAACGAAAAGGATGAAAGGGGAACTGAAATGAAATGGATTATTATGATGATAGCGTGGTTTTCTTTTGTTATTCCGGTTGCTTCAGAGGAATGTGAGACAGTGCTATGGTACTCCCATAAAGCTTGGCAAAAACATGAGGATTTAGTAGATGTTTCATTTAATCAAGGAGTTGAGTTTATTAATTCTAATGGACTTCAGGTAAGCACAAATCTCTGGGGAACGATTGACTTTCCCAAAGGTGGCGTTAGTCAATCTTTGACAGGAGAGAAACCACTAGTTGAAAAAAAGAAAACCCTACAGAACAACCCTTATGTTGTTTCCTTTTCTTTTCACCAAAACATTCAAATTGGTGATGTTGATTTTGAAATAAGTGCCACAGATGCAAGCAGTGGAAAAAAAATAGAAGGTAAACTTTATTTAGATGTTGGATCAGTTCGAGATTTTAACGAAGATACTAAAATGGTCTATTCGTGGACATCATCGCAGAGACAACGAATTAATTTAAAAAATAAAGTGGTAAAAAATATGTTTTTTGTGTTTGATACGAATGCAAAAGAGGTGATTTATACGCTGTCATATTTTCAGATTAAAAACTATCGAAAATATGAACATCAAAAATGGTCTCAAGATATTGTGGATGGTGCAGAGATATATTCGATGAGGGTGTGTAGGGGAGATGGAAATTTTACTCCAAATGGGACAGAATCGGCTTGGGAAAAGGAAGTCGCTGTGGCGTTTAGTCCTTCACTGGAAGCTATTAAAGAAGAGGTTCCACTACTCGAGAAGCAGTTTATGATTTATGATCGTGGCCGTGGAGAAGTGAATTTTCCTTATGTGGCTCCATCTAATATGCTAATCAATGATAATTTTTCAGATCAAATCATATCATGGAAAAGTCTGGGTGAAATACCATACATCGCCTATCAATCGCAAAGTAAGGATGGAGAATACATTATGATTGATAAAAAAGCAGGAATTCAATATGTTAGCTTGCCGATGTATTGGGATTACAAAAAAAATAGTAATTATTCAGGAGCGATGTCTTACAATAAACAATGGTGTGAGCACGTAGCTGGTGGTAAAAAATCACCATGTTATAAACATTATGGGCATATTACAAATCCTAAACGTAATGTATTTGATATTCAGCTCAACCTGTATACTGGAGTGCTATCTCCTGAAGAAAGCAGAATTAAACAAGTTGACTATTACTTGATTAAAGATAAGGTTGAGCAATTTTTGTTTTGGAGAACAGAAGAAATTGTACAGATTTTACTTCAACAGACTGGGAGTTGGAAAATAAAAGCAATCATAGAAAATCAAGGTGGAATGAAAACAGAATTAATGTCAAAAGAATTCTTAATTGATCAAGAGGACCCAATAATTGATTTTGATAAAGCTGAGAATGGAATTAAAATTACAGTGAATGATAGACACTCAGGAGTAAAAAAGTGGAGTTATTGGATATCGAAAGATGGAGGCAGAACGAAAGAATATCAAAGTGATTGGTTGGAGAGTGAAGAAGTAAAAGTAGAATTGAGTGAAGATGGGGTCTATACTGTGGGAGTTTTTTGTGAAGATAAAGTGGGCAATAGCCGCTATGCAAAAAGTGACGAAATTATTATTTCAAATCAGACGTTGGCAATTCAAAAAATACTGGCACCGGTGTACGAAAGGGGAAAAGTGTCAGAGTTATTTGTTTCCGTTCAATGTGGAAGTTGTGCTGAAGAAAGTCCACAGCGATTAGTAGCAACTATGAATGATATTTTGATTATTGACGAAATGATAGAAGAAAAAACGGTAAAAAAAAGATATGAGTATATTCCAACAAGTGAAAAAATAGCACAGTTAAAAATAATACTTCCTGAAAAACAATTAGAAATGACAATTCATGAAAAATCGGAAATGGAAGTAAGTGGAGTTGGTCAAGTTGTGTTTGAGGATGTTGTGGTTAGTGCTTGGGGTGAGTATAGCACACAACTTGATTTTGTGGAGAAGTTTGAAATTAAGCTAAAACAAGATAGGAAAAATTATTTTTCGGGAGAAGGAATTGAGCATCAAATTGAAGTGGACTATCTCAATGAATGCATTATCTCTTTGGAATTTGAGTGCGACCAATCTAGAGACTTTTTATATGATGATCCTGTGTATATTGAATATGAAGATGCCGCAAAAGAAGTTAGTGAAAAATTTAGAAAAGAGTCAAACTATGTAGTTCCATTGGAAAAAGATAACCAGCTATTCCGTTTACCCCTCATGTTTGCAGAGCTAGCGAGTGGAATCATTCACGATGAAAGACAAGAAGAGATAGAAATGATTTCGGCTGGAAGAAAATGGTATACAAACCCTAATGGTGATAAAGGACAGTATGGGGTAAGAGTGACTGGTGAAAAATTTGGAATTAATCAAAATACATGGTTAATTACAGGGAATTACATGATTGATTCAACTTATCAAGACCAATATCATATTCGCTTTGCAAAGATTGATGATCCCTTTCCTCATGGAGCCAGTGAATTATGGGCACAACATTTAGGGTGGATTAAAAATTTATCGTTGGAACTCCCGCTATATCATGGTAAAATTAAGAGGTAATAAAATATTTAAAGAGGTAAATATGAAAAAAATATTAATAGGACTATTGGTGCTTATTCTAGCTGGATTTGTATGGAAGCAAATGCTACCACAGTTAGATAATCCAGCAGAAGCAACAATAGAAAGAAAGAGTACATTAGAAATCCCTACGGACGTATACAGCGTTGACAATGTTTCAGGGTTTGAGAGTTCTTGGAGAACAGGAGAAGAACTCTCAAGTCAACTTGAGGCAGTGTATAATTCTTTTTCTGTGACTTTATGGGCAGAAGGACCTAAAGTTGAAATCTATCAGGATGGAATTCAATGGCAACAAAATCAAGAGTATACAATTCATGGCGAAGTGGAAGCTGAAGTCAGCACCCAAATTGTGATTTCAGTGAGAAATCAAGAAGAAGTACTGGAAGAGTGGGTCATAGACGGACAGATGGGAGAATTCTCATTTTCATTTATATCACCAACAAACAATGATTGGACTGGAAGTGTTGAATTTTCTTTCTTACAACAGACAACAGAAAATCGAGTAACAGTATCTAATTTTCGATTAATTGAAAATGCTCCAACGTCAGCACAAGCTCGAGTGAACCAAGTGGGCTACTTACCAACAGAGGCAAAACGAGTGACATTCCCATATACTCAAGGAGATTTTTTTGATGTCGTAGATGCCAACACAAACGAAGTGGTGTATACGGGAGCAATCGTTGGAGCGGTATGGGATGAACTAGCTGGAGAAAGAACATCGTATGGTGATTTCAGCACCTTTATAACAGAGGGGACTTATTACATAAGAAGTCAGTTAGGCGGAGTATCGTATCCTTTTCAAATTAGTGATAGTTTATATGAAGAGGTTAGTGCAGATGCTTTGCGTATGATTTTCTACCAACGATGTGGAATGGATTTAGATGAAAGCTTAGCGGGGGATTTAGCCCATGAGGCGTGCCATTTAAATGAAGCAGTTTTGTATAGTGATTCGGGAAATGGTTTTGATGCAACGGGTGGCTGGCATGATGCTGGAGACTATGGAAGGTATGTTGAAACAGGTAGTAAAGCAGTATTAGACTTGTTGTTTTCATATCAAAGATTTCCGGATAGCTATGGAGATGATTTAAATATTGCAGAAAGCAGCAATGGCGTTCCTGATGTACTGGATGAAGTGCGCTATGAGTTAGAATGGTTTTTAAAACTTCAAACGACTGAAGGTGGTGTCTATAATAAAATTACTACACCAGCATTTGCGGAGAATTTGTTGCCTGAAGAGGATAATCAACAGCTGTATGCTCTGCCGGTTGAAACAACAACAACAGGAGATTTTATAGCAGTTATGGCCTTAGCCTCACAAATTTATGAAGACTTTGATTCTGAATTTGCAGCAACGTGTTTAAATGCTGCTAAGTTATCATGGGAAAATTTACGATGGACTGGTGAAGTTTTGGATTATAAAAATCCATCAGAATTTTCTACTGGAAGTTATCGTGATAATAAAGATAGTGATGAGCGCTTTCTGGCAAGTATCGCCTTATGGATAGCGACAGGAGAGACACCGTACCTCGATTATGCAAAGCAAGTCTATAATGAAGATAATAGTGCGGCAACTGGGACTAGTTGGAGCGACGTTGGTGCATATGGTGCTTATTTGTATTTGATTCAAGAGGATATTGATAGGACATCAGAATTTTATAAAAGTTTGCACGAAAAATTAAGTTCACAAGCCAATGCAATCACGGCGATTATTGAAAGAAATAATTATCAAGTAGGGTTAGAACACTTTTCGTGGGGAAGCAATGGGAAAATATTGAATCAATCCATTATCTTATTAATGATGTCTGATGTTGATCAAAACCCATATTATCGCCGACTAGCGAGTGAGCAGCTCAATTATATATTTGGAAAAAATGCATTAAATTTTTCATTTGTTATAGGGTATGGTGAAGATTATCCGGATAATCCTCATCATCGTATCGCACTAATTCAAGATGCCGAGATTTTGGGAGCGGTAGTTGGTGGAGTCAGTGGAGATCGAGATGATGAAGTTTTAAGCAAACTTCCTGATTCAACGCCAATCGCAAAGATGTATGTGGACTTGTATGATAGTTATGGATCGAATGAAGTGACGGTTTATTGGAATTCAAGTTTAGTTTATGTCCTTAGCTATTTTAAATAAACCTCCTCAATTTTATGAGGAGGTTTATTTTTTCCATGGAAGAAGTTTATTTCCTTTAACAAGGTAAGCTTGTTTAGAAATCTGTGCAAGTGGATCATCAGAGTAAGAATCAGAATAGAAAGACTCAACATCATAACGTTGATAGAATTCATCAAAACGGCGAACCTTCTCTTGACCATAGCAGTTTTTCCCATTGTATTTTCCAGTAAAAGGATCCACAGGGGAAGCCATCCACTGAGTGATGCTTAATTTTTTACAAAAAACACCGATAAGAAATTCAGGTGAAGCAGAAATGATTAAATCATCAGAGCGTTGCTGTTGGAAATACCACGCTTTAACATTTTTTAAATGACTGTCTGTGAACGATTGAATGGTGGAATCGATATTGGGAATGCTTTGCAGAAAAGAATATAGTTTTTCTTTAAAGATTTGTTTTGAGCGTAGCTTTGTAATGAAAAGAATTCCATTTCCTAATTGTAAAGGGATATGTTTTAAAAGGGTAGGGTATCGTTTAAAGCAATAGAAGACAAAGTCCACTGTGCAGTCACCATCATAAATGGTTTTATCAAAATCATAAACGTTCATGTATATGCTCCTTTCTTATTCTGGCCAATAGAAAATGAGTTTCAAATCCTCATCTAAATTATAGTACTGCTTAAAGACGTCTTGATGATAGGTATCATCATCTTCAATGTCTGCTGAGTGAACACTCATAATAGGAAAGCGTTCAATCCAAGCTTCATCCAGCTGTGGATTTTCTTTAATCCATTCAATTCTGTCTAGTCTTTCGATTTGTGCTTGGTGTACAAGGGTATACTTGGTATAGTAGTTTTTTGCCCAGATTAAGCAAAGAGAGAACAGCAGAATAGCAATGCAGGAATTGAGTGTCGGATGAATATCCAATGAATTATAAAGTGATGCAATTAGTAAAATAATAAGGAAAATAAAATATAAGCTACTTCTTGCACCAAAGATTGGAGAGAATAACATGACAAGAGTAGAACTGCCGGCAATGAGGGTGAAGAAAACAGAGGTCCATTGCAGAGTATCTAATAAGAAAGTAACAAGAACAAAAAATGTAGCGAGAGCATAAAGGGTATAAAATACACTTAATAAAGTGACAGACCCAGAAGAAGATAAATCAAAGAAAATAAGAAGAAAGCTCCAACCGGTTTGTCCATAGATGAATGAGCTCATTGATTGCAAAGCACCAAGTGAGAAAATAAGAGCTAATGGAGTGAAAATCCAAGATTTCCCTTTGTAATTAAATCGATGAGAATAAAGGGTTCCCAGTAGAGTTAAACTGAAAGTTAAAATAAGATATTTATTATCTAGAAAAGTATAGGTTAAGAAGTTATTCCAATTATGCTGGATTTGTTCGAAAAGAGATAAGTTAAGCCAGGCACTGTGGTCATTAATCAAACGATAAGATGCTCCAGGAGAAAGCCTTAAGATGAGAAAGCTTAGCGAACTAAGAAGTAAAAGCCAAATGAATTTCTTTACTTGAGTTCGATCATGAAAAAAGAGGTGAATAATAAAAAGAATATTAGCAAAAATTAAAGTTGTAGCGATGTTTTCCATCCAAAGAGGGATTATAAAATTAAGGATAAGACTTGATCCAAAGACTACTTTATTTTTGTTGTAGTCCAGAATCATTAGTTTTGCAAAGTAGAGGTAAAGCAAAAAAAGGAAAAGAGGAACAACATAGGTGGTTCCCATAATCCAAGTGTATGTTTCCATACGAACATAGTCTTTTACACTAAGTATAAGAAAAAAGATTAATAATAAAATAGATAGTTTCTTTTTCTTTGGATTGACCAAGCAAAACATTAAAAAGGCAATCCCTGTAAATAACAGTGGATTTAAAATGTTCCAGAGCCATTTATTAGGTGCAACTACAAATCCCCAAAGCTCACTAAAAAAGCGACCAGACCAGGTGAAGTAAAACTGCAGTGCAAGCTCAATGGGATTTCCTTTGAGTCCGTTTAAAGCGTAACCCCAGTCATCTCCCGCAAGTGGTGTCCAATAAGAAATAAGAAAAAACAAAGCGAAAAATAAAACAAGAAGTAAAGGGATTAGTAATTTGTCTTTATGTTTTAACATGTTTATTCTCCTTTATTTCCGGTCTTCTTCATGATAAATGAGACGCATAAAAAGTTAAGTGGAATGGTGATTGGCAATGAGATTAGTTTTGCTAAAGCCTTTGGGGCGTGGAATACATTGATGACAATGGACACAATAATCATATTGACAATAATTCCAGGTAAATAAGCTAATGGAAAAGTTAATGCTGATTTCCAATTTAGTTTTTCATGATAAGTAAACTTTGCATTTAAAACATAGGAGACAGCCATTGGTAAAGTGTCGCTAAGTCCTGAGGATAGATATCCAGGCAGTCCTACAAAAGAAACAAAAAAAACATAAAAAATTTGTGCTAGTGCAGTATTGATGAACCCTATAATTCCAAAAGTAATAAATTGGCGATTTAAAAATTTTTCTTTTATTAATTTAAGCATAATTTAAGCCCCTCGTGTTAATGACTTAAGTATATCATAAAACAACTAAAATAATCATTGTTTTTTGAAGGTTAAAAAGGGGATATGGGAGATAGTTTTGAATATTTAGAAGTCAGTTTGTAATATAAGCTGAAAAGAGATATAATAAATAATGCTTTTAGGAGGAACAACATGAAAAAATATGTTTATTGTCAAGATAGAACAAGAAAGAAATTTTTCAGAAAAGTGACGCTTAGAAATTTTAAACTAATCAAAATTAGTTTTTTTCATCTGGGACATCAACTTCGATATTATTTTGGCAAGTTGAATTATATCGAGCTCAATCAAAAATATTGGGAATACATTGATATTATTAATTTGGCAGAAGAAGTAAATAAAGAAGAAAAATGGCTCTTGAAAATTAGGGACATTATTGAGACGGATGCAGATAAAAATACGATGCTATTACCGCGCAAAATGCTTAATTTATTGGGTGTTTCTGAAGAGATTATTAGTTTAGATGAGCTTGATGGCAAGCACTGGATTAAGTCAGATGAACTGAAAGAATCGACTTTGGTCCAGGGTGAGAATACAGCGTTGGCAATGAAGGTAAAAAAACATGCAGAAACTAAACGCAGATTATCTCGCCCTATTCGTCTTGTGTTAATGTTGTTGGGGTTACTGGTCTTATCAGTTTTACCGATGACAGTGTCATTTTTATACAGTGCAGCACTATCCCATCGAGCGATTGTTAGTCACTTATTTACCTATGGCAATATCATTCTAGTGACAATTATTCCTATATTTTTATGGCTTTGTTTCCTTTACTTTATTTTTAAATGAGTGTGGATTTCTTATTTGTTGACCAGCAGTTTAGTCTATGTTATTGCCATCGTTAATTACTTCAAGTTAAATTTAAGGCAAGAGCCGTTATACTTCAGCGATATTTTTAGTGTTCGTGAAGGGATGACCGTAGCGGGGCAATACAAGGTTGAGATTACAAACAAGATGTGGCTTATTTTCTTTGTAACAATCGTAATTACAATAATTTTAGCAAAATTACCACAATTGTTAGAACTTCGAAAAAGGGAAAGGTTAGTAGGGATGTTAGTTGCGTTAGCTCTTTTTCTGGGTCCTGTGGTTCAGGGATATGCAACAACGGCGATGCAACAATACACTAAAACGCCAGATTCTAATGCATTTGACCGAATGTATACTTATTCAAGCAGAGGAGTTATTTACTCCTTTATTCGCTCATATTCTGAATTTGTTGGAATAAAACCGGACAATTACAGCCAAAAATTGGTGGATGGTTTGATGGAAGAGTATACTGATGTATCCTTAGAAAATAATCAAATCAATGTCCTAGCCATCATGATGGAATCTTATGCAGATCTTTCTAAATTTCAAGATTTTTCTGAAAGTGATGTGGATCCGTATTATTATTTCCATCAGCTACAAGAAGATTCCTACTCAGGCGAATTGCTTGTTGATGTTTTCGCAGGTGGAACAATCCAAACGGAGAGAGCTTCTATGACGGGTTATAGTGTACAGGGGAACTTTGTCAAAAATACCGAAAGTTTTGCGTGGTACTTTGCAAGACAAGGATATACTGTTGAAGTCCATCATCCTGGACTAAATTGGTTTTATGGTAGAGATAAAGTAAACCCTAGACTTGGGTTTGAAACATTTTATAACGAAGAATATGAAGTTGAACAAAATGAGGATATCGGTTATTTTTGGGGATATATGTATTTCATGCGAGATAAAGACTTTTTACCAGCAGTCATGGACCGCTTTGAAGAAAGCATTGAAAGTGGAAATCCAACTTTCAATTTTGCGGTAACGCTACAGGGACATGGACCATACTCTAGTGAAGTGAAAACGGATGTTGCTTACTTGCCTGAAACAGATTTATTGAGCGATAATGAATACAATAATGTGAATAACTACTTAGCAGAGGTAGCACAGACAGATCAAGCACTTCAAAATTTAAGAGAGCGAATTGATGCTTCAGATGAGCCGATTGTGCTTGCTCTGTATGGAGACCATTTGCCTGCCTTAGGAATTGGGAATACTGTCGGGTGGTATGAAAAAATTGGAGTTAATATGGATGTGACAACTGTTGATGGAGTCTTAAATATGTATTCAACTCCCTACTTATTTTATGCCAATGATGCAGCAAAGGCCATCTTGAGTGTTGATAATGAAACAGAAGGTGAAACTATTTCGCCCCTTAATATGTTCCCAGAGTTATTTGACTACTTAAATATTGAAGGATCTTGGTTTATGAATTATCTGATTGATTTAAAGGAGGAGTTACCTGTTCAAAATGTCTATTTATATAGCTATTTAGGGAAGTGGTATCAACGAAATGAGGAACTGCCTGAAGAATTGAGTAAACTTGTGGATGAGTATAATGCAATGAGTTACTATGGACAATATAAATATAGTCCAAAATAGAGGTTTAAAAAATCTCTATTTTTTGTTATAATTTAGAAGGTGATGCAAGTGGAAAAGAAAGTGTCAATCATTGTCCCCGTGTACAATGTAGAAAATTATGTAGATCGATGTATTCAGAGCTTAGTCAAGCAAGATTATGCTTTTTTAGAGATTCTTTTAATTAATGATGGGTCAACCGATTCTTCAGCAGCAAAATGTCAAAAATGGGCATTAGATGATGAGAGAATTCGAGTTATTGACAAAGAGAATGGGGGCTTAAGTGATGCCCGAAATGCAGGAATGAAAGAGGCCACAGGGGAATATCTTCTATTTGTGGATAGTGATGATTTCATTAAAGAGAATATGATTAGTGAAATGATGATGGAAGTAGTAAATCAACAATCGGATATTTGTGTTTGCGATATGGAATATTATTATGATGATGAAAGTACTAAGTTTTCTAGTGGTGGCAGTTTCGTGAGTGGGAATGTTAAAGAAAATCCAGAATTACTTCTAATCAATAATAGCGCTTGTAATAAACTGTTCAACCGTCGATTATTTAAAGAGATTGAATTTCCAGTAGGAAGAGTATATGAAGATTTAGCAACTATTCCCAAACTATTGTTTGAGGCTAATAAAATTGTAAAAGTGGATAAAGCATTCTATGTTTATTATCAAAGAGAAGGTTCAATTGTACATACCGCAAATCTTAAAATTTTTGATGTTTATGATGCGATTGCGGGCTGTATTAAACATTTTGAGGAGCGTGAAGCTCAAGCGAGTATAATAGAAATAGCAAATCATTTGTATATTATTCATGGATTAGATTGCACTGTGGTTAGAATAAAAGATTTTAGTGATGCAAGCTTAATTGAAGATTATTTGCATCAAACGATGAAATACTTGCGAAAATATTATCCAGAATACAGAAGTGATAAAATGTTGAAAAAGATGCCCTGGAAGAAAAAGGTGATTTTTAAACTAATGGATCAAGGTTGGATGAAAGCGACGAAGAAAATATATGGGCGATAAAAAGAGAATATTATTTGTGAATGATGAAATGACAATGGGCGGGGTCGCTCGTGTTTTGAATACGCTTATGGGGGCACTTCCGGTTGATCAATATGAAGTGGATTGTTTGGTTTTGCATAAACGTGGTGAGTTGTTGGATGAGATACCAAGTCAGGTGACAGTATTTGAAGGAACCTCTTTTTTTGAAGCGGTAGATTGGCCTTTAAAAGAACTGGTGAAACAGAAAAAGTGGCGTCTGCTAATTAAAAAGATGATTTTAGTATTCTATATGAAAACCGGATTAATAGAAAAAAAAGTTGCTAAAGAAAGAAAAAAAATAGGGACTAAGCAATATGATATTGAAGTTGCGGCAAAGGAAGGATTTTGTACTATTTTTACTGCTTATGGTGATAGTAAAAAGAAAATCAATTGGGTTTTAACGGATTATCGCGTTTGCAACTACTCAAAGCGACACATGAAACTAATGAAAAGAGCATTAGAACATATCGATTTAAATGTGGCGGATTCTCAAGCTGCACTAACGGCATATGAAGAGCTTTTTGGAGTAAGTGGAGGAGTTGCTATTCATAATTTAATGGATGTGAATAAAGTTAGAACAGGGATGAAAGAGACATGGCAAAAAGACTTTGATATGAACATGGTCAATGTTATTGCGATTGCTCGTTTTCACTTTCAAAAGCGAATAGATCGCTTATTATTAGCACATCAAAGTGCGATAGCTGCGGGATTAGATCACCACTTGTATCTTGTAGGAAGTGGTGAAGAAGAAGGAAAACTTCGTGCAATGGTGAAGGAGAAGAAATTAGATCAGGTTACTTTTTTAGGTCTTATGAAAAACCCATACGGACTTTTAGCTCAATGTGATTTGTTTGTGTTATCTAGCGAGTATGAGGGCTTTGCGACAATTGTGAATGAGAGCTTAATCGCTGCAACACCAGTGCTAGCAACCAAGGTTAGCGGAATATCAGAACAGCTTATAGACAAGAGCCATGGTTGGATTGTTGGAAATAATCAAGAGGATTTGAGCAATGGGTATATTGATGCAATAAAAGACTCTAAACAGTTAAAAGAAATGAAAAAACAACTTCAAAGTTATGAATATCCCAATGATAAAATATTAAAACAGTTTGAAGCAATTTTTTAAAGTTAAGTTAATATAGGAGACAGTATGGAAAAATTAAAGAAAATGATAAATAGGAAAAATTTTGGGATTGCTGTAGCATTATTTGTTTTGCTACAACCAATAATTGACTTGGATTATTTATTATATGAAAAACTAAATCAGTTGGGATTGCCAAGGCTATCAACAATAGTCCGTTTCGTAGTGCTTCCGTTGCTTATTTTGTGGGCATATATGACTCAAACAAAAGATAAAAAGAAAACTGCAATTTTAGCAGTAAGTTATGGGGTTGTGTTTGCAGCATACTATGTTGGGCATTGTTTGCAAGCAGCTAGATTGATTGACGTTATGTACTTTACTACAAACTTTAAATTTAATTGGTATCAGGAGTTAGTTTATCTTTTGACACTTGTTTTGCCATTTGGCATTACGTATTGTGTTGTTGTCCTTAAACCAAGCGAGAGAAGAATAAAACAAGCCGTTGCGATTACCTCAGGATTAGTTGCTATACCGATTTTTGTCTCTAATCTATTTGTGTTTGGATTGAGCACGTATAATGGCAAAGCGGTAGCCAATTTTTTAGCGTGGTTTACAGAAACTGAATATCACCCTCGACAATTAGCAACTAAATTCTATTTTGCAGAAGGGAATACCATTGGTATTTTAATGTTTATAATACTTCCGTTGATGTATTATTTCTTTACAAAAGCAAAAAATAAAAAAGAAAAAATAGCATGGATAGTACTGATTGTGATTCAAAGTCTATCCATGCAAATCTTAGGAACTCGAGTAGCGACTTATGGTGCAGTGATTGTACCTGTGTATTTTACTGTATTGTATGGGGTAGATGTTTTTATGAAAAACCAGAAATTTAGCCGTATTTGCTTTATTACACCATTAATTATTGCAATTTTCTTTGGACTTATGCTGCCTTATACTCCTGCTGTAGTCAATCAAAATTTAAACGCAACAAATGATGTTGCATTGATTGAAAGTAATATTCCAGATGAGATTGCTAACTTGAAAAATGAAAATGAAGCACTGATGCCAGGAACAGTAGAATACAACCAATTTTACATTTACATGTTTGAGGAATATGGAATTCGTGCAGGGTATGTTCACACAGTGCCACAGGAATACTATATTTATTGGTATAATTATAAATTCGACCCTATCTTTTGGATGGATGTAATTGAGATGGATGTTTATGATCGTGTTAATGGTCGCCAAATCCAGACAATATTTATGAACTATAAATTAGAAAAACTACAGCCTACAGAGCACATCTTGGGTGCTGGATATTCAACCTTTATGAATGGTTCTATTATTTTGGAACAAGATTTTGTGCAACAATGGATGACTTTGGGTATTTTAGGGTTTTCATTAACGATGTTGCCGTGGATTGTTATCACTGCTGGACTTATTCTTGTGATGGTCAAAAAATGGAAAAAACATTTTAACTTAACTACGTTTGTTTATGGAGCAGCATTAGTCAGTGGATTTGGTGTGGGGGTAGTCAGTGGGCACACCATGGATCAATTTGTAACATCAATCTGGCTTGCGGTGTTATTAGGTATTTTAATTAATCGCTTATTTTTAACTGATAGCGATGGTGAATCTAATGAGTAAGGTTAGCATTATTGTTCCTGTTTATAATGCTGAAAAATTTTTAGCCGTTTGCTTAGATAGCTTGATCAATCAAACTTATGATGACTTAGAAATCATCATCATCAATGATGGATCTGAAGATGACAGCCAAAGGATTATTGAAAAATATCAAGCAAAATATCCACAAATCCGTGCTTATACAACGAAAAATCAAGGGATTGCTTCAACTAGAAATTATGGCGTTTCCTTGGTAACGGGAGAGTATTTTGGCTTCTTAGACAGTGATGATTACGCAGAAAAAACAATGGTTGAAAAAATGATGATAGAAGCAAAGAAAAATGATGCTGACCTTGTTGTCAGCCATTTTAATTGGATTTACCCCAATAAAGTGATTCTTCAAAAAGAGGGACCATACCAACTGGGCAAGGAAGCGATGATTCACTTATTTGCAACATTGTGGAATAAGCTATATAAAACAGACTGGATCATACAGACAAAACTACAATTTCCAGATGGAAATCGTTATGAAGATGCGTATTTTTTATATTGCTTAGTTCCTTGGATAACTAAAATTTCATTTGTGGATGAAGCGTTTGTTTCTTATGTTCAACATGATGCCAGTATCACTCATACTAATAATGACCAAGTTAAGAATATGATTACAGTATTTGAAGAAATTGATACTTACTACCATGAATCAGGGTGGTTTGACCAATATCAAGCGGAATTAGAATATTTGCATATTCGGTTCTTTTTAGGGAATAGCTTTTTAAGAAGTGTTAAAATAGAGAGTAAAAAAGACCGAGAAGAAACAATTTTAATGGGGTGGAGGCTATTAAATCACAAATTTCCAAATTGGCACAAAAACAAGTATTTAAAATCATTAGGAGGAGCAAAAAACCGCTATTATGGTCTGGTGAGAAGTTGGAATATTCTACTCTTTGCAAAATTATTCCGATTAATTGGGTAATAAGTGCTGATAAAGTATACTTTTTGTTAAAATTATTATATAATTATAAACGCTTATGGAGGAAAAAACATGTCACTTTTATCGATTGTAGTTCCATGTTATAACGAAAAAGAAACTGTTCATTTGTTTTACGATGCGCTCAAAGCAGTTGTGGACAAGATGGACACGCAATACGAAATCATTTTTGTAAATGATGGTTCAAAGGACTCCACATTGGAAGAGTGTATCAAACTGTATAACAGTGACCCTACTTGCGTAAAAGTTATTGATTTTAGCAGGAATTTTGGTAAAGAGAGTGGACTTTTGGCAGGGCTTTCCGCTGCTAAAGGTGACTATGTAACCGTAATGGATGCTGATTTACAAGACCCACCAGAGTTATTAGTAGAAATGATGAAAATTTTAAAAGAAAAAGACATTGATGTAGTAGGTACACGACGCGTCAGTCGTGTGGGAGAACCAAAAATTCGTTCTTTCTTTGCTCGTCAATTTTATAAGCTAATTAACCATTTTTCAGAAGTGAATATCGTTGATGGGGCAAGAGACTGCCGATTGATGACACGACAAGTAGTTGATTCTATTCTAGAAATTCAAGAATACCACCGCTTCTCTAAAGGTATTTTTGTTTGGGTAGGGTATAAAACAGAATATTTGGAATATAAAAACGTTGAACGGATAGCAGGAGAGACAAGCTGGTCTTTCTGGGGTTTATTAGGCTATGCGATTGAAGGAATTGTCGCTTTTACGGTTGCGCCACTTCGGCTTGCAACCTATACTGGATTTTTGATTTCTTTTGCTTCATTTGCAGCGATGATTTTTATTTTCATAAGGGCTTTGCTGTTTGGAGATGCAGTTAGTGGATGGCCAAGCACGATGGTAATGATTTTATTTCTAGGTGGAATTCAATTATTGGCTTTAGGTATTATTGGAGAATATCTATCAAAAACGTATATGGAAGTGAAAAAACGTCCAAACTATATCATACGAAAAGTCTACACAAATGCGGAGGAAAAGAAAGATGAATAAGAAAAACAAAAAAATTAATATGTACCTCACAGGAGGAATGTTAATAATTTGCCTTGTATCCTTAATCATGTTATCGGTTAATATCGTTAACATTATAACTGGGAAAATAAATAGTGATGGGTCAACGATGGATTTGGACTCAAATTCTTCTATAAAAAACGATCAATATACAATAGGAAATAATCCTACTGATTTTGGAAAGGAAGTCTTTGAAGATTTAACGAAGTCACTAGAAGATGGGGATCCATTAGAAATTTCAAAAAATGTTGTTCGCTGTTTTATTAGTGACTATTTCACATGGACTAATAAAGATGGAACTTATGAAGTTGGTGGCCTGCAATATGTATATGGACCTCAGTATACTATGTTTGAAGTAGAATCTCGTTGGACGTTCTATTCAGATTTAGATTTATATATTACGCAATATGGAAGAGAAAAATTATTAGAAGTAGATTCAATTGAGATCATAGCAGCACTAGATGGTGGATATTTCACTGTTGAGGGGGCTTCATTGAAGTCCTATTATATTGAGGCAACTTGGACGTATAAAGATTCAAGCGCACTTGATGTTGAAGAGTTTCAACAAGTTGGGTTCTTTACTGTTGTAGATCACGGTGGGCGATATGAAATCGCAAGTTTCTATGACAGTTACGATTAGGAGGTAGTAAAATGACAAACAAGAAAAAAGGAAATGCTCGTATCGGAAGAGATATGACAAAGATAAATATTGCTTATGTGATAGGAGCGATTATTGCCAATGCTTTATTGATATTAACGGTTTATAATGTCACTCGTTATAGTGCACTGAGCAAAGAAATTTTTATCATCATCAATGTGGTTGTTTTGCTGCTCTTAGTTATACTTAATTTAGGACTTGCAATGATGATTCGCACAAAGAAAGTTAGTTACCTGAGTGGTGTTAGTGTAGTGCTGGTTCTTTCTTTGCTTATTGGTGGTTATGGAACTTATGCGACATCATCACTAAACAACAGTATTAGTGCAATCACATCAGTTGGTGGAGAAAAAGAAGAAATAGAAACAAGTTTTGTTGTTTCTGGAAGTAGTTCAGTAGCTTCAACAACGGATATGAGTGGAAAAATGGTAGGATATGTTGCAGGGACACAAAGCGCAATTTTAGGGAAAAGTGAAATTGTAGCACAAGGAATTGATGTTGAATATACGGAGTATGAAAGTTCAGTGGACTTAGCACTTGCACTGTTTAGTGAAGAAGTAGAAGTGGCTATTTTACCAAGCAATTATGTGGCTCAACTTGAAGTAAACGAAGGGTTGATTGAAGACCTAGACAAAAGTGTTGTGATTCATACTTTTTCAGAAACGGTAGAATTAGAGGCTATTGCAGGGGCAAATAAAGATATTACGTCTGAGCCATTTACAGTACTTATCCTGGGAGTTGATGAGGGGCGCTCTGATGCAATTATGGTAGCTTCAGTTAACCCCATTAGCATGAATGTCACACTAACTTCCATTGCACGTGATAGTTATGTTCCAATTGCTTGCTATAGTGGAGAAGCATCGGATAAAATCGGGCATGCCAGAGCAGTTTCAACAGATTGTACGATTAACACAGTAGAAAATTTATTAGACATTGAAATTGATTATTATTTTGAAAGCAATTTTCAAGGAATTGTTGATATAGTTGATGCATTAGGTGGAATTACGGTTTACAATGAAACGGAGTTTGTTGGACAAACATCATCTAGTACCAGAGGAATTATGCAAGTTTGGGTTCCGGGAGGAGGATATGTTTATCTAAATGGAGAACAATCTTTAGCTTTTGCTCGAGAAAGACACCTATACGCAAGTGGTGATTTCCAACGCCAAGCAAACCAACAGCAAGTTATTGTTGCGATTTTAAGAGAAGTTATGCGATCACAAGATATTGATAAAGTATTGGCGATGTTAGCTACACTTGGTAAAAATGTGTCGACAAACTTAAGGACAGATCAACTAATCTCTTTCTTTAACTACACATTAAAGAAAACAGCTCGTTTTTATGATACAGAGCATTATGAGAGAGTATTCAATATCAGTAGTTCTAGAATTATCGGCTATGACTCTGGACTTTGGAATGATACTACTCAAACGTCAATTTATATTTATCGTCTATACAATGGATCTATTGAAGATACAAGAGAAGCAATTCTAAGAAACATTACGCTTACTTCGACGATTGATTCAACAAAAAAAATCCGATGGAATGCGAATTGGACTTATGCTATTCCAACGATTGGTCAGACAAGCTATGATGAAGCAAAAATTGCAGCAGAAGTGCCATCAGAACTAGGGAACTTTGTAGGATTGCAAATTGGACGTTTACAGTCGTGGGCAAAAGTGTTTGGTATTCAAGTTAATATTCGCTATGTAGGAGAAGGAATGGATGGCTTTAGCGGCGCATTAAGTGATGGAACAATTATTTCATATGATATTCCATCAGGAACAGATGCATCTGCATTCTCAGTGATTAACGTAAACGTTATTCAACGTGGAGCAGAAGCTACGGAAGTAGAATGTGAAGATGGAAAGGTTTATGATGAAGAGACTGGTGCTTGTGTTGTTGATGGCTATAGTGTAACAGTTATTTATGTTAATAAAACAACAGGTGAAGAAATCACATCACTGCGATACGCAGACGTTTTTGATACAGATGAAACCTATTCAATTAGTGTTCAAAAAGAAAATTATGATACAGTTTCAAAATCAGATATCACTGTTGAAGGGATAACTTCAACAAACCCATTCACATTAGCAAGTGGTAAAATTAGTGGAAAAGTGCTTGAAAGCAACTTAACATTTACAATTAAGGTAACGCCAACGACAACGGCAGCTACGTATACCTTAACGATTAAATATGTGGACAGCACAGGAGCAGCGTTAATGAGCGATAAAACGGTAAGTTTAGCAGCTGGGGCAAGCTATACAGTTGAGGCGCCAGCGGTTGAAGGATATACCTTTGCTCAATATACAGGAACAACAAATGGTTCTTCAGTAACGATGGGATCGGGGAACATGACGGTGAGTGTCAAGTATACAAAAAATCCAGTAGTGCCAACACCAACGCCTTCTCCTACTGAAACTCCAACTTCATCGATAACACCAACTCCAAATGGGGAATAATCTATAAAATATAAAAGAAAACTCTTTTGATTTGACTCGAAAGGGCTTTTCTTTTGGCTAAAACTGGTTTTTAAATAGTTATAATCGTGGTACAATAATAAAAGAAAATGGAGGATGACTATGAAGGGAATTATCTTAGCAGGAGGAAGTGGGACACGACTTTATCCACTGACCAAAGTAACATCAAAACAACTTTTGCCAATCTATGATAAACCAATGATTTATTATCCTTTAAGCACTTTAATGCTTGCAGGGATAAAAGATATATTGATTATATCAACACCACAGGATTTGCCTAATTTTGAGCGGTTGCTAGGCGATGGGTCACAGTTGGGTATCCATCTGCAATATAAAGTTCAAGAAATACCAAACGGACTAGCTCAAGCCTTTGTCTTGGGGGAAGAATTCATTGGAGAAGACAATGTTTGCTTGGTGTTGGGGGATAATATTTTCTATGGTAATCAGTTTGGAAAAATGTTAAAAGAAGCGAGCAAAAATTCAGGGCGAGCTATGATTTTTGGACAGCATGTAAAGGACCCAGAACGATTTGGTGTTGTGGAATTTGATAGCAATGGGAAAGTACTTAGTTTAGAAGAAAAACCAAAACAGCCAAAAAGTAACTATGCGGTAGTTGGGTTGTATTTCTATGATAATCGGGTGGTGAAGTATGCGAAAGAATTGAAACCATCACCACGCGGAGAATATGAAATTACAGATTTAAATAAAATTTATTTGGAAAATGGTGAATTGGATTGTACTGTTTTTGGACGTGGGTTTGCTTGGTTAGACACAGGAACAGTTGAAGCATTAGGACAGGCTTGCAATTATGTTAAGGCAGTTGAGGAAGTTCAAGGAATTAAAATTTCAGTACCAGAAGAGATTGCGTATTATAATCAGTGGATTGACAAACAACAGTTGTTAAAAATTGCTGATGAATATGGGCAAGGGCAATATGCCCAATATTTGAGGTTTGTCGCTACGGGGGCAATTAAAACGACCTACAAACCCTAGGAGGATGTATGAAAATAGTTTTCTTTGGTTGTGGCTATTTAGGCTATAATTTAAGTGAAGGATTAAGTGAAATTCATGATGTACAAGTATGGGGATTAGCAAGCCCATATAGCGAAAAGTCCTCTTGTTTTACTGAGGTGGATATTTTTAATGGTTCATTTAATCAAGTACAACTCGATTTTTTAAAGGGTGCAATCGTTGTGGATACAATGTCACTTTTATCGAGTTTAAGTCAGAGTCAAGATGAAGAAGAAGAGTTGGAAAAGATTAGCGATATCTACAAAGAAATGTGGAATAGATTAGCACAATGTAAGATTGATAATTATTACTTTTTATCTAGTGGTGGAACAATCTATGGAAGTTCAGAAAAAGCGCTCACAGAAAAAGCAAGCCTTCAACCAACAACACTATATGCCAAAAGCAAGGTTATGCTAGAAACGCAACTTCAAATGTGTGAATTCACTTCTTTGATTCTAAGGGTAAGTAATCCCTATGGCGGATATCAGCTATCAGGAAAGCGTCAAGGAGTTATTCCTATCCTGGTTGAAAAAGCGCTCTCTAAAGAAGTTTTTGAACTTTGGGCATTACTAAGTTCATGTCGTGATTATTTATATATTGATGATATGATTGAATATTTTAAACGCTTGGTTCACCTTGAAATTAAAAATGAGATTCTTAATTTGGGATCTGGAGTTGGAGTGACATTGCAAGAATTGATTCAAGAAATTGAAATGCAAGTGGGTAAAATTGTGATTGAAGCAAAAGAAGAGCCTGTAAACCAAGTCCATTCTATTGTGTTAAATACTACAAAGCTGCAGCAATTAACAAATTATCAACCCACAACAACACTCCATGAAGGTGTTGCGAAAGAAGTGAAAAGAATTAAGGAGGAAAGATTATGAAAATTTGTGTAACAGGAGGTGCAGGATTTATTGGAAGCAACTTCATCTATCACTTACTAGAAACAGAAAAAGATTGGAATGTGGTATGCTTAGACAACTTGACTTACGCTGGTAATTTGGAAACGTTAGAAAAAGCGATGGAATCTCCGAATTTTAGGTTTGTTAAAGGGGATATCGCGGATAGAAAATTTGTTTATGATTTATTTCGTGAAGAGAAGTTTGACATGGTAGTTAACTTTGCGGCAGAAAGCCACGTGGATCGCTCTATTGAAAATCCTGAGATTTTTTTAGTTACCAATGTCTTAGGAACTCAAGTTTTGTTGGATGCATGCAAGGAATTTGATGTAAAACGATTTCACCAAGTATCTACTGATGAGGTCTATGGAGACTTGCCATTAGATCGACCAGATTTATTTTTTACAGAAGAGACGCCACTGCATACATCAAGTCCTTATTCAAGTAGCAAGGCATCTGCCGACTTGTTGGTGTTAGCATATCATCGCACATATGGACTACCAGTAACTATTAGTCGTTGTTCAAATAACTATGGACCATATCATTTTCCTGAAAAGTTAATTCCACTTATGATTTCTCGTGCTTTGGCAGATGAAAGCTTACCAGTCTATGGAACAGGTGCAAATGTTCGTGATTGGCTACATGTAAAAGATCATTGCAGTGCAATTCACTTAATTCTTAAGAAAGGAATTGTGGGTGAAGTTTACAACATAGGTGGACATAATGAAAAAACAAACCTAGAAGTGGTAAAAGTGATTTTAAAAGAACTAGATAAACCTGAATCGTTAATTCGCTATGTAGAAGATAGAAAAGGTCATGATTTGAGATATGCAATTGATCCAACAAAGATTGAGAAATTAGGATGGTGTGCAAACTATAACTTTGAATCTGGAATAAAACAAACTATTAAGTGGTACTTAGACCATGAAGTATGGTGGAAAAGAATTATTAGTGGTGACTATAAAGATTACTACGAGAAAATGTATGGAGGAAAATAAAATGAAACCGGATATTATTGTTGTTGGAGCAGGTTTTGCAGGAGCTGTTTTAGCTGAGAGATTCGCAACCCAACAAAATAAAAAGGTCTTGGTATTAGAAAAAAGAGCCCATATTGGTGGAAATATGTACGACTATTGTGATGAAAATGGGGTACAACGTCACGAATATGGACCGCACATTTTTCATACTAACAACAAAACTGTTTTAGATTATCTTTCACAGTTTACATCATGGTATGATTATGAACATTGTGTTTTAGGAATGATAGATGGGAAAGAAGTGCCCATTCCATTTAACTTAACAAGTATTGGAAAATGTTTTGATTCAGAAAAAGCAGAGCGATTAAAGAAAGCTCTCTTAGAGTCCTATAACAAAGAAGAGAAAGTTCCTATTTTGAAATTGAGAAAAAACGAAAATAAAGAAGTTCAAGAACTAGCGAATTTTATTTATGAAAAAGTGTTCAAACATTACACAATGAAGCAGTGGGGATTAACTCCTGAAGAAATAGACCCAGCTGTAACAGAGAGGGTTCCGGTTTTAATAGGAACTGACGCAAGATATTTCCAAGATCAATACCAATGTATGCCAACTCATGGATATACTGCAATATTTAAAAAAATGTTAGAACATGAAAATATTGAAGTTCGACTGAATTGTGAAGCGAAAGATTATTTAAAGGTAGATCCTGTAGCACAGTGCATCATGGTCGATGGAGAAAAAATAAAAATACCGGTAATCTATACTGGAGCATTAGATGATTTGATGGAATATTCATTAGGAGCGCTACCATACCGAAGCTTAGAATTTGATGTTCAAACTCATTTAGGGACGTATCAACAAGCAGCGACAATTAACTACCCAACACCAAAAAGTGAGCATGCATTTACTCGAATTACAGAATATAAATTATTAATGAAAGATTATCCAAAAGAAAAAACAACGATTGCGGTTGAATATCCAATGGTGTACACACCAGGTGGAGAGATTGGGAATGTTCCTTACTACCCAATCTTTACCAATGAAAATCAAGCGAAGTACAAGGCATATTGTGACTTGGTAAAGCCGATTTCTAATTTGTACTTATTAGGAAGATTAGCGGAATATAAATACTATAATATGGATGCAATTATCGAAAGAGCATTGATGTTATTTGATGAAATAAAATAAAGGAGATGAAAGGATGCAGTTGTCTGTCATTGTACCAATGTATAATGTCGAAAAATACATTGAAGAATGCTTAATGAGTTTGGTAAAACAAACATTTAAAGATATGGAAATCTTAGTGGTTAATGATGGCTCTACTGACACTGGTCCAAGAGTGGTTGAGAGAATGGCACTTCGTTATCCTAATATTAAACTAATTCATAAAACCAATGGAGGGCTTAGTGATGCACGCAACTATGGGCTGAGTTATGCGTTGGGTGACTATGTAACTTTTTTAGATAGTGATGATTATGTGAGTGAGCGGTATTATGAAAAGATGATGGATAAGATTCAGGAGAATTTTGATGTGGTGGTGTGTGATGTGGAATATGTCTATGAGGATGCAACACCATCATGGATACTTCCAGGACTATCACCATGGACTATCGAAGATATTCAAAAAAGAGCACTCTTATCTCCTATGTATGCATGGAATAAAGTCTATCACCGCTCCTTTTTTAAAGAAAATGGGATTCGCTATCCATTGAATAGTTGGTATGAAGATATTCCAGTATCCACTGAAATTTTTTCAAAAACAGCGAAAATTGGCTATGTTGCAGAAGCACTTGTACATTATAGGCAAAGAAGAGGATCAATTATGGCAGAGGTTAATTCCCCACGTCAAAAAGATATATTCTCGATTATGGCAATGGTTAGAGAAAAATTCACAGAAGAAGAACTATACGAAAAATATTACCAAGAGTTGGAGTATTTGCACATTGAACATCTATGCTTGTATGGAATGTTCCGATTTATGAGATCAGATCAATTTGATTTCTTATATGAAGAAGCCATGAAAGTAATGAAAATACATTTTCCAAAATGGAAAAAAAATCCCTATATTGCACAATTAGGGAAGAAAAATAGATATTTTTTAAAAGGACTTCATCCTTGGACAAGAAACGGCTTACGCTTTATTGTTCAGGACTAGAGTCCTTTGACTTTAAATAAGCCTCCACCATTAGTTTCAGTGCGAATGCATTGACAGAAGCACGTACAAAAAGGCGTTCTTCCCTACCTGTTTTGGTAGTATCTGCGGCTAACTTGATTTCTGTGATGCTGATATTTTGGAGCGAATTTTCAAGCTCTGCACAAAAGTAATCATAAGCAACTTGTGTTTCAAATATTTTCTTTTGAATATCAATCATTTGAATAATTTTAGGGATGGAGTAGATTTTTTTAAACACACAAACCACAATCAAAAAAGAAATGTGCCGCTGATTATAGCGTTTTTTGTTTGTGGGAGGGATAAGTCGACATTTTACATAATTATTGATCATGGAAGTCGTCAATAAAGGATCCTCTTCGTCAAGGCGTAAAGGGGCTAAAACATCTAAAATATAGGAAATTACTTGGTCACTGTACAGCTCCATTGTTGGCAACTCGCTCCACCTCGGCAAGTGAAAATTAGTTAAATTTAGAATATTTTTTGTCATAATTCACCTCTTTTACATAGTATAGCATATATTGTCAGGAAATTGAATGTAACTTGACAATATATGCTATCTTTTGTAATATAATATTGCATACCATATGCAAAGGAGGAACAAATATGAAGTGGGGTATTGTTACAGATAGTGGATGTGACTTAAAGGAGAGAGATTTTCAAAATAAGGGAGTAGACTTTACAGTAGCAGCGCTTAAGATTATTGTAGACGATCAAGAATTTGTTGATGATGATAATATCCAAATCAGTGACTTGTTGGAAGGGATGAAAAACTCGAAGGAGACTTTACAGACCGCATGCCCAGCACCTGGAGATTTTTATGAAGGATTTAAGAAGTCAGATAATGTACTGTGTTTTACATTAACAGGAGGATTATCTGGGACATATAATAGTGCACGGATGGCGAAAGAGTTGATGGAAGTTGATGATCCAAGTAAAAAGATTTTTGTTTGTGACACAAAGTCGGTTGCTGGAAGCGAAGTTTTAATGATTGAAAAAAGCTTAGAGTTAATTCAAGCAGGAAAATCTTTTGAAGAAATAACAGCGGAATTAGAGATTTACAATAAAGAGTTGGCTTTAGTCTTCACAATGGGAAGCTATGATAATTTAATAAAAACTGGACGTATGAGTAACTTTATGGGGTCAGTGGTAAAGACCTTAAACATTCGTTTAATATGCGTTGCTTCACCTGAAGGAACTGTTGAAACAGCAAAAAAATGTCGTGGACATAAAACAACGTATAACACGATGGTTGATATGATGAAAGAAAAGAAGGATTTAAGCCATGCAACCATTCAAATTCATCATTGCAATAATGAGAAAGATTCATCATATATTCGAGAAAAAATCATGGCTGAGTATCCAAATGCCAAGATCAATATTGTTCCATGTAAAGGATTGACAACATTCTATGCAATGGATGGTGGAATCCTGATTGCGTATTAAATTCTAGAGGCAGAAAAAAACCTAAATTTTCTGCTTTTTTTATGAAAACAAGCATATTAATTATTCTGAATTATGATAAAATAAATAAGGAAAGAGAGGCAGTTTCATGGGAATTAAATCAAATTATGATGTGCTGATCATTGGTGGTGGAATAGGAGGTTTAATGTGTGCTTATCGCCTATATCAAGAAGATCCAAAACTTTCAATTTTATTGGTTGAAAAAGGAAAATCGTTAAGTGATAGGCAGTGTCCAATCATTGCGGATAAAGTAGATCAATGTATCAAATGCAAACCGTGTGCCATCATGGAAGGAATTGGAGGGGCAGGAGCATTCTCTGATGGGAAGTACATTATTTCAACGGAATATGGAGGATGGTTGCCAGAGTTTATGGAACCTAAAAAAGTATTGCAATATATCGAAGAAGCTGACCAAATACTAATGGAATATGGGGCACAAAAAGAGCGCTATATCCCAGATGATGAATTAAAAAAGTTGTGTTTGCACTATGATTTACACATGCAACAAGCTGAACTGAAGCACTTGGGAACGGATGCTAATTACAAAACCATGTTGAAGATGGTGCAAGCGTTAGACAAGAGAGTTCAGATTGAAACGGATCACTGGGTTAGTGATGTAAATCCAGAAAATAAAACAGCAACCATTCTTTCAGGAAAAGAAGAGTATCACACACAAGCTAAAAAAATTGTGTTTGCGGTAGGACGAGCGGGAAGTCGCCAATTTTTAAACTGGTGTAAAAATCACGATATTCCATGTCAAAATTCTCAAGTCGATATCGGAGTGCGAGTAGAATGTCCTGCTTCTGTTTGGGAACATTTTTCAAAAAAAATCTATGAGCCCAAAATCTTTTATCGTTCTAAAGGATATGGGGACATAACGAGGATGTTTTGTTTTAATGAAAGAGGGCATGTTGTTACAGAAAATACAGATGGTGTATTAACTGTGAATGGTCATTCCTTCAAGGAAGAAAATAAAAAAACTGAAAACTCTAATTTTGCACTACTCACGACGATTCGATTTACTGATCCATTTAATGAACCAATTCAATATGCTCGTGATGTTGCATCACTGGCAAATAAAATCAGTGGTGGTAGCGTGTTAGTTCAGCGGCTTGGCGATTTAGAGATGGGTCAAAGAACCGATGAAAAGCGATTAAAACAATCAACAGTGAGACCGACATTAAAAGCTGTTCCAGGGGATCTTAGTTTATGTATGCCTAAAAGACAACTGGATAATATTTTAGAAACATTGCACGCTTTAAATCAAGTGGCTCCAGGGATTGCAAATGCGGACACTCTGCTTTATGGAGTGGAATGCAAATATTACTCTGCTCGCCCGCAGTGCACAGATTTTGAGTTGGATAAATATCCAGGAATTTATGCATTAGGAGATGGGGCTGGATTTACAAGATCTTTAAGTCAAGCAGCAGCGAATGGATTAATAGTCGCTGATTTGATTAGTAAGAACAATTAAAAAAGCGCTTTAGGTTGAATAACTTTTAAAATACGACTATAATTAAAAGAGGAAAGAAGGTAAAAAAATGGCAGAAAAATTTTTAGTGGAAATTTCAGCACGACATATTCACTTAACTCAAGAAGATGTGGTGACTTTGTTTGGAGAAGGACATCAGTTAACACCAAAGAAAGATTTATCTCAACCAGGACAATATGCCTGTGAAGAAAAAGTGACCGTTAAAGGACCAAGAGGAGAAATGAGTATTACTGTTCTTGGGCCAACACGTTCGCATACTCAATTAGAGCTTTCATTAACGGATGCACGCACATTAGGAGTAGAAGCCCTTGTACGTGAATCTGGTCAACTTGATGGAACAAAAGGAATTCAACTTGTTGGTCCTGCTGGAGAAACAACAGTAGAGTCAGGAGTCATTGCAGCGAAAAGGCATATTCACATGACACCACAAGATGCTGAAATCTATGGAGTGAAAAATGGGGAAATAGTTAATGTTCGTATTAACTCTTCTGAACGCGATACAGTTTTTGGAGATACCGTTGTTCGTGTTTCGGATTCTTATTCTTTGGCAATGCATATTGACACTGATGAAGCAAACGCGGCTGGAGTATCTGGCAACGCTCAAGGGGAAATCGTACATATTGCATAATAAAAAAGTGGATAGGAATATCCACTTTTAATATGAGCTAGTCTTTTAAGCACTCCATAATAATTGTAATAACGACTCTAGCTGTGGATACAGCAGATCATACGCTATGATTTTTGTAGTTTTCACAAACTTAAATTTTTCCGACTAAATCTAAACTGGGGGTTAATGCTTTTGAACCAGACTTCCATTTTGCAGGACAAGCTTCTCCTGGGAATTGTCTGACATGCTGAGTAGCTTTTATTTTTGTTACAAGCACACTCGCATCACGACCAACATTTCCTGCGTTTACTTCGATGGACTGGATTATGCCGTCGGGATCAATGATAAATGTTCCACGGTCCGCTAAACCTTCTTCATCAATTAAGACGTCAAAGTTTTTAGCGAGTTGGTGTGACGGATCACCAATCATGGTATAAGTTATTTTTTTGATAGCGGCAGAATTGTCGTGCCATGCTTTATGAGTGTAGTGAGTGTCAGTAGAAATAGAATAAATTTGAGTATCTAGTTCATCAAATTCATGAATATGATTTTGTAAATCCTCTAATTCTGTAGGACAAATAAAAGTAAAGTCAGCTGGATAAAAACAAACAATACTCCAATGACCTAAAAAAGTGGTTTCATCAACAGTTAAGAATTGACCGTTTTTAAATGCGTTGGCTGAAAATGGAATGATTTTTTTTCCTACTAATGACATGGTAATACCTCCTCTTATAAATGTGTTTTCACACACTACAAGTCTAACAGTTGAAAAAACTGAAGGCAATGTAAGTGATTTTTTGGCTTGAAACTGAAAAATTTAAAATAAAAAAATTGAATAATATCAATTTTTCTTTTTTTCTTTAATGACAGCAGGAACACCAACTGCGATAGAGAATGCGGGTACATCGATTAAAACGACAGCGTTTGCTCCGACAGAAGCAGATTCTCCAATGGTAATATCACCTAATAGTTGAGCGTTTGCTCCGATGATGGCATCATTATTAACGGTGGGGTGGCGTTTGCCAGTTTTGTTTTCAAGACCGCCTAAAGTTACGCCATGAAACAATTTTACACGATCACCAATAACGGCAGTTTCACCTATAACAGTACCCATACCATGGTCAATAAATAATCCCTTACCGATAGTTGCCCCAGGATGAATTTCAATGCCGGTTAGAAAGCGAGCAAACTGTGAAAGGATTCTGGCTAGCAGAAAGAAGTGAATAGTGTAGAAAAAGTGAGCAACTCGATAAAAAGCGAGGACATGAATGCTAGGATACAGCAAAAGAATTTCAACTATATTTTTTGCAGCAGGATCTGTTTTTTTGATGTGTTCAATTTGCATTCTTAAATCTTTAAGCATAGCCACTCTCCTTTAGTAGTATTAATAATAAAGGATAAAAGAGCATAATTCAACTACTTTAATAAAGTATATGATATAATTCTTAAAGGAGGATGCAGATATGTTGTTTAATAAAATTGTAGATACAATAGGAAATACTCCACTTGTTGCATGCAATAATCTTAAAAAGAAAATGGGTTTGGAGGCGATGCTTTATGTGAAGGTGGAATCATTTAATCCAGGTGGAAGTGTCAAAGATAGAATTGCTTTTAATATGTTGGCTAGTGCACTTGAGGAAAAAGATATTAATGAAAATACCACAATTATTGAAGCAACTAGCGGAAATACAGGGATTGGGTTAGCCTTGGTTTGTGCCTCGCTAAATCTTCCGTGCATCTTGGTTATGCCGGATACAATGAGTTTAGAAAGACGTCGCTTAATTCAAGCCTATGGTGCAAGATTAGAACTAACACCGGGTGCTAAAGGAATGATGGGTGCACTTGAAAGAGCAAATGAACTTAAAGCTGAAATAGAGAATTCATTTATCCCATCTCAATTCGAAAACCCACAAAATCCATTGGCTCATTACACTAGAACTGGGCATGAACTATTGAATGATTTGAGTGGAGAAATCAATGTTTTTGTGGCTGGAGTTGGAACTGGTGGAACAGTAAGTGGTGTTGGGAAAGTGCTAAAAGAAAGTAATCCTACAGTTGAAATTGTTGCAGTAGAGCCTAAAGACTCTCCTATGATTACAGAAGCAAGAAAAGGTCCACACAAAATTCAAGGGATTGGAGCAGGATTTATTCCATTGAATTATGATCCTAATGTAGTCGATAAAGTTCAAATGGTGACCTACGATGAAGCAAAAGCAGCAGCTAAATTAATAGCTTCTACAGAAGGTATTTTGGTAGGAGTTTCAAGTGGAGCAGCCCTATCAGAAGCGATAAAGATTGCAGCTAATCCGAAATATAAAGGAAAAACAGTTGTTGCATTATTGCCAGATACGGGGGAAAGATATCTATCTACAGATTTATTTGACGAATAGGAAAGAAATTTCCTATTTTTTTGTTATAATAGGTATAATGAGGTGAGAGAATGAAATTTTTACCAAGTTCTAAAGAAGAAATGTTAGAGAGAGGTTGGCAACAAGCGGATTTTATATTAGTTAGTGGAGATGCTTATGTCGATCATCCATCTTTTGGTGTTGCGATTATTAGTCGTGTATTGGAATCAAGAGGTTATAAAGTTGTTATATTAGCACAGCCTAATTGGAAAACAGATGAAGACTTTTTGCAGTTTGGAAGTCCACGATTAGGATTTTTAATTACATCGGGAAATATTGATTCGATGGTGAATCATTACTCTGTAAATAAAAAGAGAAGAAACAAAGATAATTACACAGATCAAGGTGAGATGGGTAAAAGACCAGATCGTGCTACATCTGTGTATAGCAAAAAGGTTCGTTCACTATTTCCAGACAGTGCCATTATATTGGGAGGTATAGAAGCATCTCTGCGGCGACTAGCTCACTATGATTATTGGAGTGATCAAATTCAACCAAGTCTTTTATTGGAGGCACAGGCTGATTTGATTCTATATGGCATGGGTGAAAATTCCATTATCGAATTGGCAGAGGCACTAGATAGTGGTATGCATATTCGTGATATTACTTATATTAAAGGTTCGGTTTATCAATCAAAAACTAAAGAACACTTGTTTGATCATGAAGTGTTACCATCATTTAAAGAGATAAAAGGGAATAAAGAAAGCTATGCACGAAGTTTTAAAATTCAAAGCGAAAACCAAGATGCACTGAATGCGACAGTGCTATCAGAAGAATACAATCAATGCTACGTCATACAAAACCCACCAGCACTTCCTTTGACAAGACAAGAAATGGATGATGTGTACAGTTTAAATTATATGCGCAATTTTCATCCAAGGTATAAAATGATTCCGGCAATTGAAGAAGTTAAATTTAGTGTTATTAGTAATCGTGGTTGTTTTGGAAGTTGCCGTTTCTGTGCGTTAACTGCCCATCAAGGCAGAATTATTCAAAGTCGTTCAAAGTACTCCATTGTGGAAGAAGTAAAAAAGATTACAGAGTATCCAGATTTTAAAGGCTATATCCATGATGTGGGTGGACCTACTGCCAACTTTTATAATCCATCATGTACAAAACAGTTGGAGCATGGAACTTGTAAAAGCAAGGAGTGTTTGCATCCAAAACCGTGTTCACAATTGAAAGTGGATCATCGGGATTATTTGGATATTTTAAGAGAGTGCAGAGCAGTTCCAAAAGTAAAAAAAGTATTTGTTCGATCAGGTATTCGCTACGATTATTTAATGCATGACAAAGATGAAACATTCTTTAATGAACTGGTGGAACATCATATTAGTGGACAACTGAAAGTAGCACCAGAGCATGTATCTGATAAAGTGTTGGATTACATGGGAAAGTGTAATCATCAACTCTATGACCGTTTTACATCAACCTATGAAAGAAAAAATAAGGAGCAAGAAAAAAAACAGTTTTTAGTACCGTACTTAATGAGTAGTCATCCGGGGTGTACCTTAGATGATGCGATTGAATTGGCATGTTACTTAAAGAAAATTAATCATACTCCACAACAGGTTCAAGATTTTTATCCAACTCCAGCAACTGCAAGTACGTGCATGTACTACACAGGAATTGATCCTCAAACGATGCAACCTGTTTATGTTGCGAAAGATAACCATGATAAACTGTTGCAACGTGCACTAATGCAATTTACTTATCCTAAAAACTATGATTTAGTTTATGAGGCTTTGAAAAAAGCAAATCGATTAGATCTTGTAGGACATGGTAAATATTGTTTAATTCGTCCGGGTGAGACAAGAAGAAAAGAGGGAAGAAAAACATGGCAAAAATAGAGAATGAAGTGATTTCGTTGGAAGTATCATCCAGAGGTGCTGAAATCATTAGTTTATTCAATAAAGAAACAAACTTAGAGTACATTTGGTCAGGTGATGCAACCTATTGGGCTGGTAGAACTCCAATTTTATTTCCGATTGTTGGAAGCACATGGGATAAAAAGATTCATATCGATAATCAAGTCTATGAAATGGGAAACCATGGACTTGTTCGAACTGCAGAATTTAAAGAAGAGAAATGTACAAAAGAGACACTTGTATTCTCTTATGAAAGTAATGCTGAAACAGAAGCAAAATACCCTTTTCAGTTTAAATTATGGGTAGAATATCGACTAAGAGAAAACAAAGTACTTATCAACTATCGGGTGGAAAACAAATCTCAAAGATCAATGCCCTTTAGCTTTGGACTTCATCCTGCATTTCGTTGCCCTTTAGTGGAGGGAGAAAGCTTTGATGACTATCATATTGAGTTCAGCCACAATGAGACACTTTCGGGATTATATGGATCATTTGGATTACAAAAAGAGAATAAAATTCCGTTAAGCTATCCACTATTTGAAAACAATGGAACCCTTTGTTTCGAATATCCTAAATCTTCCTCAGTAAAACTTACTCAAGGGAAACATGGTGTTAGTGTTGATTTAGTTGGTTATCGCTGGCTTGCCTTTTGGACACCAAAGCCCCAAGCGCCATTTTTGTGTATTGAACCATGGCATGGGCATGGAGACTTTGAAAAAGTGGAGACTTCGTTTGAAAATAGGGAAGGAACACTCATTTTAGAAAAGGGAAAAACTTATTTAACGACTTTAGGAATAGAAATTTTCTAAAAAATATGGTAAAGTATTAACAGTAATGAAAGAGGTAGAAAGATGAAAGTAATTGTTGTAGAAAACTATGAAGAGCTAAGCAAAGAAGCTTTTAAAGTAATGAAAGAAGTTGTAGTGAGTAAAGAAGTTCCAGTTTTAGGATTGGCTACAGGATCAAGTCCATGTGGACTATATAAAGAGATGATTGCTGACCACCAAGAAAACGGAACATCTTATCGTAATGTAGTTACCTTCAATTTAGACGAATATATAGGTCTTCCTAAAAACCATGAACAAACATACTATACATTTATGCATGAAAATTTGTTTAATGGATTGGATATCTTAGAAGAAAACGTTCATTTACCAGTTGGGGATAGCTCCCAAGTTGAACTCGAATGTGAAAAATATGAAGAAGCAATGAAGGAAGTCCAAATTGATATTCAGTTATTAGGAATTGGAGCAAATGGTCATATAGGGTTTAATGAGCCGGGAACATCATTTGACAGTGTTACTCACATTGTGGACTTAAAAGAAAAAACAAGAGAAGACAATGCGCGTTTCTTTGGCAGTCTTGAAGAAGTGCCAACAAAAGCGATTACGATGGGTATCGCAACTATCCTTCGCTCAAAGAAAATTTTATTAGTGGCATCTGGTGAAAATAAAGCGGATGCAATTTATGAAATGGTTCAAGGAAAGGTTAGTGAAGATTGTCCAGCAACGGCACTACGACAACATCCAGATGTTGTTGTTATTGTGGATGTGGCTGCTGCAAAAAAACTATCATAAGGAGAATGAAAATGAAAATTATTAAAACAGTTCAGGAGTTTGATGAAATTGTAGCACAGCAAGATGCATTGTTAATAGACTTCTTTGCAGAATGGTGTGGACCATGCAAAATGATTGCTCCAATTTTGGAAGAATTAGCAATTTCAACACCGAGTGTTGAAATTGTAAAAGTGGATGTGGATGTGTTACCAGAGATAGCACAACGTTTCGAAGTGATGTCTATTCCAACACTGTGCACTTTCAAAGGTGGAGTGCTAAAACAGAAGGTTGTGGGATTTCAACCCAAGCCACAGCTAGAGAAACTAATTCAAGAAGTACTTTAAAATAACGCTGACTTTTACTAGCGTTTTTTTTAATAACAAAAATAAAAAAAAGATAAAAAATTATTGCATTTTACATTCTAATCGGTATAATAATAATGTGTTTATTATTTTAAAACAACTTGTTTACAATTACTAAACAAAGGAAGGAGATTGTCATGGACATAGGAAACAGGATTAAACAGTTGCGAGCGACCAATAAATTAACATTAGAAGAGCTTGCGAGTCGATGTGAATTGAGCAAAGGATTTCTATCTCAATTAGAACGAAATTTAACATCACCATCTATTCAAACACTTCAAGATATTGCAGAAGCGTTAGGGGTGTCTATGGCAAAATTTTTTCAAGAAGAAAAAAAAGAAAAACTCATTTTTTCAGAAGAAGATTTCTTTAAAGATGAAAAGGAAGACAGTTGTTTGCATTGGATTGTTCCCAATGCTCAAAAAAATGAAATGGAACCAATTTTACTTGAATTAAAACAAGGCGGAGAAAGTCAGAAGATAAGTCCACATGAAGGCGAAGAATTTGGATACATTCTGTCTGGGAAAGTGAAGCTATATTTTGGTGATAGTGAGCGCTATGTTAAAAAAGGGGAAACATTTTATATTTCTGGAAATCAAGAACATTATTTGAAAAATGAATCAAAAGAATTAGCAAAAGTCTTGTGGGTTTGCACACCACCAATATTCTAGAAAAGGGGAACGAGAATGAAAAAATTAATTCAATTTAAAAACATTGTAAAATCATTTGATAAGCAAATTGTGCTAAAAGGGGTTAACCTAGATATTTATGAAAATGAATTTGTAACACTTTTAGGACCTTCTGGCTGTGGAAAGACAACGTTATTGCGTATTTTAGGGGGTTTTTTAGAGCCAACATCAGGAGAGGTTATTTTTGATAATCAAGATATCGCTAAAATACCAGCATATAAAAGAAACTTGAATACTGTTTTTCAAAAGTATGCACTGTTTCCTCATTTAAATGTTTACGATAACATAGCCTTCGGATTAAAGATTAAGAAAATGTCTAAGGACGTTATTGAGCAAAAGGTAACTCGTATGTTGAGTCTTGTAGGACTTGAAAGTTATGCTAAGCGTGATATTACATCAATGTCTGGTGGGCAACAACAACGGGTTGCGATTGCAAGAGCACTGGTAAATGAACCCAAAGTTCTTTTGCTGGATGAACCTTTAGGAGCTCTAGATTTAAAATTGAGAAAAGAAATGCAACAAGAGTTAAAACACATTCAACAAGAAGTTGGGATTACTTTCATCTTTGTTACTCACGACCAAGAAGAAGCACTAACGATGAGTGATAAAATTGTAGTTATGAAAGAGGGAGAAATTGTTCAAATTGGAACACCTACTGAGATTTATAATGAACCGATCAATGAATATGTTGCTAATTTTATCGGTGAGTCGAACTTGCTAGATGGGGTAATGAAAAAAGATTACTGCATTGAATTTGATGACAAAGAATATACTTGTGTGGATCATGGATTTAAAGAGAATGAAGAGGTGGATATTGTTATTCGCCCTGAGGATATAGAGCTAGTGGCTAGAAATCAAGGGCTTTTGAATGGAGAGGTTAAATCTGTTCTATTCAAAGGTGTGCATTATGAGATTATTGTAGAAACGGTTTCAGGAACATCTAAGACAGTGAATATGCATGTCCTTGGTGATCGCGACATTGTGAATGAAGAGGCACAAGAGAAGATTAGTGCTAGTAACTTTTATTTGGATACAGAAGATGTTGCAACACTTACTGATGCTAATGTTGTAGCACGAGCGAATGCTCAAGCATGGAGTTTTGATAATGAAGATTTAGGGATTAGTAAAGTTAGTTACGAAGTTCAAACGGAACCTGGTATATATACTTGTCGCTTTGAAACTTCAAAAGGAACAGCTGTTGATGTGGAAATTACAGTAGTAGATCCAGTTTATACAGAAGATGCAAATCGTGATGAAGCGGTACAAGCGTTTGATTTTTATAAAACAGTGGATGAAATTAAAGAGAGTGTAGCTATTGATACAGACTTTAAACGTTGGGCAAGTGCTACTGCTTGGTCACTTGAAGATGAAAGCGTTGTTGAGATTTATGATGTCAAATATGACTTTGATGATACACAAATAAAAGAAGGAACTTATCCGATTACTTTTTCTACAAAAGGAAGAGAGTTCAAGGTGCATACAACAGAATATAAAGCTGCGGGAACAAAAGTGGGGCTAAAATTTGATCCTGAAGACATTCACGTTATGGAGAAAGAGTATTAATGAAGAGTTTTACAAAACTAGTCTATCCTTACGTTGCGTGGGCATTGGTAGTATTAGTTGTTCCTATGTTATTGATTGTTGTCTATGCTTTTACAACAGATGGAAATGGTGTTTTAACACTGCAACTAACACTAGATAACTTTATTCGGTTTTTTACAGAGCCACTATTCCCACTAGTGCTTTGGAGATCATTGAAGTTAGCTTTCATAACAACATTCATTTGTATTTTAATTGGCTATCCTGCAGCATATATTATTTCTAGATTAAAAGCAGACAAAAGAGCAATTATGGTATTGTTGATTACACTACCTATGTGGATTAACATGCTGGTAAGAACATACGCATGGCGTGGAATTTTATCAGGGTTGCCACTATCTGGAGAAATTAAGGTATATATCGGGATGGTGTACAGCTTTCTGCCATTTATGATTTTACAAGTTTATACTTCATTAGTAAAAATGGATCAAAGTTTAATATCAGCAGCTGAAGATTTAGGAGCGAGCAAAATAGAGTGCTTTAAAAGAGTTACCTTACCACTCTCTATACCGGGAGTGATTTCTGGAATTACCCTAGTCTTTCTGCCTGCCGTGTCGAGTTTCTTTATTCCGAAACTCTTAGGTGGTGGAGACTTTGTACTGATTGGTAACTTGATTGAAAATTATTTTATATCCACAGGAGATTGGAATTTTGGAGCAGCGATATCATTGATTATGGCAGTAATCATTATTATATCCATGATGATAACTAAAAAGTTAGACTATGAAACAAAGGAGGATAAGTAATGGAAAAATTTAAAAAATTACCAGCGAAATTATATTTATTTGCGGTAATGGCTTTCTTTTATTTGCCGATATTGTATGTTGTTGTCTTTTCATTTAACGAATCTAAAAGTTTAGTCGAATTTTCAGGCTTTTCATTTGTGTGGTATGAAAAAATGTTTGCAAATAGAACAATGATGGAAGCGATAGGGTATACCTTCCTGATTGCGATTATCGCTACTGTAGTATCAACTATCGTGGGGACAATAACAGCAATTGGATTAAGTAAGTCCAAAAGAATTATTAGGGAAGGAATTAATCAAATCAATAATTTACCTATGATGAACCCTGAAATTGTCACAGCAATAGGATTTATGATATTCTTCACATCATTGCAAATTAAAACAGGGTTTGTAACATTATTGATAGCCCATATTGCATTTTGTATTCCGTATGTTATATTGAGTATTATGCCAAAGTTACGTCAGTTAGATAGTAACTTAGCAGAAGCAGCATTAGATTTAGGATGCACACCAGGCCAAGCTTTAATGAAAGTTATTATTCCGCAAATTCAACCAGGAATAATTTCTGGAGCATTGATTGCATTTACGATGTCATTTGATGACTTTGTTATTTCATTTTTTACAACTGGGAACGGTGTAAATAACATTTCGATTTATGTTTATAGTATGTACAAAAGAATTAATCCAAGTATCAACGCATTGTCAACTGTTATTATTGTAGTTATAACAATAGTGTTGGTGTTGGTTAATATAATTCCGTTAATTGGAAAGATAAAAGAGGAGAAAAGAATATGAAAAAAATAACTAAAGGGTTATTAGCTGTTTTATTACTGCTTGCGGTATCAGGGTGTGATTCTAAATCGGTTAGTGATGTAGATCCAATTGCAGCTTATGGATGTGATGTATTAAGTGTTTATAACTGGGGAGAGTATATTGAACCTGAAATTTTAACAGATTTTGAAAGCGAATATAATGTTCGTGTTAATTATTCGTTATTTGATTCAAATGAAGTTATGTATACAAAGTTAATGGGTGGAAACCAGTATGATATTTTAATTCCATCGGATTATATGGTTGAAAGATTAATTGGAGAGGGATTGATTCAAGAGATTGATTGGTCTTTAATTCCTAACTCTGTAAACTTATATGAAGATATCTTAGACACAGCAACTGATCCAGGCAACGTATATAGTGTTCCATATTTTTGGGGAAGTGTTGGAATTTTATATGACACAACAATCGTGGACGCAAGTGTTGTAGAAGCTGAAGGATTTGAAGTTATGAAGAATGTGGACTACAAAGACCAAGTATTCATGTATGATTCAGAAAGAGATAGTTTTATGATAGCGTTAAAAGCACTTGGATATTCAGCAAACACAACTAATCTTGAAGAAATTCAAGAAGCTTATGAGTGGTTGGTTGACCTTGATGAAAAAGTAAATCCATCTTACGTAACTGATGAAGTTATTGATGGAATGGTTGTAGGAGAAAAAGCGTTAGCGGTCGTATATAGTGGTGATGCAGCATATGTGCTTTCTGAAAATGAAGATATGGCTTTCTACTTACCAGAGTCTGGAACAAACCTTTGGGTTGATGGCATCGTTATTCCTGAAAATGCGGCTTGTCCAGCATTAGCGCATGAGTTTATCAATTACTTATTAGATGATGATGTGGCTTATATGAACTCTTCATCAATTGGTTATACAAGTGTCAACAAAAACGTATTGGCTGAAATGACTGAAGATGGTGGAGAATATGCCGATAATGAAGCCTACCTCCCTCGTACAGGATACGAAAAAGATGAATACTTTAAATATGATGCAGAAATTAAAAAAGTACTTTCTGAATTATGGATTAAAGTAAAAATGAGATAAGAAAAATCCTTAATATGAAGTGGTAAAACAAAAGTAGATAGAATACAAGAACCCTTGTTTAGTAGTAAACTGATGAGGGTTTTTATTTTCTAATTTCAGCTAGCTGTCTCTTAACTACTTGACATCATTTTTTTGGATGGTATAGTATTTTTATGGATTCATTATGCAAATTGATTAAATTATATAGAAGTTTAGTAAGGGGATATCATTATGAAATATTTCTCAGTCTTAATTAAACCTGCATCCAGTATTTGCAATTTAAGATGTAAATATTGTTTTTACTGTGATGTAGCATCAAACAGAAATATAGATAACTTAGGAATTATGAATGATGAAACTAGAGAATCGATGATTAATAAAATATTCGATTATTTTCGTAATGATGAAGCAACAATAACGTTTGCTTTTCAAGGTGGGGAGCCGACCTGTGCGACTATTGATTATTTTAAATCTTTTATTGATGATGTAAGCAAGAAAAAGAAAGATTACCACACTGTACAGTACGCAATTCAAACCAATGGGGTGTTATTGAATAATGAATGGATTAAATTTTTTAAAGAAAACCAATTTTTAGTTGGGGTATCGCTAGATGGATTCAAAGAAAATCACGACAGCTTACGTCCTGATGCTCAAAATGGTGATACCTTTAATCTTGTTATGGCAAACATAGAAAAACTGAGAGAAAATAATGTGGAATTTAATATTCTTACTGTCCTAACATCCCAATTAGCAAAAAAACCAAAGGAGTTATTTCAATTTTATTTAGAGCATCATTTCAGCTATATTCAGCTCATTCCCTGCTTGCCATCATTAGATCATATGAATGATGATTACTCGCTTAAGCCTAAGGAATTTTATGAGTTCTATCATGAGTTTTATCAACTTTGGCTAAAAGAATATCAGAAGGGCAATTATCTAAGCGTTACTTTATTTGATAACTTAATTCCTTTGTTTGTTGGTATGCCACCATCTCAATGTGGTTATCTTGGATTTTGTAGTGTGCAGACAGTTATTGAAGCTGATGGAAGTGTGTACCCTTGTGATTTCTATGCCTTGGATGAATATAAAATTGGAAATATAAAAGAGTTAGGTATTGAAGATATTATGCGATCGTCTATATCGAAACTATTCTTATCTGAAAAGAAAGAGTTTTCTAATCGTTGTGAGAACTGTCGGTACATCAAGATTTGCGGTGGGCAGTGCAAACGGCTAAATATATGCTACTTTGATAAAAATTATTGTGGATTAGAAGAATTCTTGACAGCACATGAGAAAACAATGTGTCAAATCGCTTGGACGTTGATCAAGTGATCAGTCGATAACGAGTCATTACCTAAAGTGTGACTGTTTTATTTATCACTAACATTTAAAATACAATTGAAATGTCTGTCATTATAGGGTATTATGGA
>JBKECT010000019.1:0-13200 GCA_047974855.1 Anaerorhabdus sp.
AAAGTTTTTATCCTTGGCTTTCAATATTCCAACTTTTCTTGCATATTCATTAAATGCTTTAGTTATGGCCGATTTAAACCCAGATTCATGAGTCCCACCATCTGGTGTTCTTACTAAGATGACAAAGCTATACGTGTTTTCTTGATAATAATCCGTATATTGAATTGAACACTCTACTTGAATTTCTTTGTATTCTCCTGAAAAACGAACCGGTTCATGAAACGTATCACGGTCCTCATGCAAGTAATTCAAAAAAGCACTCAATCCATCTTCATGATGATATTCTTCTGTTTTATTGTTTTTATTATCTTCTATAACCATTGTTATCCCATTCAATAAAAACGCTGTTTCTTGAGCTCTTTCACACACTTGATTATAATTGAATGTTGTCGTCGAAAAAATTTTAGCATCTGGTTTAAATCTCACTTTAGATCCTGTCTTTGTAGATTTTCCAATTATTTCTAATTTGCTAACTTTTTTTCCACCATCCTCAAACCGGATTTGATAAAGCTTTCCATCTTTTGCCACTGTCACTTCAACCCATTCACTAAGAGCATTCACAACTGATGCACCTACACCATGTAGCCCACCTGCTGTTTTGTAGCCTCCCTCTGATGAGAATTTTCCACCAGCATGAAGCACAGTAAAAATAACTTCTATCGTATTTTTACCGCTTTGATGCATATCGACAGGCATACCACGCCCTTCATCTTCAACACAGCAAACGCCATCTTTTTCTAGCGTTATTTTAATCTTATTCCCATAGCCATTTAAAGCCTCATCCACCGCATTATCGACAATTTCCCAAATTAAGTGATGAAGTCCTCTAGCATCGGTAGACCCAATGTACATTCCTGGGCGTTTACGAACTGCCTCTAACCCCTCCAATATTTGAATACTTGATCCGTCATAATTTTGTTTTTTAGTCATTTTGTTCCCCTTCTCGTACTCAACTTAGTTCATTATACTAGAAATTCAATAAAATAAAAAGGGACTATTCTTCTAAATTGTGATAAAATAAGCACATATTTAAAAGGAGAAATAATTATGTTTGATTTTAACTTTATATTACGTGGTATCATCGCTGTTTTTGGTTCTTATATTCTAGGTTCTATCCCTTGGGCTCTTGTTATAGGGAAGGTTTTCTATAAAACGGATGTTCGTGAACACGGCTCCGGTAACTTAGGGGCAAGTAATGCTGGTCGAACTCTAGGAAAAAAAGCTGGTGCCATCGTTACTTTACTTGATGCTTTAAAAGCTTTTATTGCCGTTGCTCTTTGCGCTATTTGGTTTCCTGATTGGGCAATAGTCGCTGGTTTAGCTTGCTGTTTTGGGCACTGCTTCCCTATCTTTGCAAACTTCAAAGGTGGAAAAGCTGTCGCTTCAGCTATGGGCTACTTTCTAGGTCTTGGAGTTTTTGTAACTCATCAAATCTTAATTACATTTGTTGCCCCTGTTGCCGTTTTCTTTGTAGTTTTATACCTTTGTAAAATGGTATCCTTAAGCAGCCTTACCGCTATTGCGATAGAGGTCCTTCTTTCATTTTTCATCACCAAAAACACAACTGTCACTTTAGCCATTTTCATTTTATTCCTCTTTATTGCTTATCGTCATAAAGACAACATAAAACGAATTATCCACGGTGAAGAAAGAAAAATAACCTGGATGTAAAAAAGCTCATCGTTTATGAGCTTTTTTTATGATCTGCTGGATAGGTCACTTTTGTTTGTCTTCGACATTCATCCAAAACTTCTATAATATCTAAACTTGTTTGATGAGGAAATACAGTTGACTCTAACCGTTGTTCATTACAGTTTTTTACAAAGTCTTCAATTTGATAAATAAAGCCTTCCGTTTCATCCCCTATTATACTTATTTCTTTTTCATTTCTCCTTTGGGTTTTAATTTCTTTAACTCGACTAATTCCATCGACTTGAATTAACCCATTCTCCCCTTGAAACTCTGATTCAATTTTAGTATCGCTTATTTTTGAATGAAGCACGACTACTTCGAATCCATCATATTCAAATAGACAAGTCCCCATCCCATCAACTCCAGTTGCTAAAAGATGTGCCGTCGCTATGATTTTAAGTGGCTTTCCAAAAAGTATTACCGCTACTCCAAGTGGATATACCCCAATATCCATAAGAGAACCATTTGATAATTCTTTCCTAAATGTTGTTGGATTTTCGCCACGTAAATAACTGTCATATCTTGATGAATACTTTCCAAAGGATAGCACGACATGTCTTAATGGCTTTATTTGTTCTATTTCTTTTTTCAATAGTTGAATATTTGGGGTGTATGCTGGTACAAAACCATCATGCAGATAAGTTTTGTTCTTGTTAGCATACTGTACCATTTCGTAAGCTTCTTCATAATTTGAAGCAAATGGTTTCTCTGTAAACGTCGCAATTTTATGCCGCAGGCACTCCATTGTCATTTCATAATGCTTACTGTTGGGAACTCCCAAATAAATCGCATCAATTTCTTTCGATTCCATCATACTTATATAATCATCAAAAACAAGCGAGATATTGTGTTTCTCAGAAAACTTCTCCGCATTTTCTTTTTTACCACTGCAAACCGCTACAACCTCAACTCCTGCTACTTGCTTTGCCGCAAAAACAAAAATATCAGAAATAAAGTTTGTTCCTACTATTCCAAATCGCATCTCTTATCCCTCATTTCTATTGTGTTCGCTAGGTCAAAGTGCCCACTAGCGTAAACTCTCCCATTCTTTTTCCTTAAATCCAATAAGCACTGTATTTTTTAAAACTAATAGTGGTCTTTTTATCAACATCCCGTCGGTAGATAGAAGTTTAATTTTTTCTTCTTCTGTCATTGTCTCTAATTTTTGAGCTAATCCAAGCTCTCGATATTTCATACCACTTGTATTAAAAAATCGGCGACTATCTAGCCCACTTCGCTTAATCCATTGGGTCAACTCTTTCTCTGTCGGACACTTAGATTTAATATCACGATTGGTAAATTTCAATCCATTTTTTTCCAGCCATTGTTTTGCTTTTTTACACGTGCTACATTTTTCATAACAAATAAATTCCACTATGCATCACCTTTTAGTTGCATTGATTTTTCAGTGTATTGCATCACTTCAAATTTATTTCCATCTGGGTCATGCGTCCACATTTGATAAGTTCCTGAAGGCCCTATCGAGATATCTGTGTCAATAGGAACACCTTTGCTAATCAGCTCTTCTTTTGCAGCATGAATATCATCCACAATTAGAGCAAAGTGATGGTATCCATCTACCGGTTTTGACACGTTGCCATCAATCTCTTGATGAATAGGAAAAAGCTCAATAAACTGTCCCTGACATACTTCAATGTAAGCATTTAAAATCCACTCTGGATGTTCTTTTGCGATTTGTTGTAGTTGCGGTCGATTATCATAGCCCGTATACACCTCGAATTTCACATCATATTTATATTTAAACCCTAGTTTATTCACATAAAAATCAACCATTTCATCATATCGTGCTGTATAAAAAGCAATATGCATCATACTATTTACTTTCATCTTTTCCTCCTTGAGTTTGCTCACTCTAAATTAATATTCTTGCTGTCGCACTAATTTTTATTAATCTATTGCCCTTTGTTCCCTCCATTTCTAAATTACATATCCTAAACCAGTGCATTCTGCTGTTTAAATTATATCATATATTGGGCTAGCCTATACCAAAATATCACCATTTAATCCAGCACCTTACTAATCGCTAACCAAAACAAAAAGACTGTGAGCTTAAACAAATAAGCAGACAGTCTTTATTTTTTAAATGGCAGGGGTGGAGAGGATCGAACTCCCATCTGTGGTTTTGGAGACCATCATACTACCATTGTACTACACCCCTATGGTGACTCGTACGGGATTCGAACCCGTGAATGACGCCGTGAAAGGGCGCTGTGTTAAGCCACTTCACCAACGAGCCAGTGCGTGCTTATCAATAATAGCATAAAGGCTCAATGAAAACAAGAATTTTGTTTATCTCTAGTTTATTTTAAAAGAAATTTGTCGTATAATTTAAAAAGAAAAGGAGAATTTGAAATGATTGATTACTCAGAAGGCTCAGGGAAGCAATACCATATCGGAGTAGGTGCTGAAGATGTAGGAGAGTACATTATTCTTCCTGGTGACCCTAAACGATGCGAGAAAATAGCCGCCCATTTTGATAACCCTCAACTTGTTGGTGACTCTCGGGAATATGTAACTTATACTGGATTTCTTCATGGAGTTAAAGTTTCTGTTACTTCAACTGGAATTGGTGGCCCATCTGCAGCTATCGCATTAGAAGAATTGGTTCAATGCGGTGCAAAAACCTTTATTCGCGTAGGGACTTGTGGTGGAATAGATTTGGATGTTCAAGGTGGAGACATTGTCATCGCTACTGGGGCTGTTCGCTTTGAAGGCACTAGTAAAGAATATGCACCTATCGAATTTCCAGCTATTGCAGATTTATCCATAGTGAATGTCTTAGTCCATGCCTCTCAAACTTTAAATGTCACCTATCATACTGGTATTGTTCAATGCAAAGATTCCTTTTATGGACAACACCGTCCTGAAAGCTTGCCTAATCATGCCGAACTTGTGCGTAAGTGGGATGCTTGGAAAAGATTAGGATGTAAAGCTTCAGAAATGGAATCAGCGGCACTCTTTGTTGTGGCAAGTTATTTAAAAGTTCGCTGTGGTTCATGTTTTCTTGTTGTTGCTAATCAAGAAAGAGAAAAAAACGGTCTAGAAAATACTCAATCCCATGATACTGAATTAGCAATTAAAGTCGCAATCCAGGCTTTAAAAGATTTAATTGTCGCTGATCAAACTAAACCAAAATAAATCTCAACCATTTAAGTTGAGATTTATTTTATTTTTAGTGTATCTTTATTTACTCTTTTCAGTGTTTCTTGTGCGATAATTCCCGTCAAAATTCCAGCACCAAATGATCCCGCTAAAGAAATCGGTGCCCACAACCAAACAGCTGGCTGATTATATACAAAAACAATCACAATATATTGCCCAACAATATGCGCAACTGAACTTAGTATCGCCATAAACACAATAGACGTTTTCAATTTATGACAAACAAGTAATACGATGCTGCTTAAAACTACACCACTAAGTGCTAACCAAAAGCTCATGCCAAATAGTAGTCCACGTAGTAAATTCCCTAAAACAACACGCATGACATTAACGATAACCATCTCTTTTGTTCCTAATAGTTTTAATGCAATTAAAGCTACAATGTTTGCTAATCCAAATCGAACACCTAAAGGTAGTGGTGGAATAAAAGCATACTCTAACAAATTTAATGCAATTGCCATCGCACTAAGCATGGTTATGTACATTAATTTTTTTGTATTTGTTTTTTTCATTTATTCAATCACCACTGCAATCTCATTCGGCAAGCAAATAATAGGAAAGTAATAATCAAAGCTAACCCATCCAATACTACTACAAATGTGATTTGGGCATTCTTCTTCTGTTACACGCCATTGCCCATCTAAAACTTCAACCTTCAACTTACCATAACTGCCATCGAACCAATACTCCGCATCAATTTGAGAATCAAAAGTTTGCACCAACTCATTTTGATAATAAACACTAACCAGTTGCTGTGTTTGCGATGTTGGATCAGGAGTAATCGCTACCTCTGTTGGGTTTGGTGTTGCTGTCGGTTGTTGTGTTTTGCTTGCTCGACTAAGTTCAGCCACACCCCAAATTCCTAAAATAACAAGGAGGATTCCTCCCAAAATAAGTGTCTCTTTCTTTTTCATTTTTATCACCTGCTTTATTATATCAAATTTTAAAGACTCTACCAATACTTTATTACTTCTCTGCTTTATCAACCAACATATCTATCGCTTCTAGATAGCCAAAAATACCCTTTCCTGAAATCTGTTCAACACAGACATCCCTACAAAACGACACTTTCCTAAATTCTTCTCGTTGGTTGATATCTGAAAGATGAACCTCAATAACTGGAATTGGCACAATCGCCGCAATAGCATCACGAATGGCTACAGAAGTGTGCGTGTAAGCCGCTGGATTGATAATAATTCCATCAACCTTTTCAAAATAAGCTTCCTGAATCCAATCCACCAACTGTCCTTCATGATTGCTTTGTAAAATTTGAATGTCTACTTCATTTTTCAAAGCATGATTTTTAATCGCTTGCATACATTCATCATAACTATCTGTTCCATAAATATCCACTTCTCTTTTCCCTAACAAATTCAAATTAGGTCCATTAATCACTAAAATTTTCATTTATTCACCCACTCTCTCAATTTTTATCCCTAGTTTTTCAACTTCTTTTAGAAAAGTTGGGAATGATTTATTGATGGCCGCTTCCGGTCCTATCACGATTTCTTTATCTGCACATAATGCACCAATGATTAGTGCCATTACAATACGGTGATCTTGATACCCTTCTAATTCTTCTTTTACATTCCAGTCATCAGCTGCGTGAACTGTCATTGAATTAGCTGATACACTCACTTGAACTCCACATTTCTTAAGTTCTGTTTCCATAGCCAAAACACGATCACTTTCTTTTAAACGTAATCGTGCAATATTCACTAACTCACTTTTTTCATGTGCCAATGATGCAACAATGCTTAAAATAGGTCCTAAATCTGGGCAATCTTGAAGATCTAACTTTTGACCAACCAATGTCGCAGGAAGTATTCTATATCCATTTTCTATTCTTTGAATCTGAGCTCCCATTTGAGTTAGATAATCAATAATCACCTTATCTCCCTGTGCAGTTTCACTAGGCAAATTCAAGCAATCAAGAGGACCTCTAAAACATCCCAAGGCCGCAAAAAAAGCAAACTGTGAAAAATCCCCTTCTACCACACGATGACTTGCTCGGTATTTTTGATTCCCTGCAATGTGATAGCTTCCATCTTGTAACTCTTCAACCATAACACCAAACTCTTTCATGACAGAGATAGTCATATTCACATAGGACCGACTTTCAAATACGCCATCCACTTTTATCACTGATTCTTGTTCTAGCAGTGGTAACACAAAAAGCAAGCCGGATATAAACTGTGATGATAGACCACCATCAACGACATACTCTCCCGCTTTCAATGGCCCTTTAACTTCTACCTTCTCGCTATCAGAAAAGAAATAACAGCCCATTTCTTTAAACAATGTATCATAAACTTGAAGTGGTCTCTCCAATAGTCTTTTACTCCCTTTAAACTGAACTAACTCCTTGGTTTGAGCAAACAAAGGAATTAAAAATCGCAAAGTGCTTCCTGAGTTATTACAATCAATGATGGCTGGGTGAATATTCTCTAGCATCGAAATTCCTTCTACTATCACTTTACTCCCTTGAATCTCAATCGTTGCACCCAATTGCTTAAGTCCGTTAATGGTTGCAGAAATATCTTCATTAAAATCAACGGAATCAATCACACTTATCCCTTGCGCTAATGCAGCACAAATAAGATAGCGATGAGCTTGCGACTTACTTGATGGCATTACAATTGTGGATGGCTTTATATTGCCACGACAAATTCTAACCTTCATAGACTTCTCTTCCAACCGCTTGTGCAACAGCTTTAACTTTTTTAACTAACTCTTTAAAACGTTCTGGTTTCAGTGACTGTTGTCCATCAGACCACGCTGTTTCAGGTGTTGGATGAACCTCTACCATAATGCCGTCCGCACCAGCGGCAATCGCTGCCAAGCTCATACTCTCTACCCATTTCCAATTTCCTGTTCCATGTGATGGATCAACAATAATTGGCAAATGCGTTTTTTCACGCAATACAGGAATGGCACTTAAGTCTAGAGTGTTCCTTGTATAACTTTCAAACGTTCTAATTCCTCTTTCACATAGCATCACATTAGGGTTTCCTTCTGCCAAAATATACTCTGCAGACATCAACCATTCTTCAATTGTATTTCCTGCTCCCCGCTTTAATAACACCGGTTTTTTCACTTTTCCTACCACTTTAAGCAATTCAAAATTTTGCATATTCCGTGCGCCAATTTGAATTATATCTACTTTTTCTAAAAACTCTGCTAGTCCATCTACTTTAGTAAGCTCAGAAACTGTAGGCATCTGTGATTTTTTTCCAGCAGTCTCAATCATCTCTAAGCCTACATTTTTTAACCCCTGAAATGCGTAAGGTGAGGTTCTAGGCTTATAGGCACCACCTCTTAAGATAGTTGCTCCTGAAGCTTTTATTTCTTGAGCTATATCCACCATCATTTCTTGACCTTCCACAGAGCATGGACCAGCCATAATCACAAGTGGACAGTTTCTTCCAATTTTAATATTTTGAACTTGCACTATGGAATCTTCTTCATGGTATAGCCGACTTGCAAGTTTATAGGGCACACCAATCCGTTGAACATTTTCAACCCACTCACTCGCTTGAATTGTTTTTTCATCTATCTTAGAAACATCACCCAAAAGAATCATCAAGTCATAGTTTTCGACAGATGAAAAGTTTATCGCCACTCCCTGCAATTCCAATTGACTTGCCAATTGTTCTCTATCTTTTTGTGGTGTGTTCTTGTTAATCGCTACAATCATCTTTGCCCCTCTTCTATTCAATGATGTTGGTTATTATTTCAACCACATCCGATAATTCCCCATTATTTTCTATCTCTATATCAGCATATAATTTGTACAACGCTTTTCTTTGTTCATATAATTCTACAATTTTGTCAAAGCTAGAACTTAGCGGACGGCTTTCATCCTGTGGCAGGCGATATAAGTCTTGTTGTATCCAAACTATTTTACCATGTTGTCTTAAAAGTTGCATCACTCTTTTCTTAACAATGATTCCACCACCACAATCAAAAATAACACCGTGTTGATCTAAATTATTTAATACAACCTCTTCTTCTAATTTCCTAAATGCTTGTTCCCCACGCTCTAAAATGATTTGTGCTGGCAACATATCATATTTTTCTCTTATCTCTTCATCAATCGAGATAACCTTTTTATTTAACAGTTCTCCAACTTGCTTAGCTATTGTTGTCTTACCAACTCCTGGCATTCCAATAAAAACAATGTTCTCTTTTTCCTTTTCAATTTTCGCAATCATGTCGTCAATCACATCGTCAGATAATTCCTTATTTTCAAAAATTTCAATTGCTTTCTTCGCTTGTGCTACAAGCATACCCAGTCCACCAATTGTTTTTATTCCAAGCTCCCTAGCCTGCTGGATCAATAACGTTTGCTTTGGGTTATAGATAACATCAATCACTAGTTCCGCTTCTTTAAACTTTTCTAAATCAACAACTTTCCCATCACTTTGCGGAAACATTCCAACTGATGTAGACTGTATGAACACTTCACAATCGAGATGGTTTTCATACAACTCTTCATAGCTAATACACCCGCTTGTTCTCTTGCGAGAAACTTGAAGATATTTTATTTCTTTCTTATCTAAAACTGCCTTAATTGTTTTCGCTGTTCCACCATCACCTAATAGGCAAACCTTTTTAATTTTTAAATCACAAGGTACCTCTTTCAGCAACCACTCAAATCCATAGAAATCAGTATTATACCCCACCAACTTTCCAGCTCTTTTAACAATGGTGTTTACTGCTCCAATTTGTCTTGCTTCTTCCATGATTTCATCGCAATACAAAATTACTTTTTCTTTGTATGGTGCTGTAATATTAATCGCTTCAAAATCAGCTTTTTTCATCCACAAGTCAAACTCTTTCTCATCTAGTGATTGCAGTTCGTAGCCTTCTTTTGTCAATTCTTGATGAATTTGTGAAGAGTAACTATGCCGAACCGGATTTCCAATTAATCCTCTTTTCATCTAATTGCTCCTCGTGCTGAAAATTCCATTAAACAGTCCATGACCACTAGTGCAACAAGGCTATCCACAACAACACTAACACGATAAATAAGTGCTGGATCGTGACGTCCTTGAAGTTCAACAATAACATCACTGTTTGTACTAATATCTACCGTTTTCTGTTTTTTACCGATGCTTGCTGTTGGTTTTATAACTGTCTTCATTATCACTGGTTCTCCTGTTGAAAGACCTCCTAAAATGCCACCATTGTTATTAGTTTTAATTTTTACCTTTCCATTTATTATTTCCATTTGGTCATTAACTTCACTTCCGTACTGATCTGCAAACTGAAACCCTAAACCAAACTCAACTCCCTTAACACCGCCAATACTAAATACTGCATGTGCCAAGCGACTCTCCAATGAATCAAAAAACGGTTCTCCTAATCCTATCGGCAGTTGCATAATCGCCGTTTCAATAATCCCACCAACAGAATCTTGATTTAATTTTGCTTGTTCAATTTTTTGTTCAAATTCTTGTTTTATCTTTTCAGATAACACAGGAAATCCCTGTTTTGAAATTAAATCAATTTGTTTATTTAAAGTTTCATATTCCGATGAAAATAAATCATCTTTTTGATCATGTAGCTGTACCACATGACTCCCAATTTTTATACCTAAATTTTGAAGATATTGCAGAGCTATTGCTCCTGAAGCAACAAGTGGGGCTGTTAATCTGCCAGAAAAATGTCCACCACCGCGATAATCTTGATTTCCTTGATATTTAATATGTGCAGCATAGTCAACATGGGATGGTCTCATAATTGTTTTATTTTTTTCATAATCTTTGCTGTCTTGATTTTTATTTTTTACATAAAAGCAACACGGTGCACCCGTAGTCACACCGTTAAAAACACCACTTATCAATTCCACTTCATCCATCTCTTGACGTGCCGTTGATAAACTTGTTTTGGATTTTCTTTTTTCCATTTGTTGCTTCATAAATTTTTCATCAATAAGAATTCCCGATGGAAATCCCGCCACAACAACGCCAACACCTTCACCATGAGATTCACCAAAAATTGAAATTTGTAGATTATTTCCCAATGTGTTTTTCATAAGATTTCTCCTTTATCTTTTCTTTCGCTGCATCCAATGAAAGATCCACAATAGACCATTCTCCTATTTCTTTTAGAGTCACCAGTTTAATCCTGTCATGTTCCCTTTTTTTATCTTTACCTATTTTATCCACCACATCCAAAACTAGCCCATCGTAAGTAACCGGAGATTGAATAGAACTTAAAATATCCCTAACTCTATTTGTTAATTTTTCATTTTCAATCATCGCTAACATTCCTAACCCAACGCATTCACCATGCAACAAATTCCCCAATTCAAGACTTTCAATCGCATGACCAAGCGTATGACCGAAGTTTAAACAATGCCGAATACCTGAATCTTTTTCATCCTGACAAACTATCTCTTTTTTTAATTCTACTGTTCTATAAATGATAGCGTCCAAATCTTTAGTTTCTTGGGCTATTTGCTCCACTAAACTTTCATCAAAAAGAAGGCCCATCTTCAAAATTTCCACTAAACCATTAGTCATTTGGCGTTTATCCAATGTCTCAAGCACCGTTGGGTCTATAAAGACTTGCTTAGGTTGCCAAAAAGTTCCCACCGCATTTTTAACACCACCTAAATTAATCGCCGTTTTCCCACCTATACTACTATCTACTTGTGCTAATAGCGTTGTTGGTACTTGAGTCCAAGGCATCCCTCGCAAGTAAGTTGAGGCAACAAACCCAGCTAAGTCACCAACAACTCCTCCTCCAACAGCAATAATGGTGTCCTTTTTAGTAAATTCTTCTTTTTGAAGATGGAGTAAACATGCCTCATACTCCACCACTGACTTTCCAGCTTCTCCACTTGAAATAAGATGAATAATCGCATCTGGAAATTGTCGAAGTACCACATCACGGTAACAGCGTGGAACTCCTTCCTCACTAATTATAAACACTCTCCCTCTAATTCCGTTGTTTTCTCTAATCTTCATTAAAGCTCCCTGACCAAAGAAAATAGTCGTAGCACCATCGTTATACTGAATATCTATTTTTTTCATCCCGTATCTCCTTCCAGTAGAAAGAAAGAGTAACATCCGTTGACATTACCCCACCTATTTTATTTTTTCCCTAACTCAAACCCTGAGCGATAAACTACTTTCAATAGCTCCACTTCTTCTTCTGTCATCACTCTTTCAGTTGCGTCATGGGTCCCTACTGTTCCAATATTGTAACTTACAACTTCACCATCTTTAACAAAATAAACAGCTGGCACATACAAAAATTCATTTCCAGATTCATCTTTTTCAACGTACTCTTGAACTAATTCCATCAATTGAACATAGTCTGAGTTTGTTTCAACTCGAATATCATCACCATCTAAACGAGTGTCCACATATAGAACTCGGCGATCAAATTCCTTTGCAATATCATTTAAAATTGGTGCTGCTTCTTTACACCAAGGGCAACTAGAAAATCCAAAATAAACCACAAATGTTTCATCTTTTTCAAAGTAGCTATTCACTTCACTCATGGTTGCAGAAACAAAGACATGTTCTTCATCCGTAAATCCTTCATATCCGCTCATATCTGCCCTCTCTCCATCATCACACTCTTCTTCTACCCCACAACCCAAAACTCCTGTTGTTGCCGTTTCTGTTGGCTCTGGTGTTGATTGTATAGTTTCAGATGAACATCCCATCAAGAACATTATCATTACAGCTATTATTCCCTTCTTCATTTCATTTATTCCTCGCTTTCTGCTCATTATTTTACACTATTTTACTGTAAAATGGAAGATTTATGATACAATACACCCATGGAAATAGACAACACTTTCAAAACTCATCCTTTCCTCTTCCTGTTAGTGATCATTAATGGTTTTTTCACTGTCCCAATTTTGTCTTACATCATTGGATTCCAAGAAGGATTAAGCGATTCAAATTTCACCGGTTTAGTTTCACAACCCTCTAAACTTCCGCTATTTTTAATCTGGTTTATTCCTACCTTTTTAATTTTAACCACCCTACTTTATCTTTTCTTTAAATCATTCGCAATCACTTCTTTACCTTTCTTCCCTTTCCCCTTATTAACCCTTTTTTCAGCTTTGTTTCCCTATACTAATGGACCTTCTTTTTTAGCTTTCCTCCATGTTTTTCTTGCTTATGCAGCTTTTTTATACTTGCACTTGCTCCTCAAACTTTGCCCACTCCCACAAGATACACCCCATAAATTCCTTTTACCAATTTATTTATTATCTCTTAGCATATGCTTGGTACTTTCTGTCTACTGGGCATCCATTACCTTTTTAGTGGAAGTCGTTTATCTTTCATCATTATCTAT
>JBKECT010000050.1:0-4856 GCA_047974855.1 Anaerorhabdus sp.
CATTTTTTATCTGTAACATATCCACTAGCTCTTCTACACTCTCGTACTCTACTGTTTCTTTCTCTTGACTACATCCCATCATTCCTACTATCAGTAGAATTACTAGTCCTTGTTTTTTCATATCTTCTCTCCTTATTTTGGTTTATTATCCAAGTATATTTAAGTTTGATTCTATGACGTCCAGTATTGCCTGAAACTCATCGTATCTCTCCACAATCTCTGTGAAGCTCAGCTCGCTCAGCTCTTGCAGTTGCTCTGCTTTATCTATTGCAAATCTACCATACGATTGCGAGAAATTTTCATAGCTATCATAACTCCCATTCTCCACTGCCGTTGCATAGGACGCTTCCATCGCTTCCTGATATCCTTCTGCTTCTTCTCCTTGGCTGATGATCGCTGCTTCTTTGATGACTTTCATTGCCGCTACTGTCGCTTGGGTTGGTAATTTTTCTACTCCTGTCATATATGCTTCTCCATCTATATCGACTTGGATGATAACTGCGTGGCTAAATTCACGGTTATTGGATATGTCGGCGAGTATCTCACTGTTTTCCAGATTTTCAGTCGCCTTTTTCATAGCCTTTTCTAGTTCGGATTCTTTTTGAATTTTTTCTAACCATTGTGATGTCAAGTTAATCAGAAAGCTGACTAAACCTTCCGCTCCATATTTTGCCATGGTTACCTCAGGAAAAAGAAATGCTACTGCCGCTGTTGCTCCTTGGGCTATCACCAAAGAAGCGATCTCCTCTCCACCAACATTATATATGATCTCTTCAACATCTTTTCCTAGCTCCGCATAGTCCGCCATTATTTGATCTAGCTTAAACTCGCTGTGCTTTACGATATACTCTCCTACTGCATTCCTAGAATCATCACTGTATAAATATAAATTGTGTCTTGTACTATATGCCATATAATACTCCAGATTCGACCCCGGTATTCCTGTTGCTCCTACTTCAGAGTACATTGGATATCCTGCAGTTGAAAATTCTGTGATTTCTTCTTTCCATCTTTCTGTAATGGTGCAATACGGGATCTCCATCTCAATATCATATAACTCTTTATGCTCTGGCATCGCTTCCAAGTCTTTCACGATTGTCATCATCATTCCAAGCGCTAGTCGGTCTTTTTCTGTGTATTCATATTCTGGATTTTCTTCACTGAACTTTGCTCGATGCTCTCCATAGTCTTTTAGTACCTCGTACAGTCGTCCTAACTCCTCTTTATATTCTGAATTTGTTTCTATATAGGCTACTACTTCTGAAGCCCCAAACGCCCCCGTTCAATGTAGTTCCTTAGTTCTTCATACCTCACTTCATCTCGCTCTATTCCATCTTCCATCAACCCTAAATCAAAATACAGATCAATCTCTTTTTGCCGCTTCGCTTGTTCCACAAACGCTTTATCCTCTGCCAACAGACTTGTATCCAGCACATCAGTGTCCGCTTCTCCTGATAAAATATAGTTTTCCTTCACGATCTTTGTCAGCTCATCCATAGCTCTATTGATGTTTTCAAATTGAATCGTTGCCAAATCGTTCACCACACGCTCTAAGTCAGTGGTGATATCTTCTATCTGCTCTCCCATCGATTGCACCTTGTAATATACATCTTCCATATTAGTATAAGTCAGTGATAGATTGTTAATTTCTGTTCCAATGGTATCCAAATGGTTAAAAATACTTTTATGAAATTCTGTATATCCCCACTCGCCAAAACCCATTACATAGTGCCTTATTATAGAATCATATTGATTCTTTTCGAATCCATTTAAACTTGAAACATCTACTTGTTCATACACTCTACTATATAAACCGCCAGCCATGTCTTTATTGTTCGCACTCATTTCTTCTTCAAATGAGTTCAGATAGAGCTTGATACCTTCACTATAGTTTTGTTCACTACTTTTAAATCCAATATACCGTTGTAACTCTAACTCGATGTCTTGTATATCCATAATGGTTGCTATGATGCTCTCTCTTTTGTCAAAATAACTATTTCTATCTAAATTAATAATATCGCTTAGTATTTGCTTCCCTGTAAATTGAAACAAGCTATCTGTTTCTGATGAATAGATGTGCCTCAGCTGCTCCTGTACTGCTACTTCTTCATACAAGTCAGCTAGTGGATCATCGGTGGTGTTAGGCATTAAATTGGAGTGCACTGCACTGAGCTTAAATCGGTTGTAGTCATCATTAAAAGTTGTCTCCACATACGCTCTTCCCGCTTTTTCACATAGCTTTATCCTTATTGCTTCATAGGTTTCTTCTAATCTTGTACTGCTTGGATAAAACGTCGCACTGTACGAACTAAATTTATCCAAAATAGCTCCTACCCCTTTTTTGTACTCTTCGCTATATTTCGTTTTAAACTGATTAGCGTGTAACTCTACCAAGTTCCAATCGATTATTGACGCTAAGCTATCTATTGTTTTTCCCATAAGCTTTATCCCATCCTAGCTCATCTGCGGCCATTTTATCTTTCTTTTCATATAGTCGTATTATTTCTTCACTTATTTTAATGTATATATCATAATACTTTTTTTCTACTTCTAAGTAGCGTTGCACTTGTTGTGCAAACCGATTTGTTTCATCCCAATACTTTCCACTAGCTTCATAGGTTTCTATCTTCTGTAACAGGAATTTTACACTTTGAACCGACTCAGAAAACTTGTTTAAATTCTCTTTTAACACCTGAATTTCTGCTCCTATTTGATTACTTATTTTTACTACCACCATTGTTTTTCTCCTTAATCATTATGTTAATTTTCACAGCATCAATCTCTTATTTTAAATACTTTTTGTCTTCAAAATTCAATCAATTAACCACTCTCTATTTCTGCAAACCTATTCTTCGCTGAATACTCCTTTATGTGCATTTACAACTTCATCTACCATTTTTCTTTTTTGAATCAAATAGTAAACATATCCCATGACAATAACTACAATAATACTTATCAATAAGAAATATCCATCTGTTTCAACCTCTTGCCTAGTTTCATACACAGGCTTCAACTCTGTGGATTGTGTGAATAGTTGCTCATCTGCGCTTTCATTGAAAATTTCATCTGTATATTGATTTAAAAACAAATCATCAATTTTCATTGACACTTCTGTGTTCTCAGTTGTTTTTTCGAAAAGTCCAGTCCCTGCTTGAGCCTTTGCAATATCACTATCGCTGTCTCCAAAAGCATCAGGATTTACCCCTCCTTCGCTTTTATGCCTCATTCCCCACTACCTCGTATTGCGTTTCTATGATTCACTATGTGTGCAATGGCAACTGTAATGAGTGCAACCCCACCATAAACAATCAGGCTGTACAAAAATGCATATGCAATATCCAACTGATAGACATTCATTTTAATATAGTTACTCAATGCAATCCAAGGCAGCGAAAATAATTTACTTAATGCCGAAGTGTCTGCTGACTGTAACAGCACATACATACAAATAGTAATGAATACAATAAAACCATAACCACCCATTCTAGAAATTTGAAGTATCGCACGCATAGATATCCCAATCAATAAAATGATAATTGGCAATTGAATCATCATCGCAACAGTATTCACCACTTTAAACTGAAAAATCAGAACGATTGTATATACCAATGCAAACAGAACCAATGTAACTCCATAAATCAAATATTTATTTAGAAATGATATCATCCTATTTTCACTGAAATCTTCATTTTCAATAGACAGTCCAAAAAAACTAGGGAACACATCTTTCATAACATTAATAAAAGTAATTCCCAACATTAGCCAAAGCAGAATGAAGTAAATATCCGTCGCAGATGTTCCTTCATTCACATCTGTTCGATCGTAGCTTATAGGTTCTGTTACAAAAGAGTAGAACCTATTATTGCTAACTCCATCTACATTGGCATAGTTCAATATCTGTGCATATTCTTCAACAAAACCTTCTTGTAAAGTATTGTTTTCTTCAAGCATACTTACTGATTCAAGATAACTTTCTTCGCTTTGTTGCACGGTTTCATTTAATGTAGCATTGTTGTCCTTTATACCAGAAATGTGCTCACTAATTTCCTCATTTTCTTCTACCACCAGCTGATTACTTTTATTCATTGACTCAAATTTTTCTAGATTAAATTTTCCTGATTCTATAATTGTAGTATTGATCGCCACTGCGTTATCATAATTTGCGATCATCAGGGCAGAATCATCTGTTAGTTTCTGCAAATGTTCTCCATACATCAACTCATACTCTTCTACCCATTCATCAGAAAGTGCTACACTATCTTCTAAAAATAGTGTGAATTCACCGTTAAAGTCTACCATTGTCTTTGAGCTATCGCTTGGTGTAAAGAATTTAGCAATAGCTTGACTTTGAACTCGACTCTTGACTTCATTGTAAAATGTTTGAGTCGCATAATTGTTCAAAATAATTTGTTCTGTGGTTGTTCTTGTTGATATTCCACTCATTCCCAACAAACTACCACTTTCATAAATCAGTCCATTATTTTCTGTGAATATTTCATAAAGCGAAGCAAATTCTCTGCCTGCATATTGAGAATAATCTTGTAGCACATCGAACTTAATTCCATTAAAATGATTATAATCCACTTCTGTAACATAATAGAAGCTGCTCTCTGCATATGCCGTTGTCTTAGTCTCTGTTGTATTCAATAGTATTGAGACTAACCGATTAAACGCATTCCACTCTTCAATGTCCGTTGCAGTTAGTGAAATATATCCATCAAGTGCTACATCAGAGACAATTAAACCTTCTTTATTCCTATAATATTCCAATTTCCCTTCAGACTCTTCTATGATTTCTGCATACAAAAGTTCGATCCCTGAAGCATTTACAGTACTATTTGTTTCAGCCCTGGTCA
>JBKECT010000003.1:0-10432 GCA_047974855.1 Anaerorhabdus sp.
ATCAGCTAGTGTTAAGCTATCTTCTGCATCATTTACTGATACACCTGCCCAGATATCAAAGCTTTCTCCAAGTTTTACTTCTGTAAAATCTGGTGCTACTAATACTGGTGCTTCTCCTGCAACAACAGTTGCCATAACTGTTCCTACTAAGTTTGTATCTTCGTTAACTTTAATTGTAATTCCAGGGTATTCTCCAATTTCTTTTTTGTAACCTGCTGGATTTACTGTAAATGTTACATCATCAAATGCATTAAGCATTGTTGCGATTTCAATAACTTCTACTTTTGCTTCTCTTATGATTGCTGCATCGCTTGTGTCTACTTGACCCAGTCTTACTGTGAAGTCATGAGCACGAAGAATATATTTATCTCCAACATAAATTGTTCCATCATTAATAATAACAGGACGATTTGCTGTTGCAGTGTTTCCATGACTATCCGTTACAGAATATGTCACAGTGTATATACCAGCATCTAAATTTTCTAAGTCTTTATCAATTGTATAATTGTCTAAAACACCATCTTCTTCATCATATGCTGTTACACCAATCTTGTAAGAATCTGCTGTAACTGCAGTTTCTTTCACATCTAATACAAGTGGATCGAATGTGAATGTTGGAAGGTGGTCGATTGACCCTTCAACAACTCTTGTTAATGTTTTTCCAGTTGTAGGTTCTGTAACACTGAATGTAATGTCATGAGTTGAACCATACTCTTGTTTCCAAGTTCCGGCATCAACAGTAATTACCACAGAATCTGTGATTTCTTGACCAGTCATGTCGTAAACGTGAACATTAGCTTTATCCATTAAGAATTGATCTGTATCATCAAATTCATTGTATCCAATTAAGAAGTCGCTTGCTTGAAGAATATATTCTTCTCCAATAACGATACTTCCATCATTAACTACATAAACACCATTTTTAGTGTCAGCTTCGCCATTTTTCTCAACTGCAAATGTATAAACGTAAACTCCAGTAGTTGTTTTATCTACTGTTTCTACAGTAAATTCAACATTCTTCTGAGTATCTCCACTGTTTGTGTTCACAGTTCCTACTGTAAAGTTTCCTAATGCAGCATTAGTTGGTGTGTATCCTTCAATGTATACATCTTTTGTTACATCTGTTGAAGGACGAACGATTGCACTAACACCTGAATCTTCTTTAATTTCATAAGGAACATCAGATGCTGTGATTTCTGTAATTGCAGGTACACTCAAACGAGGTCCAGAGCTAATCACAAATGTTGTATATAAATCTGTTGAAGCATAAGTTACGCCTGTAGAATCTGTTACATAACGGTTTGATTTTGTTACATAGTATCCTGGCGCAAGTCCAGATAAATCAAGAACTGCCTCTACATCAGTGATATCAGCTGTTCCAACTATCCCTGTTGATGCACCAATTGTTCCTTTTTCATCACTGAAATATACTTCATAGTCAGTATAAATTTTATAGCTTGCTTTCCCTGGATTGTTTGGATCTAATCCATAATTACCACTATAAGTAGGTCCTAAAGACACAGTGAAAGGATCTGTTGCATTGTTTGTTCCTTCTCCATCATAAGTATGGATTGGGGATGCAAGTTGAATACCTCCGAACATCATGTATTCTCCTACAACACGCGCATTTGTTTGCTTTGTAGTAATCTTATTGTCATAGTAGCTATGTAAATAGTTATAATTTGATACATTAGCATAATTTTCTACTGTACGGATTGTTGAAACTCCAGCAACAACTTGAGGGAAACTTAATGTTTTATCCGCTGATGTTTCTCCGTAGTTATATTTTTTAACTGCCGCACGTAAGAATCCATCTTGGTCAACAGCAAGTGATCCTTGCCACATACCAACGAAGTATTCACGAGTCATAGCTTCTCTTTTATCCCATGTAGTTGATACCCAGTAGTATTCGCTTGCATTTTCAATTGCTTGAACTTGACGCAAATAAACCCAGTTGCATGGAAGAGCTAATCCACGGTACATGTAGTTATCTGTGCTTGTTGATGTCATACGTTTAATTGATAGACCAGCTGCTGCTCCAGCTTCTGAACCTAACATAAATGTACCATCAGTTGAACGGTATGATAGTGTTAAAATTCCATCATAGAATTGTTCAACATCAGTCAAACTATCGTTATATGCAAAATAGTTTGTATCCCAAATATTTTGTGTTACGTCAACATCGACACTGCTTTCATTTTTTGAATAAACAGTTGGTGATGTTTTTGAATCTGCATAGTAGTACCAACCTTTAAAGTAACTATATTGTGTCCCTGAAACGTTACCCCAGTAAGATTTACCAGTTGTATAAACTTTTCCATCTGTTCCTAAAATATGAACCACTGTTAAGTCACCATAAGAAACTAATTGATCAATGAATCCAGCTGGCATTGCTTTTATTTTACCATCTGTTCCACCCATCATAACTTGATACATTCCAGCTTGAGCCGTTCCTACACCATAACCTTTAGAATAGAACGCCCCAATAGCTTGACGTGCAGTTGAACTTGAACCAGCTCCCCAGTAGCCATTTGTTGTTTCAACAATGAACCATCTAGAGTATTCTAAACTATCGTCTTCAGTCGCATTAGCTGACCAAATACGAGAAACTGCTTCACCATTAGGAATAGCTACTTTTTTAAATTTTCCAAAATCGTTAGCATTTTTCCAATCGTTATTTCCAGATGTAACGTGTCCATATTGTCCAAAGTATTGATAAACCTTTCCACCTTGTGCATATAGATTACCTGCATCTGTAATAACAAAAACTTCATATTGACCTAAAACAGCATCAACAACTTTTTCATTCGCAGGAATTCCAGTTGTTTCCATTTTAACCCATTGAGTTTTTTCTGCTGCTGTTCTGCGTTCTGCAGCAGCACCAAACATGTTATATTTACTTTCTCCTGTGTACCAAATTTCCCCTGTATTTGTAACTAATAAACTTGAATAAATCGCTCCTTGAATAGAAACGATATCTCCTGTATAAGTTCCATTAGCAAATATTGCTTGTTGGTATCCTTGTGTCGCACTATAAGAAGTTGTTCCAATTCCTAAATTGCTTGGGTTCTTTAAGTCCCCTGACATAAATAGCGTTTTGCTTCCAGATGGTACATATCCACTCCATCCAGCACTAGTGTGTGAATGCCCTTGTGAATAGTAAAAAATCTGGTAAACTTCTTCACCATATTGATTTGTAACTAATCCTGGTCTTACATATGAATAACCATCTTCTCCTACAGGAACTTCCCCTGGAGTGATGACGTATCCACTGCTTGTCGTTGTTGCTTGTGTTTCTGGCGTTTGAGTTCCTGACTCTTCCGCAAAAACATTAAGCTCACTGAAGACTGGACTAATCGCTAAAAGTAATGCAACTAAACCTTTCAAAAATTTGTTCATGTTTTCTCTCCTATATTTTCTTACTTTTTATGATCCCCACATATCATTAATATTGAGCATCTGCTTGTAGTTGTTAATTGCTTCACAATTTTGTTACAACTTTGCCTGTTTTGTTAACATACTACAACAACCATATAATATATTAAAATTATATAAATTACAATACTTTTTTAAGAAAATATTAAGTTTATTTAATTTATTAAGTGACTATCTTTTTTTGCCAAAACCCCTTTTAAAATCGTACTTTTTTGCTCTTCCTGTTTTATTTGTCACAAAAAAACAGACTGGAAGGATTATAAAAAAAGCAAGCCATTTGCTTGCCGTTTGCTTATTGGTCTATACCAAACCATAATTTTAGCTCTTTTTTAGCATTTTCCACGCTATCTGATGCATGAACAAGGTTATTCAGCATTCTTCCCTGCTCCATCGCCTTTTCCAAAGAATCTTCGCCATATTTCCCGCGCAATGTCTCTTTATCTGCTTTTGATGGGTCTGTTGCTCCTATTAAATCCCTTATCGCTAAAACGCAATCCCCATCTTTTGCAACCTCTAAAGCAATAACTTCCTTATCTACAAAATTATCTAGTATCGATTGTTTGAAGGATTCACTATTCACTTTTTGAATTACTGCTTCGTAATGATTTAAGATTACCTCTTGCTCTACCACTTTTCTCTCTTGTCTCACAACAACAAACCCTGCATCAGTAATTTCTTGAATAAGTTGGTTTTCTAATTTTCGTGCAAGGCAGTCTGGTTTTAACATCACGTAAGTTCTTTCCATTTTTCATCTCCTTATCATTATCTTTATTTTAACACACCCACAAGCCAAAATAAAACTAGCGACTTACACATTAGCTTTATTCGATAATGATTGATTGTCCGTTTTCTTTTATTTCCACGACTTGCTTAACGTGTGATTTATTATAACGCTCAATAATGGTGTAGTCATCCCAAAAATGCATTGGAAAGATTTTCTTGACCATGACCTTTTGAACTAACTGTTCAATTCCCATAAACTCATACTCCTCTTGTCTTGGATCCAACGGAAGAAAAGCAACATCCAAATCAAACGCTTTTAATTTATCTATCTCACTTAAATAATCTTCTTGCATCTTTTTATTATTTTCGAAACTTTCATCATTCCATATCCAGCAGTTCAAATCGCCTGCATGATAAATTATATAGCCATCCACCTCAACTACGAAAGCAACTCCTTCATCTGTTGACTTTAAGGTTGTCAGCTTCAATTCAGGAAGTAATAGCGTTTGGTTTGCAGATACCTGATGCCCATCCAGTTTATCCTGAATATCCAATGAGTAAATGATGATTCTTTCATTTCCTTTAACTTGAGTAAATACATCAGGATTAAAATGATCATGATGGTGATGGCTGATGAAAACAATTATTTTCTTATTTGTTTTGAGTGGTGGCAATTCTCCTGTGTAATAGTCAAACAACAAGTAACACGTTTCTAACTCCACCAGATAGCCACTATGTCCAATGTAAGTAACAATCATTTCTTTACCGGCAAAATTTCTAACCAATACCCATCAGGGTCTTCAATAAAGTAAATTCCCATCGCTTTATTTTCAAAACAAACACACCCCATGTCTTTATGTTTTTTCAAAGAAGCTTCATAATCATCCACTTCAAATGCCAAGTGAAACTCACCTTCTCCCAAGTCATAAGTCTCTGTATGTTCTTTAAGCCATGTGAGTTCCAATTCAAAGGAACTTTCCTCATTAGCTAAGTACACCAAAGTAAAAGACCCATCCTGAGCATTTTTTCTTCTTTTCTCAGTTAACCCCACTGCTTCTTCATAAAACTGCAAGGATTTTTTCAAATCTCTAACATTAAAGTTCTCATGTATCATTTTATATTTCATACTACCCTCCATTACTTCTATTGTGCATTTTTTATTCCTCATTATCAAGAATTAAGTGTTAGTTTTTTTAGTTATGATATAATAATAAAAAACAAGGAGAACTATTATATGTCTACAAAAGTAATTATCTTTGACTTAGATGGCACTTTATTAAATTCTAAAGGTGAGCCACTCCCAAGTAGCATTGAGGCAATTAAGTTGGCACGCAAAAGTGGTTTACTTATTGGTATCTGTACAGGGAGAGAATCACAAAGTGTATCTCATTTATTAGCAGAGTGGGGACTAGATGGATTAATTGATTTCATCATCGGAAATGGTGGTGGAGAATTCATCGACTTTATGACGAAGAAATCAGAGTCTAACTACCCTTTAGCAGGTGAACTAATTATTGACATCATTCATCATTTTAAAGATTTAGCTGTTAACTTTGCAATTCCATTTAACGGGAAACTTTATGCCCCTAAAGATGACACCCTTATTCAAGTTTTATCGCAATTTGACAAACTACCTTATGAAGTAGTTGACTTTGATGAGTTTTTAAAAGAGCCCAAACCAAAAGTGATGATTGTCTGTGATCCCGATACTATGCCTTTAGTGCTAGAATGTGCTAAAACATTTTCTAGCCCTCAGTATAAATCTGCTTCACTTCAAACAGCTAGTGTTTTATATGAGTATATGGACCCACGTATTTCTAAAGTCAGTGGCATCCAAAAAGTTTTAGATATTCATCAGCTAACAATGCAAGAGTGTTGTTGCTTTGGGGATGCCGATAACGATTATGATATGGTTAAGCATGCTGGTGTTGGTGTTGTCATGGGTAACGGTAGCGAGAAAACAAAAAGCGTTGCTGATGTAGTAATTGACAACAACGATGAAGACGGAATATTCAATTATATCACTCAACACCTTATTTAAAATGAAAATATAATCCCAATCAATGCACACGTCATGATAATCATTATGGGGTGCATTTTTTTTAATTTATTCATGCCAATTAACACACAAAACAAGACTACTGATTTAAGATTGATTAATGACCACAGTAAATCGTTGGTCGCCGAAGTTAAAAATGTTAATCTAAAAATATCCACGCACGCTACAATGATTAGTGCTACTACAGCGGGCCTTAGTCCATAAAATACATCCTGAATTAATTGACTTTCTTTAAATTTAACCAACATCTTGGCAATAATACAAATAATAATAATGCTTGGCGTCACAAGTGCTAAAGGTGCCATAACCCCACCGACAACACCAAACATGTGATAGCCAACATAGGTCGCCATGTTTATCCCCATAGGTCCCGGTGTACTTTCAGATATCGCAATCATGGTTGTTAAGGTATCGATGCTAAACCACCCATACTGACTTGACATGGCTTGCAAAAATGGAATGGTCGCTAATCCACCACCAATTGCAAAAAGCCCTGTTTTGAAAAATTCAAAAAGTAATAAGAAAAATGTGCTCATAGTTTTACTCTTTTCACCTTTCCTACTGCAATACCAATAAAGGCTGCAACAAAAATAAGAATGAGAACAGAGATATTAAAAAAATAACCCAACACCACTGACAGAATAAGAATGGCAATACCAATTTTATCTTTCACACTTGATTTCCATAGCTTGATAATGCTTATCATCATCAAATAACACACCCCAACTCTTATCCCCGATAAAGCATTTTGAACAATCGCATATTCCATAAAGTTGCTTAATACTGCCGCAATAACGCAAATAATAATGATACCAGGTGTAATCACTCCCAGTGATGCAGCAATGCCACCTACAACCCCTTTTTGTGCATACCCCACAAATGTCGCTGTATTAACCGCAATAATACCTGGTGTACATTGCCCAATCGCATAATAATCTAAGACTTCTTCCTCTGTTGCCCAGTGATGTTTTTCAATCACTTCTTTTTCAATCATCGGCAGCATGGCATAGCCACCACCAAAAGTAAACAATCCCATTTTAAACCAAGACATAAATAAATCCATCAGTACTTTCATCTTCCACCTCAATACAATCACATGCTCTTTAGTATACTCCATTTTTTATCCCATAACAACATCACTTGAGTTGACAGCCCTAATCAATCCCCTTATACTACATATAGACATTTGTCTATATGTGGAGGTACTATGATTTATTCCTACGAACTCGCAGCTGAAAAACTAAAAGCTTTTTCTGACAGCAATCGTTTAAAAATTATTGATATGCTCTCGTGTGGTGAACTTTGTGCTTGTAAAATATTAGAGGCTTTTAAATTCACTCAGCCAACACTATCTCATCACATGAAAATATTATGTGATTCAGAGATTGTCCTTTCACGCAAAGAAGGTAAAAATAACTACTACCAACTTAACCATGCAGAAATTGAAACCTTACACACTTTCTTACGTACTACGACCAACCAAAAAGAGAATTGTATTTGTCACACACAATATAAAGGAGATAACGATGAGTAAAAAAAACACAGGCATGATTTTTTTTGAAAAGTATTTAACCCTTTGGGTTATTCTTTGCATGATGATTGGTGTTGCAGTTGGCAAATTCTTACCAGCAGCTCCTCAGTTTCTAACCCAATTTGAAGTTGCTAATATTTCTATACCAATTGCTATTCTTATTTGGTTAATGATTTATCCAATGATGCTTAAGATTGATTTTCAAAGTATCCGAAATGTCAAAAATAATCCTAAAGGATTGTTTATTACATGGTTTGTCAACTGGATTATTAAACCATTCTCAATGTTTGCGATTGCTTCCTTTTTCTTCTATACTGTTTTTAAAAGTTTCATTCCTTATGACTTAGCACAACAGTATTTAGCAGGTGCCGTTTTGCTTGGTGCTGCTCCTTGTACCGCCATGGTTTTTGTATGGAGCCATTTAACCAAAGGAGATCCAGCGTACACCCTAGTTCAAGTTGCTACTAATGACTTAATTATTTTAATTGCCTTTGTTCCACTTGTGAAAGTACTCCTTGGTATTGGAAATGTTTTTGTCCCATGGGATACCTTATTTCTCTCTATTTTTCTCTTTGTTGTGATCCCCCTTGCAGCCGGGATATTAACGCGAATTTTTATTGTCAAAAAAAGTGGGAAAGACTACTTTGAAACACGTTTTGTTCCCAAGTTTAGCAACATCACCATTATTGGTCTTTTGTTAACGCTTATCATTATCTTTTCTTTCCAAGGTGATGTTATTTTAAATAACCCGTTTCATATCTTACTTATCGCAATCCCATTAATTATCCAAACTTTCCTTATTTTCTTTTTAACCTATAGTACTTGTAAAAAAGCAAAGCTTCCTCATTCAATCGCATCCCCTTCCGCTATGATTGGAGCATCTAACTTTTTTGAACTATCTGTTGCTGTTGCTATTGCTCTTTTTGGAACTTCTTCCCCTGTTGCTCTTGCGACGATTGTTGGTGTTTTAGTAGAAGTTCCTGTAATGCTGATTTTAGTAAAAATTTCCAATAGCACCGCATCTAATTTTTAGAACTAAATCATAGAAAAGAGGTTATCCATGATCAAAGTCGGTTTTATCTGTGTGCACAATTCATGTCGCAGCCAAATGGCAGAGGCACTAGGCAAACTTTTTGCAAGTGATGTTTTTGAAAGCTATTCAGCAGGAACCACACAAGTTCCAACTATTAACCAAGATGCAATTTATACAATAAAGGAATTGTTTGATGTAGATATGTCTTATCAAAAATCAAAAATTATTGATACTCTCCCTGAATTAGACATCGTGATTACAATGGGGTGCAATGTAGCATGCCCTACTATAAAATGTCGCTACAGAGAAGACTGGGGATTAGATGACCCTAGTGGAAAAGATCATAGTGAATTTGTAAAAACAGCAAAAATTATTGAAGAAAAAATAAAAGACTTGAAAGAAAGAATCACCGAGCATAAACTACCACTAAACTAAAAAAAACACGTGAGTCGTGTTTTTTTAGTTTGCTAATTTTTCGCCCAACAAGCGACAATCTGCTTCTGCTTGAGCATCTGGTTCTCTGTTACAGATAACCGTCCCCAAAACATCTCCTGATGCGCTTGCCTTCCATGTTTCCATCCATTCTCCAACTCCCCAATCATAGGAACCAAAAAGAGTGACTTTTTTACCATTTAAACCATCTTTTACACTTTCCCACATTGGTTCAAACTCAGAGCTTTCAAGTTGCTCTGCTCCCATTGAAGGACAACCAAAAGCAAATCCATCATATGAGGAAATCATACTAGGTGTGAAGTTTGATGCACTAATAACCTCTACCTCTGCACCTGCTCCTCTTGCCCCATCAGCTACAAAGTTAGCCATTGCCTCTGTGTTTCCTGTTCCACTCCAATATACTACTGCTAGTTTACTCATAAAATACTCCTTTCTTATTTATCATTAACCAGCCACTATCAACTGGGTAAGACCAACACCGGATACCACTTGCTCGTAGTATCGATCAATACAGTGATTAAAACGATTAAAGTTTTGCTTCGCTTTTTTAACATCTCCATAAACTTTCCAATGCCCTATGTATTTGCTATTTTGACCTTTATTTTCAATAAACCCTCGGATATCTTCTAATGGATATCCAAGAAAGACACCTATTTCATGAGGAAATTTCCCCAGCAATAAATGTTCCCTTAACACTTGAAAACAACTGTCAGCATCAAATTTTTCATAACCCTGTGTTTTCAAAAACTCTTGAATTTCACAAATTCCTAGCACTTTGTCTAAAGCACTTTTTCTATAAACCAAAATGAGAGCTAATCCTTTTTGTGCTTTTAAAATTTTTAAGATAATCCCATTTTTATTTAGCAGCTCGTTATACTCATTTGCCGCTTTCAACAAATCGCAAATGGACTGATACGAGTAAGAAAACAAATTACTAACCTTTAACCCAGCTAAAGCTGGAGCACAATATAATACTAGGGTTTCAACAGACATAAGAGCACCTCTTCGTTATAAGTTAGCCTTTGCTAACTATTACAATTATACACCTATAAAAGAGAATGTCAACCTAGATAATATAAAACTCAATTCATTGGCTGAATCATAAAAAAAGATGAGAAATTTCTCATCTAAATGAACATGCTTATTACTGATGAACCAATAAGGATAAGGAATGTTATATTCCTTTGTTTTATTAGAA
>JBKECT010000052.1:0-38458 GCA_047974855.1 Anaerorhabdus sp.
GTTTCATTTATGGAAAACCAAGCAGGATGGCATGGAGTAGCACCTAGTGAAGAACAATGTGAAGCAGCATTAAAAGAATTGGAGGCAAACTAATGGGACAAGCAACAAGAGAAGCGTTTGGTAAAGTATTAGCAGAATTAATTCAGGAAAATGATAAAATTGTTGTGTTGGATGCCGATTTAACAAAATCAACAAAGACAGCAGATGCTCAAAAAGTTTGTCCTGATCGTCACTTTAATTTAGGAATTGCGGAAGGCAATATGATGTCTGTTGCAGCAGGAATGGCGGCCAGTGGATATACTGTGTTCGCCTCTAGCTTTGCGATGTTTGCATCAGGAAGAGCGTGGGAACAAGTTCGTAATTCCATTGCTTATCCTCATTTAAATGTTAAGGTATGTGGAACTCATGCAGGAATTAGTGTAGGGGAAGATGGAGCAAGTCACCAAGCAATTGAAGATATTGCCTTAATGCGTGCTATTCCAATGATGAAAGTATACCAGCCATGTGATGCAGTACAAACAGAGGCGATTATTCGGCATATAGCACAAGAAAAAGGGCCATGTTATGTTCGGTTAGGACGTGGTAAAGTAGATGATGTTTATACCGATGCATCACAGTTCAAAGTTGGGAAAATCACAACACTTCACCAAGGAAGCAAAGTTGCCATTTTTGCAACAGGATTGCTAGTGCAAGAAGCTCTACAAGCAAAAGAGAAACTGCAAGCACTAGGAGTTAACCCTACCATTGTGGATGTTAGCTGTTTAAAACCATTAGATACTGAAGGAGTTCTGGAGGTGTTTAAAACGCACGACAACATTATTTCAGTGGAAGAACACAATATCATTGGTGGACTGGGAGCGGCATTAGCTGAAGTAGCAACCAGTGAATACCCAATTAAGATCCATCGTATTGGAATGCAAGATGTATTTGGAGAAAGTGGACCAGCTGATAAATTATTAGAGAAATATGGACTAACAAGTGAGTCTATAGTCCAAAAAGTAGTTGAAATTTGTAAGTAAATAGAAGAAACAGGTGCTAGAATGTGCTTGTTTTTTTTATGTTGTGAAAGGAGGTGTATTTGACATAAGTAACAACGCAATGATATTATTAAGTTGTTACTTGAAAGGAGATTGCATGATTAAATTTGAAAATATTACTAAAAAATTTAAGAATACGACCGTCATTTCGAACATGAATTTGGAAATTAAAGAAGGAGAATTAGTCGCTTTTATTGGTAAGAGTGGCTGTGGGAAAACGACAACTTTAAAGATGATCAATCGTCTTGTAAAACCGACTTCTGGGAAGTTGTTGATTCATGGGGAAGACGTTTTAAAAGCGGATATTATTAAACTGCGTCGAAAAATGGGATATGTTATACAGCAAACTGGGCTGTTTCCACATATGACTATTCGTGAAAATATTGAGTTGATTCCTAAATTAGAAAAAATTGAGAAAGAGAAAATAGCACAGAAGACGATGGAGTTGTTGGAAATGGTTGGGATGGATGAAAGCTATCTTAATCGTTATCCAAGTGAGTTATCGGGAGGACAGCAACAAAGAATAGGGGTAGCTAGAGCATTTGCTTTAGATCCAGAAGTTATTTTGATGGATGAACCATTTTCAGCATTGGATCCACTAACTCGTGAGGCACTGCAAGATGAGTTAATTGATTTACAATCAAAAGTAAAAAAGACCATTGTTTTTGTAACACATGATATGGATGAAGCTGTGCGAATTGCAGATAGAATTTGCATCATGAATGAAGGGAAAATTGTTCAATATGATACACCTGAGACGATTTTGAAAAATCCAGTTAGTGACTTTGTATCTGAATTCGTTGGAAAGAAAAGAATATGGAACTCGCCAGAATACATTCGAGCACAAGACATTATGATTGAGAATCCAATTGGATGTCATGAAACGATTTCTTTATTTAGAGCAATGGAAAAAATGAGAGCAAATAAAGTCGATAGCTTAATGGTTACAGAGGCAAGAACGAATAGACTATTAGGGATTTTAACGATTGATTATGGCCGTCGCTTTGAGGATAAATCAATTCCGGTTAAGGAAGTGATGAAGACAAATTATTCTTCAGTTGAGCCAGAGGATCACATCATTGATATTTTGAAGCTGGTCGATAAGATTGATTTGTCGTGTATACCTGTAGTGGATAGTAATAGGAAACTGGTAGGATTACTGACGAAGAGAAGTTTGATCTCTACACTGTCCCAACAGTATATTGAAGATGGGGGGAATGTAAATGAACTTCATTGAGTATATGATAGCCAATCAAGAACAAATCGTCAGTTTGTTGCTTGAACATATTCAACTTACTTTCATTGCGGTCTTTTTAGCTATCATTATTGGAGTGCCCATTGGTATTTTAATTTGTTACGTAGCGAGAATAAAAAAACCGGTATTAGGATTAGCAAATTTAATTCAAGCTATTCCTAGTATGGCTTTGTTAGGGTTTGCAATCCCGCTATTGGGAATTGGAGATTTACCAGCGATTGTGGTTGTGACACTGTACTCTCTACTTCCAATTATTAAAAATACAGTGACTGGGATATCTAACATTAATAAACAAACATTAGAAGCAGCAAGAGGAATTGGATTAACAAAATTTCAGATTTTATATAAAGTAGAAATTCCTTTAGCACTACCTGTCATTATGGCTGGTGTAAGAATTTCATCAGTGACAGCGGTTGGATTAATGACCATGGCAGCCTTTATTGGTGGAGGTGGATTAGGGTATCTTGTTTTCTCAGGGATTAGAACTGTCAACAACAATCAGATTTTAGCAGGAGCTATTCCAGCTTGTATCTTAGCCTTAGTTATTGATTTCTTAGGAGGCATTGTTGAAAATATGTTGACGCCAAAAGCACTACTTCCTAAGATGACCACAAAGAAACAAAAACAGAAAAAAAGGGTACAGAGGCTAATTTTAGCAGTTGCAGCTGCAGTATTAATGTTTACTTTTGTGAAAGATATGAATAATAGCCAAGTGAGTGAACGCCAAATTTCAATAGGTAGTAAAGATTTTACAGAGCAGTTACTACTTTCTGAAATGATTGCACAACTGATTGAAGAGAATACAGATATTCAAGTTGTACGTCGATTAAATTTAGGCGGAACACAGGTTGCCTTTGCGGCACTTCGTAAAGGAGAAATTGACTTGTATGTGGATTATAGTGGAACAGCTTATGGAGATGTTTTAGGACTTGATCCGATCAATGATGCTGAAGTGGTTTATAACACAGTTGTAGAAGAATATGCTAGTCAATTTAATATTCGAGTTTTGAAACAAATGAACTTTAATAATACCTACACCTTAGCAGTACCACAAGACATAGCACAACAATATCAGTTGGAAAGCATTTCTGATTTGGCACTAGTAGCGAATCAACTAACATCAGGAACATCACTTGAATTTTTAAACCGTGATGATGGTCTTCCTGGAGTAAAGGCGATGTATGGGTTTACTTTCTTAACTGAAAAAGGGTTAGATGGATCTAGTCGTTACTTGGCATTAGAAAATGGAGATGTACAAGTTATTGATGCTTTTGCAACAGATGGGTTGTTGAAAAAATTTAATTTAACGGTACTAGAAGATGATAAGGAATTCTTTTTACCATATTATGCAATTCCGCTTCTTCGTGAAGAGACAGCAAATACTTATCCTGAAATAATTCCATTATTAGAGACACTAGGAGAGTTTTTAAATAATGAGGTCATGATTGATTTGAATTATGAAGTGGATGAGCTACAAAGAAATCCTGAGGATGTAGCAAGAGAATTTTTGCTAGAAAAAGGATTAGTAAAATAAAAAAAGTAGATTTCATATTTATGAAATCTACTTTTAAATTACATTAATGAACGATATAAAGCGATGATGTCTTCATAAGTTGCAGGCTTTGGATTTCCTGGAGCACAAGCGTCGGCAACCGCTGATTTTGCTAAAAAATCAAGGTCTTCTTCTTTAACAATTTCTTTTAGATTAGATGGGATACCAACATCACTAGAAAGTTTTTTAACCGCATCAACGGCAGCTTTGCGATAGTCTGCTTGGCTTAGTTGATCAACATTTTTGATGCCCATTGCTCGTGCGATTTCACGATATTTTTCACCTGTTGCATCGGCATTAAATTCCATGATTGTCGGAAGTAAAATAGCATTAGCAACACCATGGGGTGTATCATAAACAGCACCTAAAGCATGAGCCATGGAGTGAACAATACCAAGTCCAACATTAGAGAATCCCATACCTGCAATGTATTGCCCAAGAGCCATTGAGTTGCGTCCTTCAGGTTTGTTGTCGACCGCATCACGAAGTGAGCGAGAAATTAAATCAATAGCTTTTAAGTGGAGCATATCGGTAAATTCCCAAGCACCCTGTGTTGTATATCCTTCAATAGCATGAGTTAGAGCATCCATTCCGGTTGCAGCAGTTAGACCTTTTGGCATGGTAGACATCATTTCTGGGTCCACAAAGGCAACAACGGGGATATCATGGGTATCTACACAAACAAACTTTCTTTTCTTCTCTTCATCGGTAATAACATAATTCACAGTAACCTCTGCAGCTGTTCCCGCAGTTGTTGGAATTGCAAAAATAGGAGTAGATGGATTCTTAGTAGGTGCTACACCCTCTAAGCTTCGTACATCATTAAACTCAGGATTAGTTACAATAATACCAATACCCTTAGCACAATCCATGGCAGAACCACCACCAATCGCAATAATGCAATCAGCAGTTGATGAATTAAAAGCATTTACTCCATCTTGAACATTCTTAATTGTTGGATTTGCTTTAACATCAGAGAAAATAGTGTAAGCACAATTCTCTTTGTCTAATAAAGAAACTACTTTTTCAACAACACCAAACTTGATTAAATCTGGGTCGGTACAAATAAAAGCTTTTGAAAAATTTCGACGTTTAAATTCACCAGTAACCTCATGGATTGCGTCTTTTCCATGATAGGATGTTTCATTTAATACAATTCTATTTGGCATAACAAGCCCTCCTCTATGCCAATATTTTAACAAACTCAAACAAAAAAAGAAAGTCTCTGAGAAACTTTCTTAGACAAGATGTAGTTCTTTAAAGGCAAGATATATTTTATTTGGTAGTGCATTAACAAATAAAACAGACCATTTCTTTATATTATTTGGCGTGTGGTGTAGTGCATTTAGAATGATGGCATTAACAGACCCTTTGCAATAGATTTCAAACAAACTAGCAATTTCGGGATCACTCATAGTTTGTGGTTTGTGAATCCTCAAATAGTTAATGAAGAAGCGAACAATCGCATCAACATAGCCGTCTGTTAATTTTTCGATGTTATTGTCTTTAAATAGGTCGGTAAAGAAAGGGAGCTTGTCATCGATAACAAGTAACATTTCTTCTACACAAGATTGAAAATCACGGGTGATGCCTAATTGCTCATAGATTCTTAGAATGAGGTATTCTAAATACCATTCAATTAAAGCGTATTTGTTAGTAAATAGTCGGTAGAAAGTTTGTCGACTTACCCCGGCTTGGTCGGAAATATCTTGGATTGTAATTTTTTCTAGTGGTGAGTGTTCCATTAATTTCTCTAAAGAAAGAGCAAGAGAAATTCGAGTTTGATCACTTTTTTTCATTGAAGTCTATCCCCTAACATAACTAATTATAGCAAATTAACGATAACATAAATAATACATAAATTAAAGTGGTTACGATTATTTTTTGTTAATAATTATAAATAAAACTGGAAGAAAATAGTAAAGGAGTGAATCAGTGTACGCTGTGCCAAAAAGTTATCAAAGTTTTAGCTTGTTTTTAAATTTAAACTATTTTTTGTGGTGCTTTTTTGATATAATAAACAAGAAAGAAAAATATTTAGGGGATAAAAAAATGACAGAAATAAAACAAAATAAAATGGGTGTAATGCCAGTGGGGAAGTTGTTACTTTCAATGAGCTTACCTGCAATGTTTTCAATGTTGATTCAGGCGTTGTACAACATTGTGGATACGATATACATCTCGCAAATATCAGAAGAAGCAGTGTTTACCATGACAATTGTTTTTCCTATGCAGATGATTTTAATTTCATTAGCATTAGGTGGTGCGATTGGAACATCAACACTAGTTGCTAGACGGCTTGGTCAAGGACAACATGAAGAAGCAAATAAAACAGCATCGACAGGATTAATTCTATCCATTTTTCATAGTGTAATATGTGCTTTAGTTGGAATATTTTTAACTAAGCCATTTTTGGCTTTGTTCACAACGGATGCTCAGATTATAGCAATGGGCTTTGATTACCTAAGTATTGTTATGGGAGTTGCGATTGGAGTTTATGTAGGAATGTTTTTTGAAAGACTTTCTCAAGCTCAAGGGAATATGATTTTACCAATGTGCTCACTACTTATTGGAGCAATCACTAATATTATTTTAGATCCTATTTTTATTTTTGGTTGGTGGATTGTTCCAGCAATGGGGATTAAGGGCGCAGCAATTGCAACCGTAATAGGGCAAGTACTGGGGATGCTATTTATTTCAGCAGCAATGCTTATTGGAAAACACGAGGTTAAACTTCAGTTCAAAGGGCTCCATTTGAGATGGTCTCGAATCCGTGACATTTATGCTATTGGGCTTCCGGTTACGGTGATGAATATGGTTGGAGCGTTTGCGAATATGGCGTTGAATGCTGTGGTGGTTGCCTATTCTCAGTTAGCGGTATCCGCACTGGGACTGTATTTCAAGTTGAGTTCGTTTGTTTTTATGCCAGTCTTTGGACTAAATCAAGGAGCCTTACCGATTTTATCATTTAACTATGGATCTCAAGATAAGAAACGTTATAGCCGTGTTGTTCAACTTTTCTTTTGGGTAGCAGTAGTGATTATGGCGATAGGGACAGTTTTCTTTTGGCTGCAAACGGACTTACTAATTTCAATGTTTGAAGTATCACCAGCACTTCAAGAAATGACACGCACGGTACTACGAACAATTTCATTGTGTTTTGTAGTCTTTGGAATTTCCATTGTACTAAGTACGATATTTCAATCATTGGGTAAGGCATTTACAAGCATGATGATGTCGCTGTTACGCCAAATGATTTTATTAGTACCACTTGCTTATTTATTGGGTCAAGCATTTGGAGTTAATGGAATTTGGTACACATACCTTATATCTGAAGTAGTTGTAGTCTTGAGTTTTACCCCATATTGTTATAAAGTGTATAAGCAAGCATTTGCAAAGGAGTAATGAATGAGTAAAGATCATACAAAAGAACTAGATGAATTGCTAAAACGATTAGAAGAAGCAGAAAATGAATTTAAAGATAGAGTACAAGAAATTGAAAAAATACAAGAAAGTGTTAAAGCAGAAATTATTGTGGATGAAAGTGAGGGAAGCGATGAGTAAATCATTGCTTTTTTTATTGTGGTATTGACAAAAGAGAGGAATATAATATAATGATATATGAACATATATTCATGTATTAAGGGAGGTACTTATGAAAAGAGAACTAATTTTAAATGGACTAGATTGTGCTAACTGTGCACAGAAGATAGAAACAAAGGTGAAAGAATTAGATGGAGTTAAGAGTGCAGAAGTTAATTTCATGGCAAAGAAAATAAAGTATGAAATAAGTGACTTAGCAACAGAGAACAAGATATATCAAGTCATTCAACAAATTGAACCAGATGTTACTATCCTCATGGTAGAGGAAGAGGAAAAAGAAGAGAATAGCGGAAATAGAGAAATTATTCAAGTGTTAGTTGGAATTGGCTTTTTTATCATGACACTACTTACTGAAGAGGGCAGTACTATTGGGATTTTGTTTGGGATAGGTGGTTATTTAATCTTAGGGATTAATGTATTGTGGAAGGCATTGAAAAATATTTCGAAAGGGAATGTGTTCGATGAAAATTTTTTAATGAGTGTTGCAACCTTAGGGGCATGGTTTCTAGGTGATTATAGAGAAGCTGTTGCGGTTATGGTATTTTATCAAGTTGGAGAATTGTTTCAAGAGCGAGCGGTTCGAGCAAGTCGCAAATCAATTTCAGATTTAATGGATATTCGACCTGATGTAGCCACGAGATTAAAAGATGGCAAAGAAGAAATTGTCGATGTTAAAGAAATTGAAGTGGGCGATATTATTGGTGTTAGAGTGGGCGAAAGAATTCCATTAGATGGAATTATCGTTCAAGGGATAAGCAGTTTAGATACCTCAAGCTTAACAGGAGAGAGTTTAGAAAGAGAAGTAGAGGTAGGGGATGAAGTGATGAGTGGAAGTTTGAATAGAACGGCATATATTCAAATCCGAGTAAATCGCACATTACAAGAGAGTACGGTAAGCAAAATTTTAGAATTAGTTGAAAACACAAGTTCTAAAAAAGCGAAAAGCGAAAAATTCATTACTAAATTTTCAAAGTGGTATACCCCGATCGTGGTGATAATAGCCACGGTGATTGCTTTGGGGCTTCCTTTAGTATCTGATGTAAGTTGGATGGAAGCATTACGTAGAGCGTGTACTTTCTTAGTTATTTCTTGTCCATGCGCCTTGGTTGTCAGCATCCCTTTAGGTTTTTTTGCCGGAGTTGGTGGATTGAGCAAGAATGGCGTTTTAGTGAAAGGTAGCATTGTTATTGAAAGTTTAGCAAAAGTTAAAGAAGTGGTTTTGGATAAAACCGGAACAATTACTAAAGGAGTTTTTGGAGTTGAAAAAGTAGTGGGTAATAAGAAAACATTGTATTATGCTGCGTTAGCTGAAAGCTACTCAACTCATCCGATTGCAGTTTCGATTATGGAAGCGTATGGACAAGAAGTAGACAAATCTCAAATAATTGAAAGTGAAGAGGTTGCGGGATTTGGGGTTAGGATGACTGTAAAAGATGGTCATTTGCTTGTGGGGAATAAAAAAATGTTAGAACAAAATGGAATTGATGTACCTGAAATTAATGAAGTTGGAACATTAGTTTACGTTGCTTTAGATAATCAATATCTGGGTGTGATTGTGATTGGGGATCAAATAAAAGAGAATGTAGCCAATGACTTAAAAAATTTATATCAAGCAGGTGTTAAAAGAGTGAGTATGGTGACGGGTGATCGGGATGCAGTCGCAAGACAAGTGGCGTCGTCTGTAGGGATAGAGAATGTGTATAGTGAATGCTTGCCAACTGACAAAGTGGAAATAGTTGAAAAGATAAAAGCGAGTGGAATTACAGCATTTGCAGGAGATGGAATTAACGATGCCCCAGTCTTGGTATTAGCTGATGTTGGGATTGCCATGGGGGGTTGTGGAAGTGATGCAGCGATTGAAGCAGCAGACATGGTGATTATGGATGATAAATTGAGCAAAATTAGTTTAGCGATTCAAAAAGCAAAGAAAACTTTGCGAATAATCACTCAAAACATTGTAGGAGCAATTGGTATTAAAGTCATCGTTTTAATATTAGGAGCATTTGGTCTAGTTAGTATGTGGCTGGCAATCTTTGCGGATGTGGGGGTTTCGGTGATTGCGATCTTGAATTCCATTAGATTGCTGAGAAAATAAGGGCAATTGTGAAAATTGTGTGAAATTCACAAGTGAAACTTTTAACAATTATGTTGACATAAATCATGTGTTAGCGATATAATAAATTCACGGAGGAAGAAAAATGAAAAAATTATTCGTAGCATTAATGGCATTAGTTCTTGTGGGATGTTCATCAGGAACAACAACGCCAACAGCAACACCAGAAGTAGAAGAAACACCAGCATTAAGCACAGGATTATCAGTAGGAGTTGGATCAGTGACTTCTCTAAGCATGAGCGATGCAACTGCTGATGCAGAAGGAAAAGCTCAAGCAAACACAACTTATGCAGTTGTAGTATTAGAAGGAGACGTAATTAAATACGTATCATTCGACGTAGCACAAAACACTGTAAACTTTGATACAACAGGAGTTGTGTTAACAGCAGCTGATGCAGCAACACCAACTAAAAAAGAAAAAGGTGAAGATTATGGAATGCGTTCATCTTCAGAAATTGGTAAAGAATGGTTTGAACAAATCGCAGTTCTTGAAGAATATGCAGTTGGAAAAACTGTAGAAGAATTCTTAGCTACACCAGTTACTGACAATGTAACAACAGACGCAGACTTATTAGCAGGATGCACAATTAAAATTAACGGATACTTAGCAGCGTTTGAAGTTGCAGCAGCAAATGCAGTAGCAGTTGAAGGAGTGGTGGAAGTTGGAGTTGGATCTTCAACATCAATCTCTCTTCGTGATGCAGCAGCAGACACTACGGGACGTGGACAAGTAAACACAACTTTCGCAGTTGTTGCACTTGATGCAGATGGAAAAATTCTTTATACAAGCATTGACGTAGCACAAAACAGCATGGAATTTGATACAACAGGAGTTGTAGTAACAGCGGCTGATGCAGCTACACCAACTAAAAAAGAAAAAGGTGAAGACTATGGAATGCGTTCATCTTCAGGAATTGGTAAAGAATGGTTTGAACAAATCGCTTCTCTTGAAGAATATGCAACAGGAAAAACTGTAGAAGAATTCTTAGCTACACCACTTACTGATAGCGTAACAACAGATGCAGACTTATTAACAAGTGTTACTATTAAACTTGATGGATACTTTGCAGCAGTTGAAGCTGCTTCAACTAACAAAGTAGTTGTTGAATAACATCTAAAGATTAAAGTTCAAGGAGAAATCCTTGAACTTTTTTATGTTATCATGATGCAAAAAACAAACCCAAACAAAAGATAAGGAGCAAATGGAATAGGCTGCTTCAACTTAAAGAAAGAGTGATAAAGTGCAGCTGTGCAGGAAACGATGATTAAATTGACCAGTAGTGTAAACCCTGTAAAAAAGCCAAGAGAGAACAGAAGTTTGATATCGCCCCACCCTATTTTTTGATGATGCGCAAAAGGAAGCAAGGCGAGTGGATAAAGTGAAGCTAAGATAAGATGATAAAGAATGTCATTTGGGAGTAAAGGAATTGCAAAAAGTGCTAATAAAAAATGGCAGCGATCTGGAATGAAGTGGTATGACCAGTCTACCTTAGCGGCATAGAGTAAGGTTAAAAAGGCGAAATAAAATAAGATAGAGTAACCATTAGAATAGAGGATAAAGGCAAAGAGTGGGGAAATAAGTTCAAAAACCAAAAGTGATAAATCAAGGGGAGTATGACAATAGCGACAACGCCCTTTCAAGAGGGTGAAGCTAAGAATGGGTAGTTTGTCTTTCCATGGCAGGGGATGATGGCAATAGTCACAGCAAGATAATTTCCCAGGCAATGATGGGGTGTATCGTACTGCACAGGCATGAGTAAAAGATCCTAGTGCTGTTGAAACAAGGAAAAGAAAGATAAAATTCATTTGTACTCCTTTCATAGTTTTAGTATAATTATCCATAAAGGATGGTAATCCTAATTGTGGAGGAGAAAATGAAAAAGATTGTCGCAACAATTCTAGCATTATGGTTCATAGAATATTTTTTTGAAGGGGTTCAGATTAACGATGTAAAGGTATTGGTCACACTAGCGCTTGTTTTAGCGGTGTTAAACTTGACGATAAAGCCTATTTTGAAATTTTTATCACTCCCAATCACCTTTATCACCTTTGGGTTATTTTCTTTGGTGATTAATACTGTCATTTTAGAGTTAGCATTCTCTTTAGTGGAGGGAGCAGCAATTCAAAATCATTGGATGGCCTTTTTAGCAGCCCTTGTTATTGCAGTGGCTAATTCTATAGCGAAATAAAAAAGCTTACTAACGACTCTTGTGAAATCAGAAATAAGCTTTTTTAATTTATTGACTAATACAAGATTGCAGCCCACATACTTCCGGACTGTCCAATTGCGATCGTTTTATAGTCTGGTTCTAGTAAGATGCTGCGATGCCCAGCGGAATTCATCCACCAAGATAAACTTCCTTCTATACTATGTCCAGCATAGGTTAAAATTTCCAAAGGAGAGTTATCCCACTCAACACCTTGCTCAGTAAGAGCGGTTTTGTAGTGAGATCCGTCAGGTCGGCGATGCGTTATATTTCCTATTGATTCTTGTGCCCGGATAGCAATCGCGTGTTGACCAGCTTCATCTGCAAGTTCTAATGGATCAAGTCCATAGCTTGCTCGAGTTTGGTTGATGAGGGCTAACATTTCATTAATCTCATCACTTTGTGAAAATCCTCCACCAGTGCTGTAATATTCTTTGATTTGTACAAAAACGGTTTTTACAGTCTCGTTATTTTCCTTGTCGGAAACACGATAAGTTAGTGTTGAACTCCCTAAAACGGAAGTATCAACAGTCCCTGTAATAAGGACATTGCTCGAATAATCAATTCCTGAATTGTCTGTGACAGATTTAATTGCATCCTGAGGGTCAAAGGTACTGCCTAGTTGAATTTGTATTGTGTCATAATTCAGCACCAACTCAGGAGAGTCTGTATCAACAACATTTAAGTTGTAAGAAGCAGAAATCGTTTGTTGAGAAAAAGAAGTGGATAGACTGCCAACACTCTTTAACTGAATAAGAATACTAATTCGTTGAGTAGACACTGTAGTTAAATCAACATGGTCAATTAACATTTCGCTGTTCTCAACATCGATATCTTCAATAGACAAGCTATCGGTAGTAGCTAAGAAATCTTCAATCACAGTTTGTTTGATTATAGCTAAAGCGTCGGTTGAGTTGACTTCAATTGAAATCTCTTTTTGCAATAATGTGTCAGAAGCTTCTTGAGCTTCAACCTCTTGGATAGTTCCAAGAAAACTTCCTGCCAGCAAACTTAAAATTAAAGCCGCTGAGAAAGTGCGATGGTTCAATTTCATAATTCCTCCATTAATTTGGCACCTCTATATTTTATCTTAAATCAGCTATAAAAGTCAAAAAAATGGAGGTGATTTATAGGTGAAAACAAGCTATAAATGTAGAAAAACCCTTTAAAACAAGGGTTTTTAGTGAATATGTGAAATTATCAAAAAGAGTGATTTTTACTTAAATTCTTTCTTTTTTAACTGTGCGATATTATTGGTTCGCTTGCTCTTTTTTAGCTCACTCCAGTTTTGGGCAAGCTGTTTTTCGTAACTGCTTGTTGGTGTGGGTGAAAAAAATTGAGCATCTTTGATTGCCTCGGGTAAGTATTGTAACTTAGGCCAAATATCTGAGCGGCTATAATCGTATTTGTCTTCTGGTTTTAAAGAAACAGGAGTAAGACGCAGATAGTCTGGCACAGGGAGAGATCTTGATTGAACTTCAGCAAGGGCTTCAGAGATGGCAGCACAGGCGGATCTACTTTTTGGAGACAGACACAAGTCAATAATGGCGACACTAAGGGGAATACTTGCTTCAGGGAAGCCCACTTTTCGTGCCGTATCAACAGCTTGACAAACACGTGCAACAGCAGCGGGATTAGCTAAGCCAATATCTTCATAGGCAATAACCAACAAACGGCGTTCAATAGAGTCTAAGTCACCAGCTTGAATTAAGCGCGCTAAATAGTAAAGTGCTGCATCTACATCACTCCCACGAATTGATTTTTGGAAAGCACTTAAGGCATCATAGTAGCCATCGTCACTAGCGGACATAGATGAATTAGGGAATTGTGAATACTGTAAGACAAGCTCCTTGGTAATCGACTGATCACTTGCAAGAGCACAAATCTCAAGAATGTTGAGGGCATAACGGATATCCCCATTACTGTGTTGAGCTATGATTTCGGCAGCGTCATCACTCAGAGTTAGATTTTCAAGCCCTAGAGGGTGGTTTAGTGCTCGAAATAAAGCTGTTTTAATTTGGTCAGATGACAAGCTTTTAACTTCCAATAATTGGCAGCGGCTACGGATAGCTGGGTTAATTGCGAAGTAGGGATTTGAGGTTGTCGCTCCAAGTAAAGTGATGGATCCATTTTCAATATGGGGTAGAAGTAAATCTTGTTTATCTTTATTTAAACGATGAACTTCATCCACAATAACAACTAGCCCTGAGGCGAGCTGTGCTTCTAAGAAAATGGCATCTAAATCTTTTTTATTTCCAGTTACTGCATTAAAAAGGCGATAAGGAAGACCCAATTCATTTGCAAGACAAGAGGCAAGAGTTGTTTTTCCAGTTCCTGGAGGGCCAAAAAAGATGGTTGAAAAAAGGCGTTTTTCTTTAATAAAACGACGTAAGATTTGATCTGGTCCAACTAAGTGCTCTTGACCGATGATGTCATCAAGTGATTTTGGACGTAAACGAAACGCTAAGGGTTCTTTCATAAAGGACCTCCTTGTTGTTTTATTTTATCATAAATCTGGTTTTTTGGTTGATAGAGATTTCTTAAAATGGTACTCTATAAGAAGAAAAAGAAACACAAACAATGAGATAAATGTAGGAAAGAGGTAAAAAATGGGGAAAGTTTTAGTTGGGGCAGAAGTTGCTCAGCGGTATAGGGATGATATTGCCCAAGAAATTAAACAGTTAAAGGCAGATGGGAAAGAGGTGCCTCACTTATCTGTGATTTTAGTTGGAGATAACGCTGCCAGCCTGTCTTATATTAAAGGGAAAGAAAAAGCGTGTGCAGAGGTAGGAATGAAATCGAGCATTTTTCATTTACCTAAGACAATTACGCAAGATGAATTGATTGCAGTTATTCAAGCACAAAATCAAGATAAGTCAGTTGATGGAATTTTAGTTCAATTGCCACTGCCAACTCACATTAGTGAAAAAGAGGTTATTGCACAACTGAATCCTAAAAAGGATGTGGATGGTCTACATCCGATGAATATAGGAAATTTGATGTTGAATCAAGATGGGTTTGTGCCTTGCACTCCACTGGGAGTGATGGCACTGTTGCGCGAAACAAAAATAGATTTGGTTGGGAAAAGAGTGGCTGTAGTGGGAAGAAGTCCCCTTGTAGGAAGTTCAGTAGCTCAACTCCTAACTCATGAAAGTGCAACAGTAACACTATGTCACTCAAAGACAGAGAACCTTCAGAAAATCTGTCAAGAGTCAGATGTTGTGGTTGTAGCAATAGGGAAAGCAAAAGCAATAGGAAAAGATTACATTAAACCAGGAGCTGTTGTGATTGATGTCGGAATTAATCGGACTCAGGATGGAAAGCTTGTTGGAGATGTTAACTTTGATGAGGTTGCAGAGATTGCTTCTTTTATTACCCCAGTTCCTAAAGGGGTAGGTCCAATGACCATTGCAATGCTACTTCAAAACACATTGAAGGCATATAAACAATAGGGGGTAACTTATGGAATATGATTTAAATGATATTGTAGAAATGAAAAAGGAGCACCCATGCAAAAAATCCAAACACTGGAAGATTATTCGCTTGGGAGCTGATATTAAAATCAAATGTTTGGGATGTGGAGCTAATGTGATGTTTCCGCGCTCGGAGTTTGAGCGAAAAATGAAGAGAATGATTGAAAAGTCAACAGAAGAAAAGGAGACATCAGTATGACATTAACAGCAGGGATTGTGGGACTACCTAACGTAGGGAAGTCAACTTTATTCAATGCAATTACACAAAATCAAGTAGAAGCTGCAAACTATCCCTTCGCGACAATTCAACCTAACGTAGGGGTAGTAGAAGTGCCTGATCATCGGGTGGATGACTTGGTAAGAATTGCAAATCCTAATAAAACAATTTACACCACCTTTGAGTTCACCGATATTGCAGGACTTGTTAAAGGGGCATCACAGGGAGAGGGATTAGGTAATCAATTTTTATCTCATATTCGCTTAGTTGATGCAATATGCCACGTTGTTCGCTGTTTTGATGATGGTGATATTACCCATGTGGAAGGGTCAGTAGATCCAATTCGAGACATCGAAATTATCAATTTGGAATTAGCTCTAGCGGATTTACAAAGCATGGAAAATCGTTTGTCTAAACTAGGAAGAAAAGTCAAACAAAACGATAAAGAAGCTCTTGCAGAAATGAAAGTAGTTGAAAAATTAATCGAGACTTTACAAGCTGGAAAACCTGCACGAAGTTTGGATTTAACGAAAGAGGAACTGCTTATTTTACAAGGGTATCAACTTCTAACCAGCAAGCCAATGATTTATATCGCTAATATGTCGGAAGAAGAAATAGGAACCCCCAGCACAAATCAATACTACAACTTAGTTAAAGATTATGCTGAAAAGGAAAATAATAATGTTATCGCTGTATGTGCTCGCATTGAGGAGGAACTATCACTTCTAGAAACTCAAGAGAAATTAGCGTTTTTAGAGGACTTAGGGATTAAAGAAAGTGGTTTGGACCAAGTGATTAAAGCAGCTTACCAAATTTTAGGATTAAAAACTTATTTCACAGTGGGTGAGATTGAAGTTCGTGCATGGACATTTAAAGAAGGTATGACAGCGCCAGAGTGCGCGGGGATTATTCATACAGATTTTCAAAAAGGATTTATTCGTGCAGAGACCTATAGCTATGACGATTTTATGGTTTATCAATCAGAAGTTAAACTAAAAGAGGCTGGGAAACTTCGCTTGGAAGGAAAAGAGTATATTGTAAAAGATGGGGATATTCTTCACTTTAGGTTTAATGTGTAGTGATGGATGTTTTTGAATATGGAGAAAAAGAAATTGCATATTTAAAAAAGGTAGACCCAATTTTAAAAGAGTGGATAAAAGAGGTAGGATATATTGAAAGAGAAGTAACGCCGAATATTTATGAATCACTAGTGGAATCCATTGTTAGCCAACAAATTTCATTACAGGCTCAAAAAACAATTTTGCAGAGATTAAAAAAGAAAGTAAAAAACATCCGACCTAAAAATGTAGATGAGTTATCTTTTGAAGAATTAAAATCGGTTGGTTTATCAGAAAGAAAGACAGAGTATATTAAGGAATTAACCCAAAAGTTTTTAAGCAAGGAAATCGTGGGAGCTAAGCTACGCAAAAAAAGTGACCAAGAGATTATTGAGACATTGATAAAACTGCGAGGGGTGGGGAAGTGGACGGCGGAGATGACGCTGCTTTTCTCACTGCAACGGACTGATATACTGAGTTATGATGATTTAGGAATTCGTAGGGGGATATGCTTGTTGTATGGATTGAAGAGTGTTTCCAAGGAAGAGTTTGAGGTATATCGCAAAAGGTTCTCTCCCTATGCTTCAGTTGCGAGTTTTTACTTATGGGAGAAACGATAGTGGTTGAAAATGACATTGCACAGCAAGAATGCTTGATGATTTAAATAGTGGATATTTACTTAGCAATGTGCTAAAATAAAATTATAAATAAGGAGGCTTATTGATATGAAGTTAATTTTAGCCATTGTTTCAAATGATGATAGTTCAGCGGTTTCTTCAGCGCTTACCAAAGAAAATTATTCGGTAACTCGCTTAGCAACAACAGGAGGATTCTTGCGTGCAGGAAATACAACCATGATTGTCGGATGTGAAGATGACAGAGTAGAAAAAGCGATTGAAGTTATTGGTGAGAAAAGTAAAAGACGTACAGAAATTGTACCATCGACAGCATCTTATGATGTTGGGCGATATGCTTCGTTTCCGGTTGAAGTTCAAGTTGGTGGAGCAACAATCTTTATTCTAGATGTATCGCAATTTATAAAGTTATAACTAAAGGTGACTTCGTCGCCTTTTTCATATGAGGAGATAAGCATGGACGTTCAAAAAACCAAAAGAGAAGATGTCAAGGCATTGATGAACATTATTAATCAAGCAAAGGACTATTTAAAAAGAATGGGAATTGATCAGTGGCAAAATGGATATCCTAATGAGGAAACTATTTCAAGTGATATTGAACAGGGAGTAAGCTATGTTGTGCAAGAGAATGACATTATTGTGGGGGCAATGGCGCTTATTTTTCAAGATGAAAAAACATATCGTTCCATTGATGGAAAGTGGCTAAGTGATGGAGATTATGGAGTAGTCCATCGGCTTGTGATTAAGGAGCAGTTAAAGGGAAAAGGTATTGCTGATAAATTGCTGGATGAAGCAGTCACCCAAGCAAGAAATCAAGGGATAGAGTTTTTAAGGATTGATACACATCGAGATAATCTTTCTATGCAACGATGGATAAATAAAAACAATTTTGTGTTCTGTGGTATAATCCAACTAGAAGATGGGGCATTAAGAAATGCTTATGAAAAGAAAGTGAGTGAGGGAAATGAAGTTTAATACAAAATACATTCAAGAGTTTGCGACTAAAATTCTTGCGATAGATAGTCCTGCAGGATATACAAAAGAAGCAGTAGCATTTTTAAAAAAAGAAGCAGAGGAAATGGGGTATAAAACACAACTGACACAAAAGGGAAATTTGATTGTTGAAGTGGGCGGAAAGAAGAAAGCAGCACGAGCGGTGTGCGCCCATGTGGATACACTTGGGCTAATGGTTCGCTCCATTAAAGCGGATGGGAAGCTAAGTGTCACCATGGTTGGTGGTCCATTGATGAATACGTTAAATGGAGAGTATTGTCGTATTTATACACGCTCAAAAAAAGTGTATACAGGAACGATTTTAAGTACATCGCCAAGTGTTCATGTTTATCCAGATGCCAAGACATTAATTTCAGAAGATAAAACAATGGAAGTGCGATTGGATGAAGTTGTGCAATCAAAAGAAGATGTTGAAAAGCTAGGAATTATGAATGGTGATTTTATTGCGATTGATACCAAAACAGAGATTACACCATCAGGATTTATCAAGTCTCGTTTTTTAGATGATAAACTTAGTGTTGCGATTTTATTTGGTGTACTTAAAGAATTAAGGAAAAAAATATTAAAGCAAAAAACTTATTTTATCTTTACGGTATACGAGGAAGTGGGTCATGGTAATAGTTATTTACCGTCTGATGTTGAAGAGGTTCTTGGCGTGGATATGGGATGTATCGGAGCAGACTTAGCTTGTACAGAGTATGATGTTTCAATTTGTGCAAAGGATAGTCATGGACCTTACGATTATGAAATGACAACGCATCTAACAGAATTAGCAAAATCGCAGAAGATCAATTATGTTGTGGACATTTATCCATTTTATGGGTCTGATGTATCTGCAGCTTTATCCTCATCTAATAATATAAAAGGGGCATTAATTGGTCCTGGTGTTCATGCGAGTCACGGGATGGAAAGAAGTCATATGGATGCGGTTGAATCGTGCGCTATCTTATTAATGAGTTATTGCCTAGGGTAGTACAATATGGACATTCTATTTGCATTAATCCCCCAGATTGCTCAAATGTTTATTCTTATGAGCATTGGATATGGGCTTTTTAAAGCGGGAAAATTAAGTAATGAAACGGTAAAACAATTGAGTTGGATACTAGTAAATATAGTGATTCCATGCGTCTTATTTAACTCCTTTGTAAGAGAATTTCAGATAGTGGAGTTTAGACGATTTGGAGTTGTTGTTGCCTACTCTGTGCTTGCTATTTTAATTGGTGTTGTGGTATCTAAAATAATGTTTAAAAAGAATCAGCACTTGGAGCAATTTGGAGTTGTCTTTTCAAATGCTTCATTTATTGGTATCCCCATCATCCTTGCGTTATTTGGAGAAGGAGCGCTATTTTATTTGAGTGCTTACATGGTTATTTTTATCCTCTTTGTATTTACATACGGACTTTTTTTGATTTCTCAGAAGCCAGATGAAATTCAATTGATTAGAATTATAAAAAATCCGAATATTATTGCAATTATATTGGGGTTATGCGTTTACGTGCTATCGATTAATTTGCCAGATTTAGCCACAACCACAATTAAGATGGTGGGAACAATGAATACACCACTCAGTATGATGATTCTAGGAGTCTATCTAGCGAAAAGAAACATGAGTGAGTTACTCCGAAATAAAAAAAGCTATTTGGTTGCTTTTGGGAGATTGATTCTTGTTCCCTTAGTTACAATAGCTGTATTAACGGTTTTACCGGGCGATGGAATGTTGAAAATGGTGGTGGTTGTCGTTAATGCTGTTCCAGGAGCGGTTATGTTGGCTCTATTTGCGGACCTTTATCAAAAAGATGCAACACAAGCGGCACAGTATGTTTCTTTCTCAACGCTGCTGTGTTTGGTGACACTCCCTGTTATTGTACTGGTTGCCCAATATTTTTTACTGTAGTTGTGGAACATGATGCTTAATCCAATAGGAGAGAACTAAGGTTGGAATTAAAACGGAGAATAAACGGAAAGCACCAATAGAGTAAAGATTGCTTGACATTAAATTTAAAACAAGTGGGACAAGTTCGAGGAAAATACCGTGTGAGAAATAGATGATCACGCTGTATTGTCTAAGTGCAAGACAGTCCCACTTTGTATTTAGGTCAAGGTTAAGCAAGAAACAAAACCAGAAGAAACTAAAGGGAACAACGAGGAAATAAAAATTATAATCAATAGCCCAACCTTTTGATCTAACAAAGAGCGCTTCTACGACAAATAAAGTGAAAAATAGGGCAGCATAGACGCCAGGGTGTGGCATTGTTTTGTTGAAGTCTTTTTTAGCAATCCAAAGGCCAATACTAAAGAGAAAAATACCCATAAATAAAGCGTTTCTTGTGGTGAAAAAGATGCTCATGTAAACATCAATTCCACCTTGAACAATGGTAGGTAATGCGCCATAATAAGTTTCGACACAGCCAAAAGTAAACAGTGCTGCACCTAAGATTAAAAGAGAATTTAATGAAAATTTCTTTAAATAGTAGTAACAGAAGAAAACTGCACCAATTAAGGCGGCCATGTACCACAAGTGAAAATAAGTGCCAAAGGTACCAAGGGATAAGATTGCGGCAGGAAACCAAAGGATAGGCTCAATTGGGAAAGTATAAGATAATTTAAAAATCCCAAACGGAATATAGAGAATGCTCCAAAGAAGATATAAGCGGATGAGTTTCGATGAATAACTTTTGAATTTATCTTTTTTATTAACAAGGTCGCCTTTTTGAAAAAAATAACCAGCACAAATAAAGAAGAAAGGGATAAGTATCCTTCCAAAAATATTGCTAGAGAAAAATCCAATTAATGGAAAACGCTCATAAAAGGGATAGGTATGAACAACGATAACCATGATAGAACAGACAACACGCATTATATCAATAGCTTGATAATTTTTTTTCATAAACAGGCTCCTTTCAACTCTTCTATTGTATAATAATATGGAATAGGTGGTGGCGCAATGAAAATTATTATTTCTCCTGCAAAAAAGATGAGTGATAAACAAGATGTGTTTGAAAGTGAAGGCAAGCCGATGTTTCTAAAGGAAGCAAATAAACTGCGACAATATTTGAAAAATCTGGGATGGCAAGAGTTGAAAGAAATACTCCAATGTAGTGATGATCTGGTGGATTTAAATTACAAACGCTATCAAGAGGATAATCCTCAACGCATCACAGCATTAACAAGTTATGTTGGGTTGCAATATCAACATATGGCACCACACTTATTTTCTATAGAAGAGTGGAAATATTGCAAAGAGTATTTGTGGATATTAAGCGGGATGTATGGTGTTGTAAGACCGCAGGATGAAATTGCGTTTTATCGTTTGGAAATGCAAGCGATTGTGAAGGGGTTTAAAGAAGAGAATCTTTATCAGTTTTGGGAAAGTGCCATCACAAAATTAGTTGAGCAAGAAGATGTGATTATTAATTTGGCTTCGAAAGAGTACAGTGATGTTTTACAAGATAAGCAAAAGGTTGTGGATATTGTGTTTGCTCAAGAAGTGAAGGGGCAACTGCAAGTAAAAGGAACACAAGCAAAGATGGCTCGTGGTGCTATGGTTCGCTATATGGCTGAAAATAATGTGACAAAGGTGGAATCCCTTAAGAAATTTAATGCTATGGGGTTTGTTTATAGAGATGAATTATCAAGTTCAAAGCGGTTAGTTTTTATCTGGCATAAAGAAATCTGTAATTAATTTTCAAAAATGATGTAAATTTTACATAAATACTTGAAAATAACAACATTTTACTTTATAATAAGCCTAATTACTCACAGTGAGAATGAAGGGGGAAACAAAAATGAAGAAGATGATGAAATTGATGGTGGCACTTTTGGTGGTGGCATCTCTTGTTGGGTGTAGTAGTTCAACAGCTAGTGATGATGCGGTAGTTATTGGAACAATGGGACCATATGAAGGGGAATATTCTGTTTATGGTTTAGCAGTACGCAATGGTGTAGAACTGGCAATTCAAGAAGCAAATGAGGCAGGTGGTATTTTAGGGAAAGAAATCAAATTAATTTCTTATGATACTAAAGGCGATGTTACAGAAGCGACAAACTCTTACTTTAAGCTGGTTGACAATGATGGTGCAGTTGCGATTGTAGGTGGAACGTTGAGTGGTGAATCCATAGCAATAGGAGAAGCTTCACAGGGGATAGGAACACCGATCATTTCTCCATCGGCTACAGCATTGTCGTTTACTTTAACAGGAAGCAATGTCTTTAGAGGAGCATTTACTGATCCGTTCCAAGCTCAGCAAATGGGTGAGTTTGCAAAGCAAGAGTTAGGAGCTCAAACGGCAGCAATTATTTATGATTCTGGTTCTGATTATTCAGAAGGATTAATGGATAGTTTTAAAGCGGAGTTTGAAGCTCAAGGTGGAGAAGTTCTTTTGGTGGAAGCATATGCAAGCCAAGACAAAGACTTTAACACACAGCTTACAAAAATTTTAGCGGCAAACCCTGATGTGCTATTTGTACCTAACTATTATCAAGACAATGTGCTTATTGCAAAACAAGCTCGTGATTTAGGAATTACGGCAACACTTTTAGGAGGAGATGGATGGGATGGAGTACTTAGTGTAGCGGAAGATGCGTCATCACTAGAAGGTGCAATTTTCTGTAATCACTATTCACCAGATGATACCTCTATTGTGGAATGGGCAACCCAATATAAAGAAACTTATGGGACTGATCCAACAGCGTTCTCTTATTTAGCTTATGACAGTACAAAAATAATGTTACAGTCAATTGTAGATGCAAATTCAACGGATTCAGAAGCGATTGTTAATGCACTTCAAGCTATGCAATTTGAAGGTATACTAGGGCATATTGAGTTTGATGAAAATGGTGATCCAATAAAAGACTTGGGATATATTATAATCCGAGATGGAGTATATACAAGTTATAAATAAAGAAGAAGATTGAAGAGCAAACTTGTTCTTCAATTTTTTTAGAAACTGGGGGGAATAATTATGGAGTTGTTTTTTTTACAGATTGTTAATGGATTAAGTGTAGGAAGTATCTATGCCTTAGTTGCCTTGGGATACACCATGGTTTATGGAATAGCAAAGTTAATTAACTTTGCCCATGGAGAAATCATTATGGTGGGATCCTATGTGGTCTGGTTTTGTTTTAACACATTAGCACTACCGTTGTGGCTAGCTGTGGTGATTTCTATTTTAACTTGTGCAATAGTGGGTGTTGTTATTGAACGAATTGCGTATAAACCACTTCGTAATGTGTCTCGAATTTCATTATTAATTACAGCAATTGGAGTGAGTTACTTTCTGCAAAGTTTATTTCAACTTCTATTTACGGCAAACTCACGATCATTCCCTGTGGTTATTAAATTAAATGAAATTCATGTTGGTGGAATTTCTATCCTTGCGAATTACTGGGTAACCTTTGTAGTATCGGTTCTTTTGATGATTCTTTTAGAACGGTTTGTAAAAATGACAAAGACTGGAAAAGCAATGCGCGCTGTGAGTGAAGATCGTGGGGCAGCACAACTTATGGGAATCAACATTGATAAAACCATAGCGATTACCTTTGCGATTGGATCTGCATTGGCAGCAGTTGCTGGGATTTTGTATAGTTCTTCTTATCCCTTCATTACGCCATATATGGGCTCTACATTGGGAATCAAGGCTTTTATTGCTGCGGTATTAGGGGGCATTGGAAGTATTCCGGGGGCTGCTATAGGTGGGTTTTTACTAGGACTAATTGAAAGCTTATCCAAAGCCTATATTTCATCTCAGTTAGCGGATGCAATCGTTTTTTCCGTTTTGATTATCGTTTTGGTAATTAAGCCATCAGGCATTCTTGGAAAAAATAGGAAAGAAAAAGTATAGGAGGAAAGAAAAATGAAAAAAAATAAAAAATCAATTCTTTGGACTATAATTGCTCTTCTAGTTACTTATGCTTTAGTGATGGGTCTAACTTACCTCAACGTCTTTGGACGATATGAAACTGGAATACTAGTGATGGTTTGTATTAATGTTATTTTAGTTGTGAGTTTAAATGTTACAACAGGTTTTCTTGGTCAGTTAACATTAGGACATGCAGGATTTATGGCAGTGGGAGCCTACACTGCAGCTTATTGTACAAAAGAATTATTTACATCACTTCCTTCTTCGCTGGGGTTTATTTTGGCTTTAATTCTAGCAGGATTTGTAGCTCTTATTTTGGGAATTGTGATAGGTGTCCCTACATTAAGATTGAAAGGTGATTACTTAGCGATTATTACTTTAGCATTTGGTGAGGTGATTAAAACAGTACTAACGAATTTGCAAGTCGTAGGTGGTGCAAGAGGCTACACAGGAATTGCTCGCTTAACAACATTTAGCTGGAGTTTTGGAGTGATGGCATTAACTATTATTGTGATTATGTTGTTGATGAAATCACGCCAAGGCAGAGCGATTATTTCTGTTCGTGAAGATGAAATTGCAGCAGAGGCTAGTGGGATAGCGACTTCCAACTATAAAATACTAGCATTTGTCTTAGCTGCTTTTTTCGCAGGAGTTGCAGGAGGGCTCTATGCCCATGCAATAGGAATATTGCAGCCATCAACATTTGACTTCAATAAATCCATTGAGATTTTGGTCATGGTTGTGTTAGGGGGAATGGGAAATATTCCAGGAGCGATACTGTCGGCGATTGCCCTAACAGTGTTGCCAGAACTGCTAAGAGGAGCTTCAAGTTATAGAACGCTAGTTTATGCATTAGTGCTTATCGGTGTTATGTTGATAAAAAATAGTCCTTCAATTCAATATCGAATTAACAAATTAAAACGAAAGGAGAAAAACTCATGACTGTGCTAGAGGTTAATAATTTAGGAATTAATTTTGGTGGACTTCGTGCGGTGGATCGCTTTCAAATTAGTATTGGTGAAAATGAATTAGTGGGATTGATTGGCCCCAATGGAGCAGGGAAAACCACGGTATTTAATTTATTGACAGGAGTCTATGTGCCAAATGATGGTGAAATAAAATTAGGTGATGTTGTATTAAACAAAAAATCACCACATAAAATTGCTCAACTCGGGGTTGCGAGAACATTTCAAAACATTCGACTATTTAAAGAATTGAGTGTTCTTGAAAATGTAAAAATTGCTATGCATAATAGAGTTCAATATTCTTTGATTGAAGGGGTGCTGAAGACATCAAGGTTTAGAAAAGAAGAACAGTGGATGGATCAAGAAGCACTTCGCATTTTAAGTTTATTTCAACTTTCTGACTTTGCCCAGAGAAAAGCAACAAGTCTTCCTTATGGGAAGCAAAGGGAGTTGGAAATTGCCAGAGCATTAGCAACTTCACCGAAGGTTCTTTTATTGGATGAACCTGCAGCTGGAATGAATCCTCAAGAAACCAAGGAGCTAGTTAAAACCATCCGACGAATTAAAGAAGAGTTTAATATTTCGATTTTGCTTATTGAACATGATATGAAGTTGGTTATGAGTGTGTGTGAAAGAATTACAGTATTAAATTATGGAAGGGTGCTTGCTGAAGGTTCACCGCAAGAGATTCAACAGAATCCAGAAGTGATAAAAGCATATTTAGGTGAATAGAGATGTTGAAAGTAAATAATTTAAAAGTAAGTTATGGTGCTATTGAAGCAGTTAAAGGAATTTCATTTGAAGTTCAAGAAGGAGAAATTGTTAGTTTAATTGGAGCTAATGGAGCAGGAAAAACAACAACGTTGCATACCATTTCGGGATTACTAAAAGCAAGTGGTGGAGAAATTGAATTAGATGGACAGCTAATTGTTAAAACTCAAGCAGATAAGTTGGTTAAAATGGGGCTGGTTCAAGTTCCTGAGGGGCGGCGTGTTTTTGCAGAACAAACGGTAGAAGAAAATTTGCAGTTGGGAGCCTATGTTCGCAAGGATAAAGCACAAATAAATCAAGACTTGAAGAAAATATATGAGCGGTTTCCACGCTTGTATGAAAGAAGAAAACAAGTTGCAGGAACATTGTCTGGTGGCGAGCAACAAATGTTGGCCATGGGAAGGGCACTAATGACAAACCCTAAAGTCTTACTATTGGACGAACCAAGTATGGGATTGGCACCCTTGCTGATAAAAGAAATATTTAAAATCATAGAAGAGATTAATCAACAGGGGGTTACTATTTTATTGGTTGAGCAAAATGCAAAGATGGCATTGAGTATTTCTGATCGTGCGTATGTATTGGAAACGGGTAAGATAGTGACATCAGGGGCAGGTGAAGAGTTGATTCATAGCGAAGAGATAAAGAAAGCTTATCTAGGAGGATAAAAAATGTACATAAAAAACAGGATGACAGTAAATCCAATTTGTATTTCAAAGAAAACATCAATTAGTGATGCACTGTATTTGATGAATAAAAATAATTTTCATCGTCTACCTATTGTTGAAAATGGAAAGTTAGTTGGTTTAATCACAGAGGGAACAATTACAGCTCACTCTCCAACACAAGCAACCAGTTTATCAATTCATGAATTGAACTATCTGCTTTCAAAAACAACGGTGGAAGAGATTATGATTACTGATGTGAAAGTGATTGATCCAGAGGCTTTATTAGAGGCAGCTGCTGTGGAGATGAGATCAAACAGTATAGGATGTTTGCCTGTTGTAGAAAATGAAACTGTCGTAGGAATTATTACTCAAAATGATATTTTTGATTCCTTCATTGATTTATTAGGGTACTACACAGAAGGTTATCGCTATCACATAACGGTAAGTGAAGATCATCCGGGAATTTTATCATCCATTGCAGCCATCTTTTTTGATGAAGGGGCTAACATTACTAATTTAGCGGTGTACCATCGTGATGAGGATGTTGATGTGGTTATACGAGCTAATAATGTGCGTCCGCAGCAAATTCAAGAAAAGCTAAAAGAAAAAGGATTTAATTCAGATTACTCATAGAGAAGACTAGTAAAAGTCTTCTTTTATTTTGATTGTGTGATATAATGACAAAACAGATGAGGTAATAAAAATGACAGATTATTTAGTAAAGGGAATAGCATTAAATCAAAAGGTAAGATTGGTTGTCGTAAAAACGACAGACCTTTGTCAAAGAGCGAGGATGCAACATGACTTAATGCCAACATCGCTGGCCGCACTTGGAAGGGTAATGAGTGTAGGAGCTATGATGGCTACAAACCTTAAAGGAGAAGATGAAAAAATAGGCATTCAAATTAATGGCAATGGTCCACTTGGGACATGTATGGTTGAATGCAAAGCGAATGGTGATGTTAAGGGATTTGTAGGGAATAATGAAATTTATTTAAAATACAATGATTCAGGAAAGCTGGCAGTTGGACTAGCGGTAGGGAATGAGGGGTTTCTTCAAGTAACCAAACACATGGGGATGAAGACAAATTTTTCAAGTAAAGTAGCTCTTCAAAGCGGTGAAATTGGTGATGATTTTTCGTATTATTTCACAGTTTCAGAACAGACACCGTCTGTGGTATCCGTTGGAGTTTTAGTCGATACGGACACTACTTGTTTAGCGGCTGGAGGAATTTTAATTCAACTGTTACCTGGTGCTGAAGAAGAGGATATTCAAAAAGTAGAAGCTGTAGTTTCAAAAATGGAACCTATCAGTTCACTAATTAACCAAGGGAAAAGTCCACAAGAGATTTTGTTGTCTTTGTTTGATGATGCTCAAGTTTTATCAGAAAGTGAAGTTCAATGGAGTTGCGATTGTAGTAAAGATCGTTTTAAAGCAGCTCTGTCAACGCTTCACCATGAAGAAATCGCGGATATGATTAAAGAAGATCATGGGTGTGAAGTGAAATGTGAATATTGCAATACGAGGTATCAGTTTACAGAGGAAGAGTTGCAGTTTATTTTGGAGTTTAAAGAAGCATGTGGTCGATAGGGAATGTAAAGATTAAAAATCCTATTCTGGTTGCACCCATGGCTGGCGTGAGTAATTTAGCATTTCGTGAAATTTGTTTTGAAATGGGTGCAGGACTTGTGTATACCGAGATGGTCAGTGATAAAGCACTGCAATTCAAAAGCAAAAAAACAATCGAGATGTGCGAAACTTCCGAAATGGAACACCCCATCACCATGCAGCTGTTTGGCAGAGACTTAGATACAATGGTATCTGCAGCACAATATTTGGATAAAAAAACAGAGTGCGACATTATTGATATCAACATGGGATGCCCAGTAACAAAGATTATAAAAAGTGGCGCAGGATCAGCACTGATGCGTGAAATGGATTATACCGTAGAACTAATTGAAGCCATCGTTAAAGCAGTAGATAAACCAGTCACTGTAAAAATGCGAAGTGGATGGACCAAGGAAACAATTAACTGTGTTGAATTTGCGAAGCGATTAGAGGCGGTTGGAGTGGCGGCAATTGCAGTTCACGGAAGAACACGAGGACAGATGTATGAAGGGCAAGCTGATTGGAGCTGGGTAAAAAAAGTAAAGGAAGCAGTTTCTATTCCTGTGATTGGGAATGGGGATATACGGACTAAAGAAGAAGCTTTGAAGCGATTAGAAGAAACAGGATGTGATGCCATCATGATTGGAAGAGGGGCTATAGGAAATCCTTTTTTAATCAAAGAACTAGCCAATCATTTTCAAGGGAAAACAAAAGAAAAAGTAACATATCAAAAAAGAATTGATATGGCGTTAGAACACGCACGGCGTTTATGTGATTTAAGAGGTGAGGATATTGCGATGAGACAGATGAGAGGGCTTGCGAGTTGGTATCTTCAAGGGATGCCATATAGTGCACCTGTAAAAAATCAAACAAGTACATTTAAAACTTATCGTGATATGGAAAAATTGTTTATAGATTATTTACAACTTATTGATGAAAAAGAAAAAGAATACGAGGAATATAAAAAGGAGAAGCTAAATGAAAAAAGATAAAGCTGTGGAAGTGTATCTTCGTGATTTTCCAGATTATGCCCATGTGGTGGAGGAAATCAGAAACAGGATTGAAAAAATTCAACCAGAGACAGTTGAAAAACTATCTTGGGGAATGCCAACCTATCATTGGCATGAGAATGTAATCCATGTTGCTTTTCATAAGAAACATGTTGGAATATATCCAGGAGCGGCAGCAGTTGAAGAGTTTACACCTATCTTTGAGAAAAAAGGATATAGCTATTCTAAAGGAGCGGTGCAATTTCCGTATAGTGGGAAAGTGGACTATCCTTTAATTGATAAAATGATTAAGTTTCAGTTAAAAGAAATTATGGGGCGTTTGAAATAGTTGCTTTTTAGTTGGAGTTAAGCTACAATGAAGATACAATAGTGATGAAAAGAAGAGTATGTTATTCATGTAATTCAAAGCGAGTCTGGGTGGTGGAAGCAGATAATGATGGAATAGCAGAAAAAAGACTTGGAGCTAATCGTAGGACTTGCGTTAAAAGTTTAACTTATAAAGTTGTTAAGATGATTAAAGTGATTTAGTCATGAATTAGGGTGGTACCACGATGTAACTCTCGTCCCTAGCGGAGGGGAGTTTTTTATTTGAATTGGAGGATGAAGAGATGAGTCAAAATTTATCAGAACAAGAAGTTATTCGTCGTGAAAAAATGGAAGAATTAAAAGAAAAAGGTATTGATCCTTTTGGAAAAAAATTTGAAAGAACCCATAGCTCAGGACAATTAAAAGAAACCTATGGCGAAAAATCAAAAGAAGAATTAGAAACATTGAGAGTGGATGTTTCTTTTGCAGGACGTATTATGACAAAGCGAAGAATGGGGAAGTTAGGATTTATGCATCTTCAAGACCGTGATGGGCAACTTCAAGTTGTGATGAACAAAGGGGTAGTTGGTGAAGAAGTTTATGAAATTTTCAAAGCACATGACATTGGGGACATTGTTGGAGTGAGCGGGCTATTAATGAAAACAGATACTGGTGAGTTATCTATTAAGGTGCATGAATACACCCATTTAACCAAAGCATTAAGACCATTACCAGAGAAGTTTCATGGACTACAAGATATAGAAGAGAGATATCGTCGTCGCTATGTTGATTTAATTATGAATGAAGAAAGTCGTCAGATTGCAATGTTGCGTCCGCGAATCATTCGTGCTATTCAGCACTATCTTGACAGTAAAGGGTTGATTGAAGTAGAAACGCCAGTACTACAACCAATTCTTGGGGGAGCTGCTGCTCGTCCGTTTGTGACACATCATAATACATTAGATATGGATTTTTATTTAAGAATTGCAACAGAGTTACCGCTAAAGCGACTTATCGTTGGTGGACTTGAAGGAGTTTATGAAATTGGACGGTTGTTTAGAAATGAGGGGATGGATAGTACACACAACCCTGAATTTACAACTGTGGAAGCCTATGTTGCTTATACTGATATGGAAGGAATGATGAAGCTAAATGAAGAGTTATTCGAAAGTGTAGCACTTGAAGTTTTTAAAACAGTAGATTTTGAATTTAAAGGAAAAACAGTTTCATTAAAAGCACCATTTAAAAGATGGCATATGGTTGATGCGGTTAAAGAGGTTTCAGGTGTTGACTTCTGGGTTGAAAAAAGTTTAGAAGAAGCACTAGGTTTAGCAAAGCAGCACCATATTGAAGTTCAAAAACATCAAGAGTCAGTGGGGCAAATTATCAATTTATTTTTTGAGCATTTTTGTGAAGATAAAATTGAACAACCAACATTTGTTTATGGGCATCCAGTAGAAATATCCCCTTTAGCAAAAAAGAATGTAGAAGATCCTCGCTTTACTGATCGTTTTGAATTAGCGATCCATGGGACGGAGTATTCTAATGCCTTTACTGAGTTAAACGATCCAATTGACCAAAGGGAAAGATTTGAAGCACAAGTTAAGCTGAAAGAGTTGGGTGATGGAGAAGCGACAGACATGGATGTTGATTATCTAGAGGCTTTAGAGTATGGGCTTCCACCAACTGGGGGAATCGGGATTGGGATTGATCGTTTGATTATGTTACTAACTAATTCAGAATCTATTCGAGAAGTAGTGTTATTCCCACATATGAAACATCGGCAAGGTTAAAGTAAAAGGCAGACAATGAAAATTTGTTTGCTTTTTTAAGGGATTTTGATATTTCAATTCATATTAAAATTTGATATAATAGAAAAAATAGAGGTGAAAAAATGAATAAGATTATGGTAATTAATTGTGGTAGTAGTTCCATAAAATTTCAAATTTTAGAAATGCAAAACAAGACAGTTTGTTGCAGTGGGTTAGTCGAGAAAATTGGGTTAGAACAAGGACATTTTAAATTAAAGTTCAATGATGTGAAAGTAGAGACTGATTTTGATTGTCCATCTCATCGTGAAGGGTTGGCTTTCATTTGTAATCGGTTAATTCAAGAGAAGATTGTAACAGATTTAAAAGAGATTACAGGATGTGGACATCGAGTTACTCATGGTGGAGAAACATTTAAAGAAAGCACGATTATTGACGAAGCTGTGATTGAGCAAATTGAGGAGTTTGGAGAATTAGCTCCACTACATAATCCAGTCAATGCACTTGGCTATCGAGTGATGAAGGAGATGCTTCCAACAGCGCTTCATGTAGCTGTGTTTGATACTTCGTTTCATCAAACAATGCAAGAAGAGGTGTACCTTTATCCTATTCCGCATAAATATTATGAGAAATACCACATCAGAAAATATGGTTTCCATGGTACTAGTCATCGCTATGTTTATGGGGAAGCTAAAAAATGGCTGGGTGAAGAAGAGACACAAAAAACAATTGTCTGCCACTTAGGCAATGGAGCATCAGTGTGTGCTATCGAAAATGGCAAAAGTGTGGATACAAGTATGGGGTTTACCCCACTTGGTGGTTTGATGATGGGAACTCGCAGTGGGAACATTGATCCGGCGATTGTAGAATTTTTAGGACATAAAGAAAATGCGACGACAGAGGAGATTATGCATGAATTAAATCATGAGAGTGGAATGCTGGGATTGTCAGAAGTAAGCAGTGATATGAGAGAGCTTGTAGCAGCAGCACAAGCAGGAAATAAAAAAGCAGAGAATGCGATTAAAGTTTATGCACGCCGCGTAGCAGACTATATTGGAGCTTACGTTATGAAACTTAAAGGATTAGATACGCTAATCTTTACAGCAGGAATTGGAGAAAATTCAAATGTTGCTAGATACTTTATTTTAGAAGCGGTGAAAGAAGCATTAGGAATTGAGTATAGCCAAGCAAACAATGATAAAGCTATTGGAATCCAACTGCAATTATCCACAAGTGAATCAAAGGTGAATGTTCTGGTTATTCCAACAAATGAGGAATTGATGATTGCTCAAGAAGTAGAAAGCTTTTTAAACAAAAGTAAATAAAAGATACCCTGCAGGAATGGACAAGATAGTCGTTCATACTGTAGGGTATTTTTAAGCTGTGCACGTAATGATGAAATCCACCATACAAAAAGATGGGATTTAAGTTTCCCATCTTATAATTATAAATTAAAGTCCACACTTTAATTGAGCATTGCAATTGGTACAAGTGTTACAGCCGCCAATTTCTTCAACAACACCTTCAAGACAGATTGGACAGATGTCACCAACTTCAACGCCGATATTTCTATCTTGGCGATCAGCACGCAAATCGGTTTTCTTTTCTTCTTCTTGAGTTTGTTTAACATCAACGCCAAAGTCTTGGGTGAGGCTCATTTGATTCCATGCCACTTCTTCATCATTGGTTAAACTTAATACTTGAGAATCACGAGATCCGTCAACGTAAACAGTTCCTCCCTTTGCACCGCCTTTGAATAAGCGGTTGTAGATGCCTTGAACTTGACGAACTGAGAAGCCACGAGGAGCATTCACAGTTTTAGAAATTGAAGAGTCAATCCAGTGTTGAATGGCACATTGCGTATCGGCATGCTCTTCAGGAGATAACTCCATAGCACTAACAAAATAATCTGGTAGGGTATCTCTTGTATGACCTGGATTTAAAGCTAACCATTGCTCAACAATAGCAGCATTTACCTCAATAAATTTACCTAAACGTCCAGAACGGAAGTAACTGAAGCTGAAGTAAGGCTCAAGCCCAGTGGAAACGCCAACCATTGTTCCTGTGGAACCTGTTGGGGCAATGGTTAATAAATGAGAGTTTCTAATTCCGTATTTTAGAATATCTTGGCGAATGGATTCATCCACAGTTTTCATGTATCCTGTGTTAATAAATTTTTCTGGATCGGTAAGGAAAGGGAATGATCCTTTTTCTTTAGCTAACTCAATAGATGCTTTATAAGCACTTTCTGAGATACATTTGAATAATTGGTTGATAGTTTCGATGGATTCCGCAGAACCATAACGTTTCTTTGCCCAAATCAGCAAGTCATGCAATCCCATAATTCCAAGACCAACACGACGTTCACCTAGTGCTTGTTCTTTATTGGATTCAAGGAAGTAGGGCGTTCCATCAATAACATTATCTTGCATTCTTACGGTTAGTTTAACCGTTGTCTCTAAATCATCAAATAGGATACGTCCAGTTGTTTTATCAACAAAATTAGCTAAGTTAACTGCTGCTAAGTTACAAACGGAGTAGGGTGCAAGAGGTTGTTCACCACAAGGGTTTGTTGCAACAACCTTTTGACCATAAGCTTTAGCGTTAGTCATGTCGTTGGCATTATCAATAAAGAAAATTCCAGGTTCTGCAGAGTAAGTAGCACAGAAACAGATGAGATCCCATAAATCTCTTGCTTTAATAGTGCGATAAGTTTTAATAGGATATCCTAGTTGTTTCCACTCACGGACATCACCAACTTCGTGCCATTTTTCATCATAGGCAGCTTTTTGTTCATCAGTATAATCTTGTAAGTCAGGGAAACGCAAATCGAAAGTTCCATCGCAATCAACAGCTTCCATAAACTCTTTAGTTAAAGTGACTGAAATGTTGGCGCCAGTTAGAAACTCAGAACTTTGAACTTCTAAGTGTCCTCCATCCAGCAATTTTTCTCTCGCGTAATTTTTAATAGTCTCCATAGAATCACTAGATTCTACGACAGCTTCATAGAGTTGTCTTTCATCACGCGTCAGTGGAATAAATTTTAACTTGTTATGAGCTAATTCTCGTATCTGTTCATCATTTGAATTATCAGACAACCACTTTAAAACTTTTGGATTTTGCATTTTTGAGATAATAAATTCAACAATATCAGGATGCCAATCGGCCAACATAATCATTTGTGCCCCACGACGACTTCCACCCTGTTCAACAAGGTTTGTTAGATTGGCAATGTCATTAAGCCAAGAAACCGCACCACTAGACTTACCACCAACTCCTTTTGCAGGAGACGATTTTGGACGTAGTGTAGAACCGTTAGTGCCAACACCACCACCACGACTCATGATTTCCATAACTTCTTTACGGTGATCGGCAATACCACTACGACTATCTTTTACAAAAGGCATAACAAAGCAGTTGAAATAGGTTACTTCAGTACCACTACCTGCTCCATAAAGAACACGTCCAGCAGGAATCACGTTTACTTTTTTAAGTTGTTCATAAAAAAGTTCGCCGTAATTTTCTTTTTGTTTTGGATTATCTTCTAAAGCAGAAAGGGCGTAACCAACACGCTTTGCGATTTGTTCATAGAAGATTTCTAGTGGCTTATCAATTTGCAGTAAACTACGCTGAATAATTCCGGTTTTAGATTCTTCTTCATCTTCTAAAGTTGCTCTAAATTCTTCTTCAATTTCAACAGTAACAAACTCATTGTTTAAAGCAGTGACAACACCAATACCACGAGCTGGATACTTTGGATCCTCTTTAATGACGGTTAGAACTAAATCACCAACACCCAAAGAGATGAGGTCTCTGTCTTTTTGGGCGTAGCGGTCTAACATAACAAGACGAGAGACTCCTTCATAAACGGTTTGAAAATCCTCTTCGATTGGAAATAAAAATGGGAAATGTTGTTGAATATCGTTATTTAATTTCGTGATGGTGTTTTTGTTATACATGATCCTTACCTGTCCTTTCAATTTCTTTGCAACACTGGCAATACCAGAAGTCACTTAAACGATTAATGTAGATGAGAATATCAGAATCTACTGGGATTTCTTCGTGAAGTCGCCAGCAGCAACGTTCGGCACTTCGTACAAGTGTGCGTACTCGATTAAGTTTAGCAGCACAAAGGTTATCTAAGGGATAAACAAATTGAAACTGCAAGTCTGAAGAGAGAGAAGTGATGGTATCCTCTAGCCACACAATCTTATTTTTGAAATTATAATTTGGCTGATACCCTGATAAAATAGCACAAATTTGGCTGCAATCATCAATGATAATTTTGCTATCCTCTTGAAAGGAAAAAAATTCGGCAGCTAAGAGGGTTACTTCGGCAATGAGTTGGTCAAGTTGCCCTAAAACTTCAATTAGTGGGTGATGTTTACTGACTTTTCCGAAAGAAACATCAGTCATTCCAAAGTCACCTTGTTTCGTAACAATTCTCATTATTTTTCCCCTTTCGACATACTTGTTACTATTGTACAACAAATCATAACTATTTTGAAGAGCAGAAAGCATGAAAACATTTTCATTTTGTTGCAGTTGAGAAAATGTGACATTTGGTGTATGATGACATCAATAAATAGGGGGAATTTCATGAAATATTCGGCTATTATTGTAGCAGCGGGATCTGGAAAGAGAATGGGGCTCGGCTATAACAAAGTATTTTATCCTTTATTTGATGGTAAAACAATTTTGGAAAAGACAATGCAAATTTTTGAAAAAGATAAGGATTGCCAACAACTTATTGTTGTGGCAGATAGCGAAGATTACCGTCGTGATATTAATCACTACTGTGATAAGCTGGTTCTTGTGGATGGTGGCGAGCAAAGGCAAGATAGCGTGAGTTGTGGGCTTTCTGCAGTCACAGAGGAAGTTGTGCTTATTCATGATGGAGCAAGACCATATTTAACGGAAGCTTGTTTAGAACGATTAAAAAATGCAATGGAGAGTGCATCAGCGGCAATATTAGCTATTCCATGCAAAGATACAATAAAAATTGTGGTGGGTGAAGTGATTGAAGCAACGCTTCCAAGAGAGCTGCTTTATCATGCTCAGACCCCACAAGCGTTCAAAACCGGGTTATTAAAGAAGTGTTATGAAATGGCAAGCAGTGCCAAAGTACAAGTGACAGATGATGCCTCTGTGGTGGAAGAATTTAGTGATGAAATCGTGCAAGTTGTATTGGGCGATGAGAGCAACATCAAAATAACGACAATTAATGATATTGAAAAATAGGAAACAAGAGACTTCTTTCTAATAAAAGTGGAAAGAGGTTTTTTTATGAGATGTCCCCGTTGTCAAAATGAAGATTATTTTTATTTTTATCAAGGTAGTAAAGGGTGGATGTGTAGGCGTTGTGTGATGTTCAAACGAAAGTTGATTGAAGAGGATACTGTAGTTGAAATAGAGCGACGTTGTGGAAGTCATGAAGCAGAATACCACTTAGCTTATCCTTTGACAGAAAAACAAAAAGAGATTTCTTTTTACTGTGCAAAGGCAAGCCAAAAACAAGATGTCTTTATTGAGGCGATTTGTGGAGCGGGGAAGACGGAGCTGGTTATTTTAAGTATTGCAGCAGCGTTAAGAGATGGGAAAACTGTAGGATTTGCGATTGCCAGAAGACAGGTGGTACTGGAGCTTCAAAAACGACTGAGTGCCATTTTTAAACAGGCTAAAGTTATAGCGGTTTGTCAAGGATATACTAGTGATGTGACAGGAGATTTGATTATCTGCACAACACATCAACTTTACCGCTACCCTCACTGCTTTGATTTATTGGTGTTGGATGAACCTGACGCTTTCCCATATAAAAACAATGAAGTTCTTCAAGGGATTGTAAAGTCCAGTTGTCGTGGACAATTGATTTATCTTACTGCAACAGCGGATGAATATTTAAAACAACGGGTTCAAGAGAAGAGTATTGTGCATTTAAAATTGTCAAGAAGACCGCACCAACAAGATTTAATAGTTCCTGTAAAGAAAAGTGGACCTATCCTATTGCTGGGAGTATGGCTGTGGAAATGGATTAGGGACCATCCAGATAGTCAATTATTAGTCTTTGTTCCAACCATTGCTTTAGTGAAATATTTAAAATGGTGGGTGAGCCTTAAAACAACTTGTTTAGGTTGTCATAGCAAGACAGAAAACAGAGATGAAGTAATTGAACAGTTTAGAAACAAGGAAATAAGGTGTCTTGTCGCTACAACGATTTTGGAAAGGGGAATAACGATTGACGGTGTACAAGTTTGTGTGTGGCTGGCAAATCATAGGGTATTTGATAAAGCGAGTTTAATCCAGATGAGCGGAAGAGTGGGAAGAAGTTTTAAATCGCCATTTGGGGATTGTCTTTTTTTATGTTCAAGCCAATCGGAAGTCGTGCAGCAATGCATTCGATATTGTAGGGAAGCTAATGAGAAATAGAAGGTGTATCCTTTGTTTTAAAGACCAAAACAATGGAGCTAAGCTAAGTGATCTTTTTATTTGGCGTGATAATCTATGCCCTTCCTGTCGTCGCCAATTTAAGAAAACAAATGAAAAGTTTAAAGTTCTAGGGGTTTGTGGAGTTGCTTTATATGTATATGATGATTTTTTTAGTGATGTTTTAGTTCAGTATAAAGAAGCAATGGATGAAAAGTTAGCTCCTATCTTTCTTCAAAAACAGAGATGGTATCTTACTTTAAGATACAGAGGATATACCATTGTGAATGTTCCAAGTACTAAAGAAAAAAGGGAAATTAGAGGGTTTTGCCATATAACGAAGATGGTGGGAGTTTTAGAGTTGCCCGTGCTAGATTGCCTTTACAAAGATACCACTCAAAAGCAAGCGTTTGCATCAAAGTGGCAAAGAGAAAAAATGAAGAATAAAATCAAATGTAAGCCACTAGTAAAGGTACCTAAAAAAGTGCTTTTGGTGGATGATGTGTATACGACAGGAAGCACAATGGAGGGCTCTATTTTGGCTTTGGGTAATTTAGGAATCAAAATTCGCATTTTAGTAGTGGCAAAGGTTGAAAATAAGCTGTAAATTACAATAATTTCAAAAAAGAGTAAAAAGCCCTTGAAAATAAACAGTTAAGGGTGTAAAATTTAGTCAATAAATAATGAGTATTAATATTTGCTTGAATAATAGCAATTGATGTTGAGTAGTTGTATTCAAAGTCATCAGAATTCATATCAGAATCATTTGAAGTATAAGCGATGGTATAAAGCTTAGATACAATGATGACCACCTTAAGAGAAACGTGGGAAGTGGATGCATCAGCAGCCTTTGAAGAACAATATAGAGAAATTGAGCCTAGCGTAAAAGCACTAGGAGAGTTACTAAATACCATA
>JBKECT010000012.1:0-3152 GCA_047974855.1 Anaerorhabdus sp.
AGTGCTAGTATCACCATGGGAGAGTACGTTACACTTGTTAGTGGAGCTTATAGTGGAGAAGACTTCAAAATTGAAGGGTTTAAAGATGGTGTAGCATCATCGGATGTAGCGACAGGAGTCACAGTTGAATCAACAACAACACGCACAACTGATGAAGGAATAACAATCAATAACGTTAATCTTGGAGAAGGAGAAACGCTTCAAGTAACCTATCGAGCAAAACTGGATATTGCAGCAGCAGGATTTGTGTCAGAAGAACTTTATCCAGTGAACAGTGGTGCAACATTTATCGCAACACCAACATCGGAGATAAGAAACTTACCAATACCTAAAGTTAGTGGATTAGCTGAATACACGATTACTTCAAGCATTGGAGCAGGAGGAAGCATTTCGCCAGTTGGTGCAATAACGGTAGTTGAAGGAAGTGACCAAACCTACATCATTACACCGGATGCAGGGTATGAAATTGAAGATGTTTTGGTAGATGGTGTATCCGTAGGAGCCATCACAAGTTATACGTTCAGTAACGTAGTACAAGATCACACCATTGAAGTAGTCTTCAAAACGATTCCGGTGGTAGAGTACACAATAGATGCAAGTGCTCAAACTGGTGGAAGTATTTCACCAAGCGGAGCAGTAACAGTAGCAGAAGGAGCAAATCAAAGCTTTACGATGACACCAGATGCAGGATATCAAGTTAAAGATATCTTAGTGGATGGTGTATCGGTAGGAGTAGCAGATAGTTATAACTTCAGTAATGTAACAGAAAATCATACGATTGAAGTGCAATTTGAAGAGGCAAGATATTCACTAAAAATCAGTTCAAACTCACTTGGGACAGTAACAGAAGTAACACGAAGAGTGCCATTTGGAATAAGCACAAGAGCTATTCCAACGGATGTGACAGTGGATGTAGAAGTAACACTATCACAAGGAGAGACGCTTGATTTATCAGTAACACCAACCGATGGAAACAAGGTCATCGAAGTGTATATCAATGGAGTATTGAATAAGGATTTAGTGGATGTATTAAATGGATCAACAAGCTATACAGTAGCAAACTTAGCACAAGATATTGAAGCAGTAGTTGTCTTTGGAGTAGAAGGAGATAACAATGCAACCTATCACACCGTAAACTTCCTAGATTGTGAAGGAAATATAGTAGGACAAGCATGGCCACAACCTGGAGAAAATGTAACAGGGCCAAGCGGATATACCTATGGAGCAGATGAATTAGTGAATATTACATTCAGTAAGGATGTAAAACCAACTAACTGTTCTGGTGGATTTACTATTCCAAATACTGGAAGAAGATAGTGCATGGAATGGATATCGAATGATATCCATTTTTTGCAGAAACACAAGATTTATACTTTTTAATGTAGATATTAAAATTAAGTTAAGAAAATAGATTGAAAATGTGTTACAAATTAGATATAATGTTAATATAATTGCTAAAAATTATAATGTGTAAAGGAGAAATTTTATGAGAACAGTAAAACTTTTATTGGCTATGCTTATGCTCACTGGTAGTGTTACTTTTAGTAATGTTTTCGCAGAATCTGCAACAACATTCACATCAAATTTAAAACCTTCAGATGGAGATACATATACAGAAGGGGTTATTAACCAATATGCAGAAGAAACAACAATTAAAAATGAATATGATGTCACAGTTGAACTAACAGGGAAAACAATGGCGACCATTGGAGTGCCAACAGACATTGTTTTCGTATTGGATCTTTCTGGAAGTATGAGCAGAAATAACAGATTTGAGAAAATGAAGGAGGCAGTTAAAACGTTAGCTCAACAACTCCTTGTTGATGATAAAATTAATATATCCATTGTTACATATCATGAAGCAACAGATGAAATACTGCCATTCACTGCCAGCATTGATGAAGTGATTAGCTTTGTTGATGGGCTGACTTTAGGTGGTGAGACGTTTACACAGGATGGTCTAAAAACGGCAAGAGAGCTTTTAGAAGCACGCCCAGAAACTAATGCAAAGTCATTAATTTTGGTTAGTGATGGAATGCCAAATGTCACTTATAAAATGACGAGCATTGATGATGTAGTTGATGATGAAATCCGTGAGTATAAGGGAGTTGTTCCACAGTATAAAGCAACTGGATATGATTACAATACTAAAGTTGCTATGCAGACGGTTCCAAGTACGATAAAATATATTTATCAAGTAGAGGATCAATGGGTATTTAACGCTGTGGTTCCAACAGTAAGTGAACTTTTAGGATTAAAAGAAGATGGTCTAAAGGTTTATGCAGTTGGGGTTGAGTTGGATCAATGGCCAGATCGAGAAAATATTTACAACATGGTAAGAGAGATGCCACTTAAAACAGGTGGCGGTTTAGAGGGTATTGTGACTTCATCATGGACAGAAGAAGTAGAAGATAGAATATTTGCTCCAAATGAGTTAGTAACGATGTCTGTTGAGTTTAAAAATATGACGGATTCAGTTATTAGTAATGTCAATATTGGAAATATGGGATTTCAATATAACTATAATAATCTTTCAAAGTTAGTGGAAAACGTTGAAGCGACATATAGTTTAGATGGAGCAATAATTGCACAGTATGAATTTGAGGAATTTGCTGAGATATCAAAGTATGAAAGAGGCGAAGAATCTTGCTTGAATGTTCAACCTGGATCGGTTTGTAAGCTAGAAATTGTAATGCAACTTACTGATTTTAAACCTGAGACAGTTGCGTCTTTTACAACATCAACATTCCCTCTTCGTTACTATGTTCAAACAGATACATATAATAAGAATGATTTTTATGAAGGGTATTGGAATGATACGCTGGGAGATATTTTAGTTTATGATCCACCGTTTAGTTTTCCAGAACTTGGAGCATATAGTTCGGAGGCAGAAGCAGAGTACTTGCTAAGGAATGTTGCAAGCGATGGAATAGAAGGAAATACCTACTTTAATGTTTTAGATGTAGCGGACTTAAATGATGTCTTAACAGATCAAATTTACAATAATCTTTTAGACTCAATGTCAAGTGGAAGTGCTAGTATCACCATGGGAGAGTACGTTACACTTGTTAGTGGAGCTTATAGTGGAGAAGACTTCAAAATTGAAGGGTTTAAAGATGGTGTAGCATCATCGGATGTAGCGACAGGAGTCA
>JBKECT010000010.1:0-6957 GCA_047974855.1 Anaerorhabdus sp.
TAATTTCTTGTGCATACTGTTTAATTTTTTCTAAGTCATTCGGTTGGATAGAGTCAAAGTCTCCAATGGCAACTTTCATCTTAATACCTTGTTTAGCTAAATACAATGCTCCCTTATCCACTCCATAAAAATCTCCTGATAAATCCGGCATTTCTTCTGCTAAAGTGCAGACAATCACTACCCTTTTTAGCACAATGACTCCACCGCCTCAATAATATCTTGTTTAAATATATAACTCCCCGCTACTAAAATATCTGCACCAGCTTCCGCACAGTACTTTCCAGTTTCTTTATTAATGCCACCATCAACCTCAATTTGAGTTTTACAACCCAGTTCATTAATCTTGTTTTTTAATGCCTTTATTCGTTCCAATGATTCTGTCATAAAAGGCTGCCCACCAAATCCTGGTTCTACCGACATAACCAAAACAAGATCAATCAATGGTAAAATTGGAGTCAACACGTCTGTGCTTGTTTTGGGCTTAATACTCATCCCCACCTTACAATTTTTTTCCTTTATTTTGTGAATTAGCTCCACTATTTCTTCATCTGATTTCAATGCTTCATAATGAAAAGTAATGCAATCTGCACCAGCTTCAATAAAAACCGAAGAAAACATAACCGGATCAGATACCATCAAATGAACATCCAAAAAAAGTGATGATGACTTCTTAAACGCCTTAAGAATATCAGGACCGAATGTTAAATTGGGTACGAAATGTCCATCCATCACATCAAAATGGAGCCACGTAGCCTTTGATTGATGAATTAAGTCTAACTGTTCATTAAACCGACTATAGTCCAATGATAATACTGAAGGTGCAATAATCATTTTCTCTTCTCCTTTTCAGCCAATTCTAAGCAATCCACATAGCTTTTATAGCGGATTTCTGATACTTCTCCCTTTTCCACTGCCTCTTTTATAGCACAGTGAGGCTCATTTACATGCAGACAATCTCTAAACTTACACAACCCACTATATGGTTTAAAGTCATGAATCACTTGCGACAATTGAGAGGTATCCATTGTGCTAAAGTCCAAAGCTGAAAATCCTGGTGTATCTGCTAAAAGACCGCCAGCAACATGATGTAGTTCTGTATGGCGTGTGGTATGTTTGCCACGTCCTAACGCTTTCGATATTTCTTGTGTTATCAAATTAAAACTTGGATCAATACTATTAATAAGTGTCGACTTCCCAGCACCACTTTGTCCCGTAAGCACTGTCACTTTATTTTTCAAAATGGTCGGTAATTGATGATCTACTTGGTTCAATGAACAGCACAAAACATCATATCCTGAACATTTATAGTCATCAATAAAGCGATAAACATCGTGGCTTAAATCTACCAAATCCATTTTTGTAACACACAAAACGGGCTTTATTTTGGCCAATTGAACAAAAAACATCAAACGATCAACTAAAGTACAACTAAAATCTGGATCCACCGCAGACATCACAATAATAGCCTGATCCACATTCGCTATAGCTGGTCGGATAAGCTCATTTTCTCTTGGGTAAATTTTTTCTATGCCCATTGTGTCTTGATAACGCTGAACTTCCACGAAATCACCGACAACAGGGGCCATTTGAAGACGCAATTTACCCATAGCAACGCATAAATGACGCTCTTGTTTTTCATCCATCACAGTATATTGATTAGAAATAATTTTTACAACTTGTGCTTTCATCAACTCACCCTAATAGTAATACAAAATAATGTATGTTCCTTCTTCTTGTGTATAAGTTGATCCAATTGATGGACTTGTTTCAATGACAACACCATAATCTAAGAATGATTTTTCATCTTCACTCATCGTTGATGTATCCATCGTACTAAGCATTACCTCAGCACCCAATTCTTCCAACATAGCTTGCGCTTCTTCTACTGTTTTTCCTTTGATTCCAAGCGGAATAATAATGCTTGGATATTTCACATAAACTAAGGTAATTGTTGTTGCGGTACTTGGGTTAAATGCTTGCCCTTCCGTCATTCCTTCTTGGCGAATAATCTCTCCTGGCACTCCACCTTTAAGCTCCTCTTCTACCGTTTTTATAATCATCTTAGGATATAGTGCTTGAAGACTCTCTTTTGTCTCTTTTATATTTTGTCCCGTATAGTCTTCTACATATGCTGCAATTCCACTCGATACAGTGATATGAATTTTTGTTCCAAATTCAACTTCTGTATTTTCCCCTGGATCAGCAGAAATAATTTTCCCATTTTCAATATCATCTGTTAATTGATATTCAATTGATGGATCTAAAACCAGATTATTTTCTGAACAGATTTCTTTTGCTTCCGTTACAGTAAGCCCTACTAAGTTTGGAACATCTACCGTTCTTACGCTAGGCCCAAGTATCCCACTTAGTGTCACTAGCAAGTACACCCCAGCAATGGTCAACAATGAAATTAAAGTGATAATCATAATTGGAAGGATTGATTTCTTTTCTTTCTTCTTTTTAGACTTTTCACTTTTCTTTTCTGGAGTTAACGTAACATTTTCAGCAATCACTGTTCCATCTTTCTGTTTATTAAAAATAACAGTTTGATTATCCTCTGCCTTTGATGTAAACACCAGTTTCTTATCTTCTACATGTTGTGGTTTCAAACACGCACTTAAATCATTTAACATTTCTAAACAAGATCCATAGCGATAATTTTTATTTTTCACCGTTGCTTTAATAATAATATTTTCAATAGATTGAGGCACTGATGGATTAAATTCTCGAATTGAAGGAAATTCTTCGCGCATATGCTTTAGTGCAACTTGTACTGCTGAATCTGCTTGAAATGGAACTTCTCCAGTAATCAGTTCATAAAAGACAACACCTAGTGAATAGATATCACTTTGCTCCGTTGCCGATTCACCTCGTGCTAGCTCTGGTGCTAAGTAATGAACCGATCCCATCACAGAATCTGATTGAGTCAATTGTAGCGCCCCTTGTGCTAACGCAATTCCAAAGTCCACCATTTTAATAGTGCCATCATCTTTCACCAAGACATTCTGCGGCTTAATATCACGATGAATAATCCCGCGCTTATGGGCTTCTGTTGTTGCTCCTACAAGTTGCTTCATAATATCTAGTGCTTCTTCTTTATATAAAGCTCCACGTTGATGAATTAACTGTTTAAGGGTTTTTCCTACAACATACTCCATAACGATAAAATAGGTCCCTTCATCTTCGCCAACATCATAAATATCCACGATATTAGGATGCGAAAGCGCTGTTGATGCACTGGCTTCACGCTGAAAACGAAGTAAGGCAACAGGATCATTGCTTAACTCCCCTCTTAAAATTTTAACCGCTACTTCACGATTTAAGATTACATCTACCGCTATATAAACATCTGCCATTCCACCTTGACCTATATGCTTTGTCAAAATATAGCGATTCGCTATTGTCTTCTTCATCTTCCATCACCCGCTTCCAATTCAATTAAAATCATTGTTATGTTGTCGTATCCGCCCACATCTAAAGCCAGCTTCAACAACTTTTGTACTTTTCTTCCTGTTGTTAAGGATTGACTAAGCATTACTTTCTTTATTTCTTCATGGTCAAGATAACCATAGAGACCATCACTACAGACTAAAAAGGCTTGTGCTTCTTCTTCATACTTTGTAATATCCACTCTCGCTTTATCCCAAACACCAAGTGCATTCGTCAGTACATTTCGCTTAGGATGAACTCTAGCCTCTTCAGCAGTTATTTCGCCACTGCTTAGTAAATCTTCTACTAATGTGTGGTCATGGGTTATTTGTTTAAAATCTTCTTTTTTTAAACTATATACACGACTATCACCAATATTAATAATAAATCGGCCCACACTTGTCAATAAAACTCCCACCATGGTTGTCCCCATTCCTTTGAGTTGTCTTGACCCTGCCGCTTTTGTAAAAACAGAATCGTTTGCTTCTTTCACTTTTTCTTGTATCCAAGCAACCACTTCCTCTTCACTTTTAAATCCTTGATTTTTACTAAATACCTCTGAAAAGAAATCGATCGTCATCTTTGAGGCGACATCGCCACCACGTCCACCACCAATACCATCACAAACAAGGGCAAAAACATCCCCATTTTCATTGGATGCTGTTACATAATTATCTTGATTGGTTTCCCTAATCAATCCTTGATCTGTAATTCCATAGTATCTCATTTGATGACTTAACCCCTTTCTTTTTTTGCTCTCAGCTGACCACAGGCTGCATCAATATCATCACCATGCCGTGCTCTCAGTGTTGCTTTTACTCCATTTTTCATTAAATAATCATAAAACTTTAACGCTGATTTATCATCACACGACTTAAAACGATGCTCTTCCACAGCATTATATGGAATCAAGTTAACATAGGCATTCATTCCTCGGATCTCTTTCGCCAATTCTTTTGCATGGATTTCTTGGTCGTTTAATCCCTTAAGTAAAATATACTCAAATGTAATTCTTCGATTATTCTCTTGGCTATATCGGCGTAACGAGTTCATCAATTCTTTCAATGGGTAGGCACGATTAACCGGCATTAATTGACTTCTTAGTCGATCGTTACTTGCATGAAGTGAAATTGCTAAATTGTACTGAACATGCTCCTTTGAAAATCGATCAATCATTGGGGTCAGCCCACATGTGCTGATCGTGATATGTCTTGCTCCAAGAGCTAATCCTCGTGCATGATTAATAATACCACAAAATGTCATCACATTTTCATAATTATCGAATGGTTCACCTGTTCCCATAATCACGACATTGGATACCCTTTGTTGAGTTTGATCTAATTCCTTTTGAACAAAGAGAATTTGAGCTACTATTTCACCGGCGGTTAAGTTTCTTTTCTTCTTCAACAATCCAGAAGCACAAAACTGACATCCCATATCACAACCTACCTGTGATGTCACACAAACGCTTTTTCCATAATCATGGTGCATTAAAACTGTTTCAATAAGTGATCCATCTAAAAGTTCAAATAAGTATTTCACCGTTTTATCTTTTGATACTTGCTTCGTATGAATCTTTAAAGGTTGAATACAAAAAGACTCTTCTAATTTTGAGATAGTCTCTTTACTTAAATCACTCATTTCATTAAAATTAAGGCATCTTTTTTCATACAACCATTGAAAGCATTGTTGCACTCTGAACTTTTTCCAACCCCAGTTTAAAAATAATGCTTCTAGTTTCTCGTAGGAGTAATCATATATTGTTTCCATTTTCATCACCATTACCTTATTTTATCACATTTTTCTACTTTTTCACTATTTTAGCGATATAAAATCCATCACCATGCCCATCATATGGAAAAATCGTTTTTTCTTCTACACATTGAAATTGTTCATTTTCTTTTAAAAACTTTTCAATTTGTCGCTCATTCTCTTTTTTATTTAACGTACAAGTACTGTAAACCATTATTCCTTGTGGTTTTAGCAGTTGACTGACTGATGTTAGTATGTCTTGTTGAATGTGTATAAGTTCATCTATTTCTTGTGGGCTTGAATTCCATTTTATTTCCGGTTTTCTTTTTAAAACTCCAAATCCCGAACACGGTACATCCACCAAAATGCGATCAAAGGATTCCTTTTCTAAGTCATTAGAAATCTTCGTAGCATCCCATACCTGTCCTTCAACTATCTCTACACCTAATTTTTTCATAGCTTCGTCCAGTAATTTTACTCTGTGAGGGTGAATATCTCCCGCTACAATACGCCCTTGATTTTTCATCATCATGCCTAGCTGTGATGTTTTAGTTCCTGGTGCAGCACAACAATCTAAGACAACTTGATTGGGTTGGACATCCAAATAAGAGACCACTTGCTGAGAAGAGATATCCTGCACAACAACCATTCCTTCTTTAAAAATTGGGTGTTGTATTATGTTGAAGTCCGCAATAAAGGCATAATCATCTAAAAAAGTAACCCCATCAATTTGCTCAACTTCTGACTTTGATGTTTTTAAAGTGTTAATTCTTCCATGCACTATCGCCTCTTTTGTATTCTCTTCACAAATTTTATCAGCTTGTTCCTTGCCATAGTGTGACACCCACAATCGATACAACCAATCTGGGTGGCTAGTTCTGATCTCTATCTTATCACTTTGCATTAATCCCTGATCAATGACACGTCTCAAAATAGCATTGACCAATCCCTTCTTCGATTTTACAGCTAACTCTACCATTTCATTCACAACTGCATAGTCTGGTGTCTTCATCATAAACAATTGGTAAATCGCCATATCTAGTAATAGCGCTGTATTATCATCCACTGGAGTCTGTGCAAGTGTTTCCCATTGAAATCGAATGTGACGATAATTTCTAAGTGTTCCATACACCACCTGTGTCACCCATGCTCTATCTTTGATATCCATTTGTTGAAGTGTTTCACGCAAAACTAAATTTGCATATTTTTTATCTATTCTGACCTGTTTTAGGCAATCCAGTGCAATTTTTCTGGTATCCATCTTTTTTCACCTCACTCTAAAATAATTGGATTTACATCAACAATAATTGTTGCATTAGTCACTTGTGCTAGCTTTCGAACTTCCACAGAAACTTTTTCTTTCATTTCTTCAATATCTTTCCCTTTAACTAATAACCTATATCGAGATAACTCCTTTATTCGAATCAACTCACTTGCCCCAAGAACTTTAAAGTTCCCTTGTATTTTATCTTTTAATCCCCATGCTATATTTCGAATTTCTTCTTGTTTATAGCCCTGAACTAAAATTGAAATAAGAAAAGTATACGGAGGATACTGTCCACTATGCCTGTACCGCATTTCTTCATTAAAAAATTTTTTGTAGTTTCCTTCCAATGCACATTGAACCGCATAATGATTTTTGTTGAATACTTGCAGTACAACCTTACCATCATCACTTGCTCTGCCACTTCTTCCTGAAGCTTGAACAATCAGTTCAAAAACAGATTCAACACTTCTATAGTCTAACCGATTTAATCCTGCATCAGCATTTAAAAT
>JBKECT010000047.1:0-8065 GCA_047974855.1 Anaerorhabdus sp.
CCAAACGCTTCTCTTGTTGCTTGTCCCATTAGTTTGCCTCCAATTCTTTTAATGCTGCTTCACATTGTTCTTCACTAGGTGCTACTCCATGCCATCCTGCTTGGTTTTCCATAAATGAAACACCCTTTCCTTTTACGGTTTTCGCAAAAATTAGTGTTGGCTTTCCTTTTGTTTCCTTTGCTTCTTGATACGCTTTCGCAATTTCATCGAAGTTGTGTCCATCAATGTGAATCACATGCCAACCAAAAGCTTCAAACTTTTCATCTAATGGTGTTGGGTTCATCACTTTAGTAATATCTCCATCTATTTGAAGCCCATTAAAATCTAAAATGGCACACAAGTTATCGCATTGATAATGGGCTGCTGCCATAGCCGCTTCCCACACTTGTCCCTCTTCACATTCGCCATCACCTAATAAAGCATAAACACGGTGACTATTCTTTTCTAACTGATTTGCTAAAGCCATTCCTACTGCTGCTGATATTCCCTGTCCTAGTGACCCTGTTGACATATCTACACCTGGAACATAATTCATGTTTGGATGTCCTTGTAGTTTTGAGTTAACTTGGCGAAATGTATTCAACTCTTCCTTACAAATCCCCTTTTCCATCAAAACAGCATATGCCAGTGGGCTTGCGTGCCCCTTTGACAGAACAAATCGATCTCGCTTAGTCGATGTTGCATTCTCAACTGTAATATCCATTTCTTTAAAATAAAGATACACTACTAAATCTGTTGCCGATAAAGAACCACCAGGATGCCCAGATTTTGCAGCTGTAACCATCTTTACGATCTTTTTACGAACTTCTTTTGCATGTTGTTTAATTGCGTCCATTTTAAACTCCTTCTCTTTTCTTCATTCTACCATATTTTAAAAATTTTTATTATGCTTTTAATTGATTATTTTAAGAATTAAATGATAATTTCTCTGAACTATAAACAGTAAAAAGTAAGCATATCATTCTTGACTTGCTTACTTTTAATTAAATTTGTCCAAAATGTTTAATAGTGTTAGCATTCCATCATCCACAGCGTCTTTCAACAATTGATGATGTCCCCACAGGAGTATCTCGCACACAGTTATTAACAAGTACCTATATCCATTAAATTTATTTTTGCATATTACAGGTTTTTGCTTGTAAATTTAATGTTCCCTTCTTTTCCATCTAACCTGTTTCCATCACTGCCGATAGGCTTTGCAACAAAAAAACTAACTCCATGTGTAACTACAGGACTCATTTCATAGTTGCCACTTAGTATATCTTCACAGCATTCTATAACATTGTCCAGTAATTCTTTTGGCGAGTGAAATGTTCCATGATTTCTTAATACTAAGTCATATTTATCTTCATGCATTTTAAATGTTATTAAGCTATTCAAGTATTCTTTTACACTCGTTGACCCTTCAGGAAGTAATAGCGTTCCAACCCCACATGCGTCACCAAATATTGCGATTCTCTCTTCCAATATTATTGGAATCATTGTTCCCATGGTATGACCAGGAACATCAATGAACTCTACCCTAATACCTCCTAAATCTATAATGTCACCATTCTTAAGTTCTTTTATCTCTCCTGTAAATTCCGTATTAAAGTCCTTAATCATATACTCATTTACTTCCTCTTTAAATTTCACCAGCCTGAAATTGGAGTTATTGTGACTTTTAAATAAATCTAAATCTTTCGCATTTAAATAAGCTACATCAAAACACCCACATCCACCAACGTGATCAAGATGCCCATGGGTAAGTGCCACGATAACCTCTTTTTCTGTCAATTTCTGTACATACTCCTTTAACGCTCCAAAGCCATCCCCTGTGTCAATAAGGCATGCCTTTTTCTCTCCGATAACTAAGTAGAAACAATTTTCCATGCTATCAATAATTCTAATGACTCTATCCGTAATATATTCATGTGTAAAAAAATTCATTTTTTCTCCTATCTAAAGCTTGCTCCCATTCCTATAATATTTTCATTAACTTGATTTCCAAGCCTATAAATCAAATCTTTTAATTGCTGTGTATCTTCTTTCATTAACAATTCAATAATCTTTTTTTGTGTAAAAATTTGGAACAGCATTGAGGGAATTGATTCATTTTCAAAATAATTACTATAGGCACTCGAGTTTCCACGATCCCAATACACAACTATTTTTATCTTGCTGTCATACCAGTTGATATTCTTTTTAAAAATATATATTCTTATTAACGCTTTGTCTGACCTTGATACCAATGGTGTTATAAATGCTACATTGTTATACACAGGATAATTCATATACTTTTCATAATTATAAAACTCATTTAAAAAACACTCATTCTCACCTTTTGAAATGAACTCATAAAACTCTTCTCTACATTTCACATCAACTTCTTTGCGAACTACAATCTCATCAAGTAATTTATGATAATTACCCATCATCATAAAGCTAGCCTCGATTAAATCTTTCCTAATAATCAATTTCTCTGAAGAACTGAAAAATGTATTCACTTCAATAACCTTTATGTACTTAGGTAACTTTGGCAATTTAAAATGATCATATGAAGTGAATATGAAAGAGTACTCACTTAAGTCTAAGCTATCTAGCTCATATAAATTAACTATCTTAAGATCTGACAGCAATGTGCCATAATTTCTTTTAATCCTCTCTGCTATTCCACATGCGGCTGATTTGTTAATATGGGAGATAACTATTGCTTTTTTAGCAATATTTGTAAATGGATATCTCCCAAACACAGGGTAAATCAAAATTGATAAATAGTTTATCTGCCACTCACTAAGTTTAAATTCATACTTTTTTTCGATGTAACTTGCGCATTGCACAGCCATCAATATCGCTTGAAGTGCATTTTTACCATATGCATTAGTGCTCGCTCTATATAAACTAAACTCCACTTGAGTCAATATCTGTGTCATATTCAAACTCAGCACTTCAACCAATTTTTTGTCACCATTTAAAAACTTAAAATGATTCACATTATGCAAGTGTTCAACTAGTTCATTTGCCACTTCTAAGCAATCATAATAATTCTCAGTTATTGGGAAATCATCTTCTTTCATAAAGCTTCTGTGTGCAACAATGTAAATCGTTGTAAATAACTGCTCACTGTCTGTTAAATTTAACTTATATTTTTTAATTAACTCACCCACTAAATCACAGGCAAAATAATAAGAATTTCTATTTGTAAAGCGATCAACTACATCTTCATCATATTCAACCATATAGCCCATATTATTTCTTGAGTGTGCGATATATAAGGCTGATGATAATCCCTTGATTGAAGAATCATCAAGTAAACTTATATTTTTCTTTTTTTGATATCCTATAATGCTTTGCTCAATCAACTTCATCTGACTTAAATTTTGATATATAGAGGAAAATTTTTCATCCTCATTTATATTCGAGTTTTGCAAATAAGTTAATTCATAGTTAATGCAACATCTTATATTATGTTCACTTCCTTCAACTGAGTTGCCCTTTGATGCTGCACTTGCCAGCTTTAGTTTAAATTTTTCCACTTCTTCATTAACTAATCTATATAGATTAAAGACAGACCGTCTTGCTATGTGAAGATTTTCTTCAAAATGTGTGCTTCTTACATAATCATTTGATAAAAAAGTTCGAATGATATAATGCAACATATCTACTGTATCACTAAGCCACATCCGTTCAAACCAAAATGATGTTTCCAAAAAATGATTAAACTTCATTGCATCACTGACTACTAATTTATAGCCTCGACCACTTTTTGATTCAATGGTTGCACCATAGTTTTTTAAGATAAGTGCTAAATCATTTATGAGTTTCGTCGTACTTGTATTTGACATGCTAACAATTGCACATAAAACAGAAGATGATACAAAATTTTCATCCGTTTTATATAAATATTCAATTATCAACTTATGTTCATATTCAAGTTTGATTTTCATGACAACACCCTGCAACGTTACATCCTTTCTGACAATAAATCTATAAAGTTCTCAACAGTTCCTGATGGTATGTTACTTGCAATACTCTCGAAACTATTTCCTTTTTCTTCTTTATTATATAGATATCCAGAATTATATAAAGTATATCCCCAAATTATTGTGCATTTCTTGTTGTTTCTACTTTTCAGCAGTTTACCAAACTGCTCGAACAGTTCTGCAGGTACCGTGACAATCGTTATATCATCGAACTTATAAATTCTACAATCTAAATTTAATGTATGCTCTGTTTTAAAATCAGATAACTCCGATTCAATGAATGCTTTGGCTGATGAGTACACCTTTTTTTGGTCAAATGTTGTCGCTTCAGAGATTCTTCTCTCGCATTCCTTCAAGTTTTCCTCTTTATCCTGTCTAGAAATTTTAAACTGTTTAGAATATTGATACACACCCACATCAACAGAATCCATCTTAATATCTATATATTTAGAATTGTTCTCAATTTGTGTTATTATTCCTTCACCAGTTCTTACCAACTCTTTGTAATCATTCCCTTGCCTATAGAGTCTATTACTCATATTCCCTGCAGCACCAATCATCACTAAGCTATAACACCCGTATTTTTCTTGATAATATCTCCTTATAAACCCAGCCACATCTCCACTTGTTTCTAAATTTTGTGGTCCTAGCACTGTTGGATGGCTATTAAAGTTTAAGATTGTTGCTACAACTTGTTCGTTTTGATCAATAAAGTCTAGTTCGATAAACTCCTTATCACCAGGATTTTCGACAGTATTTCTGTTTCCGTAAAATCCATCAATTTCTGTAGTCTTAACACGTGCGCTAACTTCTATTGGTACAGCTGCCATAGCATCCGATACTGTTTGTAAAACTCTCTCTCTCACCCACTTCATGTAATTATCAATAGTGTCATTATTCCCTCGTGTGAATTTTCCCAAGCTTTCGCTCTCTGGGGCAGAATGAGTGTGTGTAAATCCAATCATTATATTACTTTTTTCAACGTTATACTTACCACTTATTTCATCTATAAGTGACAAACTAAACTCTTTACTTAGTCCAATTAGCTCACAAGATATCCAAACCAATTCTTCTCCATTCATATCCAACACATATGCTGTCGCTACGATATCGTCCAGCACTCCAATCGCTTTTTCAGTACGAATTGCATGACCACATAAATAATATTCTCCTAGCTCCTTTGGTGGTGTAATAGTTTTTTGTGCTGTTGCTATTTTCATTTATTCGTCCTCCTCATCAAATTGTGGGAAGTCATAGGTGTTCATACAGACTACCGATTCTTTCCCCGCATTTTCTAAGCTTATAATCTGTTCTTTGTCTGCACCATCACCTAATGCCATAGCTTGTAAAACCATTCCTAAATTCATTCCACAAAAAACGTATGTATTTGCTCTACCAAGGTGCTTAATCGCATACTGGTTTACACTTCCTCCTAATATATCTGTAAATATCAAGACAGTTCCAGAAACCGATAAAAGAGCTAATTCTAGCTCCCTTATCGGATCAATGTCATCCATGTATGCATTTATTGCAATAATGTCCTCTGCACTCTCATTAAAATATTTTAAAGTTTCTTTCATTCCTGTTGCCAGATTAAAATGGCTAATTAAAATAATTTTCATGTTTGATGACCGCCTTAATTTAACCTAAAATTCCGATTGCAGACAATATAATACTAAGTATGATTACAATCAAAACCATTTTCCCAGACGTCATTTTCTTAATGTTAAGCCCAAAGTATATGCCCACAACTACAAGTACATTCAATAAATTTGGAAGAATAGTTCCAAGCAAGTCATCCAGTGATTGCGAAACCTCCCCATAGTTTAACTGAATTCCAGTATGCACACTGACCGTTGAAGCAACCAAAGCTCCAACAATTGAAATCCCTACAATTGATGCCGCTTGAGTCAAATTGTTCAATTGCTTACTACGACTTGTGACAAATGTAACACCTTGTTTATGTGCCACAAAAAATAGTTTGTAGAATGCAGCCCAAATCAACAACGCTACTGATTCTGCAATCAAAAACCCAACAACACTTCCCTGCAACGCCATATATGCAGCGATAGCACCTAAAATTGTCATAGGCATAATAAATACAATCGCATCACCCAATCCAGCAAGAGGACCCATTAATGCAGTTCTTAAGTCGACTGCTGTAGTTGTCGCATCTTTATCTTTTGTAGATTCAACTGCGATTGCCACTGCAAGAATTAAATTTCCCATCCATGGATGCGTGTTATAAAATTTAAAATATTGTCTTTCTTTCTCTGCAATAATCTCTGGATCGCTATATAACTTTTCAAGTATTGGATGAATTGCGTAAACAAATCCTCCAGACTGCATCGTTTCATAATTAAATGGCGCTTGCCTTGCAGTAATGTATCGATGAAGGCTTCTGCGTAAATCTTTATTAGTAATCTTTTTTTCTTGCATTCTATTTTCATTACTCATCTTCATTTCCTCCTTGGATCAATACTGATTCTCTTTCAAGATTTTGATATATTAACACAGCAGCTACTAAAGTAATTAAAGATACTCCAAGCATTGGCATGTCAAGATATGCTGTTAGCACAAACCCAAGAACAACGAAAATTCCATATTTGCGCATTGGCATATACTTGAGCAAAATCGCAAACCCTACCGCTGGTAGGATTCCTGCAGCAACGTTTAATCCATCCATTAACCAAGTTGGTATAGAATTAAGCAGAGATGTAATAAATTCTGCCCCAATAGTCATTGCAAATAGAACTGGCAATGTGTACATTGTCGCTCTGAACGCAGTCCATCCATGTACCCAAAGTCCCATTTTATTAAACTCTTTTTTATCCACAACTTCCATTTGCTTATGAACAAAGAATGACCCTGACATCTTTGCTAAGATATCAAATTGTGTTCCAAGTGCTGCAACTGGAATCCCAACAACAAGCCCTGTCTCTAACCCTTGCCCCGATGCAATTGCAAACAGTGTTCCCGCAACGGTACCTAATGCATAATCTGGAACGGATGATCCGCCCCATCCACCTATACCTAAACTCATCAACGTCAATGTCCCACCAACTGTAAGTCCTGTCGTTACATCTCCCATTATTAATCCAATCACCGCTCCATAAAGTACAGGAACTCCGTATACGAATAACTGCATACTCCATCCAATAAATGTCATTCCCCATACAAATAAGCATACAAGTACAATTTGTGTTATATTAAACATATTTCTATTCTCCTTTTCTATATTTTTATAGTAAATTTTTACAATCTTTTATTGCGTCACTTGTTCTAAACTGACAAGTAATTTGCACCCCACTATCTTGGATTTCTTTCAACATTAAGCGTTCTCTTTCTGTAACTCTCACTGTCTTATCCAAAACCAGCAAGTTACTATCCATATTCTGAGTTACGTTACCTAGGTTCACCCTTTTAAATTCAACGCCACCTTTGAATAAATCGTAGATGTCAGAAATGTGTCGTGCAACAACAAACACTCTCTGTTGAGAATATTTATTAATTTTAAAGTTTTCAACAGCATCGCTTGGTGCCAATACAGATAGTGCTGTTCCCCCTGGTGTCGCCATTTTCAGCGTCGATCTAAGCATATCACTCTTAGAAGCATCTTCATTGATCACCATCGCCCTTGTTGCACGCTCACTAGGTATCCATTCTGTAGCTACTACTCCGTGTATCATCCTATCGTCCACTCTTACATCCACAATCCCGTTGTCCATTTTAAACTGATCCATATTTACCTCCTTTCTATTTTCTATACCTACAGTATAACCGCTTACATAACGTGCATAGTGCAAAAAAAAAAGACTATCTTGCCCAATTTATTGCCTATCTATAATGGTAGTCATAAAGAGACACTCGCTATATTTTATTGTGTACAAACCCCTATGATGTAGTTTCTATGCTTTCTTTTTATAAAAAAAGAAACAGCTCTGCCTCTGTTTCTATTAAATGTATATTTTACTAAATTAACCCAAAATGCTTAAATGCGTTATATAGTCCATCCTCTGCTACATCATCAGTTACATAGTCTGCTATTGCCTTTAAATCTGGATGAGCATTCCCCATCGCAATACCTACATTCGCATCACGAA
>JBKECT010000025.1:0-112902 GCA_047974855.1 Anaerorhabdus sp.
TTTTCTCATTATCCATAAACAACAAGGTATTGTTGTAGCATAAAATAGGTTTGTCGGCATAGCAACAATACAATCTACTTTGTCATCTTCAATCATATTTTTTCTAATAATACCTTCATTAGAAGTATCACTAGATAACGAACCGTTTGCAAGAATTGTTCCTGCAACACCTTTTTCTGGATTTAAATGATGTAGCATATGTTGTAGCCAAGCATAGTTTTGATTTCCTGTTGGAGGAACACCATATTTCCATCTTAAATCTTCTTTAAGTTTTTCTCCACCCCAATCAGATTCGTTAAAAGGAGGATTTGCTAATATATAATCTGCTTTTAAGGTTTTGTGTAAATCATTATGAAATGTATCAGCATTGTATCCACCTAGATTACCATCAATTTGTCTTATTGCTAAATTCATTTTAGCAAGTTTCCAAGTAGTAGGATTAGATTCTTGTCCGTACATTGCTATATCATTTATATTTCCTTGATGCTCTTGTATAAACCTTGATGATTGAACAAACATTCCACCTGAACCACAAGCAGGATCATATACTCTACCATTAAATGGTTCAATCATTTCAACTAATGTCCTTACCAAACAAGCAGGAGTATAAAATTGTCCACCATTTTTTCCCTCAGCTGATGCAAATTTACTTATACAGTATTCATATACTCTACCAAGCATATCCATTTCTTTTGCTTTGTTTGTAGCCATATCTAAATTTGTAAATAATGTAACTAATTCTCCAAGTTTTGTTTTATCTAATTCAGGCCTAGAATAATTTTTATTTAGAACTCCCTTTAGACTTGTGTTAGACTTTTCGATTTCTTCCATAGCATTATCAATTACTTTTCCTATTTCAGGACTATTAGCAGATTGTTTTATATGTTCCCATCTTGATTCTTTTGGAACCCAGAAAATATTTTCAGATGTATATTCATCTTTATCCTCTTCATCCGCGTAAGTATCTTCTTTTAATTCAGCATATTTTATTTCAAAAGAATCAGATACATATTTTAAAAATATTAAACCCAATACAACATGTTTATATTCTCCGGCATCCATACTTCCTCTAAGTTTATCTGCCGCTTGCCATAGTTTATCTTCATATCCTAACATAGTGCTATTATTTTCTTTCAATTTATTGCCTCCTTATCTATTTTATAAATTCAAATAATTCTTTCCATTTTTCAACAGTCTCGTTATCGATTCTTATATTTCTTTGTATATACCTTCTTGCAATTAAAACTTTCCATCCTTGTGGTAATTTGTATTCATTTTCTTTACAATGCTTTTCTATTTGTTTGATTATACTTTCTTTATTCTTATTATCGTATTCAAATTCTTCCTCTAATCTAAACTCTCTATTGAATGATTCTGCTATTTCAATTTTATTCATGAAGTCTTCTATTTCTGCATCTTCTGTTTCACTTATCATAAAATTATTTATATTAAGTATTTTACTTTCTTCAGTTGCATACAAATTTTTCTTTAATGATTTTTCTTTTTCTTTACCGGATACATCATTATCAATAATTACAAAAGGTAGTTCATCACTATTACCGGTTATTAAAGAAACAACAGGTTTTATATTTTTAGTGCCATCAACAGGCATAAAAACCAACTCTTCTGTACTAATGAAATTTTCATTTTTCATAAGATATCTTTTAATGTAAGTCAAGTAGATCTGATCAGAAACACCTTCCACTATAATCGGTTTACAACCAATAAGCATTGTATCTGATACAGTTATTCCAATTGCAGAATTAATTGGATAAATTGATTTTTTTGCAAATGTTTTATTTATTTGTAAATCATCTGATATCTTTGTAATTCCGTCATTATCAAAATAGACCACTTTAGTTTGAGTTATATTCATTGAATCTACTAAAAATGGTGAGTGCGTGGTATAAATCAATTGATTGTTTTTTGATAATTCATTAAAGAAAAGAGACAAATCTTTTTGTGCCATCGGATGCAAAGTATGCCCTGGTTCATCAAGCAACAATATCGCATTTTTATGCTTATTTTTTGTTTCTGACATAAATATTAAATAAAAACTAAAAAACCATTGTAATCCACTACTTCTGCTTTCTAATTCAATTTTATCTGGTCGAATTTCATCTCTGACCCAAATCCTAAAATAATCTCCATCCACTGAAAAATCAAAATTATAATTTCCTTGTTTCCACCATTGTTTAAAGTTCTTAGTAAGATCAGTAGCAGCAGAATCTAATAAAATTTCTCTTTCCTTTTTCTTTTCTTTTTCAACATTAATTATCGCTTCAGTTTTAGCATTTCCAGGAGAATTTTCACGTCCTAACTCTAATATTTTCTGAGGAGTCAAATTAATATAATCAAATAGAATTTTCATTGTTTTAACTTTATTTTTTGTTTTTTCTGATAGACTGTCATATTTATCTACATTTGTTATAATTGTAGGCAAATGTAATTCAGCATCTAAATTTGCATAAGAAGCGTAATAAATGAAAACTGGTAAATCATCGTTTTTATTATTAATGTGTGTCCAATTCTCTTCAGCATCTAAATTGTCTAAATTATTTGATACATAGCATTCAAGTTTGTTACTATAATATCTACGATATTTCAGATACTTCCATTCTTCTTCTATAGTTTCTTTTACTTCTATAGTATGACCTTCTTCGTTTAATTCATTTTTTATTATTTCTTTTTTAGTGAATATAGGTGTCTCACTTTCAAAACAAGCTTCAACAAAATATTTATTATCTAAAATTTCTCTATCTTGAGAAAATTTACTTCTAGGATAATCTAACATTGGATTTACTTTAATCTCACTATCTGCTGAATTTAATTTTAATAATGCAGTAATTACATTTGTTTTCCCTGATTCATTGACTCCAACTAAACATGAAATATCGTCTATTGTTAGCCAATTGGTATCTTCTATTGTTTTATAATCTTTTACTCTAAATTTAATAAGTCTCATGAAAATTTCCTCCTAAAATTTTGGGTTGTTTAGTGTTTCCAAAACATTCAATTTATATCAAAAATTATATCATAAAAACTTTAAATTCACAATAAACGACCATTTTTTATTTTCTATTAGAATTGAATAATTTTTCTTTGATTCAGTATATTATAAATAAACTATAAACATCTAATTATTCTAAATATATTTTATTAATAATTTAAAATTAAAACTTAAAAATATTTATTAAAATTTTTTCGAATTTCTTGATATTTGCACCTTTTTCTAAATACTCATCAAATTTTAATTCATTTAGAAAATAATTTCTTTTATCGAATTCAATTGTATGAACTATAATCGGTATATTGAACTCTTCAAGTGATTTCAAACTACATAGAACATCTTTACCATATTTAAGATTACCTTGTTTATAGATATTGTTAGTAAAGATAATATCATAACTTTCACCAGCGTTAATTTTCTCTATTATTTCATCACCTGTTTGCACAATATCAACCTCTATACCTAAACTACACAGTTTTTCTTTTGTTACTTCTGCTGAAAAGCTATTATAATTTCCTATAAGTGCCTTTTTACCACTAAAAATCGGATTATATGTCAACTCTTCTTTACTTAACAATTTATCTAATTCTTCATCTTCATTTTCGCATAGATAACTGTTTGTAATATTTTTACGATTTTTTTCTTCAATAATAAACTTAATATTTTTATCTATATTATATAGTTTGTTTTGAATTAATTTGTACTCAATTAATAAATGGTCAATTCTTTTAAATGTGCAATAAAACATAATCAAAGCAATAATAATGATAAAAATAACTACCATAGTAATAAACATAATTTCACCCTTTCATAACAACTTTATAACTCCATTCTAACAAAATACTACATTTTCTTGCAACAGTAGTTACTAGAAATAGAAGTGTTTATTTTATACCATAATAAATATGTATGGAGGTGTTTTATTATAGCAACGAAATTTAAAAATAACACTCGTAAAAATCTTGCTAATAATTTATTATTTTTGAGATACAAACACAATCTTTCACAAGAAAAATTAGCAGCAATGTGTGATTCTAGTGCAACATATATAAGTGCTATTGAACATGGTAAACGAAATGCATCAGTAGACTTTTTAGATAGTGTTGCAAAAGCATTTGATGTTCCAAGTTCAAATCTTTTAATGGAAAATGAAACAGTAACTCCAAGAGTTAGAGTAGATAGCAAAAAGTAATTATTATTTTTTGTTTTTTTTCTACATTTTTACCATAACATATATAATGATTAAAAATATTTTTGATATTTTTTGCTAAAAATGTAATAACTTGTTTTAAACAACCCTTTATTTTATAAGGTTTTACAGAGGTTTTGCATAAATACGCACTACCCAATTTATTTTTGTACCAACTACACCACTTTCATTACTATCTTCTCTTTTTGCTTTTCTTTCTTTTCTTTTTTGATACATATCCATAATTAATCACCCTTCTCTATCAATACAAATTGTAATTTGTCACTTAACTATTTAATACTTTTAGATCCTTTCGTTCATACTTGTTATTCCCTTTTAAACTCTTTTTATATTTCCAGCATTTAATTGCATGTTCTAATTTTTTATCTTTATTATCCGCAAAAAAATCTCTTATATATATATATATATATGTGTTATATTCAAACTGTTCATCAATAATACTCTTATTTTCTTTTTATCTTCTAATATCTGAAAATATGCTTCTGTTGAATCCTTATAAGTCTTGTCAGAATTATTTTTTAACCAATTTTAAAATAATACATTAAAAGAAAAAATATTACCAATTTCATTTTTGTAAAATTCTCTAAATGTATTTCCATCTAATTCTATATTTAATTCTGGTCTTTTTCTCATTAGCTATCACTCCTACAAATTACTATTTATATTTGTTTTCCAATAATTTTGCTTCTTCTAAAAATTTATCAAAATCTGAATCTATCATTTTATCTTGTTTTATTTTAAATCTTTCATATTCTTTGTATGCTAGTTCTTAAGCGACCTTGTGTGATATTTTGCCTGCATTTTGCAAAATTTCCTTCTCATTGAATTATAAAAAGCATTTAGTTTCTTAACCAATCATCCATAGTCATAACATTGTGATTTTCTGTTTGAAACTTTGCATAATCTAAATAAATTGTAACAATTCTATTTAAATTTTTAAGTTTCTTTTCCTTTAAATAATTTTTATTAAATAGTCATACCACCTATTTGACACTTCCAAATTGCTCAAAAGGATAAAAGAAAAAAGCACCTTTACTAATAACTTGTTCGATATTAAACGCCCCATAATGCCGTGAATCTTTTGAAAATGGTCTATTATCTCCTAAACAATATATTTCATCTTCACTCAACACTACTGCCGCAATATCTTCTGTAAAGTATCCTTGTTCTTCCATAGTTTCCTGATAATATGCCTCATCAAAAAAGAGTTGCTCTACAGCTATTCCATTCACATATAAAACTTCATCTTTAATCTCGATAGTTTCTCCTGGAAGGCCAATGACTCTTTTTATTATATAGTTCTCTTCTCCTGTATCTAGCACAACAATATCAAATCGTTCAAATTCCTCCATATACGTACTTATAACACTGCTCACACCAACACTTTGATCATAAATAGTTGGATACATTGAATTTTGACTAACACGAATAGGCTTAACAATAAACTTAGTTATGACAAATACAATGATGAAACAAATAATTAGTATTTTAAAAAACTCAATGATTTCTTTTTTCCAGTTTATTTTATCTTTCATCATTTATCCTCCGCTTGTCTTAATTTGTATCCATCATAGCACACAATATAATTGATTTCCAGACCATTTAAAAAGCTCACAATTTTTATTGTGAGCTCTCCATGTTTTATCTAATTTCTTTAATACGTGCTGCTTTACCAGAACGACCACGAAGGTAAAACAATTTACTTCTTCTAACTTTACCACGACGTAACACTTCAATTTTGTCAATTAATGGTGAGTGTACTGGGAATGTTCTTTCCACCCCTACACCATTTGAAATCTTACGAACTGTAAATGTCTCTCCAATTCCACTTCCCTGTTTTACAATGACAATCCCTTCAAATGCCTGGATACGTGATTTGTCACCTTCTTTAATCCTTACGTCTACACGAACTGTGCATCCTGGACGAAAGCTAGGAACATCTGTGCGAAGTTGGTTTTTAGTAATTTCATTCACTAAATTTAAATTCATTTCGCTTCTCCTTTTCTTCATATGTTTTATCAAATGTTCATTCATCAAAAGATCAGCGGAACAACTGATGCCAATAGGCTTTAAAATAATACCACACTTCTATTCATTTTTCAACTTATTTTCTTTAATTTCTCTTAGAAATTGCTCCTCTTCAACTGTTAGCTTCCTTCCATCAAGTAAGTCTGGTCTATTTTCATAGGTGACTCTCAAGGATTCTTTAAGTCTATATTGTCTAATATTCTCATGATGTCCTGATAAAAGCACCTCTGGAACTTTTTTTCCATTACATTCAGCAGGTTTGGTATATTGTGGATACTCTAATAACCCATTTTCAAATGATTCATCTAGATGGCTATCCTCAGTAATAACCCCCTCCACAAGTCTTGCGACTGCATCCACCACAACCATCGACGCTAATTCTCCGCCCGTTAAGACATAATCACCAATGCTTAATTGTCCATCAATTTCATCTAAAATACGAGCATCTACGCCTTCATAATGTCCACAAATTAAGACAAGTTCAGTATTTTGCGCTATTTTTCGAGCCATTGCTTGTTTAAATATCTGGCCTGTTGGAGCCATAAGGAAAACTTTGCTTTGAGCAGTTCTTACCGCTACTAGAGCTTGGTGTAGAGGCTGATATTGTAGTACCATCCCTTGTCCTCCACCAAATGGGGTATCATCCACATGTCGATGTTTATCATCGCTATAATCTCGAATATTAACACAAGAAATCTGTATTTTATCTTGCTGTTGCGCTCTTGCAATAATACTAGTTTCTAAAAAACCAGTAAACATCTCGGGAAAAAGTGTTAAAATCGTAATTTTCATAATAATCCCTCAATCACTTTTACAATAACTTTTTTATTATCTGAATCAACCTCAGCAATAAATTGTTCAATAAATGGCACAAGAGCATTAATCCCATCGTCACTGACAATGCGTAAGTAATTTGATGTTGTTCCCGATTCTACTTGTTTAACATAGCCAAGATGATTTCCGTTTTCATCAAAAACTTCAAATCCTTTTAGTTCAAAGTAATAAAATTCACCTTTCGCTAACTTATGTAACTGCTCCACATCCACAAAAAGTTCACATTCTTTATACAGCTCCACATCATTAATTGTTTCATCCCCTTTAAAGCGAATTAAAAAATGATCTTTGTGCTCCCTACAAGATTTTATCACTTTTTCAATAGATTGGCTCTTCCCTTCGAGGTAAACCCTCTTACTCGGTCCAAACCGTACTTCTGGAAAATCAGTAAAGCTCTTTACCTTAACTTCACCTTGCAAGCCAAATGTATTAACTATTTTCCCAACTCTTATCTTTTCCATAGGACCTCCATTTAAGAAAAAGGATGCTTCTGCATCCTATATCGCTTCAAATTGAATCATGATTCTCTTGTCATCAGCACGTGATGCAATTGACATCATTTGCCGTAGTGCTGTTGCCATTGATCCTTTTTTCCCGATTAAGCGTGCCACATCATCATCTTTTGCATAGACATGCAACACTACTTCTTGCTCATTCAAACTCGCCATTTGACGAACCTCTAAGCACTTTTTATCATCTACCATTGGTTCAATCAAGTCAAACAAGATTTTTTCAAACTCAGCCATGATTATTTATCACTTTTCTTTTTTGATTCATGGAAAGTCTTCATAATACCTTCTTTTGATAAGATATTACGAACTGTATCAGATGGTTGCGCTCCGTTATTTAGCCATTTTAATGCAAGCTCTGCATCAATTTTGACTACTGCTGGTTGTGCAGTTGGATTGTAATGTCCGATTGTTTCAATTGAACGTCCATCTCTTGGAAAGCGTGAGTCAGCTGCCACAATTCTATAGAAAGGCGATTTTTTTGCACCCATTCTTTTTAAACGTAATTTTACTGCCATTGTATAGTCCTCCTTTATTCATTAACATTATACCTAAAGCAAAATAAAGTGTCAAGCTTTTTTGCTTTACACTTTATTTCTTGTTACCAAACATACTTCCCAAATCAGGCATTTGTCCAGATTGTGCCATTCCCATCATTTGTTTCATCCCTTTTTTAGTTCTTTCAAACTGATTAACAAGCTGACTAACTTCTTTCAAAGAACTCCCACTTCCGTTTGCAATTCTATTTTTACGACGACTATTTAAAATTGACGGATCACTTCTCTCTTCTCTAGTCATACTTTGGATAATCGCCTTTTGTTTTTTCATTCCTTTTTCAGCATCTGCATCATTAATCATATCCGTCAGCTGGTTTAATCCAGGAATCATTTTCAACAATCCTCCGATTGGCCCCATCTTAGATACTTGCTCTAGCTGTGCCAGCATATCATCCATCGTAAATGTTCCATCCATCATTTTCTTTGCGGCTGCTTCAGAAGCTTCCAAATCCATTTTTTCTTGAGCTTGTTCAACTAAAGTAACAATATCGCCCATCCCTAAAATTCTATCCGCCATTCTTTCAGGGTAAAACGGTTCAATATCTTGAATCCTTTCTCCTTGTCCAACAAAATATACCGGCACTTGCGTCATGGCTCTAACAGATAAAACTCCACCACCCCTTGCATCTCCGTCAAACTTTGTTGCAATTAATCCTGTCACTTCTAATTGTTCATGGAATGATTGAGCCACGTTGACAATATCTTGCCCAGTCATTGCATCAACCGTTAATAAAATTTCGTCAGGATTAGTTAAAGCTTTTATATCACAAAGCTCTTGCATTAAAATTTCATCAATATGTAAGCGTCCAGCTGTATCAATAAATAGGCAATCATAGTCTTTGCCCTTTGCATACTCCATGGCTTGTTTTACCACCTCAACAACAGGTGTATCCGTTGATTTTGCAAAAACATCTACTCCAATTTGTTTTCCAAGAGTTTGAAGTTGCTCAATGGCTGCTGGACGAGCTAAGTCCGCTGCAACTAACAGTGGTTTTTTGTTTCCTTTATTTTTTACAAAGTGAGCAAGTTTCGCAACAGATGTTGTTTTACCAGTCCCTTGAAGCCCTACAAACATGACGATAGGAAATTCTTCACTTAGTTTAAATTCGCTTTTTTCTTCCCCTCCTAAAAGTGTCACCATTTCATCATGAACTAACTTAACGATCATTTCCGAAGGATCCACTGCCTCTAAAACATCCATTCCTAAAACTTTATCACGAACCTTTTCTAAAAAATCTTTAACGACATGGTAATTGACATCTGCTTCCAACAAAGCAACACGGATCTCCCTTAGCATCTCTTCAATATTCTTCTCTGTTAAACGACCTTTCCCAACTAAATTACGAAACGATTTATTTAGTTTTTTGCTCAATGAATCAAACGCCATATTCATACCTCCTGCTTGCTTTATTTTATCATTATTACTCTTTTCTTACAAATATAATTCATCCTGAATTGTACAAAATGATTACGGAACAAAAAAAGCGATAATTTTCTATAATTTAAGAAATTTATCACTTTTAGCACTCCAGCTTAGGAGTAGTTTGCTTCATTAACGTTACTGGTTACTGTAACTCCTTGTAAAGTGCAAGTGACTGTCGTCGTTCGGTTATCACGAATGATTGTAATTTCAACTTCGTCACCAACATTATAGTCAAGCAACTCCGCTTTTAATTCGTAATAATCTTCTATTTCTACACCGCCAATTGCCACTATAAGATCATTAGCACGTAACCCTGCTCTTTCCGCTGCACTTCCACTTTGAACCTCAGCAATTAATGCTCCTTCACTGCTTGCCATCGAAATAGATATCCCCAGTGTTGCTCGATCTGTAACATACCCATTTTCAATTAGCTGTGTCACTATATCTTTCACATCATTACTCGGAATAGCAAATCCAATTCCCTCCACATCATCACCACTACTTTTAGCATTGACAATTCCAATCAACTCTCCTTGGCTATTAAATAGTCCACCGCCAGAGTTTCCAGGACTTACTGCTGCATTGGTTTGCAATACCTCAATCACTTGGCTGTCAATTGTGATTGTTCTCTCTGTTGCACTAATGATTCCATCTGTAATTGATCCACCAAATTCTCCTAATGGGTTTCCTATTGCAAGCACTGCTTCTCCAACCACAATCTCATCAGAGTCACCAAAAGTTACCGCAGATAGATTTTCTTCTTCAATTTTAATAACTGCTAAATCATTTGACACATCTGCTCCGATAAGTTGTGCTTCATACTCCACGCCATCTGATAAAATAACTGTAATTTGATCACTATCTTCAATTACGTGATTGTTTGTGACAATGTATCCATCTTCCGAAATAATTACTCCTGATCCTGCTCCTTCTTCTACATATTCTCCAAAAAAGGAATAGGAACTATTCATCCCAGTCGTTTCAATTTCAACAACGCTTTCATGTGCTACTTGATATACTGCTTGAGCTAAGGTAACTACCGATTCAGTAGAAATGACCACCGGTGCTGAAGCTGACTCTTCCTCTGATTCTTGTAATGGGACTACTCTTCCTACAATACTTCCAGCAAAACCTGTAAAGAAGGCAATCGCAATAGTCGCTGTCCACTTCAATAATTTTCCACTTGAAGTTTTTCCTTTTGCTTCATCATGAGTTTCATTAAGCTTATCATTAAATTTATTATCCACATTTATACCCTCCTTCGGTATAAATCAATACTACGCCTCAAAACTTAAACATTTCTTAAATCTTCACTGTATTTTTCTTAATCAATTCATTTTTTAAGTCAAACAATTTTTTAGAGTAGTCTACATAGTAACGATGTGGATAGTGTTGTCTTTTTACTTCATCCCATAAACTCGCCATTTCTTTTTCACAATTTTTCCGAACTTCTTGAGTCGTTGGCATATCATAAACGCACTTCCCATTCTCAAAAATTGGTAATTGTAAAATACGTGCCGTATAGTCTACAATCCGCTTTTGCTTCCATGGAGCTACTGGGTCAAAAAGCACATACTCCTCTGTTGGAATAGGTTCATCATACAACATCAAAACATCACCAATCGCCTTGTTTGTTTTATTGTCATAAAATCGAACTACTTTTTTAAATCCTGGATTCGTCAGTTTTTCAACATTCTCACTCATTTTAATTTTCGGTGTTATTACACCCACTTTTTCACAAGCTACCACTTTATAAACGCCCCCTAATACTGGCGTGCTTTTTGCGGTAATTAAATTTTCTCCTACACCAAAAATATCAATCGGTGCTTCTTGTTTTATTAAGTCTTCAATAATTTCTTCATCAAGAGAGTTGGATGCAATGATCTTACAATCTGCCATATCCGCATCATCCAATAACTTTCTTGCTTTCTTTGCTAAATAAGCTAAGTCCCCTGAGTCAATTCGAACTCCTTTAAGTCTATATCCTCTCGGCAGTAATTCCTCTTTTGCCGCTTGGATAGCATTAGGGATTCCTGAATGAATGGTATCGTAAGTATCCACTAAGAAAATGCATGAATCCGGAGACACTCTAGCATAGGATTTAAACGCTTCGAGTTCATTGTCATGCAATTGAATATAACTGTGTGCTGTTGTTCCTGTGATAGGAACCCCATATTTTTCTCCTGCTGCGGTACATGCACTAGATGTGCAACCTCCAATATATGCTGCACGGGCACCCTCTAAAGCTGCAGTAAACTCATGGGCTCTACGAGATCCCATTTCAATTACTCCTCTACCTTGAGCAGCGTTATTAATACGTACAGATTTAGTCGTAATCAACGTTGCATAGTTAATACACAACAGTAACATAGTTTCTACAATTTGTGCTTGAATTAAATTTCCTTTAATTGTTACCAAAGGTTCATTCGCAAAAACTACAGTTCCCTCAGGGCACGCCCAAATATCAATATCCAAGCGTAGATCTTTTAAGTATGCTAAAAAATCTTCATCGAAATGTTGCGTTTTACGAAGATAATCAATGCACTCATCATCATATTGAAAATTATTAACAAATTCCATAAACCGATGTAGTCCATTAAAAATCATAAAGCCACCACCATCTGGTATTTTTCTTGTAAACATATCAAAGTATGCAATCTCATTGTGCTTGTTTTCTTTAAAATATGCATAGGCCATTGTATACTCATAAAAGTCTGTCATCAACATTAATTCTTTATTAATATTCATTTATAAAATCTCCTTTGTTTTTACCAATGCTATTCCAGCACTTTTTAAAAGCTGAAAAGCATTCGCATTACAACTTGCTTGATTATGAACATCTGTATTAAATGTTTCTACTGCATCTTCAACTACTTTAACTCTACAATTTAGATTGTGCTCATTAATATATCCTTGTAACGATAGTGCAAACTGTAAAACACAAATATCTGTACAGCATCCAACGATCACGTAATCATTACAATCTAATCGTTGAAACAACCCTAAAAATTCTGGTTGCATAAACCCATTTGTAGAATTCTTATACAATGGAATCATTTCTTTTTCATATGGTTTTAGCTCCTCTATTAAGTCAGATTCAATGCTACCTTTTACACAATGAATTGGAAAGGTATTGAACTCTTGTGCATCTTCTTCATGCGCATCTTGGAAACTAATAATGGTTCCATCTTCTTTGATGTATTTTTCGATAAGGCTTTTCACAGATGGTATAATCCGCTGAATGCTTTGATCGCTTAGTGCTCCTTCTTTTACAAACCCATTAATCATATCCACCACAACTAAACATGATTTGTCTTTCATTATTATCACCTCTCTATATTATTTATCATACCACATTTATACTTATATATGTTACAATATGATACATATGCAGGAGGTTTTATGATTACATATTCATTAGCACAACACGTTAATATTCACCTTCAAAAAACAGCACAATTTAAAGATGTGACTGTTTCAGTGCGTTTTTTAAATACGGTTGAACACTGCGACAACACTAGTCGCTTTTTCTTAAGTCAACTACTCAGTGATCGCTGTGTAAAGTACCCTTCTAAACTAGAGGTAACGCAACAATTGGATCAACTTTATGGAGCTACTCTTTATGGTGATAATTTTTTCACAGGCCTTGCCCACACTCTTGAGATTCGTTGTACAGCCATTAATGAAAAATTCACACAGGAAGCACTGTTAGAGAAACAATTGCAATTTTTATCCTCGTTTATTTTTGAACCTATTTTAGATGATTATATGTTCTTTGAAGAAATAAAAGAACGTCTCATTTTAATGGTTTCATCATTTCAAGATAATCCTGCTTCATATGCATCAAATCAAGCACAACAGCAGTTGAATTCCCTACTTTCATTAAAATCAATTCCTTCGATTAAAGACATAGAAGAGATGACTTTAGATAACTTAAAGACAAGTTATCTCCAATTAATTCAAAATGAAAAAATAGACTTTTTAATACTTGGCGATGTGGATGAAAATCAACTTCAACCTTTACTAAAGTCTTATTTCCCATTGACAGATCGCCCTGATACTCAACTTCCCATTGTATTTGCTTGTCCTCCCCTTGCAACAAAAACCATTATTGAAAACAAAGAGGTGCAACAAAGTCATCTTTTAATGCTTTATAGCACAAAGACCACGATCTTAGATCCTTTTCATTTTCCACTACTTGTCGGCAATAGTATTCTTGGGGGATTGCCAAGCTCACATTTGTTCCAAGAGATTAGAGAAAAACGAAGTTTGTGTTATTCCATCTACTCTTCCTATGAGTCTTTTGATGGTTTAATTAAAATTCAAACCGCAATCAGTAAAGAAAATATAGAAGAAGTTCAAACTTTAATTCAACATCAGATTTCACGAATTCAACATGGTGACTTCGATTTTGAGTTACTCAATGCTTCTAAAAAAATGTTAATTAATTCTTTGATGGGTTTAAATGATTATCAAAAAAGAATCTTAAACCACCATTACAATAATCGTCTTTTAGGAAAAGATAGAGCGTTGGAAGATTTAATTCAAGCTATAAGCTCAGTTTCAAAAGAAGATATCGTTGCCGCTTTCAACTCGCTACATCTTAATTTAGTGTATGCACTAACTCAGGAGGATAAATAATGAAAACTATTCATAACGATCAATTTGGTGAAACCTATATTGAAGATTATTGCGATAACGGGTTACATCTTGTGGTGTGGCATAAACCAAATTTTGCTAGTACTTCATGTTTGTTTGCTACTCCTTTCGGAAGTCTAGATATTCAACAGAGAGATGAAAATGGGAATATCTTAATTCACCCCGCTGGATCTGCACACTTTTTAGAGCACAAGCTTTTTGAATCTGAGGATCAAGATATCATGAGTGAATTTGCTTCTTTAGGTGCTTCTGTTAACGCTTTTACTTCTTTTCAAGAAACTGTGTATTATTTCAATACCACCCAGCCAGATTTCTCTGCTCCTTTGGAGTTACTTTTAGATTTCGTTCAAAATCTAAACATCACAGAGGCATCTGTTGAGAAAGAAAAAGGAATTATAATACAAGAATTACAAATGTATGCCGATATGCCTGATTCCCGTTTGTTTTCTGAAGTTTTGCAATCACTTTATCACCATCATCCCTTTCGCATTGATATAGGCGGAGATGAAGCAAGTGTTAATGCAACCACTAAGAAAGATTTAGAAAATGCTTATCGCTACAATTATCACCCATCCATGATGCATTTTATTGTCGTTACTCCTGAAGACCCTAAAAAAGTCATTGAGTTGATCAAGAAAAATCAAGAAAAAAAGACTTTCCCAGCTGCCATTAATGTCTGCAGACATCTCGATGTAGAAAAGAGCACTGTTTATCAAAAAGAAAAAACAATTGCTATGACCATCCAATCTCCAAGAGTTGCTGTTGGTGTGAAGCTTCCACTAACTCCTCAGCTTTCACCGCTTGAACTTCTAAAAGAACAATGGTGCACACGGTTTATTCTAGAGGCCTATTTTTCATCTATTAATCCAGAATATCAAACGTGGCTAGATCAGAAAAAAATTTCTTATTTCTTTAGTTATGACGAAAACATTTCTGACGATGCTTCTTTCCTTTTATTTTACGATGAGGGTATAGCTATTAAAGATTTTACTACTTTCTTATCTGATCACTGGGAAAAAATAAAAAGACACCCTATCACTGAGCTACAACTAAATCAATTAAAGAAAAGAACCTTTGGTGAAACTCTTTCTACTTTTGATAACCAACATAAATTGGCTGTTCAATATTTTAGAAGCCTCAGAAACCAAGTTTCAACTTTTGATTTATTGAATATGATTCAAGAAATCACTTTAGCAGATTGTCTAAAAATTTGCGGAAACTTAAGCTTTGAAAATACCTGTTATGTTACAATTAATCCTATGGATTAAATTTGCCTCAAAACATTTTAAAAAGCATACTTTCTCTTATGAAATATGCTTTTTTTTGTCGTTATCTTCCAATTATGCTATTTGCTTTTTGTTTATCACTTTTCTATAGTACGAAAGAAAGGAGAAATATCTTATGTTAAATCAATGTGCATTAGTTGGCAAAATCAAAGAACTGCCAGAAATCAAAAAGACAGCAAACGGAGTTACAACAGCAACTTTAATTTTGGAGGTTGAAAGAAATTTTAGAAACTCTCATGGAGAGATTGAGTTTGATATTTTTAGTGTTCAACTGTGGCGTGGTATTGCTGAAGAATGCTGTAACATTTGCAAAGTGGATTCTGTTATTGCTCTTCGTGGCAGACTTTCTTCACGACAACACGAAACAGAATCAACAACGTTCTACAATGCAGATATCATAGCTGAAAAAGTTACTTTTGTAAAAGTCTAGATTGTAAAAAACTCATCATTAAGATGAGTTTTATCGTTTTCCTGAGTCGTAAATTTCACCAGCTGCTTTTGGCCCAACAGCCTTACCACTAAAAATAACTAAAGCGACAATAGTGAAGATGTATGGAACACAAGAATAAAATTCACTTGGTAACTGATTTAAAACTGGAATTGAACTAGCATACGTTGATATGGCTGATGAAAATCCAAAAAACAAACCAGCGCCAAGAATTCCAAAGGGGTTCCACTTACCAAAAATTAATGCTGCAATCGCAATAAATCCTACCCCATGTATTGAACCAGCTGTATACTGTGTTGCCGTTGTCAAAACCATGATAGCTCCAGCTAATCCTGCTAAAGCCCCTGAAATCATAACAGCAATATAACGAGTTTTATAAACATCAATTCCCATCGAAGCTGCAGCCTGAGGATTTTCTCCACACGCACGCAATCGAAGCCCAAACCGGGTTTTAAATACCACATAATAAGAGGCGAACACCAAGATTACTGCAATAAAAATTGTTGAGTAAATGTTCTTAAAGAACATTGGTCCAAGTATTGGAATTGAAGATAAAAATGGAACTTCTTTTATCTTTGATATTCCTATTCTGAACGTCTCCGTTCTCTGTTGATTGAAAATAATTTGACAAAGGTACACAGTTAATCCACCGGCTAGCAGATTAACCGCAGTTCCTGCAATGGTGTGGTCTGCCTTAAATGAAATAGTAGATACCCCTAATAAAAGAGAATAAACTAGCCCTGCAATTAATCCTATTAAAATAGCTAACCAGCCCGCATACTGCGATAGTGATGGGATTTGCTCTAAGAAGTAGCACGATGTTGCTCCAGCAAACGCTCCCACCATCATCATTCCTTCAAGTGCGATATTAACAATTCCACTTCGCTCGGCAAATAGACCACCCAATGCACTAATAATAATTGGTGTTCCAATCATCATAGCGATAGGAACCATAGAATTTAGAATATCCATTACTTCACCCCCTCTTCTTTAGAGGATTGTTTTTGTTTTGTTGGCACCTTCTTTTTTATCCATTCTATGAATGCTCCTCCATACAGACTAATTGCATATTGAATGGCGACAAAGAACACAATTGAACTTGCTATGATTTCTCCAATTTCTTTTGGAATACCATTAGCTTGTAGTTGTGTTTGTGCTACCTTTAATAATCCAAATAGAAATCCAGATAAAACAATTCCAACCGCATTACCAAGACCAACTAAGGCTACCGCAATTCCATCAAATCCATATTGTTCCATACTAACCATAACTCTTCCATAGCCAAACGTTCCAAGCACAATTAAGGCACCAGCAAGTCCTGCTAAAAAACCAGAAATCATAATAGATGTAACAATATTTTTCTTTACTTTTATTCCTGCATAGCGAGCTGCTTCACTATTAAATCCAGTAGCACGAAGAGAATATCCAAATGATGTCTTCTCGATAATGAACCAGTAGGCAACAACCGCTAAAATAACCACAATAATCCCCCAATGCAACCGAGAGTTGTTGGTCAACCCCTTTAAAAATGGACTAGCAAGTGATGCTTCTGCTGGGATTTCTGCAGTTTGATCTACATTTATTCCCGCTGGAAGTAACTTTAAAAAATAATTAGCTCCATATAGTGCTGTATAATTTAGCATAATTCCTGTAACCACTTCAGAAATATTAAACTTTGACTTTAAAATACCAGGTATGAATGCCCACAGCGCTCCACCAACTCCACCCGCAATAACACATATTACTACTGCAAAAGCTGACGGCAAAGGAACTACCAAAGCAAAAATACAACTAATTAAACTTCCAACAATGACTTGCCCTTCACATCCAATATTAAACATGCCAGTGCGATAAGCAAACCCTATGGATAGTCCTGTTAAAATAATTGGCATTGAAGTGACTAAAAATTCTCCAAAAAATCTAAGATTCACTTTCCCACGGCTTAAATCAATCCCTGTCCCTGCTCGTAAAAGGCCACTAAACAAGTCTGCAGAATTTTTTCCGGTTAACTCCAAAACAATAACTCCTAAAAGTATTCCCAAGAAGACTGATATTAGTGGAATTATAATTTTATTACGTTTATCCTTCATCTCGGTCTCCTTTCTTTTTTTCTCCTGCCATTAATAATCCTAACTCTTTTTCATCCGTCTCACTTGCGTGTACTATTCCGGTGATTTCTCCACCATGTATAACGGCAATGCGATCACTTAAGCCAAGAATTTCATCTAATTCAAATGATACTAGTAAAATAGCTTTCCCATTATCTCTTTCTTCAACTAATCGCTGATGAATATACTCGATTGCACCAACATCTAACCCTCTAGTCGGTTGAACAACTATCAACACATCTGGACTTCTTTCTATTTCACGAGCAATAATGGCTTTTTGTTGGTTTCCTCCCGACATAGCACGAGTTATACTATTTTTCCCATCTCCACTTCGAACATCAAACTTAGTAATTAATTGGTCGGCATTTTTATCAATTTCTTTTGGTTGAAGTACACCTGCATGGCTAAAGGGTGCTTTATTATACGTATGAATAATGAAATTTTCTTTTAGTTCAAATTCAAGAACTAATCCATGACGATGCCTGTCTTCAGGAATGTGTCCCAACCCAAAGTCAAACCTATCTTTAATACTTGCGTGAATAACCTCTTTTTGATTTAACATTATTGAGCCACTTTCGGCTTTCATTAATCCTGTAATTGCATAAATCAATTCTGATTGTCCATTGCCATCAATTCCAGCAATCCCCACTATCTCACCTGCACAAACATCCAGTGACAAATCTTTGATTGCCTCTAAATTTCTTTCATCTCTGACTTTTAGGTTCGTAATTTTTAGTTTCACATCCCCGCATTTTGCCTCTGTTTTATCAATCGCAAAATTAACTTCACGGCCTACCATTAACTCTGCCATTTCTTTTTCAGTTGTTTCAGAGACAACAACTTCGCTAATCATTTTTCCACGGCGCAATACCGTACAATAATCCGCAACCGCTTTTATTTCTTTTAATTTATGCGTAATAAGAATAATCGTTTTCCCATTTTGAACTAAGTTTTTCATAATAGCTATGAGCTCTTCAATTTCTTGTGGCGTTAGCACCGCTGTCGGTTCATCAAAAATTAAAATATCTGCATCTCGATATAACATTTTTAAAATTTCAACACGTTGTTGCATACCAACCGTTATGTCTTCTATTTTTTTATCTGGATCTATTCTTAATCCATATAATTCTGAGATTTTTTGAACTTTGTCACGGGCACTTTTTAAATCTACTGTACCAAAAGATCCATTTGGTTCTTTTCCTAAAATAATGTTTTCGGTAACAGTAAAATTATGTACCAATTTAAAGTGCTGATGGACCATTCCAATTCCTAAATCATTAGCGATATTAGGGCTTGTGATTTTTACTTGTCGGTCATTTACTTTTATTATTCCTGCTGTTGGCTCATATAATCCAAACAAAATCGACATAAGTGTTGACTTCCCAGCACCATTTTCTCCTAGGAGTGCATGAATACTCCCTTTCCTTACTTGCAAAGTTACATTATCATTAGCCCTTATCCCAGAAAAGTCTTTTGTTATATTTAACATCTCAACTGCGTAGTCCATACTCCACCCCTTTACTTATTGTGTTAATTATATCATGAATATCACTATTTTGTAGCCCTTACATTTTAAATTTTTCTATAAATTTTAGATAGAAATTACTAACTTTATAAAATAACTATTAATTCGCAAAATCACAAAAAAAGATCATGAGTTCTGTTTCACACTCATAACCTTTAATATTCCTTATTCGCTTGTTGATCCGTTTGCCACAGTTGGTACTGAACCAACTACGATTTCTCCAGTTTTTATTTTTTCAGCATATGAATTTACAGTTGCAATTACGTCATCAGATAAGTTACGTCCTGTGCTTAATTCAGCTCCAACTCCATCATTTGCAAGTTCGAAAGTCATAACTCCAGCTTCAAATGTTCCATTGAGGATATCCATTGCTGTTGTATAAGTTGCCACATCAACACGTTTAATCATTGAAGTTAACACTACCGATGATCCATCATCCATTAGCCCAACATCATATTGATCTTTATCGACTCCGATAACCCACACATCTCCACGCTCTTTTGCTTCTTTAATTGCTCCATTACCTGCTGCTCCTGCCGCTTGGTAAATAACTGTTGCTCCTGCATCATATTGTTTAATTGCTAGAGCTTGCCCTTTTGCAGCATCATCATATGAATCTGCATAGTCAACAATAATTTTTGCTTCTGGGTTAACTGCCCATACACCTTCTTCAAATCCAGCTTGGAAAGCTCCAATAAGTTCACCTTCCATACCACCAATAAATCCTACTGTGTTAGACCCATTTTCTTGAGCTACAAGAGCCGCTGCAACTCCAGTTAAATAAGACCCTTCTTGAGCAGAATAAATTGCACTTCTTACATTTGCTGAAGTTGATACTGAGTCAATAAATAAGAAGTTAGCTTCAGGATAATCCGCTGAAACTGTATTAATTGCACTTTCAAATAAGTATCCTACTGCAATAATTAAATCATACTCGTCATCAGCAAATTGCGATAAGTTCGGAATATAATCGGCATTTGATGATGATTGTAAATAGTTAATGCAATCTGCTGCTAATCCACTTTCTTCTTGGAAACGCACTAGCCCTTCCCACGCACTTTGGTTAAATGATTTATCATCAACTCCGCCTGTGTCGGTTACAAGCCCAATACGAACTGCACATCCTCCATCTCCACCATCAGCTGGTGTTGCAGTTGGGTCTGTTGTAGTCGCTGTTGAACAAGCCACTAGTGATCCTACTAATGTTAAAGCAAACATCATTTTCACAAATTTTTTCATCTTTTCCCTCCCCGGCAGGTTCTCTACCTGTTCTAATTTTAATCATTATTCCAACAACTTGTCAAATACTATTTTATTCAATTTGCTTTTACACCTCATAATTCTTTATTATTTGTTTGAATTAACTGTTCAATGTCCCTTTCATCAATTTCCCCAACAAATATGCTTGCAGTTTTTTTTCTAACTCCATACGAGCGATATTGAAGTAATCTATATGGTATTTTTGGATCTAACTGTTGGTAAACAAACCGTACAACTGCGTGGTTCTCTTTATTAAATCCGGGCAAAATAACTGTCCTGACCTCTGCTAATTTATCCACTTCTTGAAGATATCTCAAATTTTTAAACACAATTTCCGGACTATGACTTGTAAGCCACTGATGAAAATCAGCATCTACTGCCTTAACATCCAACATCACCCCATCACACTCCATCAACAAATCCTTATGTCTTTCAAAATCAATAGTACCATTGCTGTCGATAAGGCATGTCAATCCCAATTTCTTTATTTCCTTGAATAATTCCAACAAAAAGTCTGCATATAACATGCACTCACCACCACTACAAGTTACTCCTTGAATAAATGGTCTTAATTGTTTTACTTTTGCAACCACATCCTCTACACTCATCCAATGTATCTTGCAACTAGAATTTTTGGTGCATCGTTTGGTACATTGATCGCATTGAACACATTGTTTTTCATCCCACATCACTTTACTCTCATGTATTTTTAATGCAGTTGTAGGACAACCCTTCACGCAATCACCACAATCATTACAAACTGCAATCGTTTCAGGGTTATGGCAGTACAAGCAATTCATTGTACATCCTTGAAAAAAGATGGCACAGCGATTACCTGGACCATCTACATTTGAAAAAGAAATAATTTTATTAATCGGCGCTTTCTTCATCTTGCACCCTTCGATCTAGTGCTCCACCAAAGTCTCGAGCTCCCTTTCCAAAAATAGAAACATTATTTAATGATTGCTTTCCATCATCTAATTTTTTCAATTCACTTTTTTTGACTAAGTATCCGGTCACTCTCACCACATCATTATCAGAAAGATAACCAGAGAAATACCTCATCCCAGACGTTAGTGCTCCTTTGATAATATCTACAACCGCTTGTGGCGTTTTTAACCACGGCGAGTCAAATTTAAAGATGTCGCCTATTCCTGTCGGAAAGTAAGTGTGTATCGTTGCAGCTTGCAAAATTTGAACAGGCATCTCTGGTTCAACTCCAATAGGAATTCTCGCTCCCGGTGAATTTTCCCTACCATCACTATCAATTCCAACTTGTGCGTGAAGCCGATACTGATTATTAAAACTATTCGATACAATTGCTGGGTGCGCTTTAACAAGTTCATCTAATTTTTTCATAATTTGAATTCCTAACTCATTAGCGCCTAAATCAATTCCATATCCTTCTTCTTTTGATAACTGCATTAATTGATTGACGCATTCTGCAAGGCCTACCACGCCAACCATTCCGGTAAAATGCTCCGCTTTTACAAACCCTTCTGTTACCAAAAAATTAGATTTAAAAAATGCAGATTTTTCATGTATGAATTTAATACGGTCATCCATAAATCTTAAAATGATAGTCGCATACTTTGGCAAAACTTCATTTAAAAATTGCTCCTTGGAATTTGCTTTTAAAGACATTTCATAAAGCCGTAACCGTGGAAGAGTGTATCCACCTCCTCCAATTTTTAAAGCGTTATAGCATGATGCTATCGCAAAATCTTCTCCCCAATCTTCAGTATACATCTTTCGATTAGCAAAGGATGGTTTTGCGGTTTTAAGCATACACATCGCACATAACTCTGCAAATTCTTGAGATGTTTTCTCTTCATCATAAAGTAGTGTTAAATTGGGTATTGCTAGTTGCATCTCTTCAGTTAATTCTAAAATTAGTCTTCCTGTCATTGTGTCATAGGGTCCAATATTCGCATGAACAAATGAATCAGTCAATGTTCGGTCGATTTGCAATAAGAAATTTTTTAATTCCTTCTTTGCTTTTTCTTTAGAAAGTGGTGTAACAAATGGTTCTAGCAATCCATCTAATGCCCCAAGGTAAACCGGAAATGATGTCACCGATGGAACATGATGATAAAATATTAATAGAGTCGTAAGTGCTTCACCTAAATCGCTAGGTGCATCAAGCTCTAAAAACTGGCACCCCTTATCAAACAGAAGTTGATAATCAGGACAGATGTATCGTGGTCGATAAGGTGCATTACCTTCTCCTAAATCACATAGTATACCTTCTGATAACGCCAACTTAGTATCCTCAGTTAAAGCAATTTGAACTTCGCTATTTTCTGCTAATCTTGCAAGTGCCAAAACTTGTTGTTTATAAGTCAGCGATTCATCTTGAATAATCTTTAACACTTCACTCATTCATCCACCTCCTTTCTCATATAAACTTCTCGTGGTTTTGAGCCCCGTGCTTCACCAATAACACCTTGCTCTTCAAGTAAGTCAATCATCCTGGCTGCGCGGTTATACCCAAATCCAAATCGACGTTGAATTAAAGATGTTGATGCTTTTTGAACTTCAACAACATAGTCTTTTACTTCTTGATATAATGGATCATCCACTGCCGCTACAATAGCAGTTTCACTATTTCCTTCCACTCCATCTAAAACTAAAAGTTTATCTTCATATATCGGCGTTGCTTGCTTAGCGCAAAATTCTGTAATTTTTCTAACTTCCTCATCACTTACATAAGCTCCCTGAAGTCGTAGTGCTGAAGAAGCACCAATTGGCTGATATAACATATCCCCATTTCCTAAAAGTCGCTCTGCACCAACAGAATCTAAAATAGTTCTAGAATCAATTCCACTAGATACACTGAAGGCAATTCGCGATGGAACATTGGCCTTAATAATCCCAGTTATTACATCTGTACTTGGTCTTTGTGTCGCTACAATTAAATGAATCCCTGCAGCACGTGCTAATTGTGTAATTCTCTGAATGCTCATTTCCACATCTTTACCCGCAATTGCCATTAAATCCGCTAACTCATCAATAATGATAATAATGTAGGGCATAGGTTTCATATTTTCTTGTGGATACTGTTCTACCTTTTGATTAAACCCATCAATATTTCTAACACTTGCTGTAGAAAATGCATCGTATCGCTCTTCCATAATTTGCACCGCTACCTTTAATGCTTTTGATGCCTCTGCCGCATCACTGATTACTGGTGCTATTAAGTGAGGAATATTACGATACGGTGTAAACTCTACTTTCTTTGGGTCAATTAACAATAATTTTACTTCATCAGGCTTTGTTCTCATGAGAAGCGATGTGATGATGGTATTCATACACACTGACTTCCCAGATCCTGTTGCACCTGCAATGAGTAAGTGAGGCATCTTATGCATATCACAGTAGACAGACTGTCCTAGTAAATCCTTGCCTAATGCAATTAATGTTTTTTTACTTTTTAACTCTGCTGGAATTGAACGAAGCAGTGAAGTCATTCTCACTGCTGTGGACTCCACGTTAGGAATTTCAATTCCCACTGCGTTTCTTCCTGGAATTGGAGCTTCAATGCGAATATCTCTTGCCGCTAGCTCCATTTTAATATTATCAGAAATGCCTAAAATTTTATTAACTTTAATTGAGGCATCTGGCTTTAACTCAAACTTAGTTACTGCTGGTCCAATATGGGTCGCCAACAATTCTGCTTGAATTCCAAAGTTAGCTAAAATACGAATTAAGTTTTCACCTTTTTCTTTTGCTGCTATTCTGTTTTTATCATTTCTAGTTGGTTCTTTAACTGAATCCAATAAAGATAACTCTGGCAAACGATATGGCCCCTGCTTTTCCTTCGTAACAGTTGTTGTTGCTGTTTTTGATGCTAATGTTGGAGTTTGTGATGGCTTTTCATCTATTTTTTCTTCAGCACTTGAACCATAGCCAATATCATCAATATCCATAAACAATGATGATTTTTTTGGTTCTTCAAATTCTCGGATAACCGAAAAGGATTCTTTTTCTTTCACCATCACATCATCTTCAATTTTATCATCTTCAGATTCAAACACTTCTTCAATAGTTTCCTCTACATCGTCTGTATCTACTTCTTGAATTTGTTCCAGCCATTGTTTTGGCTTCTTCATAAACTCAGAAACCGATATCCAAACATCTTGAAAAAAATCTAGTGTTGCAATTAGTAAAACAGATAAGACAATTAAACAACCAATTAAAATCATCGTTCCTTCTTTAGCAATCAGAAGCGATGTTAACGCATAGAGAATTGCTCCAAATAAACCACCACTGACAGGGACTGCTTCATCTAGTTTCATAAATTGAGAGGCATTATCAAAGAAACTTTTAATAACTTCCCACCCCAATAAATTATCATACGTTTCAAGAGCACTCCATAATACAAGTGCTGACACTAGGCTTGCCAGTGCCACTACTAATTTTGTTTTACGATGCTCTTCTTTATCAAATAAAATAATTGCGACACTACCAAGTGCCACCAAGCAAACTACCCAGCTATATTTTCCAAACAAAAATTGAATCATTCGATTAAGAATCACTCCCACAACTCCCCACTGAAACAGGGCAACAGTAACAAGTAAAATAACTCCTATCGATATACTATATTTTTTTATTTTTTTGTCATTTTTTTGTTTTTTCTTTTTAGCCATAGTTTATCCCTTCTACTCTGTTGTTTTTATTTCCACAATTGCTGGTAACACCATTGGTTTTTTTCCAGTTTCTTTTAAAACATATTTTATTATCTTCTCTCTTGCTTCCATACGACAATTAGCATTGTCATAACGATTTTCACTTACTGCATCACGAATTGTTTTCTCCAAAATATCCCCAGCTGCTTTTACAATATGTTCAGAATCTTTTAAATAAATAACTCCGCGACTTTGAACATCTGGTCCTCCAATTACTTCTTTAGTTTTGAAATCGACCACAACTCCAACGATAATTGTTCCCTCTGTTGATAATGTTTCTCTATCACGCAACACCATACCTGTTGTGTCTAGATTTTCTTTTCCATCCACGAAAACTTCTTCTAATTTAATAAAAGTGGCACTTTCTTTTAGCACACCCTGTTCAAACGTTGCCACTTGCCCACAATCCATTACTAAAATATCTGTTGATTTATGTCCCATACCCAACGCTACATTCGCATTCGCAATCAAGTGTCGATATTCTCCTTTTACAGGAATATAATACGCAGGCTTAAATAAGTACAACATCATTTTTAAATCTTCTATTGATGCATGCATTGAAAACATTTGTTTTGATACTATAGAGTGAATTTTTGCTCCCTCTTTATACAAGTCGTTCTCCATTTTTGTTGCTTCCATTTCAGTTCCAGGTACCGCAGGTGATGCAATAATAATTGTATCACTTGGTCTAAACTCAATGAGATCATCTGCTTTTGTCGCAATCTTATGCACTTTCTTAAAGATAGTTGATCCATCCCCTGATATCAAAATTAAAACATTTTCCATATCTGAACTATATCTTTCCTTAGAAATTTCCATTCCCACAGGCATTCTATAATATCCTAAATCTGAAACATCCTTCATCATTTGGCGTAACTCATCATCATAAAATACAATTTTTCTTCCATATTTGTACGCCAATTCAACAACTTCAATAACACGGTATAAATTTTGATTATACATAGTGACAATGACACGATCTTGAGCATCTTCAAACATCGGTTCCATAATTGGTGTAATGCGATGATGTGGCGCTGTATGTCCTATTCTTGTTGCTCCTACTGATTCCGCCATTAAAGCTAAAACACCTTTTTTACCTATTTCGATAAATTGATCGATGTCAGTTTTAAATGCCTCCATTTTTGTGTCATAGTCAATAATAAACTCTGACGTGTAAACCACATATCCATTTGACGTTTCAATTGCAATACCCACTGCATCCGCAATTGATTGAGTCACACCGAAAGTGATTATATTTTGTCCAGCTATTTGAAATGTTGAATTTCTTTGAATGCGCTGAATGTTCGCATTATTCACACTTTCTTTTTTCAATTTTCTTTCTAAAATTTGTGCCGTTAATGGCGTTGCATAAACCGGTACTTGAATTTGTTTCAATAAATTAGGCAATGCCGCCATAACATCTTCATGTCCATGGGTAATAAAAATACCTTTTACTCTATTGGCATTCTCCACAAGATACGTAAAATCTGGAATAACCATCTCAATTCCTAATCTTTCATTATCTGGGTATTTCATTCCAGACTCTATCACGAAAATCGATTGGTTTATTTCCACACAATACATATTTTTTCCATCTTCATCCAACCCGCCAAGGGCGAATATTTTTACTTGATCCATTATATTTCTCCTTTTACTTCATTATTTATTATTATACTCCAAAAGGGCTCTCAATTCAATGAAAAGCCCTTTTCTATTTTAATTATTTACTTTTTCTCCATTTAACGACCAACTTTTAGCCTCTGTGATAAGCACTTTGACCAAGTCGCCCTCTTTAATATCAACTCCGGTAAAGTTTACAAGCTTATTTTCATTGCTGTATCCGCTATAAACAGCACTATTCTTCTTACTTGGACCATCGACAAGGACACAAACTATCCTTCCAACAAACGCTTGATTTCGCAAGTTGGTAATGACAGCAAGTTTATCATTTAGCATTTGTAATCGCTCTGATTTCTTCTCCATTGGAATATTGTCTTCCATTTTTGCCGCTGGTGTTCCTTCTCTTGGTGAATAAATGAAAGTAAACGCAAAATCATACTGACAGTACTCTACTAAACTTAGTGTTTCGTTAAATTGCTCATCCGTCTCATTAGGAAATCCAACAATGATATCCGTTGAGAAAGTGCAGTGTGGAATTTTCTTTATGATTTGATCATAGAGGTGCTTATAGCTCTCCTTAGTATATCGCCTTCCCATCATCTTCAGTATTTCATTGCTTCCTGATTGAACTGGTAAATGAATTGCTGGCATAACATTATCATAATTCGCTATAACATCAATCATCTCTTCCGTAAAGTCCCAAGGGTGTGATGTAGTAAACCTCACGCGTGGAACCCCAATTTTTGCTACCTCTTCTAATAATCTCGCAAAGCCGCCTTGATAACTCAAATCTTTTCCATAGGCATTCACATTTTGCCCTAGTAATGTTACTTCTTTATACCCCATTTCTTTTAACTCTCTAACTTCTTTTAAAATATCCTCTTGCATACGGCTTCTTTCTTTTCCGCGAGTATATGGGACAATGCAGTACGTGCAAAACTTATCACAGCCATACATAATATTAACCCATGCTCTATGCTGTCCAAACCGCTGCGCAGGAAGATTTTCAATAATTTCTCCTTCTTGAGAAAAAACCTCAACTGTTCTTTCCTTTTGCATCATTGCCTGATATAAAAGTTCAGGTAATCGATGCAAGTTGTGTGTCCCAAAAATTAAATCAACTTGATCATATGTTTTAAGAAGTCTCTCTACTACTTCCTCTTCCTGTGCCATACATCCGCATACTCCAAAAATCAAATCTGGTTTATTTAGTTTTAATCGTTTTAGTAGTCCCAGCTCTCCAAACACTTTGTCTTCAGCATTTTTTCGAACAGCACAAGTATTAAGTAAAATAAAGTCTGCTTCCTCTTCTTTCCAAACTTGAGAAAATCCAAGTTGCAGTAAAATTCCAACAATTGTCTCTGAATCCCTTTCATTCGCTTGACATCCATATGTTCTCAAGAAAAAGGTTCTTCCAACTCCTAAATTCTTTACATTTTCTGTCAGCTTAAAAGAATTATATTTGACTTGAATTTCTTCTTTTGTTCTTACTTGTGCATTTCTTAATGATGGTAATTTAAATTGTTCATTTTTCACAAAATCACATCCTTCTTAACATTTTAATTATACATAATCGCACAATAAAAGCCAATTATCTTGGCTTTTATGTTTAAACTATTGTGAAATTGCTGATACTGGGCAAGTACCAACGCATGCTCCACAATCAATACAAGTTGATGGTTCGCATTCTGCTTTTCCATCTCCATCCATTGATAGGGCTCCAACTGGACAAACACCGACGCAAGCGCCGCATCCAATGCAAAGATCTTTATTTACTGTAACTGGCATATCCGACCTCCTTCTATCAGATAGATTTTACCACAATCCTCAATTTTTAACAAGATTAGATTACACAAAATGATTGAACAGTACACTATATTTTATGGTCTAATTTGTATTCGCTTTATTGCCGTTGCTTTTTTACTTACTTCATCAACTTCAACAACAACCCCATTCAACATTCCAGCACCATTTGCCGGTGTATAATGAGTCGCCTCTTTATGAATAGTTAATTTTAAAACTTCATCTGTGTCTCTGCCTAACACGCTATCATAAGCACCACACATCCCAACATCTGTGATAAAAGCACTGCCGCTCTCTACTCTTTCATCTGCCGTTTGAATATGGGTATGTGTTCCTACCACAACTTGCACTTTTTCCTTAAAATAATTCCAAAAAATGCTTTTCTCTGCAGTCGCTTCAGCGTGTAAATCAACAAAATATATATCTGCTTGTTGCTCTTCCATTATCTCATCCATCGCTTGATAAGGTGTCTTTTCGACGTGATCCATAAATACTGTCCCACACAAATTTACCACAAGAACACTTAAACCTTTTACCTCTACTTGAAGAAATCCACGCCCCGCTGTACAACCATCCAAATTAAATGGTCTCACTAGCATGCTGCACTCTTTCATCGACTCTAAAATTTCACCTTTTGAAAAAGCATGATTTCCTAGTGTGATGACATCCACACCCATTGCTTTAAATTGATGATAAATTTTTGTCGTTATCCCTTTACCATGTGCTGAATTTTCTCCATTCACAATGACCAAATCAATTCTCTCTTGTTGCTTTAATTGCGCAAGATGCGATTGAACCATTACTCGTCCAACCGCACCTACAACATCACCTAAAAATAAAATATTCATTACTTTGCTAACTCATTAATTCTTGTTTCACGTATAATAGTTACTTTGATTTGACCTGGATAAGTAAGTTCTGCTTCAATTTTTTCTCGAATGTCACGAGCTATTTTAACCATTTTCGCATCATCAACTTTCTCTGGAATAACCATTACTCGGATTTCTCTTCCTGCTTGAATCGCAAAAGAACGATCAACACCGTCAAATTGATTAGCCAAAGTTTCTAGTTGTTCTAAACGATTAACATAATTTTCCATTGACTCATAACGAGCTCCTGGACGTGCTGCACTCAACGCATCCGCTGCTGCTACAAGATTAGAAATTAAATCAATTGGTTCTACATCACCATGGTGAGATTCAATTGCATTAATTACAACTTCTTTTTCACCATGCTTACGAGCTAGTTTAGCACCAAGTTCCATATGAGTTCCTTCTTGTTCAAAGTCCAAAGCTTTCCCTATGTCGTGTAACAATCCTGCTCTTTTTGCTAACGTTTGGTTTAGCCCTAATTCCACAGCCATTATGCCTGCAAAATGAGCAACTTCAATACTATGTTGTAATGCATTTTGTCCATAACTATAACGATATTTTAAGCGTCCTAAAGCCATCACAAGCTCACGACTAATCTTACCAATACCTAACTTAAAGACAGTGTCCTCACCCGTTTTACGAATGATTTCATCCATTTCTTTAGTTACTTTATTAACCACCTCTTCAATTCTTCCCGGTTGAATTCGACCATCACGGATTAAAGTTTCAAGTGATAATCTTGCGATTTCTCGTCTAATTGGGTTAAAACAGCTAACTGTTATTGTTTCGGGTGTATCATCAATAATTAAATCAACTCCTGTCAATTGTTCAATCGCTCTGATGTTTCTACCTTCTCTTCCAATAATACGCCCTTTCATTTCTTCTCCAGGAAGTGCAACAACCGACACTGTTCTTTCAACAACTTCTTCTTGAGCATACCTTTGAATAGCTAAGGCGATAATATTTCTTGTTTTCTCTGCTGCTTGTGACTTTGCTTCATCTTCTTTATCACGAATATACACAGCGATTTCATTTTCCATTTGTTTCTCTACAACACCCATTAATTCTGTTCGAGCATCTTGAGCACTCATGCTTGCTACATTTTCTAAAACCGTAATTTGGTGATCTATTCTAGTTTGTAAATCTATTTCCATTTTTTCTAGATTACTTATTTTATCGGTTACTTGATGATTTTTATCATCAATTTGCTTCTCTTTCGCCAAAAGAGTTTCATCACGGAAATTTAAACTGTCTTCACGACGAAGAAGTTTATTTTCTGCATCTTGTATTTCTACTCGTTTTTCTTTAATTTCTTTTTCAGCTTCTAATTTCATCTCATAAACTTGCTGTTTACCATCCAATGTTGCTTGTCTTGAAATAGTTTCAGCTTTGTTAGTCGCTTCTTCAATAAGTAGTTTTGACTTACGCCTTGCGCGAAATACTCCCAACCGATTTAAGATAACCATAATCAAACACCCTATGACTACCCCTATAATTCCAGATAAAATGAACATTTCTATATTTTTCATTTAGAAATCCTCCATTCTTTCCTCTTAAAATATATAATTTCTCTTTTATTATATATAAAAAACTCACTTTCTTCAAGAAATATTGTGACTTACTAGCCAAAAAACAATAAAAAACATCATTGATGAGTCAAAACTAGTTTGATTTCATCATTGATGTGATTTATTCTGAATCGTCATCTGCTGAAGATGCGACAAATAATTTCTCTTTTAGCTGCTCTGTAATTAGTTTATCCACATCTGGATTCGCAATCAAGAAGGCTCGCACCGCTTCACGACCTTGCCCGATTTTTTCTCCATTATAACTGAACCATGCACCACTTTTTTGAATGATTTCTTGAGCAACACCCAATTCAATCACCTCTGATAGATGCGAAATTCCTTCCCCATAGCGAATTTCAATCGGTGCTATTTTAAAGGGCGGAGCCACCTTGTTTTTAACAACTTTAACATTAACTTTGTTTCCGATAACTTCTGTTCCATTTTTAATAGCTTCACTTCGGCGGACATCCAAACGTACAGAAGAATAGAACTTCAACGCTCTTCCCCCAGGTGTTGTCTCAGGACTGCCAAACATAACCCCAACTTTTTCACGTAATTGGTTAATAAAGATTGCCGTACAATGAGAACGGTTGATTGCTCCAGAAAGCTTTCTCATCGCTTTTGACATCAAACGAGCTTGAAGCCCTACTTGAGAATCTCCCATTTCACCATCCAACTCTAGCTGCGGAACAAGTGCCGCTACAGAGTCAATAACCACAAGCTCAATCGCATTGGATTTAATTAAAATTTCTGTTATTTCTAATGCTTGTTCCCCTGAATCTGGTTGTGATAAAATCAATTCATCAATGTCAACTCCCAAGGCTTTTGCATATTGTGGATCTATAGCATTTTCCGCATCAATAAAAGCCGCTTTCCCACCACGCTTTTGACATTCCGCAATTGCGTGTAGTGCTAACGTTGTCTTACCAGATGATTCAGGACCATATATTTCAATAATTCTCCCCTTAGGATATCCCCCTATTCCTAAAGCGTGATCCAGAGTGATGGAGCCAGACCCAATTGCATCCACTTCTACATTACCTCGATCCCCTAACTTCATAATGCTACCTTTCCCATACTGCTTTTCAATTTGCTTTAGAGCATCCTCTAATAAATTATCTTTTTTTGTTTCTTTTTCTGCCATTGTCTGTCCTCCTCTAAGTAATTATCTCATTACTTCTCTTATCCTATTTACTTTCAAAAATATATTCTTTTAATTGATTAAAGTACGATATTCCACTTGCCACTGAAGTGAATGCTGCAAACCATAACATAAAATCAGAAACTGGTAAACGATATAGTTCAAACGGTAAATTATTTAACAAAATTAAAACGATACTAATCATTTGAATTACAGTTTTTACTTTCCCCATATATCCTGCAGCGACAACAACGCCATTTTGCGCTGCCAACATTCTACAGCCATCCACTATTGTATCACGAATAATCATCAAAGCTACTGGTACAACCGGGATAATTCCATCAGCCACAAAAAGCACAAACATAGTTGATACTAACAGTTTATCAGCAATTGGGTCAGCAAACTTCCCAAATGTTGTGATTAAATTTTTCTTTCTTGCGATCATCCCATCAAAATAGTCCGTAATCGCTGCCAAGATAAATACAGCCAAACAAATCAAATTTTTGACAGCCAAAGAAACCGTCAAGCTTGAATTAAATAATTGTATTTGTAAATCAGGCAATTCTATTCCCATTTGAGCAGCTGGGAAAAGCCATATTAACATCATAATCGGAATCATTAAAACTCTTAAAACGGTTAATCGGTTAGGTAAATTCATTACTTTACACTCCTTTATTTTACCTTTGTATTATACCAACTTTTTTCAATAAAGTAAAACAATAACACAAAAAAGAAAGCTCTTCGCTTTCTCCTTTTATTTACACTCTGTAAGCCATGTTCTGTTCCCTTTCGGGCGACAATCATTTATCTATACCTTTCGGTATCCCTTTGTCTCTTCAATTTGTTTCAAAGGGTTCCCCTACCAATTTTGGGTTTCTCGCTTGCGGGGTTTATCTCGTTCCACTTTGCCTGTTTCCAAGCAAACTCCGTCACTGTGACACTTTTATAGGCTTTAGCCATAGTTGCCCTTAGGCTATTGCTCAGCCGTTAGGTTTCCCTACCTAGTTTTATGACTTCAACTAGCACAAACACTACAGTCATCGCAGACTGTGCGAGCATGGACTTTCCTCTAACCCTAAGGCCAGCGATTGTCCGAGTGTATTTTACTTACTTCTATTCCCGTAAACTGCTTGTTCAAGACGTGATAATCGCTTAATCAAATCCAGCTGAGAAACAGACTCCTTTGGTTCATCATCTTTTGCTCTTGCGCGTGCTTCTAGTTCCAAAACTTGTTCACGAAGCATTGCATTATTTTTTTCAAGCCCATCCACTTTTTGACTCATTTCTTCTAATGTTGAAAGATAGGTCTCTACATCTTCTAAAATTAAGTCTAAAAAGCTATCTACTTCACTAGCGCAATATCCTTTAAAATCAATGCTAAATTGCTTATCGAAAATTGCTTGCAATGTTAAATTAATTTTTCTACTCATAATGATTCCTCCATAATTTCTTATATTATCGCAAAATAACGCCTTAAAATCAATTATTTATTCTTTTTTCTTTTCAAATAAGGTATAATAAGCATGGTGATAGAATGATTAATTATCCAAATGGAAAAAAAAGAAAACAACCAACTTCAACTCGTTCTGCAAGCAATCGGGGAATGAGTTTGGAAAAAGAGATCAATCAGTCCAATCAATATTACTTGGAATCTGGCATGGCTAACATTCACAAAAAGCCAACTCCCATCCAGGTAGTCAATGTGGATTACCCACAGCGAAGTGCTGCCAAGATCTCTGAGGCTTACTTTAAAACTCCTAGTACAACAGATTATAACGGAGTTTTTTGTGGCAAAGCCATTGACTTTGAGGCAAAGGAGTGTGCCAGTAAGACTTCTTTTCCATTTTCAAGCATTCACAAGCACCAAGTCGAACACTTGCGCAGTGTCCTGTCACATGGAGCAATTGCCTTTGTGATTATTCGCTTCTCAGCGTACAATGAAGATTATCTTGTAGAAGCTCAAAAAATTATCGCTAGTTATTCAGGAAAGCGGCGCTCTATTCCGTACTCATGGTTTCAAAAAGAAGCCCATCTTATTCCATCTAGCTTTATTCCACGAGTTGACTACTTAAAAGTTGTCGAGCAACTATATTTTGGAGGAAAGATATGACACAGAAAAAGAAAACAAAAAAGCGTTCTATTAATAAAAGAAACCTGGCTGCTGTTATTATCAGCGCCATTCTTGCAGTGATGCTCCTTGTTAGCGCAAGCGGCATCTTCATTTTAATCTCGATGCTCTCTGACTCACCAGAGTTCAATCTTGACTACTATGATACTAAAGAATCTTCGCAAATTTTCGATCAAAACGGAAATTTAGTAGCGGATGTTGGACTCCAAATCAGAACCAATATAACTTATGAAGATCTCCCTACTTCTTTAATTGATGCATTTGTGTCAATTGAAGACTCACGCTTTTTTGAACATAACGGATTTGATATCCCCCGTTTTGCAAAAGCGATGCTTGAAAATGTTAAATCATTGAGCTTTTCTCAAGGTGGATCAACTTTCACCATGCAGATTACAAAGATGACTTATTTTATGGATGATGAAAGTGGAGTTGGAGCTGTAAAAAGCATCAGCCGAAAAGTCCAAGAAATTGCACTTGCCATAGAATTAGAAAAAAACACCAACAAGCGAACTGTCTTTGAACTTTACGTTAACAAAAGTAACTTTGGAGGTTCTGGAAATATTCGTGGAATACAAAAAGCTGCTGAATACTATTTTGGAAAAGATGTTACCGAACTTAACCTAGCTGAAAGTGCTATGTTGGCTGGTGTTGTTAATGCACCTTATCTATTTGACCCATTTAATTATCTTGATTATGCAACTAACAGAAGAAATACTGTTTTAAATATGATGCTTCGTCATGGCTACATTTCTCAAGAAGAATGTGATCTAGCAAAATCAATTAAAGTTGAAGATTTGTTAGTTGACCCTTATGGAAGCTCTTCAACAGCTAGTGATGGGATTAATTACGCTTACCAATCTTACATTGATACAGTAATTAGAGAAGTCCAAACATTAACTGGATTAGATCCAACTTCTGTGCCAATGAAAATTTACACTTACATGGATGCTGATATTCAAGCCGTGATGGACTCCATTCAGGCTGGTACTTATGAAGGAATTACCTTCCCAGATGAATTGATGGAAATCGGAATGGTTACTTTAAATAACGAAACAGGAGAAATCGTTGCGATCGGTGGTGGACGAAATTATGGACGTGGAGGAAGTTTGCTGCTAAACCATGCCACTGACCAATACAAACAACCGGGATCATCAGTTAAACCAATTGTAGATTATGCTCTTGCTTTTGAGTATTTAGGTTGGTCTACTAGCCATGTCGTTACAGATCGTCCTATTGTATACAGAGGTACTGATGTTGTTATTAAAAACTTTAATGGCGAATATTATGGACAAGTTACCCTCGCTTACGCTGTCGGATCCTCATTAAACACTCCAGCAATTCAAGCGTTACAAGAAGTTGTGGATACTGTTGGAAGAGATCAAGTTGTCTCTTATCTTCAAAGTTTAGGATTTTCAAAAGTAACATCAGAAAACTTTGACATAGGGTATGCGATTGGAGGATCAAGCTTTGAAGTCAGCGTTGTCGAACTCGCCGCTGCTAATGCTACGCTCGCTAATGGGGGATATTATATTCAGCCCCATACTGTTTCAAGAATTGAATTCAGTGATGGAAGCTCTCCTCTTGAGCCAACTTATGACCGCGTTGCAGTTCTTAGTGAAGAAGCTGCTTACTTAACTTCCCAATTAATGTACGAAGCAGTCAATGGTCCTTATTTCAACTACATGCAACTACTAAAAAGAAATTATGCCGTTTATGGTAAGACAGGAACTACTGACTGGGGGACATCTGGGCTATCTTTCAATATCCCGCGAGGGGCAGCCAAGGATAAGTGGATGATTTCTCTCACATCTGAATACACCAATGTCGTTTGGGTCGGATATGAAAAAGGAGTCAAAGATGCAGGGACTTACTTTAACACTGCCAAGAGTCAATTAAACATTCCTGGTAAAATCAGCAATGCGCTCATTACGATTGCTCACGCTGACACTTCACCTACCGCAATTGCTCGCCCATCCGGCGTAGCCACTATTTCCCACATTTTAGGAACATGGCCTTACGCTTATCCAATTGATGGTATGGATGAAAAATACTTAACAACAGGAGATTTAAAAAGCGAATTTGCAAATTCACTAGTCGCTCCAGAAACAGCCAATATTGAGCAATTAAATTCGTTCTCAATTCAATACAATGACAACGGAAAATTTACTCTCACTTGGGCACCTTACCCAAATGCTGACCAACTTACAGTTGCTGCAGATACAATGGATTTAAGCTTAGAGGTTGCAGGCAGTAAAGTTGAAGCTTGGGGAACTAGAATTTTTGATTATACTTGGATCTTTGGTCCAGTACGCTATAAAGCGAAAGTTTACGCAAATGATGAGTTGGTTAAAGATATTGTTACGGATTCTTCTACCTTGACTGAAACCTTCGATTTATCACCAGGAACTCAGACCATCAAAGTTTGTGGTTTCTATAGCTATGAATACTTAGGGGAATCTAGTAATGAACGCTGCGAGTCAATCAGCATCAACATTCCAACAGCGACACCAGATTTAACAACTGAGACAGGATGTAAATCTGAAGGATATTATTGGTACAACAATGAATGCCATGAGGAAGCTGCAACACCAACACCTAGTCCAACACCTAGTCCAACACCAACAGAATCACCAGCACCATAAAACCAATTAAAAGGAGTGTGAATGAAAATTCACACCCCTTTTTTAATGATTTGTCATCTTTCTTTTTGCTAAGGCATCTTTGCATTGTAATCTAAACACGCAAGACTCACATTGAGGATTTTTTGCAGTACAGAAATAACGCCCAAAGAAGATAAAAAGATGATGCGCCTTCGTCCAACGCTCTTGTGGTACTTTTTTCATCAATTTCTTTTCCACTTGTAACACTGAATCTTTTTTATAAGCTAATCCCAATCGTTTTGCAATTCTTTCAACGTGTGTATCTACCGCAATAGCAGGAATTCCAAAACAAACACTTAAAATAACATTGGCACTTTTTCTACCAACCCCTGGAAGCACAATCAATTCTTCCAAAGTTTGTGGCATTACACCATTGAATTCCCCTTCTAGCATAGCTGCAAGCCCATGGATATGCTTCGCTTTATTTCGATATAATCCTATTGTTTTTATTTCTTTTTCTAAGTCTCTAATTGATGCCTTTGCCATCGCTAAAGAAGTTGGATACTTTTTAAAAAGTTGAGGAGTAACCTTATTCACCGAAACATCTGTTGCTTGTGCCGACAAAACAACAGCAACCGCTAATTGAAAAGCACTCTCGTGAATTAATTCGCATTTCGCATCTGGAAACATTTTTTCTAACTCATTTAAAATCTGATTAATTTCCAAAAGAGACTCCTTTTTCAATCTTTTCAACAGTAACTCCTTTTTCTTTCCAGCTCTTTAATACTTTCGCAATGTAGTTCAACGATAACTTTTGATAGGCTGATGCCTCTTTTAAAGCATAAATAATTAACTCTTTATCTTCATTTTTGACCCATTGATTTAATTGTTCCATTTCTGACTGGGTTAATGGCCTACCAAACTCTGACTCAAATAAGTCATGAATATTTTGATTTAAAGCATTTTCAAGATGAGCCACTTTAGTCTCATATAAGTCATCCAATAAAAAATGAACTCCCTTTTTACTCACTTGGATTTTTAAATATTTCTTTGAAATCAAAACAGCTAATAAATTATCCATTTTCTTTTGACTAAGATTCATTTTATTGCATAACTTTTCTTGACTTATTTCTTCACTGAAACTATTAAAATAATCAATAATTATCAATAATTGAAATTCTTCTGCTGTTAAATTTAATAATTCTACATGTTCCACTAACCAATCTCGACGATTAACATACTTTTCTTTATACCATTTCATAAAAAACTCCTCTTTTCTCTATAGTACACTATTTTTAAATAAAATTGCACAATTTATTAAAAAGTGTTACACTATTTAAGCCTTATAACAAAGGAGGATTATACAATGAAAAAGAAAATTGCTTTAACCATCTTATTTGTTAACTTTTTAGCTTGCCTTATTTTATCATTCTATATTTATTTTCAGCCAGAAAAAACTACAGTTCAAGCTGCTGTTTTAAATACCCCTATGATTCCTTATGAAACTTTGAACGATTATCTAATTAGTTCTGGAGATTCAACAACGCATTATTTATTTTTCTGTGATCCTGAAAATGCGGATTGCATTTATATTCAAAATACTATTATTAAGCCACTTGAAGCAAAGCAGGGACAAAGTCTTTTTGAGAGATTAGAGTACGTTGATGTTTCCTCTACCGAAGATATTACCGCTGCACAATTTGTAGACAGTTGGGGATTTAGCTCTTACCCTGCATTTGTTACAGTTGAAATTGAAAATGGTGAATTTACCATTATAAACTCCATTCAGAATACAACAGATAGTCCAATTAGTGAATCAGAGTTAAAACAATGGTTAGCAGAAAATCAAATTTGGTCAGGGCTATTTGAATTAAGCGACCAACAAGTTAACTTACCATAATAAAAAAATTCTAACTAGATTAGAATTTTTTTATATTGCCTCTACAAATTTAACGCACCAATTGGCACTTCTTTCTGAGGCTCTTACTTCGTATTCATAAAAAGTCATTTGATTATTGTCTTGGTAAGCAATATCGGAAAGTGATCGAATAACAAGAAATGGTTTTTGATAGTGAGTGCAAACTTGTCCTATAGCAGCTGCTTCCATCTCAGCACACAAAGCATTTGGATAGTTCTTTTTTATCTGTTTGATTTGCTCATCTCGGCAAACAAAAATATCACCTGTAACCATATTGCCAATCCACACCTGATCATCTCCTGTAATTTTGTGCATCACATCTAATAATTTTTGATCTGAGTAATAACATCTTTCCTCATCATCAAATCCCTTTTCCCATCCTGGAACATCTAAATCATGACAAGTGACTTGTTTAGCAATGACAACATCCAGCACTTTCATATCTGGATGAAGTCCACCAGCAGTTCCAATATTTACAACAATCTCTACTTCAAAATTTTCTAATAAGACCGTTGTGCTCATAGCAGCTGCAATTTTAGCAACGCCACTTTTCATTACAACACACTCCTTACCTGCTATAGTTCCAATATAAAAATCCAAATGTCGATGAACTTGATGTTTCACATCGCTCATCATTTTAACTAGTGCTTGTACTTCACTCTCCATTGCTCCTATAAATGCTATCATCCTTTATCTCCTTCTACATATATAAAAATATTTTTCACCATCGCACAAACCATCTTGATCAAAATCGGTTTTAACCTCAAAATCAAATCCAGCTTTCTCTAACTGCTTCTCTATATTCTGAGGATTAAAAACAATTTGAACATGAGTTTCTTCCACATTTTTTTCATTTTCATAAAATACAAAATGATGATGTAAAGTATTCTGGTCAGCTTGTATAGTCCATTGATAAGGAGTCCCTAAAGTTATCCCTTCTTCAACATATGTCTCTTCAAACTCTTTTAATCTATCAAGTGAATGCATATCAAATAACAGTCTGCCATTCTCATTTAGATTTTCTTTAGCACTATTAAAAAACTGGATTAGTGCTTCTTCACTTTGTAAGTAATTCACGCTATCACAATAACAAAATATCGTGTCAACTTTGTTTTCTATTGTGATATTTGTCATATCCATTAATTGAAACGGAAGCTGTGGATATCTATTTCCCACTTCCTTTGCCATCGCTTCTGAAAGATCAGTCGCTAAAATATCGACACCTTGTTCAAAGAGTTTAGCTGCAACATCACCACACCCACAAGCAACTTCTAACATTTTTTCACCTACACCATGTTGGATTGTAAAATGTAGCCATTGATCAATGGCCTTTTCATCATAAAAAAGATCAGCGTAGTAAGGTGCTAATGATGTATACATCATTTTACTTCCTCAATTCGTGGTAAATCAGCCCACAGTTTTTCAAGATGATAAACTTCCCTTTCTTCACCTACAAAAATATGTGCCACCACATCATAACAATCAACCAGTTGCCACAAACTTTCTTTGTTTCCTTCAATTGTTCGAATCTTACCATCAATTTTTAGAACTTCTTCTTCGATAGCTTCAATAATTGAGTGTGCCATCCGGCAATTTTTAGCACTGCCAACAATAAAATAATCAAAAAAAACACTCTCTTCTCGAAAATCAATAACAACGATATCTTCCGCCAGTTTTTTATCCATAATAGCTTTAATACTTTTTAACAATCTCATGTGTTTCTCCACTCTTCTATTTCTTTTTCAACCCAATCTTTCATACCTACAGGGTCAATTTTCGCCTTCTCTATGACGCTCTCACTCCAAACTTTTCTTGTTCTTTCAAGTTTATCAGCTAGATAAATAATCACACCAAGTAAACTTTTGTCTTCTCCATCTGTATGATGATAGATAGCATTAAGAATTTCGTTGTCTTCTAACATCAAATTGGTTTTTATCCACTTTTTAGCTGCAAAACTATGCCAAAGATACTCTTTATCTTCAATTGTCCTAAGCACATCCTCATCAATCCATTTTTTTTGTTCCTGTGAAGACATATCCTTGCACACGTCATGTAAAATTGCAGCTACATAAACGCGCCACTTATCCAAATCTTTTCCATCTGCCAATTCCAAAGCCATCTTTGCAACAGAAACAGAATGTTTTGCACGATACTCTTGGCATCGATTAAAAATAATTGATTCTAAATACAGTCCTTGTTGAAAAATATAATCTCGAACTTCAGGATTTAAATTTTGAAAATTTCCATCACGTATTTCAGTACTACTGATTGGAATATGCAGTTGGTTTAGATAAATTAGGTTGGAATTCAGATTTATGTTTTTTTCATTTCTGGAAACCACCACGAATTGAATCTCTTGCAGTAGTTTTTCTATCTCTTTCCACTTAGGTAACTGCTCCACTAAATCATCACCAATAATCCAATAGAACTCACACTCAGGATATTCACTCTTTAGCGCTGTAACAGTTTGAATCGTGTAGGATGGTATAGGTAACTCCTTTTCAATTGTGCAACAAGCTAGTCCGCTCTCATCTTTAAGTGCTAATCGAATCATCCTTTCACGTTGTTCAAATGATGTTAAAACTCTATTTTTAAGTGGTGTTTCTTTGGATGGTATCAACCAAACTTCATCTAATTCACACTCTTTTAAAACATAATTCGCAACTGCAATATGCCCTTGATGAATAGGGTCAAAGCTTCCACCTAGGCACCCAATTTTTTTCATGGTAATTCAATCCTACGCTCTTTGCTTACACGATACAACAAGATCGTTCTTCCAATAATTTGTACCACTTCACTTTTCGTATTTCTTGCCAAATCAAAACTCAATTCTTTAATATCAGTTGAACACGTTTTGAGAACACTAATTTTAACTAATTCATGAGCCTCTAAAGAATCTTTAATCGTATCAAAAAGGTTGATAGATAATCCTTCTTTCCCAATTTGAAACAGTGCTTTCTGAGTATTTCCTAATGCACGTAAGTGCCGCTTTTGTTTGCCATTTAACATTTATATCATCGCCTTTCTAAAGCTTACATTTACCCCTTGAGGATATGTGACTTCTATTTCTTTTATTTTACCACTTACACTTATCCAACCCAACCCATCAATAACGATATCCATCTTCTCTTTTGCCATTGGAATTTTTTGTTTTGAAAATTGGTGATGACTGGTGGTTGGTTGTAGCAATTTACCATAATGTTCCTTCCACAATTTTTCTGCACCTTCTATCTTTCCACGATGTATATCACAGCGATTAGAAACATAAAAGACAATAGACGCTGCTGAACAATCATAAAAATCTAACCGAGCTAATCCTGCAATCGCAAAACTTTGATTTCCTTTGCACTGAAATCCTCTAGGCTTAATCGTTTCAAAGGGGAGTATTGCTTTTAGATCCTTTTCATCAATATCCATAATAACCGTTTTGTTTCCTTCAAGTCCTGGTGTATCAATAAAGGTGTGTCCTTGGATAGATAACATATTAAAATCTAATGTTGTTCCAGGATAGCGAGAGCTAGTCAGTTGATTTTCTCCGATTAAAGCATTCAACAAGGTACTCTTACCTGCATTAGCCTTCCCTAGCACAATAATATCTCTACCCTTTGCCAACTGCTCAACCGCTCGCATTACTTCCATTTTCCCATTCTCTATGTCTTTACCAGTTACCACAAGACCCGATAAATGAATATCAAATTGCTTTAGTCTTCCAAAGATAAAGCGTGCTAGTTTATCATTCCCTAGCGTCTCAGGAAGTAAATCTCTTTTTGTTGCAACCATCAAAATATCTTTGTTTGGTAAATGTCGGTGTAATCCTTTCACCATGCTCGCTTCAAAATCAAATAAATCAACTACCCATAAAATCAAAGCATCTTTTTGGTTTACTTGTCGAAAAATATCATCGGGGTCAATCCCCGTTTTCATTGAAAAGTCAAGCTCATCATAATGTGTTAAACGAAAACATCTCTTACAATAATCACCATCCACTTTGGGTGTATATCCAATTTTATTTTCATTGTTATACTGTAACTTTGCTCCACATCCCTTACATTTCATGATAGTACTCTCCTTTCTTAAGCCATCCCTTCTCCAGCAACCTCTTCCATATTTTATTTTCTAGTCGTCGAGTTGCTTTCCCAGCCGTATTTTCTTTTTCGGCTAATGGATCTTGAAGAATACTTTTTATCCCCATTCTATTTGCTCCATATACATCGGTTATCAACTGGTCCCCTATAGCCACAATCTCTTGTGGTTTGCAGTCATATTTTTTTATGATTTGTTTATATCGCCTTTTACTAGGTTTGCAAGCAAAACTAAAAGACTCTATCTTCAACTCTTTTGCTATTTTTTCCACTCGCTTTTGTGTGTTATTTGAAATTAAAAGAGGTGTCATTCCTAAATGATAAACTTCTCCTATCATTTTTTTCACTCTATCCTCCACGACCTGTGATTTATGAGCAACTAACGTGTTATCCACATCAAATAGCACCAGATTAATCCCTTGGTTTTTAAGCATTGTAAAATCAATTTGCGTGCAATGCTTAACATAATACGTTGGGACAAATCGTTTCATCATAGTTCCTCCATTAACCCCTTAATTATACACTATTTGCTTACTATATTCATCCATTTATTAATTTTCAAAATAAAAAAAAGAGACTTTTGTCTCTAATTACTCAGTTCCCTATACCTCTTTGAACCAAAGAGATATAGATACCCTAATCCTATTACTAAATATAAGAAGTTTAGTAATAGAAAGAATAAAGTGCCTATTATCCAGGATTGGAAATCCACATTTAATGCTAAGAAAGCATGTAAAGCGATCATTCCAATGCCCAAAAATACTGCAATAATGGTACTTAAACTTTGTTTAATAACTTCAATTTCACGATTAAAATTTAGTTTTGGAAACGTTAAATTAATGCTTATACCTATATATCCCACTGAAAATCCATGGATAACAGTTGTCAACAACGCCACTAAAACCATCATGATATTCAGTTCAAACAAGTAAGTTGCTATCATCAATATAATAATGTTAGGAACAATAATTAAAACAGCATTAACTAACACTTTTGCATTGCACAACTGCCACATAGAAATAGGCATAGATTTTATTAGCCAAAACCGCTTTCCCTCTAACGATATGCTAGATGCTGCTGGAAATGTCATCCATCCAGAGTTTCCCAACACTAACACGACACCAAAGAAAACTAAGTTTTTCATTTCAGTGCTATTTCTAGCCGTATTAATCGCTAAATTAAACTCTGGTAACTTCATTACCGTTATCAAAACGTAAACAATTAAACCTATAAACATCAGTGTCCCAATAGATGAATTTAAAAAGTACATAAAGTTTCCAAATAATGTTTTTAACTCTTTTTTAAATAGCGCAAAAGTAGTATTACTTTTCTTTTGATTTTTAAGTTTAAACTTCTTATTCTTAATTCCATTTGATGCTTTCATATTAATTTCAATAAATGTTTTAGAAAAAATTAAAATGAGTAACATTAATAGTATTCCTGCTATAAAAATTAAAAGTAATCCACTCACCACATTTCCATTTGCTACGGCCTTCACAAAATAATCAACTGGAAATATTAACTTTTTTAATGTACTAGACAATGTTGTCAAAATTCCTGATGATGCTGAATCAAGAGTCCCAATGCTCACCCCTACAAGAATAGAAAGTACTGTCCCGATATTTTTAATCATATTGGGATAACGATCAAATCCTGGAAGTTTCTGAATTAACAAAACAAGTGTCATCCCCATTACAATCGCAATAATCACCAATGGAATCGCATAAATAACAGATAAGAGAACTAGCTGCAATCCCAATGATTGATTGATAACATAAATTACCATCCCAGGTAAGAGAAAAAGCAATGATAATACAATACAATACAAGAAAAAGCTTATCATTTTTGAAAAAAGGATAGTTTCTCTTTTTATTGGTAACGACATCAATAAGTCAAAGTCTTTAAACTTAAGCATGTACCCTTCTCCAGCAATTAATGCACTACTCAATACAGTACCAAAGACCGCAAGCGCTAAAAAAGTAATAAACATTGATTTATCAGCAACTGGAATCATATCATAAAACATCCACAAATAAGCAAAAATACACGCCATAACAAAAATTCCCAATAACGCATAGCCAACTAATTTCAGCTTGCTTTTATTTTTTAAATATGCACCACCGATTACTGAAAACTGAACTTTTATCAAACTCCATAACTGTTTCATCAGTTAATCTCCAAGAAAATTTCTTCCAACGACTTAAGGTGTGCTATTTCTTCAGTTTTTCCCATGTGAATAATTTCCCCAGCTTTCAAAATTGCGATGCGATGGCATAGTTTCTCGACAACTTCTAAAACATGAGAAGAGAAAAAGATAGAACTTCCATTGTCACACAACTCTTGCATTTTTTGTTTCAGTATGTAAGAAGCTTTAGGATCAAGTCCGACAAACGGTTCATCTAGCACCAATAATTTAGGTTCATGAATTAACGCAGAAATAATAACTAACTTTTGTTTCATCCCGTGAGAGTAAGAACCAATAGTATCCCCTAAATTTGAAATAATTTCAAATTCAGTCGCTAATTCCTCAATTTTTTGTTTTCTTTTTTCCACATCTACATCATAAATATCGCAAATAAAATTCAAATACTTGATTCCAGTTAACTTATCATATAGATCAGGATTATCTGGAATATAAGCAATTTCTTTTTTACATTCCTGTGGTTGTTCCTTAATACTTTTTCCATTAATTTTAATTTCTCCGTCAGTAAAATCAGTAATCCCAACAATACTCTTTATAGTTGTTGTTTTACCGGCTCCATTGTGTCCAATAAAACCAAAAATTTCTCCTGGTTCAACCGCTAAAGAAATCCCCTTTATCACTTCCGTTTTTCCATATGACTTTCGAAAATCTTTTATATCTAACATTATTTTCTCCTCACTTTTTCCTATGAAAACATCCATTTTTCACTATCTAGCAGATACTTCAAAATAAATACACAAATCACTCCATAAGCTAAATTAACAACAACAGAAACAATTGCATACATTTCTACAAGTTTCCCCATTAACAAGTCATTGATAATCACGGAAACATTGCAAGCAGGAATTAATGCACTTATTAAATTTTCACTACTTAACCCCATCATTGGAGCAATTCCACCTACAATTGCAACAATCATTAATGGGGTCATTACTGTGGCTGCTTCTTTTTCATTTTTAGATGTTGCTGAAATCATCAGCATTACCCCTAAAAATATAGGTAATAATGATAATAATCCCGCAATATATATAATTGCATCCATCATCCCATATGCAGAAAGTGACATCTCTCCTACACCCATTAATTTAGGAAGCGACAACAGTGTTCCAAGGATACTTGACATCGACGATAAAAATGCAATCACTGATAATCCAATAACTTTCCCCATCGCTAAATCTATCCTTTTTATTGGCGTAACCAATAAAGTAGCGATTGTGCCACGTTCCTTTTCTCCGGCAATTGCAGATGGCGTAATAGCCATACAGGTGCTATATAAAAATAATATTGATAACATCGGAAGTAGCATACTAAGCATTGTTGCTACAATATCACTTTGCTTGATTACATTGTATGTTTTATTTTCATCACTATTAATATTTAACACATTGGCAATCGCTTCTTCATACTCCGTCAAATATGATATAGCCATCATGTACGCATCGTAAGACTTGTCTTTTGCACTATCATAATACACTTCTACTTCTGCAACACTCTGTTGCTCATTGGTCATTTCAATAAAATTATCAGGGAATTGTAGTACAACATCAACTTCTCCATCTTCCACTTTTTTTACATCGCTATCAATTCCTTGAGAATCAACTAATTCAAAGTTCATTGTTTCAAAACTCGATTTCATTTCTATTGGAAGGTTTATTGCTATCGCTTGAATAGGTGTCACCTCTTCACTTTCATGTGAAGAAAAGAGAAACGATCCCATAAAAGAATACATAATATAGATTATTAATCCAGGTAAGAGAACTACTTGAAACAATAGTTTTGGGTCACTAAAGTATCTCTTTAACTCTTTTTTTATAATAGTTAATGTCTTATTCATTATTTTCCCCTCCACTATAATTTTCATAAAGTTTAAAGAATGCATCTTCCATTGATTCACCATTTTTAATATTTTCGACAGTATTACTACATATCATTTTACCATCCATGATTATTCCAACACGATCACAAACTTTTTCAACTAAACTAAAAATATGCGTTGACAAAATGATTGTTTTTCCCTCATTTTTTAATGAGATTAGAAAGTCTGTAACTACTTTAGCTGTCATAATATCCAATCCATTAGTTGGCTCATCAAAAATTATTAATTTTGGATCATGAACCAATGAAATCACAATCGATACTTTTTGCTTCATCCCCGTTGATAAATCTTCATATTTCACTTCTTCAAATTTATCAATTCCAAACTGTTTAAATAATTTTTCTTTTCTTGCTGACTGAATCTCAGTAGGAATACCATGTAAATCACTAAAGAACTTATATAGATAATTTGGAGTGAAATATCCTTCTAATTTTAACTCATTCGTTAAAAATGCAATATTTTTCCTAATTTTCTCAGGCGACTCTGCTATACTTTCACCAAGAATCTCAACGTTTCCCGCATCTGGTTTAATTAATGTTGCTAACATTCGTAGTGTCGTTGTTTTTCCAGCTCCATTTGGTCCCAATAATCCATAAATTTCTCCTTCGAAAATTTCAAACGACAAATCATTAACTGCAACAATTTTATTTAGTTTACTTTTTGATACTTTCATCTGCTTTTTTGATAGCTTAAACGTTTTTTTCAATCCATCAACTTTCAATATTGTCATTACTTTTTACTCCTTTCTTTCGCTTTTTAACAGCTTCATTCAATAAAAATTCAATTTGCCCATTAACTGACCTAAACTCATCATCCGCCCATCGCTGGATTTCGTTCCATAAAGTAGGAGAAAGCCTAAGTGGCAGCTGCTTTTTCTTTTCAAGATTTTTATCCTCTACCATATCCTTCACCATCCTTTATATCACAAAGTTAATAAATTGATCCACTATTTACAATAGGTTGTGCTTCTTTGTTTCCGCACAAAATAACAAGTAAATTAGAAACCATCTGTGCTTTTCTTTCAGCATCCATCTCCACAATATTCTCATCCTCAAGTTTTTCTAAGGCCATTTGCACCATACTAACAGCTCCTTCTACAATTTTTTGACGAGCGGCAATAATTGCTGTCGCTTGTTGGCGTTGTAACATTGCTGCTGCAATTTCTGGGGCATAGGCTAAATGAGAAATACGTGCTTCAATAATTTCAATCCCTGCAAACTCAACCCGTTGTTGAATCTCACGTTTCAATTCTGTTGCAACTTCCTGTGAACTTCCTCGAAGTGTTTTTTCATCATCGTTATCATCTGCAACATCATATGGATATTGTCTTGCAATTTGCCGAATAGATCCATCTGCTTGTGTTGAAATATAGTCTTTATAATCATCCACTTCAAAAACAGCTTTATTAGGATCAACCACTTTCCAAATCACAATGACACCGATCTCTATTGGGTTTCCTGCGCAATCATTAACTTTCTGCTTTTCATTGCTTAACGTGTTTGCCTTAAGTGACATTCTTTTGAGGTTAATATTAAATTCCACCATATTACTTCCTGAATCTGTCTTTTTAGCAAATAAATTGCCAGGTCTAACTTCAGTAGTAAATGGTTTAGTCCAATAAAATCCAGGTTCTTTGATTGTTCCATAGTATTGACCAAATAATGTGTAAACTGCCGCTTCATTTGGTTTAATTATTTTTAATCCGGATGCAATGAAAATTACACCTATAATCAAAACAAAAATAATTGCAACAATTAATCCTACCGAAACCACTGGTTGTGATTTAATAAAAATAATCGCATAGATTCCCAAACTAACACCTAAAACCATCGAAAGTATCCCAATCCAGCCACTTGAACCATTTGTAATATTGTTTTCTTTAATTTCCTTATTCATGCTAACTCCTCCATTGATATTTATTTGATATCATACTGATATTATATATGACACTTTTTTTTCTGTCAATCAAAAGAAAAGAAGAAGATAATACTATCTTCTTTAGCGCTTTATGCCCAATTCTTTTAGTTGATGCTCATCCACCTCATTTGGTGCTTCACACATTAAATCTGATGCACTCGCTGTCTTAGGGAAAGCCACAACATCACGGATATTATCCGTTCCTGAAAGGAGCATTATCAACCTCTCAAGGCCGATACCTACGCCACCATGTGGTGGTGTTCCATACTTAAATGCCTCTAAAAACCACCCAAATTTGTTTTGTGCTTCTTCTGAAGTTAGACCAATCGCTTCAAATACCTGTGCTTGAACTTCTTGATCATGAATCCGTATTGACCCACTTAACAATTCATAACCATTCATAACTAAGTCATAGGCTCTTGAAAAGCAGTTCTCTTGATTTACCATCAATTTATCCAAATCTTCTAAATTAGGAGAAGTAAAGGGATGATGAGCTGCTACAAATCGTTTCTCGTCTTCAACATACTCAAACATTGGAAAATCAGTAATCCATAAAAAATTGAATTTTTCTTCATCGATCAACTGTAAGTCTCTACCCAGTTTCACACGAAGTGCACCAAGTGAAGCTTGCGCAACCTTCTTTTTATCCGCTACAATCAGCACCAAGTCATTTTCCTCTAACTCAAAGTGTGCCATTAAGCTACTTTTTTCTGTCTCTGATAAAACCTTAGCGATTGATCCACTTAACTCATTATTAGTATATTTCAAGTAAGACAGTGCTTTAGCGCCATATATTTTAACATACTCTTGCAACTTATCTAAGTCTTTGCGAGAAAACTTTTCTTGCTCGCCCTTTAAACAAATTGCATTGACTATTCCACCCTGACCTAGAATTGTTTTAAACACTTCAAATCCAGTGTTCTTGAAAATAGAACTGATGTTTTGCAATTCTAATCCAAAGCGAGTATCTGGTTTATCACTTCCATACCTTTCCATAGATTCAATATAAGTTAGACGATCAAATTTTGAAAGCTTTATCCCTTTTATTTTATCAAATATTTCATACATTAATGATTCTACTAGTGACCACACATCCTCTTCATCAACAAAACTCATTTCGATATCGATTTGAGAGAACTCTGGTTGTCTATCAGCTCGTAAATCTTCGTCTCTAAAACAACGTGCAATTTGGAAATACCGCTCCATCCCACCAACCATTAAAAGTTGTTTGTACAGCTGCGGGGATTGTGGTAAAGCATAAAACTTACCATTACTAATTCGACTTGGAACTAAGTAATCCCTTGCTCCCTCTGGTGTACTTTTACACAAAATTGGCGTCTCAACTTCAATAAAACCCAAATCTGATAAAAAGTTGCGTACCAATAAACAAACCTTGTGTCGTAAGATGAGTTTATCTTTAATCGGATTACGGCGTAAATCTAAATACCGATATTTCAACCTTGTTTCTTCCAATGCATCTGTTTCATCCGCCACAATTAATGGCGTTGTTTCTGCAACATTAATCACTTCAACACCTTGAACTTGAATTTCAACATCTCCAGTCAAAAGATGTTTATTTTTATCTTTTCTTTCTTGAACAATTCCAGTAACTCCTAGTATAAACTCATTCCTTACATCTTTCACTTTCTCTGATGTTGTTTCATCAAAAACTAGCTGGACAATTCCTGAACGATCTCTTAAGTCTACAAAAACAAGAGAACCTAAATTTCTTCTTTTTTGAACCCATCCCACAAGCGTTACTGTTTGATTTACATGAGCAAGTCTAAGCTCTCCATTATGATATGTTCTTTTCATCCTTATTCTCCTTTGCACTTGCAATTTTCATTATGGCACTCACCGTGATGATCATCATGATTTTCTTTTTCAAAAAAATTATCAATCACTTGAACAAGGTTAGTCACATCCACTTTTAACTGTTCTTGTGTTGCTATGCACTTCACTGCAACTTGATTATTTTTAGCTTCATCTTCACCAACAATAACCACAATTTTTGCATTTTTTCTATCCACAGACTTAAATTGGCTTTTCATAGAGCGATCGACAACATTTAATTCTGTTTTATATCCAGCAGCCCGACACTCTACTGCAGCAACAAGAGCTGCTACCTCTGCCTCTTTAAAACTCATAACATATACATCCACATCATTCGAGTTCCCAAAATCAATTCCTTCTATTTCCGCTAAAATCAACAACCGTTCTAGCCCGACCGCAAACCCAACCCCAGACATCTCAGGTCCGCCAAAATATTGAACTAGATTATCATACCTTCCTCCACCAAAAATAGTAGATTGTGATCCTGATTCTTCTTGTGTTGATATCACTTCAAAGACTGTTTCAGTATAATAATCCAACCCACGTACTAACTGTTGACTAACTTCATATGGGATTTGAAGTGCATCCAATCCTTCTAAAACTTTTGCAAAGTATGCTTTTGACTCCTCTGTAAGGTAATCACTGATTGTTATGGCATCTTTAATTTTTGGGTGATCACAGTCCACCTTACAGTCTAAAATTCGCAATGGATTTTTTTCATAGCGAGCGCGACAATCATCGCAAAGTTCAGGCAAAATTGGCTTAATATAGTCTTTCAATGCTGCTTGATAATTTTTTCGACTAACTTCGTCCCCCAACGTATTTACCAAAACTTTAATTGATGATAGTCCTAAAGACTTAATGAAGCTATAGCCTAAAGCCATCACTTCCACATCAATAATAGGATTTTTTACACCAATATTTTCAATCCCAAACTGATGGAATTGACGCTGCCTTCCCTTTTGTGGATTTTCATGACGAAACATCGGACCTACATAATAAAATTTCCCCGGCATTTCCATACTGCCATATAACTTATGTTGAGTAAAGCTACGAATTATTCCAGCTGTTCCCTCAGGACGAAGCGTTAAACTATTTCTTCCTACATCAAACGTATACATCTCTTTGTTTACCATATCTGAACTGTCATTTTCTCGTTTAAACACTTCTGTCGCTTCAAATATCGGTGTTCTGATTTCTTTGTAGTCATACACCCAACAAATTTGTCGAATTAAATCTTCAACTGCTTGCCATTTTTCACTTTCTTCTGGCAAAATATCATAGGTTCCTTTAATCGTTTTCATTTTCTTCTCCTCCTGAATATAAAAAAGCATCCTTATATCTAAGGACGCTGTTGCGTGGTACCACCTTAGTTCACAGTAATCATACTATGCACTCTTTCCTTTAACGCAGGTAACGGCCATTCCTACTAATTTCAGAATTGCTTCTCAAAAGTGTCTTTTCATTGTCGCCTGATAAGAAACTCTCACCCTGTGTTTCTCTCTCTTTAATCATCTTTCAATAAATTTCTTTATCATTGAATTTTCTTTAGTTTAGCATATTTTTTTTTCTTTTGCAACAATTTCATTCACTAGCTCGATACACTAGTTGCCCCATTAAAACGATTGTCTTTCCACCGAAATAACACCATTAACTTTCTTCAAATTCGCAATAAGCGTTCTTAAATGCTCTGCATCTTTGACCATCACTTTCATTTTAGTAGCGGTAGTTAAATTCTCAGCATTAACAGTAGAGTGAATATCCATAAGACTTGCCTTGCATTGTGATGTCGCAGTAACAAGGTCCGTCAACAAAAAGTTGCGATCATGTGAAAGCAAAGATAAATGAGCCTCATAATCTCCTTGTATTAAACTATCATCCCATTGTACTTCTAGTAGACGATTGGTCGCATCCACCACATTGGGACAATCAGTGCGGTGAACTTTAACTCCTTGCCCTTTTGTTACATAGCCGACAATTTCATCCCCATAGACCGGACTACAACATCCAGCTAAAGACATCATCATACTATCGACGCCATTAACTCTAAGCCCCAAACTAAATCCGCTTTTCTTTTTCTGTACTCCTTTTTTCTTACCTAAAATTCGTGACAATGCATCTTCTTCACTCACACCACGTTTTTGATTAGTCATTTTTTCAACTACAGCTTGAGTTGAAATTGATTTTACTGCAATAGCATACATGAAATCAATATATGTGGATACTTGAAAAGTTGAAAATACAGCCTCTATCTTCTTTTTTTCCATGTAGTCTTTTTCATCAAACCCTCGTTTTCTAAACTCATCACGAAGCATTTGTTCACCCTGTTCTACACGCTCTTCTCTTTTTTCTTCTTCCTTTTTCATCAATCGACTTTTAATTTTACTTTTCGCTTGACTTGTCTTAACCACTTTAAGCCAATCTTCGCTGGGACCGGCAAACTGCTTTGATGTCTTAATTTCTACAACATCACCTGTTTTTAAAATCGTGTTTAAAGGAACCAGAGTTTCATTAACAATCGCTCCAACGCATGAATGTCCAACTTCGGTATGCACACGATAAGCAAAATCAATCGGCGTTGAACCATTTGGTAAATCTATAACTCGTCCATTGGGTGTCATAACATAGACATCCGCCTCAAACATATCCTTCTGCAGCATATCCATGTACTCTACAGGGTTATCTCCATCTTCTTGTTCACTATTTAAAATTGCAAAGTCCTTAAACCAAGTTAATTTTTCTTCAATTTCTTTCTGCTCTTGGTGTTGGTCATATTTTTTATTCTCTTTATAGCGCCAGTGAGCCGCAATCCCCTTTTCCGCAATAGAGTCCATTTCTTCCGTTCTGATTTGAACTTCAAAAATTCTTCCCTCATCTCCTACAATTGTTGTGTGAAGAGACTGATACAAGTTCACTTTTGGAACTGCAATATAATCTTTCAGTCGCCCAGGAATCGGACGATATGTGGCATGAATGTGCCCTAAAATCTCATAGCAGTTTAATTCTGTTTTTGTTACAATTCTTAGTGCCAATAAATCTAAAATTTCCTCAAATCGTTTATTTTTTCGATTCATTTTCTTATAAATACTATATAAATGTTTACTTCTTCCAAAAATTCTAAATTCTATCTTGTTTTTTGTCAGCAATTCTGTGATATCTGCTGTCATATGCTTTACTTGATGATCGCGTTCAATCTTTCGTGCTTCTACCAGTTTAGCAATCCGATAATATTGCTCTCTATCTAAATAGAAAAAGCTAAGATCTTCTAATTCATTTTTAATTTCGCTAATCCCCAAGCGATGAGCAATTGGTGCATAAACATCCAATGTCTCTGAAGCAATTTTTTTCTGCTTCTCTTCACTCATAAATTCCAATGTTCTCATATTATGCAGACGGTCAACTAATTTTATTAAAATAACACGAACATCCTTTGCCATAGCAATGAAAATTTTACGGTGATTCGCCGCTAAATATTCTTTTTCATCTTTAAACTGTATATTCCCAATTTTTGTGACCCCTTCAACTAGTGTCACGATTTCTTCATCAAACTCGCTAACCAAAACTTCACGTTCTATATCGCAATCCTCAAGAACATCGTGTAAAATACCTGCCGCAACTGTCTTGGGTCCTGCTTGAAGTGTTGATAAAATATACCCAACATTGACGCAGTGTACAATATAAGGCTCGCCACTTTTTCTAAACTGATTTTTATGCATCGCCGTTGCATAATCAAGTGCTTTCTCAACAATTCTAATGTTTTCTTCACGTTGAATATATTGCTTGACCGATGTCATCAGCTCTTCTCTTGTAATTTGATTCAATGCTGTCATTTTTATCCCCCTTCTTTTTTAAAAAAACGAAGATATTTCTTCGGTTTTTTTACTCGTATGATAAAACTGTAAACACATTATATCCTTCTAATACTTTTCTTCCTTCTAATCCCAATAATTCAATTAAAAAGGCACATCCAACTACTTCTCCACCCATTTCTTCAATGAGCTTAATTGTCGCTTCTACAGTTCCACCTGTAGCTAACAAATCATCCACAATCAACACCCTTTGCCCTTTTTTAATAGCATCAGCATGAATGTGTAGTTCATTAGATCCATACTCTAAGTCATAGCGATAACTCAATGTTTTGCGAGGAAGCTTTCCAGGTTTTCTAACTGGAACAAACCCTACTTTCATATTGACCGCAACAGGGCAACCAAAAATAAATCCTCTAGACTCTGGTCCAACAATAACATCCACATTCACCTTTTTAGCAAATTCTTCTATTTGGTGTGTAGCTTCATAAAATGCCTCTCCGTCATTCATCAAAGGAGTAATATCTCTAAACAAAATTCCTTCTTTTGGAAAATCTTTTATCTCTGCTATATAATTTTTTAAATTCATTTATTTTATTCCTCCGATTACTTTATAAGTATACACTAAATTCTTCCTTTATTCTATATTTTTGATTGAGATTGAAAACTTTTCTTTTCCTTTCCCATATTGATTCACCACTAGATTTGCAATCACTCGCCGAAAGTTTTCAAACGATAGTCCTTCGGGATCAAAACAAATCCCTTCCCAACCATTTTTAAAAATCAGTTTCACAAACTTTTGCTTAATCCAAACTGTTTTTTCTACTTCTAATCCCACAATTGAAAACAAAGGATCTTGAAACCCTTGTCCAAAAGGAGCTAGTTTTCGATATTCTTCAAAACTCTCATTGCTAATTTCTTCCATATTAATTTCGCAAAGCAGATCAGCCTCTACTGCTTCAAATTTTGCTATTTTAAATTTGGTTTGTACTTTTTCTTTAAATTGTTCATATTTTGTTTTATCTACTGTAAAACCTATTGCTTGACTGTGCCCACCAAAATGAAGAAACTCATCAAATCCATCTAGAAAAAACTGTTGCATATTAAACCCCGCAATACTTCGCCCACTCCCTTTGTAACCATATTCTCCTTCAGTTAAGACAAGTGTTGGACGATGATACTTGGTAGCTAATTTACTTGCTAAAATACCAATAATCCCTTCGTGATAGCGTGAATCATTAAGAATAATAAATGGTTCATCACCAATATTTTTTTCAGCAATGACACTCATTTGCAATGTTTTCTCTTTTCGTTTTTCATTAACCTCTGCTAATTTTAATGCCGTTTTTTGAATTTCTGATATTTGCGTTAATAAAAAATAACGTACGACTTGATTTGGATTAGCAAGTTCTCTTAATCGTCCAGTCGCATTTAATTTGGGTACAATTTGAAAAGATAAATCTTGCTCTGTCCGGATCTTATTTTGATTTGAAAATAGAGCTTGAATCACTGGTATCTCTGTACTATTAATCAAGTCCAATCCTAAGCGAACGATTACACGGTTTTCATCCCATAGCTCAACTACATCTCCCATTGTTGCAATTGCCGCAAGGGCAATATGTAATGGCTTAGCACCACCTAACTTTTCAGCAAGTTGCAGTGCCACCCCTGCCCCAGCTAGCGTTTGAAACGGTTGATCCATTTCTTTAGGATGAACGAAAATATCACATTCTGGTTTTTCTGTGTATTCATGGTGGTCAGTCACAATGACAGAAATTCCCAACTCTTTTGCCTTCTTCAAAGCCTGCGTTGCTGATACCCCATTATCCACAGTAATAATTAAGCTATATCCTTTATCATATGCCTGTTGAACTACCGTCTCTTGTAGCCCGTAACCCTCTTTAATGCGATCAGGAATATAATATCCTACTTCTAACCCCAATGAGGTAAGTGCATCATATAAAATAGTTGTTGCACAAATCCCATCTGCATCATAATCGCCACCGATAAACACCTTTTCATTTCTTTCCTTTGCAGCCAAAATAAATTTTATCGCCTCTAAAAGGCAAGTTGAATTATTTTCAGTCAATGCTGTTGGTTTTTCTAGTAATTGTTGGACTTGCTTTTCTGTGCAATGATTAAAGGCTATCACCTTTTGAGTTAAGCTTGAGTAGTTTTCTATTATATTATTCATAACTCTTCACCAATTCCTTAAACTGTTCCCCACGATCTTCAAAATTTTTAAAGTCACCATAGCTTGCTGCAGATGGAGAAAGCAAACAAATTTTCCCCGGCGCTGTTACCTTTTTTGCTAAAGCCACCGCTTCTTTTAGCGTTGTAACTAGTGTAACTGGTTTTTTCAAACTATTCATTAGCGCTATTTTTCTTCCACTGGCATACATTAAGATAATATTATTCACACTGCTTTTATCTAAAAATTCAACTAATGGTTGATAATCAATGCCACGATCCATTCCACCAATCAAAACCGTATCTACATCTGGCAATGAACGCAGTGCCTCAATAGTTGCTTGAGGGATCGTTGAAATAGAATCATCCACAAAGGTAACTCCATTATAAACTCCCACCATTTCCAACCGATGAGCTAGTGGTCGAAACGATGCGTAGGCTGTTAAAAACTCTTTTTCACTAAGCCCAATTTTTTGAGCAATCGCATAAACAATCGCCGCATTATAACGATTGTGACGTCCTATTAACTTTGTATCTAGTGGCAGAATCACTTCCTTTTGATTAACCAGAAAACCACTCTCTGTTGGTTTGATGTCTGCATCCTCTTCTAATGAGCATGTCATCACTTCCTGTATACAAATTGGTTTTAACTCTTTTTGAATAATTAGAAAATCATCCTTGGTTTGATATTGATACACCCTTCTTTTAGCTTGCTCATATTTCTCAAACGTTCCATAGTGATCCAAATGCTCAGGATATAAATTTAAAAGAACTGCAATGTGAGCTGATTGCTCTATGTACTCCAATTGGTGACAAGAAATTTCAAATACAATCACTGTATCTTCTTTTACACTATCCCACACATCTAAACAAGGAACTCCTATATTTCCCACTAACAGCACATCTTTTTTTGATTCTTTTAAGACATGATGCATTAGGGAACTCGTTGTGCTTTTTCCTTTTGTTCCTGTAATTGCTATAATTTGAGAATGAAAAGCTCCCATAAAGAGAGTGGTCTGACTTGTTAGTTTTTCAAAAGGAAACAGTTCATCCTGAATCACTATTCCCGGGCTTTTAAAAATTAAATCATACTCATCAAAGTCTGCATCACGTAAACAAAGAATTCCAGCTTCTTTAATTTCATTATCATCAAGAATCACAAATGTTGAAGTCGATGCCATTTGTTGAAGGAATTTCAAAGTAGATTTCCCTTCTCTACCAAATCCCCAAATTAAAATTTTTTTATTTTGTAACTCTTGAATTCCTTTATTTCTTACTTCCAGCATCTTCTCACCTTCTCTTTAATCGCCGAAATATATTGTTCTGGTATTAAGTTTTCTTCGTTAAATTCTTGTCGATACTTTTCAATATCATTGATATCTACTAAAATATTCCATGTTTGTGCTTGCTTGTACAATAATGGAAGCACCTCTCCTCTTTTTGAAATTGCCATACTCATCGCTACCTGAACCTCTTCTCTTGTTCCAACACATTCAAATGGTTTATTTTCAACAGCGCCACACAACTCCATTAACGTTATTTTTAAACTTTCTTTCTCTAACAAGTTTTCACCAAATATTTCCATAAGCTCGCTATCTTCTAAAAACGCAGACAGTAATACATAAACGAATAAGCACTTTGCACAATGCCCACACCACACTCCATCTTTACTTCCAACATTACAGCTTTTAAATACAGGTAAATAAGATTTTAGTGTTGAAAAGATAGAAGCAATTTGAAGTTCACTAAGACAACGAAGCAAACTGAAGTAATGGACTTCTTGAAAAATAAATTCATTTAAGTACTCCTTAAAATCTTTTTCGAATTCGTAACTCTTAGAGTACTGATGATTCACTGCTTCATCTTTTATCGTTGACTCATTAGCACTTGATTCATTCGATAAACAAACATACTTCTTCCCCCACAACACCGCTGCTAAAACAGAGGCAAAAGCTACCATTGCAGAAAATGGTGTATGTCCATTTAAAAATCCTTGTTTATTCAACTCAAACAAATGAGAATCGAGTTTTCTTTCTACTTGAATGTGTTGATTACGATATCCTGCCGCTTCCACAGCTCTGAGTGCAGATTTCACTCCATTAATTACAAAAGTGCAGTTCTCTTCTTTCATTTCCTTTAACAACTCTAGCGTAACAAAAGAATCTTTGCCACCTCCCACAGGAATTAAATTACCCTGTAAATGGAGTTCAAAGCTCTCACCTTTGAGCACTTCTCCAAAAGAAATAATTTCCATCATTTCATCTTGCGAGATATCTATACTATTTGTATAAAAGAACTCCCCTAATCCATGGAAGTATAATTTTTTCCACCATGCTTTTTGTACTTCTGTTAACATCGCTTCATGAACAATAACTTGCGGAGAACAAGTAACTTTCCAATAACTTACCAATTCCACTAATCCCAAAGAAAAAATTAAGTTTTTTACAACTTCAGTCTGTGCCATCATCGTTTCATCTTTTTTAGGAAATACATAGCTTGGATAGAATGACTGCAGTCCCACTATTTCAAAATGGTATACCACTTTCAATTGAGATTTAGTTTCTTCTATTGTTGAGCCATGATAATGAAATTCTGGATACTTTTCTCTTAGTTCATTAAATTGCATTATTTCACTCTCCACTTCTTTTATTATTATATCAAAAAAACATGGCGTTATGTACTTCAAACTTCACAAAGTGTAAAAAAAGAAAACTTTACATAGAATGTAAAGTCTTCACTTATTTATGCGTTAATACCTTTAACTGTATACTCATCCACCTCTTCACGACGAGCTTTTTTCTTCTTCGGCTTAGTGCTTGGTTTAATTTTTGTTCTTAACCAATACCATATTGTAGGGGCAATAAAAATGCTTGATAATGTCCCTGCAATTAGTCCGATGAACATTGCGAAAGTAAATGTAAAGATGGCATCTGATCCTAGCGCTAATAAACAAATAATAGGCAGAATAGTTGATATTGAACTAAATAATGATCGTATTAGTGTGTTATCCAATGATGAATGCACGATATCACGATAAAATTCAGGTGTTCTTCTCACTGTTGCTTTCGTGTTGTTCAACTCTTCACGAATACGATCAAAAACCACGATAGAGTTATTAATTGAGTATCCAATAATTGCCAGAATAACTGAAATAAGCTCAATGTTGATTTCAAGCCTAAAGATAGCAAATACAGCAATAACAATCGCTACGTCATGTAGTAATGCAACGATACAACTCAATGCATAATCCCATTTAAAGCGAAGTGTAACATAAATCAGCATAGCAATCCACGCCATAATTGTAAGCATGAATGCACTGCGTACTAAGTCTCTTCCTACAACTGATGTAACCACGTTATCTCCAGGTTCAATACCATAGATTTCTTTAAAAACTGTCTTAACTTCGTCAAGTTGCTCACTATTTAACGAGTCTTTCATTGTTGCATAGATTGTTTTCTCTCCAGAAAGTTGATAACGGACATTGCTGTAACCCAGTGCATCAAACTGTTCTTTAACATCATTTATTTCAATCGCTTCTGTTGAAGTTACTGTAATTTTAGTTCCACTTGAAAAATCAATTCCTAAGTTTAATGCTCCTTTGCCATTTAATCCGTTAAATCCAGAAATAACAACCGCAAGGCCTAAAATCGTTAATGATAAAATAATGAATTTCTTTGCATATTTCAAGTAATTAAGTGGTGGAATCGGTCCAAAGTAAGACTGTTTTTCTCCTTTTTGAACATTAGGAATTTTATCCATCTTAACCGCAAACCATGATTTTTTATTATCTACTGCCCCAGAGTTTACTAACTGATTTAATAAGAAACGTGATATAAAAACATTAATCACCAAAGTGCAAATAACTGTGATCATCAACATTGTTGCAAATCCTTTTACTGCACCTGTACCAAATATATACATAATAAGTCCTGCAATTAACGTTGTTAACTGAGCATCAAAGATTGTTGAAAGTGATTGCGATTGCCCCATTTTAACTGCATGAACTACACTATGTCCTTGATAAAGTTCTTCTTTAATTCTTTCAAAAGTAATAATATTGGCATCAACAGTCATTCCTACCCCTAAAACTAGAGCTGCAATTCCAGGTAATGTAAATACTGCGCCAATTCCGCTATATATAGCAAAAACACAGAATATATAAAGTGCCAACATAACTCCTGCAATAAGACCTGGAAGACGATAAACAAAAATCATGAATAGAATAACTAATGCAACACCAACGATACCTGCAAGAGTTGTTGAATTTAGGGCATTGATTCCATATTCAGCACTAACAACATTACTTGAAATTTCAGTCATGGTTACTGGTAACGAACCAGAGTTAATTAAATTAGCCAATTCACGTGCCTCTTCTTCAGTGAAGCTTCCAGAAATAATACAGTCTCCTTCAATAGCGGCACTAACTGTAGCTGCACTAATGTATTTTGCCTCTAACCCATTGGCAACATTAGCACTTTCAGCAACATAAGAGTCACCTTCTTCATAGTCAAGCCAAGTTACCATTAAGTTTTCCCCAGTAGACATTGCTGCAACTGTTGATGTAACTTCGGAAAATTGAGCTGTATCAGCAATTTTTAAAGATACAACAGGTGCACCATCTTGATAAGCTAAGCTCGCTCCACCATCTTCTACAATTGAGGCATCTGCCAATAAATTGTCATTAACATCACGGAAAGTTAATTGTGCTGTTGCTGAAATCATGCGACGCGCTTCTTCTTGATCTGTTACCCCAGCTAATTGAATTCGAATTCGATTATCTCCTTCAATAATAATCTCTGGTTCACTAACTCCCAAAACGTTAACACGCTTTCCTATGCTTTCAGCTACTGCTGACATTTCAGGAAGTGTTCCATTTTCTTCTAAAGGACTTACCTCATACAAAATTTCAAACCCTCCTTGCAAATCTAAACCAAGGGTTAAATTTTTTGAAATCCCTGATGAAAATGATGCAATTAATAAAACAATTGCCCCCACTGTCATCAAGAATACTCCCAGTCTTTTCTTATTCATCTTTTATCCTCCTCTGTATAACAAAAACACTTACTTTTCTTTCTCCATTTTTTTACATTGCTTAAAAATAATATACCATTTACTGCATTATGTAAAGGTTTAAACGAATTTTCTACACTAGAATAGTGCTAAAATAAAGCCTATTACAGCGCAAGCAGCAGCTAATTTCCAAAAAGATTGAACTACCACTTTCTCACGTAATCCCTTCAGTACAAAAGCATAGTGAATTGGGGTATAACTAAAAATTCTTTTCTTTCTAAGCTTTACTGATCCAATTTGCAAAATAACACAGACCGTTTCCCAAACAAATACACCTGCAATAAACACAAATGCAACCTCTAGCTTTAATACCATTGAAATAGCAGCTAAAGCACCACCTAGAGCTAAAGAACCTGCATCACCCATAAACACCTTTGCTGGATAAACGTTATACTTTAAATAGCCCAGCAAAGATCCAAATAACGCAGCAATAAATACTGCAATATTAACATTATAATCAAGTAGTGCAAAGGCCAGAAATGGTACTAATGCTATTGCAGTACAACCTGCTGCTAGTCCATCCATTCCATCTGTGATATTAACCGCATTGCTCGCTCCAACAAACATAAAGAAAATTAAGACAACATACAGTATTCCTAATGAGACACTCTTTTGAATTAGTGGAATTGTAACAGATAATGATGCATAATCTTGATAAACGTAAAATACAATAATCGCTAAAATACCCTGTAATGCAAACTTATGTAAAGGAATTAGCCCTTTATTATCCTTTTTAATAATAATTAAATAATCATCCACCATCCCAATTGACGCATACCCCACAAAAGCAAGTAGAACAATCAATAAGTCTTTTGATAAATAAGAGTGTTGCACTAACAGGGTGGTTACTATGGTGACCACAACAAACAAAACACCACCCATGGTTGGTGTTTTTGTTTTATTTTTATATTCATCTAAACTATATTCACTTACTGTTTGGTTAAAACTAATTTTCTTTAAAAACCGAATAAAACTCGGCATAGAGAAAAGAGTACCACATAAGCTTATTACAAACGCAAAACTAACTCGCCACAGCATGACTCCGCCTCCTAACACGCTAGGTTATTATATCACATCTTTACTCTAATTCAACTTCTATTTCACTATCTTTTGTAATATAACTGTTAGCTGGGATGCTTTGATAAGTAACCTGCCCTGTTCCTGTTATTTTAATTCCTACGCCAGTTATTTCCCAAAATGACACCACTTCTTTACGCGTCCACCCTGTCATATCGGGCATATAAAAGCCAACCGTATCTGTCAAAAGAAAAACTTTCTGCCCTGTAGCTATTTCTACTCCCTCTTTAGGAAATTGATCAATAACTTGGTTTTGAGTTCCTATAACGTAGATATCAGCTCCAACACTACTCAAGGCATTGGTTGCAAAATCAAGCGAATGATTGACTAAACTAGGCATTTCTTCAATAACAAACTTCGTACCTTCTTCATCTTCACTCTCCACAACAGCCGATGAAATTAAATTCTCGTGCATTGCTAATTTTCTAAATAGTGTTTTAATTGGTTCTGTTTTATAATGAGCGTCTTTATCATAACTTGCCTCAAATGCATAATAAACTAAATATTGTGGATCCTCTGCTGGAAAACCAGCCACAATCGACACAATTGTTTCCCCTGATTCATAACTTCCAGATACCAATACTTGTGTCGTTCCAGTTTTTCCAATAAATTCAACTTCTGGAATTTTATAGTAGCGTCCTGTTCCGTCTTCAGCATTAACCACTCTGTATAAAAGATCTTGAACTGTTTGTGCTGTCTCAGCACTAATAGGTTGTCCTACAACTTCCGTTTCAGCTTGATAAATAACATTTTGACTATCATATGAATCTATAACCTTTTCAACAAAATATGGTTTTACCATCTCTCCATCATTAAAAATTGCAGAGTATGCTTGAATTAGTTGCAACATCGTTACTGTTGAACCTTGCCCATAACTCATCGTGATTTTTTCAGATGGCCATGTATAATGCTTTACTCCTACTTCTTCAGCTATTCCATCTGTATCCACAGCTTGAAAAAAATGAAATTGCTCCAAGTAGTTTTCAAAGATTTCCGGTGTCATTACTTCTGTTAAAAGTGCTGCCGTTACTGTATTTGAAGAATAAATCAGTCCATAATCATATTCAATCATACCCCAGTTTTTATATGACGCATTGGTAATACATCCTAGTCCTCCTGAAGCAACACGATATGGATTTGTTCCATTTGCGCTATAACAAAAAGGCGATGAATCAACCAATTCCGTTCCATTATAGTTGCCACTATCTATTGCCGCAGCCCACGCAAAGGTTTTCATGGTTGATCCCGGCTCATATGGTAGTTGTGCTCCATAGTTATTGTAGTCTTCTACATTTAACTTATTTGGATCAAAGCTAGGTGATTGTCCCCATGCCAAGACACGTCCTGTACTTGTCTCCATTATTGCTCCCCACACACGACTAGCATTAAATAATTCCTCAGTTTCCAAAAACGCTTCTTCCAATGCTTCTTGTAGCTCTTGATCAATTGTCAGCGTAACATCATACCCATTAATTGCACTGACCTCCGTCACTTTCATACCGGGTAAGATATAGCCGTTTTTATCTGCTTGGAAACTTCTATAACCATCCACTCCAGATAATTCTTCTTCTAAAATAAGTTCTAATCCCATTCGTCCAACTGTAGACCCACTTTCATCAGATTGAGCAAAACCTATTAAGTTCGAGGCAAAAACACCAAGTGGATAACTTCTTTCAATTGACTCAGTAAACTCAATCCCATTTAAGTTATAACTCTCAATTTCTTCTTTCTTCTCTCGTGAGATATTTCTTCCAATTAACCCTAGCTCTGTTTGATACACATCTTTAGTCAACAATGTATAAATTTCAGCCTCGTCACCACCCAACAACGTAGCTAGAATAGCTGCTGTTTCTTCCGGATTATCCACATACGCAGTAATCCCTTGTGGTGCTGAACGAGTTTCATCTAGTATGCAGACAATATTATACGTTTTATTATCTTGTGCAATAACAACGCCATCACGATCATAAATAGTTCCTCTTAATGCTTTTTTTGTCACTGTTTTGATGTTGGCACTATTTGCATAATTAGTTAAATCGGTTCCACTAATTAAATGTTGTTTTCTTACAGACACAATAAAAACATTAGCAATTACTACTCCAGAAATCACTAATGTCATTAGAAAAATCAGAAACACCATCCGATTTCTCTGGCGCATCTTATTCTCCAACCATGACAGTTGTAATGCTATCTTGGTTCATCTCTAATCCATTATCTGCTGCGATATTAGTTACACGATCACGAGAGCTCAATGTTTGTATTTCAACTCGATAACCTTCATTTTCAGCTTCTAACGTCGCAATTTGAGATTCTAATTGCTGCGTTTGAACACTTAGTGAGTTATTATATGAACGTAAAAACAAACTTGAAGCAAGTGATAAAGACACCGCAACTAAAAATACCGCACCAGTTACTCCTTTAAGATTAAATTTTCTTTTTTTAGTTTTAACAATTTTTGCCATTTCTATTCCCTCTCAATCACCCGTAATTTTGCGCTAGTCGCTCGGCGATTACTTTCCATTTCTTCTTCACTTGCAATTTGTGGCCTTTTATTAACACAGTGGTACTGTGGTTTTTCAATTTGATCTGGTCTTAACGGAATTCTGCGGTCCACTATTGGTGCTTTTGATACCGCATTAAACATTTCTTTAACCATTCTATCCTCCAATGAATGGAAGGTAATAACTGCACATCTTCCATTCGAATTTAAAAGTTCGAGTGCGTCTTGCAAACCAGTTTTTAAAGCGTCTAATTCTCCATTTACTTCGATTCTAATTGCTTGAAACACCTGTTTTGCTGGATGCCCTTTTTTACTTAACACTTTCATTGGTAAAGCACTTTTAATAACATCCACTAACTCCAATGTCGTCTTAATTGGTTGCTCAACTCTTTTCTTTTCAATCATTCGTGCAATTTGCTTAGCAAATTTTTCTTCGCCATAGTTGAAGAAAATTCGTACAAGATCATGATAAGAATAGCTATTAACCACATCATATGCGCTAAGTTTCTGTCTTTGATCCATTCTCATATCCAAATCACTGTCGAAGCGATAACTAAATCCTCTGTCTTCATCATCAAATTGTGGCGAAGAAACTCCTAAATCTAATAAAATTCCATCGACCTTCTCAACCCCATAAGACTTCAAAACTTCTTTCATATTTTTAAAGTCATGATGGATTAAAGTTACTCTATCTTCTACGCTTTGAAGTCTCTTTTTTGATTCCATCAAAGCCTGCTCATCTTTATCAAAACAATACAAATGACCATTTGCTAATTTCTTTGCTATTTCGATGCTGTGTCCACCTCGCCCCAAAGTGCCATCGACATATATTCCATTCTGTTGAATTTTTAATCCTTCAATACATTCTTGCAATAAAACGCTTTTATGTTCCATTACAACAAGAAATCTGTTAATTGCTCAGCAATATCTTCTAGCGATTCATCTGCTTGCTGACAATATCCTTCCCAAGATTTTGGATTCCAAATTTCAACATGGTCAGCAACTCCAACAATGACACACTCTTTCTCAATACTACCTTCTTCCAATAAATATGGAGGTAATTTTATTCGTCCTTGTGGATCACATTCACATTCTGTCGCCTTTGCTGTTAACGATCGGACATAAAGCCTTGCTTCTCTTTTTGTATTTGGTAATTTTTGTAGTTGTTCCAATAGTGCATTCCATTGAGTTATGGTATAAATCGTCAAACACCCATCTAGCCCTTTAGTCACAACAAAAGTGTCCCCCAATTCTTCACGGAATTTGGCAGGTATGATAACGCGATTCTTATTGTCTAGGTTATGTCTAAACTCACCAATAAACATATAATTCACCACTTTCTACCACTTTACACCACTTTCTACCACAATTATAGCTTTTATCACTTAGTTTGGCAAGCTTTTTTTAAAATTTATTTAATTAATTAAAAAAAGAACAACCTCTGATTGTTCTAAAGCTTTTTGACAAAAATAAAAAGGCAGCGATTTCGCTACCTTTAATTTCTATTTACTGCTTCCGCAAGCACATAGACGATGTGATAATTTGTATTCACCACAAGATGAACATCTCACCATTGCTGGTGCTGCTAACTTATAGTGAGTTCTACGTTTGTTCTTTCTTGTTTTCGAATTTCTTCTTTGTTGTACAGCCATCGGGCACCTCCTACTTCTTCTCTTTTTCTACTTTAAACTCTTTTAGTTTCGCCAATCTAGGGTCTAGTTGATCTTCCTTTGATTTCTCAAACTCTGCTTCACTTAAGATTCTCCAACCATCTCCTTTAGGATAATCGATTGGCCCCTCTTTTACAACCCTTAATGGAACTTCCAATGCAATCAATTGAAATATCACCGGAAGGAGTTCAATGATTTCATTTTTAACAACATGTACATCTATGTCTTCTGTATCCACAAAAGAAAAGATTTCATGCGAATAGGTTTCAAACGGAACTTCAACTAGCTCATTTGTAATTGCACAAGGGCAAATCATCACCCCAGCGATATCTAAGTCAAATTCATAAGTTCCCATACTGTGTCCAAATTGACCAACACCACTAACATGAACTTCCTTTAACCCTCTCAATCGTTCTTCTCGGTCAAAGTCAATTTCCTGAAATTGAACAAACTCATCAATTTCAATTGCATTATCACGATGTTGAAGCAATTGTGCTTTTGTCCACTTCACGCTCTTTCTCCCATTTCGTTAACGTGTTAATTATAGAGAAAAATAAACATAAAGTCAATATATTTAGAACCTTTTAGTACCCAATAGCGATGCTTGCCATCCATTACGCTCTTATTTATTCAAATTATTCCTCTTTTGTGCATCTTCTCTAATTCATCTGCTTACTCCACATTTCTCTTTTGTGTGTATTTAAAATTAGAAACTTGAGCTTTTTCATTTTTATCGAGAACATCATTAATCCAATGAACCACATCAGCAAAAATATCTCTGCAGTTTTCTTCGTTTATGATTGCATGTCTCATTTTCGGATAGATAACCTCTTGAATTTTACGATAGCCCACAGTTTTCAGTTGAATCCATGATTTCTTACGCCCATTAATCCCGCCAGTAACAGGATCATCTTCTCCCGCTAAAAATAGAATTGGCAAGTTAGGATTTTCCATTACCCAATTTTTTTCTTCAAAAATATCGCATAACCCGCACAACAAGTCATAATACCCTTGATTAGTAAATCCAAACCCACATTTCTCATCCGCTATATAGCGTTGAACGTTTTTTTCATTATAGCTAATCCAATCAAACTCTGTTTTAGCATTTTTAATTTTTTTATTAAACTTCCCTGTTGTTAGTTTTTTTAGAAGTGGACTTTTGTTTTTACCACCTTGTTTTTTAACGATTTGCCCTGCCAAAAACCTTCCAATCGAAGCTGCAGACTCCTTTGTTGGTGCACCACATAAAAGAAGACCATCAAGTTGCGAGTCATATCGCTTTAAATAAGACCGTGCAACAATAGAACCCATACTATGTCCAAACAAGAAGAATGGTGTTGCTGGTGGATATTCTTTTTTGATTTTTTGAGACACTTTATACGCATCCTCTACCAGTAAATTCCAGCCATTCTCTTCCGCAATATACCCAAGCCCCTCATCACTTCGATTACCATGACCACGATGATCATAAGTAACCACGACAAATCCATGCTCACACAAGTATTGTGCAAACTCATCATATGCTCCTTTATGTTCTTCCATCCCATGCATGATTTGAACAATTCCTCTTGCTAAATCTTGCGGATGGTAAACATTATAAGTTAATTTCACAAAGATACACCTCATCTTTCTTTAATATCATAACACAATTTTTAATTTTTTATGTTAAAATGTTGTTGGTGATTAAAATGAAAATTTGTGGCATTATCGTCGAGTACAACCCACTTCACAACGGGCATATCCACCACATCCAACAAGCAAAGAAGCTAACACAATGCGATGTTTTAGTTGCGGTGATGTCTGGCAATTTTGTCCAACGTGGAGAGCCTGCTATCACTGATAAATGGCAAAGAGCTACTTGGGCAATCCAGCAAGGAGTGGATTGTGTTTTCGAATTGCCTTATTCTTACGCTACTCAAAGTGCTTCCAACTTTGCAAAAGGAGCTATTAACTGCTTAAAATTAGCAAATGTTGATTCTGTTGTCTTTGGAAGTGAATCTAACAACCTAGAAGAGTTATTGGAGATGGCTTCTTTAAACATTCAACCCGATCACATTAAAGAGCAGATGACTAAAGGGCTCAGCTTTCCTAAATCCTATGGGCTTTTAGCAAAAGAAATGGGTCCCAATGACATTTTAGCAATTTCTTATCTTCGAGAGATTCAAAATACGACCATTCAACCTCTCTGCATTCAGAGAACGGTTCACTATCATGACGAAACTCTTTACACTTCAATATCCAGTGCATCTGCAATTAGAAAAGCATATTTCAATAAGGAGTCTATCGCTTTTGCTACTCCATTTGCAGAACAGCTAACACAACTTCCATGTTGTGAATTAAGTGATTATTATGCTTATCTACGTTATCTTTTAATCACTCTACCTCCAAGCTATTTAAATTCTATTTTTTTATTTAGTGAGGGAATTGAAAACCACTTAAAAAAACAAGCTTTCACTTCTGCATCCTTTAGCGAATTTTTAAATCGAAGTACAACGCGTCGATACACAACTTCACGCATTCGCCGGTGTTGTCTTCAGTTACTAAATCATGTTACTAAAGAAGAAATTAGTGCACTTCCACCACTAAACTTTCTAAGACCTCTTGCTTTTAATCAAGACGGAAAACAATTTTTAAAATTTTTAAAAAATTCCAACATAACTATTGCTAGTAAGTTCTCACAAGTCCCAGAAATTTATCGCAAAATAGAATACCGCAGCACTGAAACCTATAGTTTAGCACTGAGTGAAAGTGATCGACAAGCACTGCTCAAAAAAGAACGTGGTGGCGCAATTTATATAAAATAAAGTATCGAAACAGATAGCCTTCGCCTTCTACTTCGATACTTTTAATTTATTTCAGTTATTTATTCGCTTCAATTAATTCTTCAGCAACTTCTTTTCCTGCTAAGAATCCAGATGTAAATGCCCAACCTTGGTCTGCTCCACCATAAGTTACATACTCTTTTTTCTCAGTAAACATAATTCCAAGCGTATCTGTTCCAACTGCATATAATCCTTGCATTGCTTCTCCATCAGTTCCTAAAACTTGGAATTCTTCATTAATATCTAATGCTGCTGCAGTAGAATAAATCCATGGTGATCCTTTAATTGCATAGTATGGTCCAGTTCCAACTTGATTATAAACATCATAATCTCCTTCAACTGGTGCTCCAGATAGCCCATAGATTACCGGATTTTTTTCAATTCCATCTGCTGGATTTTCTTTTGTTTCACAGTATTCATTGTAATTAGCCACAGTTGTTACAAGTGTTGAAGGATCGACTCCTATTAGCTCCGCCAATTCTTCTAATGTATCTGCTTTATAAATATAATCCATCTCTATTCCCGTCTCTAAGACATCATATATTTCAGGAATTGCTGTATGTGTTGGCCAACCACCTTGGTTAATAAAAATCCCAATAGTATCGAATTCTAATCCATTCTCTTGGATTTCTTTAATTGTTTCATCTGACCAAATTGTGTAATAGTATGCTCCGGACTGCCAGTTCCCATAAGCAGCAAGTGTCGTTTCATCTGTGAACCTCACCCCTTCACGATTGACTGCAAGTGCATTTGGCGCAACCGACAGCATCATAGGGATATCATTTAATGATTTTGTATTTTGTTCGCCAGTCAAAAAGTTAGTTCCTTCTGCTTCTTCAACTGGGTATTCATGCATAATTTTATAGGCTCCTCCGATATGACTTAATGGCGGCATCCCGATGTTGTATGTAGCTGCACCATTTTCAATAGCTGATGCAATCATTTTTCCATCATTTTGAGCCATGCCATAAAGGTTATATAATCCACCCCCTGACAAATCATAATATTCATCTGAAAGATATTCATCTTCCATTTCACCACTACCTGCAAATCCTCCTGTAGCTAATACAACTGTGTCTGCATAAATAGTATAAGAAACCCCATCACTTCCTGTTGCATTAACACCGACTGTTTTCCCTGTTTCATCAAGGATTAAGTCTGTAGCTTCAATGTTTAACATATATTCTCCACCCATTGATTCGTAGTTGCTCATTAGTGAATCAAAATATGTTTGAACAATCGATTTTGAAATTTGGAATTGATCTCCATAGTTAACACAAATTTCATATGGTGCTGATAACCCTTGAATTGGCGCTCCAAAAACAAACCCTTGTTCAATAAGCCAGTCCACTGCAGGGCCAGATTCTTCCATCATAACATCAATTGCCCACTCTTTTGCATCGCCTTCTGTATATTCAAGCCATGCAGCTTTTAATTCCGCTGCATCCACATAGTCTTCTCCACCATTTGCTTCAACAAATGTTGATGGGTTGACCGACATTGGTGATGATGTTGTTACTGATGTTCCACCATATTTTGCCGCTTTATCAATACCTAAGACACTATATTGCGTTGTATCTCCACCGTATGCTTCAAATAATGTTTCAACAGCTCTTGTTGCTGTTGCCATACCAGAACCACCCAAACCAACAACCAGAATATCTGTTTCAAGCGTCACTTCTTCGGTTGATTTTACAGAAGCAACATAAAAATTTGAAATAGCACTTGTATCTCCTTCAGCTGCTTCAATCGCTTGAACTAAACAATCCTCTACTGCTGTTTTAATCGCACTACTTGAAATAGTTGCTCCTGTTGTCGAATCCAATCGCACTGATTGATTTTCAACCATATCTGGAATTAAATATTCAATTGCAGTATTTAAGATAATTTCTGTGTCTCCACTTTCTACAACCTCTATTGATTGCATTTTATTATCTTTAACTTCAACGCTAACTGTTAATTGCTTTGTCGTGCTAAATGACCATGCAGAGGCCGTATACACGCCATCAGCCATTTTAAGTTCTGCAACTGCTGTACCTGAGGCTTGATTTAAACAATCTTGCACTCCTGCTAAAACTGCTTCTGATGTCACAGTTGCCCCTGAAACAACATCAACATCTACGCCTTGTCCACTGACAATAGCTTCCTCAAGGGTTGGAAATGCCGCCTGTCCAATACTTTCAGTTTCATCCTCTCCTGTAATTTTAGCTGTTGAAATTTCTCTATTTTCGATCGTAATTTCAACTGTTATTTCACCACCAAATCCTTGTTGAACTGAACTATACTGCCCATCAGTTAACCCAGAAGTGTTGCTAGAGCTTGAAGAACAAGCTGAAACCCCTAAAACTAGTAACGCACATAATAACCCATTTACTATCTTTTTCATCACTTTCCTCCTTTTTGTGATATTATTAATAAGTTAACAATACACCTTGGTACAGTACTAAGGTCAAGGAGGAATAATGAATATTTTAGAAGCCGCAACTCTCACTGGTGTTTCACGCGATACAATACGGCATTATGAGAAACTCAATCTAATCAATCCTAAACGCTCCACTAATGGATATCGTTCTTTTACTATTTCTGATTGTAACCACATTATCTTAATTAAACAGTATAATACTTTAGGAGTATCACTAAAACTACTTTCAAATGTTATGATCACTAAAAATTACACACAGATTATTGAGGCACTGAACAAAAATATCCTTGATTTAAAAAAATTACAAAAAACTATTCACACAAAAATAAGCATATCTCAAGAAATCGCCGACAACATTCAGTCCTATACAAATAAAGACCTCTTTATTATTGAAGAAAAAAATGAAACTCTAAACCTATTTTGCCGCGAACAACTTTCTACGCTGGATTTTTATTCTTTAACTAAACAACTTACTGAACAGGGCATCAACTTTCGCTATGTTTATGTAATTGACTTTGATGCTGAGCATCATGCCATTTTAGTTCCAGCCCTTCTTCCTATTGATCTTCCTAACCACAAGCAAATAAAAAGAAAATCCATTTATAAAACATTTATTAAGCAAGAGAAAGATATCTACGTGGATACAAAAAAATTAGAACCTCATTTCAAAAAAATTAAACAATTAGGCTATACTGCCGATGGACCTATTATTCTCTACCAAATATTAGAGATTATTAGTGATGATGTTCCATATGATATCATCACTGCTGAGATACCTATCAAAAAATAAACAAGCGGATTGCTTTATTCTTTAAGCCACTTCCACTTGTCAGTATTTATTTAAATTATCTTCTAGCGTTGGTTGAACTTCTTGCAACCAATATTTTAAACCCGCCTTATCTCGAGCTAAGAAATGATGATCGCACAGCTCTCTTCTTAAAATTGCCACATCATTAAATGTGTGCCATTGACTAAGTATCTCATTAATTTCTTTTTCACTATATTCTTTACCCCTATCAAACTTTTGAGAAAGATAGAACAGTACTACTAGCTTTTTCTTTCTTTTTGCAGGATACAAAACAACCTTGTTGCTTTCATTCAAGAAAACACCAATCTCTGAAAAATCAATCACTTCTTTATCTCCAAATCATTTTTAATTTTAGTTGTAGATATCCCATCTGTTCTAGGTAGATAAGAAACCAGACAACACGAATTTAAGTGATCAAATTTCCCTTCCCAATCATTCCCCATAACTAAAACATCCACTTTATATTCTTGAATATCCTCTTCTTTTTGTTCCCATGTATTTTCAGGGATTACCAAATCAACATAACGAATTGATTCCAACATTTTTTTTCTTTCATCATATGAATGGTAGGCTTTTTTTCCTTTGATTTCATTAAAATCATCCGTTGATAATGCCACGATTAAATAATCTCCCATTTCTTTTGCTCTTCTAAGCAAATTAATATGTCCCCAATGAAGCAAATCAAATGTTCCGTATGTTAATATTCTCTTCATTATTTCTCCTATCTACGCTTATAAAATGACGTTGTGATAGACTTGCTGAACATCATCAACATCATCTAACATCGCTAAAAGACGCTCAAATGATATTTTATCTTCTTCATTTAGTTCTACCATTTCATTGGCAAATGTTGTAATCTCACAAACTTCAAACTGAACTTCAGCAATCAACTCTTCAATCGCTGCTTGTGCCTTAGCAAAATCAGTTGGAATAACATAGACATTCATTAACCCATCTTCAATTTCAAGCTCAGTTACTTCCACATCAGCAGAAATGAGCGCATCCAATGCAGTTTCTTCGTCTGCGTAAGTAAAAGAGAGTAGTCCTACTGTTTCATAGGTATGTGCTACACTTCCTGATACTCCTAATTTTGCATGAACACGATTTGTACAAGTTTTAATTGCACCAATTGTTCTGTTAATATTATCCGTTAAACAATCCACTATAAAAGTTGAGGCACCAGGTCCAAACCCTTCATAGGTTACAGAATCATAGCTCTCATTATCTGATCCTTTTGCCTTATCTATTGCTCTTTTAATTACATCTGCAGGCACTTGGTTAGCCTTAGCTTCTGCTACTTTTCTTTTTAAAGATTGGTTCATTTCTGGATCAGGTACTCCAGCTTTTGCCGCCATATACAATTCTTTCCCAAAGCGTGAATATAGTTTTGTTTTCTTTGCTGCCGTTTTTGCCATTGAAGCAGCACGGACTTCATGTGCTCTACCCATAATATTATTTCCTCCCACTTCTTTATTTATTATATACAAAATAGAATTAGTTGTCTATTCTCTAAATCCCATTTCTATAGTGAATTAATCCATCCACTATGCTCATACAGCATAACCCCATAACCCACTTACCATGCAATTTCTCATCTTCAACATCTTTTATTTGGCGTCGAGCTACCAGATCAAAGAAAACAAGATTTGATTTTTCCAAGTTCTCAATCTCTCCCGCTCTTATTCCCAATATCTCTGCCGGCGATGCACTCAATAGATGAACCAACTTTTCTAACGTTATTTTTTTCTCTTTGACAAGTTCAGTGTACAGCAAGCCAAAAATATCTTGTACATGATTATTCCAATTCGAAGAAATTGCTCCGATGACTCCAGTTTCAATTCCACAAATTAGACTTTCCCGCTCATTTCCCCACAAGATTTCTTCAACATCAACTTCTGCGCTAATGTACAATCCTTCTTTTTGAGCTTTTTGAATCATGTTGATTGCCTTTTCGCTTTTAACTCCTTGCAAGTGAACAGCAGCGTTATTTTTTTTCATTTTATCGACTAGTTCATTCAGTTTGTTTTCATCTTCTAACCTCGTAATCGCAACACCATCTCTCTTCTGAATTTCATCTAGTATTGCTTTGACACTCTCTTGATTTATTGAAAATAAAAAATAATCCTCTGTAAATTCTTGAGTTCCTTGAGCATCGTTATCCAACTCAATCATTGGATACATTTCTGATTTCCCATAATTCTCTAATGCTTTTTTTATTTGATTTAGCTCTGATAAATTTTGTGTTTGTGTATCTTTGAAGCGGCTCATCACTTGAGTTACTCCACTTTGAATCGCAAACTTTGATCGTTCTTCTATACTCTCTTTTGTGTAATCAATCAACTTTTGATCTATACTAATAAATCCTGGAAAGACATGAATGCCAGTGCAATCAATGACCTCCTCAAAGTCATCTAGATCAATGAATTCCGCAACAACGACAACCCCAGTATCATCAACTATAAAATCTTTTTGTTGAAAACGACCTGAATAATACATTGTTCCGCCTTGAAATAACTTGCTCATTGAACCCACCTTTCTTCTAGCCTTGAATAAATTTGCGAATCACTTCAATAACATCAGCACTATTGCTTGGATAATCATTTGGTTGAAATTGATTTACTAAGCCTATTGCATTCTCTAATTCTTGTATTTCTCTAGCATAAATTAGACATCCCTTTTTTTCTAATTCCTCTAGTACCTCTCTTTGATGATTATTATGGTGCTCTCCATATTCCTTTAAACGTGGAACTCCAATTACTTTTTTTCGATATTTTAATGCCTTCATAATTGTCCCCACACCACCATGAGTAATCAAAATATCTGCTTCTTGAACCAACTTTTCAAATTCAAGTTGGTCAAAATAATCCACTATTTTCATTTCGTGCGAACTGAATTCTGTATAACCAGATTGCACAATCACCTTATCTGTTACTATCTTTTCTTTACAAAGACGCTCCATTTCTTCAAGTAAGCGATTAAACATTTTATCTTGTGTTCCTAAAGAGACTAAAATCACTAGAACAACCCTCCTTTATAAATAGCGTTAGGATAAACCTCCAGCATGGATTCCCATTGAACCAAAAATAAATCAGCAATAGGATAAATCATTTTTCCTGCTTGTGTTGCTGTTTTAGCATTTGCAAACGTTTCAATATACACCACTTTCTTTTTCATCCAATGTGCAATCATACAAAGTGGCACTGCCGTATGTGTTCCTGTAGTTACAATCACATCTGGTTTTAACTTTAAAAAGTAGTACAACGATTTTATGCAATTCCACCCAAACTTAAACACGTAAAAAAATAGATTTTTTTTAGTTCCATAAACTAAGGTATAGAATCGACCAGGATATTTTTCGGACAAACTCCTATTAGACTTGGTTTTTTCCGTAATTAAAATGCTGTCAAATTCCTCAAAAAGTGGTTGAAGTTGTAGCAACTCACTTAAATGTCCACCAGTGCTGGAAATAAAGATTACTTTTTTCATATTCACCTCTTTAAAAGGGTGCGATACTCACACCCTTAATTTATTTTTGATTTTACTAAATCTTCAACTTCTTTTGCCGTTGAACATTGAAGTGCTTTATCCGCCATTTCTGTCATCTCTTTTTTAGATAAAGAGCGAATAATTTTTCTAGCTGGCAAGATGCTTGATGCACTCATTGAGAATTCATCTAATCCTAATCCTAAAAGCAATGGAGCTGCAAGTTCATCACCCGCCATCTCTCCACACATTCCACACCATTTTCCCTCTTTGTGAGCACCATCTATAGCCATTTTAACAAGTCGTAAAATAGATGGGTTTAGTGGTTGGTACAAATAAGACACTTTTTCATTCATACGGTCTGATGCCATTGAATATTGAATCAAGTCATTTGTTCCAATTGAGAAAAAGTCTGCAACTTTTGCAAATTGGTCTGCAAGTACTGCAGCTGCAGGGATTTCAATCATTAATCCTAATTCGATTTTTTCACCTATTGTTGCTCCTTCAGCTAGTAATTTTGCTTTTTCTTCTTCAAACACTTGTTTTGCTTCATTAAATTCATCCAATGTAGCAATCATCGGAAACATAACACATAAGCGTCCAAATGCACTCGCACGAATTAGTGCACGAAGTTGAACACGGAAAATATCTTTGCGATCCAAACATAAACGAACAGCACGATATCCTAAGAATGGATTCATTTCTTCTGGAAATTCAAAATAATTTAATTTTTTGTCTCCGCCAATATCCAATGTTCTAATAACTACTTTTTTATCTCCCATAGACTCTAAAACAGTTTTATAAGCTTCAAATTGGGCATCTTCCGTTGGAAATCCATCTTCAGAGTCCATATAAAGAAACTCAGTTCGATATAATCCTACACCTTCACCACCATTATTAAGTACACCTTCAACATCCTTTGGTGTTCCAATATTCCCAGCTAACTCAACTTCATGTCCGTCCACAGTAATACTTTTTTCATTTAATAATACCTTTAGTGCTTCTTTCCCATCAAGGTATGTTTTTTGCTTTTGTGTGTATTCTTGAATTTGTGCTTCTGTTGGATTTAAAATAACCACACCTTCTAAAGCATCTAATATAATGACATCTCCTTGTTTTGCTTCTTGCATAATTCCTGAACATCCTACAACAGCTGGAATCTCTAAACTTCTAGCCATAATCGCAGAGTGTGAAGTTCTTCCACCAATCGCAGTGGCAAAACCAAAAGTTGTTCCTTTGTTCAATTGAGCTGTATCAGATGGGGTTAAATCCTCAGCCACAATAACTACCTCTTCACGGATCGTTGTTAAATCAGGAATAACCACGCCTGCAATATTACATTGTAACCTGAAAGTAACATCTTTTACATCAGCCGCTCTTTCTCTAAAATAGTCATCATCCATACTTTCAAACATCGCAACCATCCCATTCGCTACTTGCTCTGTTGCATATTCTGCATTAACTGATTCGCCTTTAATTGCATCCTCAATTTGTGCTTTTAATTCTGGATCTTGAGCCATCATTAAATGGGCATCAAAAATAGCCAATTCTTCTTCAGAAAGATTAATACTTGCTTTTTCTTTAATAACTTCGATATCCGCAATCGTCTTTGCAAAGGCTTGGTCTAGTTTTGCAATTTCTTGAGTTGCATCTGCCGTTTTCTTCTCCACAACCAAATTTGGTTGTTCTAGTTTGTAAACTTTAGCGATTGCTACGCCTGATGATGCTGCAATTCCCTTCAACATATATCTTCCTCCATTTATGTATCCACTTGTATTGTTTTTTTTTATTCATTTTACCACACTTGTGGACCACTTTCTTTACTATAATACCATTTTCCCATAATGAAAACAATTGATTTTAGCAATTCTAGCCAATCTTTAAGGTTTTCCATATTTAATAAATCCATAACATAAGATTATCGATAAACTCATCAATTGCTTGATGTTTCAATCGGTAAAAAGTACTTCTTGAGTAGTACTCTAAATACCAATTCCCATGCAACTTCTCAACATATTCTCCATTAAAAATCCGTTGTGTATCTTCAGAACAGGTTTCCATCGCATTTTCGATTAACGTTGTGAATGAATAAGCATCTCCATATTCTTCCGATTTCTCTTCGATTTTCCAATTCATTCGTGCTTCCATCTTCCTTTTTGATTTTCGATAACTATCAAACATATAGCATATCACTTTTTCCTTATCTTTAAGCTTCAAGTATTTATTGAACATATTCCACCTCTTATCCACTTATATTATGTATCTTTTTTTTGAAAACCTTCACAAAGTCTCGAAAATAGAGAGAAAAATTACGACTTTCGTTGAATTTTATTGGTTGATAAAGTAGAATAAAACAACAGGAGGCTGAAATCCATGAGTTCAAACAACACAACACTATCTCCGAGAAGAATTATTTTCTCTCTAATTAGCTTCGCAATTATTCCATTCGCAGCTAATTCCATATCCAGTATTATTCACAATGATGTCGTCGCTTTTACCTTAGCAATCCATTTTTCTAGTATTCTTTTATTTTGGTTAAACTGGGACCTTGTAGCCATACATTTTCACCGTTTTATTGAAGAATGGAAAGAGTGTAGTTTTTTCGTTTTAATTGGTTCTTGTATTTTGGGATTAATGTTTTTCCTTAATGCTACCTATTTTCACGCATATACTTTGACCGTGAATGTCGAAGATATCTCTGCAATTTCTTTCTTTATTCCTTTAATTCTTTTTGCTTACTGCGTTCTTTATGCATCTGTTTATCTTATTACATTCAAATGCCTATCTGATCGCCTAGTAATCAAAAAAGCAGAATTAACGGTTATCTTCTTCTCAAGTTTCTTGTTTTCCTTATTTTTTACCGTTTGCTTTGTCCCATTTGATGCTCTTGCATGGGTTAAGGCCTATTTTTTCTACTTCTTTGTTACAATCATTTTATCTTACCTCTATAACCAAACTAAATCACTAATGACAAGCTTAGTCGCTTTTACAATTGTCTTGCTTGTTGTTAATTGCATTATTTTGTTTCTATAAAAAAACTAAGATTTCTCTTAGTCTCTAACCTCATCCTTTGGATGGGGTTTTCTTCTTTTATAAAGATCTACTCCAACAATGCTGATAAAAATTAAAATTCCGATGCCACTAACTATGACTCCCACTTTAAGCCCTTGTGGAACAAAATACATTTCCACATGACTTTCACCTTCTGGAACTTCTACTCCCATCACACCACCATTAGCTCGGTACACCTTTTGTTCGATACCATTAACCAAAATGCTCCATCCTTTATCATATGGTAACTGAATAATCATAAAGGTATTGGCATCTGTTTCAATATCCGCATTCAATTGATTACCGCTGTATTGAACATTTTGCAATGATACCCGTATCGTGCTTTGAAGCATCTTCTCTATCTCTTGCTTTTCCTCTTGTGTATTTACAATAATAAACTCTGCTAGCTTGCCTGTTGTATTTTCACCACGCTCTGTTAACTCATCATAAGTTGCTACTTGAGAATATGTCGAACCAAAATGAACTACATCTAAATTTCGATATACCGGAATTCCGTAATAATCGCCAATAAGCTCAAAGTTATCATGAGGAAGTTTTGATACGTCAGTTAAAATTGCGTATTCAGTACTCAAAAAATTAACTACGCCTGGATCTTTAAGCGTAACTAACCATCCCTGATTATAAAATTTAAACCCCTCAAACTTTTCTAAATCATAGATCGCTGGTGATATCGTGCTGTCATAGGTCATCAAGCCGTTTATTCCATAAAAAATACTAGAGTTATAAGAATAATCTGCATATAGAGTTTCATACTCTATAAAAAAACGATAATACGTTGCATCCACATTTTCTCCATTATCTCTTAAAAATTGAATAAGTTCTTTATCTTCTCCCTGAAGTCCTGTAGTTCGGCGATTAATGTAATCTCGACTCTCTAATTCTGATAGTTTTGTGACGTAGTTAGTGCTTATTAATAGTGCCGAAATACAACTAATAACAACAATTCCCTGCTTCATCCACTTAGGTTTCTTCATCAAAAGCATCACACCACATATCGCCAGCACAGCATAAGCAAAATCGCATGCAAACACTGTTAAGTATCCTGTGACATCGCTCCACTGATATACCAGCAATGTAGTAAGTGGCGCTAAGAAAAGAAGCAACAAAACCATGACAAAGCCTGTTATTTTCAAATTTTTAATATTTATTGATTCTGGATTTTCCAAATAGCGAAGTGATATTAAAATATTCATAAATATCACAAAAATTAACCATCTAAAATTAGTCTCACTAAACCCATGTAACATCGCTCCACCTATAGGGAAAATATACATCACCAGAAAGAAGGCATACATAACAATAGTTGCTTTTCTAAATAGCTTATCCTTATCCGTTAAGACTTGTGGAAGCAACAAGCTTATCATTGTTCCAGCCCAAAATGGAATTTCATCATAGCGATATACATCCGTCATAAATACTCCGCTTCGTATCACAACATCACTTGGACTAATCAATGCATGTAACATATGGATATAATTCTTAATATGTGGGAAAATCAAGTTTGTTTCAAAATTTCCAACACGATTATTCTCTAAAATATAAATCGCTGTTGGATAGATTAGTGCTGCACTCATCAAAACTCCCACAAGATAATATCCAATAAGTGGGAGCGTTTCTTGAATAAATCTTTTCCCATCCCTTTTAAGGCAACTATATCGATAAACATAATAAACTACAGACATAATTGAGATAGTATAAAATAAGTAATAACTAGTGCAAATCAAAATTGTTGTCATGAGAATAAATAGAAGTTTCTTTTTATCTCTTAAATAGCTCTCCATACCTAAAAAATAAAGCGGCATAAAACTGTAAAATGAAATAAACATTGGTTGACCAATAAAGTAAACTATCCAAAATGAAAAGGTATAGGCAACTGTTCCTACAACCAAGGTTGTTGGCTTCTTGTAAAATTTTCTTAAGTATAAGAAAGAAGAAACTGCAGTGACAGAGAACTTCAAAACAGTTTGAAGATATCTAATATCAAAATAATGCATATTTCTTAAAGGCAAAAACAAATAATTATAAATGTCTCCCACTGTATAGTATGCTTTGGAAGCTATAAAATTACTCCCCAGAAATGTATTCCAAGAATAAAATGGTAAGTCACCAGAAAAAATATAAGGAAAGTTTCCTAAAGTGATCATATTCAGCCATTGATTTCTAAATTCAACAAAAAACGGATAATGTTGTTGCCTTATATCATATCCTGATGCAAACATAAGCCCACTTAATATCTGTGGCAAAAAAGTAATCACCATCATCGCTGCCATAACACCAAAAACGATGAATTCTACTTTGTGTTGTTTAACAAGTTTTTTCATTCCCCATGATCTCCAATCATTTTATAAGGAAGAACCGAAATTCTCCCTTTGCTTTAATCTATTGTGTTTCTATTAAGCCATATCCACCATCACGTCGTCGGTATACAACAGATACTGTATTTGTTTCTTCATCCGTATAAATGAAAAAGCTGTGTCCTAACATCTCCATTTTCAAAATTGCTTCATCCATTTCCATGGTTTCTGCTACGATCGTTTTCGTCTTCACAAGAATATCATCTTCTGCAACCACATCCAACTCTTCTTCAACAAAAGCCTCTGTCAATTTATCTTTATGCTTTTTAGATAATCTTGTTTTTTGACGACGAATTTGATCTTCTAATTTGTCTACCGCTAAATCAACGGCAGCATATAAATCATCATGCTCTACCTCTGCACGTAATAACCCAATTTTTGCAGGAATTGTCACTTCAATTTTTTGACTGTTCGGATTAATTTTAACGACCACTCGAGCAATAGTTTCTTCATCAATCAATAAATACTTATCTAGAATGGATAGCTTGCTTTCTATTTTCTCTTTAATGCCCTCAGTGATTTCTACATGTTTTCCAATAATTTCAAATCTCATACATAAAACCCTCCTATCTTTACCATTAGTATACCTTTTTCTTACTTATTTTTAAAGGGCTTAACTTCATTTTTAAGCTTTTCCTTTATCCATTGAAAAATGACAACCATAGCATAGCTATCCATACCACAATAATTTAAGAGTTTTTGTTGAATTTCTTCTGTTTTTTCCAAATTTGAAGCGTCGTCTAACTTTCTCCACTCAAATACCGCATCCATTCCTTGTGCAATTTCCAAGGATTGATACGCCTCAGCATCCATTATTCCCATCAAAGTTTTTAATGAATATGAATTTTTCATTTCGACATCGTAAACCATTCCTTGCACAAACAACTCCGCCAAATCACTCATTCTGTTTGAAATTGATAATAACTCTTTTCTATACTCAGGAAATTGCACTTCCATCTCCAATACTCTTCTATTCTCTGCTGCTTTCGCATTAAAAGCCATCACAGATCCATTTTCAGGTACATCATGGATTAGTCTTTTCACAAGGGCTTTGCGACAATCACCAACACCTAAAAATTCAAAATGTTCTAATTTGCCATCTTCATGTAAGATGTGAATGGAATATTGAAACGGGAGTATACTATAGGGTTTCATCCCAACATATGGTGGAATCGCATAGGTTTCCCATTCAAAATCTAAAAATGTAATCGGATAGCGGATCGTCTCTAACCATCCTTTTGTCCCCATACAATCCATATGTAATCCTTTTTTTTGAGTAGCACGATGTCGTGCGTAATCTAAACGACTGCCACCCATTTCTAAAAGTTTCCCCTCATCAGTTATTTCTGGAAAACATTTTCCATAAAATTCACACTTTTTCCGTTGTGTACAAGCAGTTCTTTTCTTAGCCTGTGGTATCTCTTTGAGCTCTCTTATTTGCCTCAGTTGTTTATCCACATCAAAAGGATCTCTCGAAATTGTCTTCAGTAGCTTTTGTGATGATCCATTTCTTGTATTGTAAACACTAGATGATAGTTTCAATAACTGATTTACATCCAACACTTCTTTTCTTTCATAGTTTCCATTTAAATGAACAACTTTAATATCTACAACTGGCACATGACACAACTTTAAAATAGCGATGGTATAACGATATTCATTTAATTCTTCAACTTTTGGGATAATATTTCGAGAAATAAAATAAACAATCCATCCCTTTTCATTTTCTTCATTAATGGTACTTTTACTCGCCAGCCATCATACTCAAAGCGCGCTTTTTTTAACCATTGATACACTTCCATTGCTTTCAATGCAACTTCTTTATCATCTCCAATTTTTCCTACAAACTCTTGGGAAACCTTCAATTTTTGACAAACTAGCGACATTAAACTCTCTTGAAAGCGCAAATACGGGATAACCGAAACCCCGTTTTCTCTTGCGAGCCAAAAAAGTCGTGGACAATGGCGATACCTTTTTACATCTTGATTATGAATCATCGTCCTCACCTCCAGTTTAACTCATAAGAAAAGCGATCAATGATCGCTTTAAATACAAAATGATCCGTTTTCAAAGACTTGGACTTCTTCTCCCGTTTCTTTAACACCAACAATCGACATATCTGCACTACCAAACATAAAGTCTGAGTGGGCCATTGAGACATTAACATCATGTTGCACTAGTTCTTCTTTCGATAAGTCATGACCACCTTTAATATTGCTTGGATAAGCTGCTCCTAAAGCCAAATGACAACTTGCATTTTCATCAAATAGTGTCATATAAAATAAAATATCCATTTCTGAAATTGGAGAAAAATGTGAAATCAATGCCACTTCGCCAAGATAAGCTGATCCCTCATCCAAATTAATCAAATTACGCAATGCATCTTCTTCCTTTTCGGCTTTAAACTCCACTGCTTTCCCTTGCTCAAAGCGAATCCAGAAATTTTCGATCAATTTCCCCTGGTAGTTTAGTGGCTTTGTACCATATACTACACCATTAACTCCCCTGCGACGTGGTGCTGTAAACACTTCTTCAGTTGGGATATTCGGGTTAAACAATACCCCCGTCATTGTTTTGTCTTGTCCTCCTGCCCAAATATGATTTGGTGCAAGATCTAGCATTAAGTCAGTTCCTAACCCATTTTTAAAATGAAGGGTTTTAAATTGGTACTCATTCATCTTACCAGAATATTTTTTAATGGCTTTATTATGATTTTCCCACGCTTGAATTGGATCTGTTTTTCCATCCACACGAGAGGCAGATAAAATAGCTTCCCACAGTGCTTCCACTGCTTCAGCTTCACTTTTATCTGGAAATATTTTTTTAGCCCATGTTGGATTAGGATGCCCTACAATACACCACTGTCCCACATTAGCCATCGTGTAATAACGGAATGGTTCAAAGGCAACACGCTGCGCTGCTGTGACTTCTTGCAATTTTTCTGATGGGATATCTTTTAAGTTACCTGGAACTTCATCACGAATACTTAAGTAAGCACATCCTCTTTCTACTTCCTCTTTCTTTTCATCAATCTTCCATTGTTGAACATTTTTCAAAATGTTTGTGTCTACATTTTCATAAGTTAACTTTGTTAAGTAATCATCATACCACTTAACTCGAACTTCTCCTGCTTTTGCTGCGTAAGCTTCTTCCACACATAAATGTGTAAATTCTTGTGCACTAACTGCTGCATTAATAATTAACAACTGACCTGGTTGAATGTTAATTCCTGTTTTTACAGCCAGTTTTGCAAATTCTCTTAATCGCGATTTATCCATCTTATTTTCCTCTTTCTTGTGTATCATTCTACCATACTTCTACTTATTTGTTAAGACTCATAAACCGTGTGAAATTGGTAACATCGCTGCTCCAATAATTCCAGGCTCTGCCAGCTTTGCTTCTACAAACTGAACATCTCTCATCCCCGGATGAACATAACCTTTGAACTTTTCAATCATTTTATCAAACCAGTGTGTTTTCGCCTTCATAATTCCTCCACCTAAAACAAACATATCGGGATCTATAATGTGCGCTACATGACTAAACATAATTGCTAAATCTTCAGTCATTTCTTCCACTAGCTCTATTGCTTTTTCATCACTTTTTTCATACAGTTCAAAGACGTCTTTTGCACTCTCTACATAGTCTCCAAAAGCAGCTTTCCCTTTGCGAATAAGCGCTCGTCCACTGGCCTCCGCCTCTGATGCTCCCGGATTTAATCCATTAAATGGTTCACGCTGTTTATCTACAATCAAATTTCCTACTTCTCCAGCATACCCAGATTTCCCAGAAATAAGCTTACCATCGACAACTAATGCTCCACCAATTCCCGTCGAAATAGTAACATAGTATACAATTCCTAGTCCTTTCCCAGCACCAACAAGTGCCTCTGCAAGTCCTGCACAATTTGCATCATTATCTAAAAAAGTAGGTAATCCCGTGGCTTTTTCTATTTCTTGTGCCATTGGAAAATCTGTGAACCCTTTTAAATTACTTGAAAGTTTCATAATTTTCGCCTTTGTATCAACAGGTCCTGGAACCCCAATACCTACTCCTACACAACTTTTATAATCATCCAATTTTTCAATTAATGAAATAATATTAGGAACGACTTTTTCTGGCCCTTCCATTCCATAAGATGGTGATTTAAATTCTTGTAAAACTGTACCATCTTCTGTTAACTTAGCTACTCGAACTTGTGTTCCTCCTAAATCAATACCTATGATTGTTTTCATATTTGTCCCCCATTTCTTTCTATTAATTCTATTATAGGGGTTTATAAAAAAAAAAGAAAGCCTTAACACTTTTCTTTTCCATAAAAATTATGGTTCTTTATTCGCTCTACTTCAACAAAGCAAAACTCGCCATTATCAATCGTTCTATCACTTTTGAATATAACTGATCCATCAATTCCATCTGGCGCATTATAAATACTTCTTCCATGATAAAAACCCGTCAACCCGTCCTTCTTTTCCACTAACACTTCAATGTTTGATCCAATTAATGCTTCATGGACTGTCGTTGAGATACTTTCTTGCAATTGCATTAATTCACTTAACCGTGATTGTTTCATCTCTTCATCAATTAACTCTTCCATATCATACGCCGTTGTATCTTCCTCTTTTGAATAAGCAAATGCTCCTAAGCGATTCCACTTTGCTTGTTTTAAAAACTCTAAACATCCTTCAAAGTCTTCCTTTGATTCTCCTGGAAACCCTACAATAATAGTGGTTCTAAGCACTGGAAATTCAAAAACTTGACGAATATCATTCATCGTTTTTAGAATACTCTCCACGCTTCCTCTACGATTCATCAACTTTAAAATACGATTTTCTCCATGTTGTACTGGAATATCAAAATAAGGTAGGACTTTATCCAACTGTCTCATTCCTTCCAATAATTCTGTGTCAATCTCATCTGGATACATATAAAGAACGCGAATCCAATGCAGTGATTCAATTTTGTTTAACTCTTTTAATAACTCTACCAGTTTTCTTTTGCCATATAAATCCGTGCCATAGCGTGTCGTATCTTGAGCAACAACATTCAACTCTTTCACACCTCTTGCCGCTAAATCACGAGCTTGTTCAATTAGTGATTCCATTGGAAAAGAAACATATCCTCCACGGATTAAAGGAATCGCACAGTAAGAACAACGGTTATCACAGCCATCCGCTATCTTTAAATAAGCCATCCATGGTTTTCCTGTTAGAACTTGAGGGCATTTCCCATAGTTATTAGCAATAGGTTCTTCTAATACTTCAGTCAAAATAGCCCCTAATTGAGAGTATTCACGAATTGGAATAAAACGATCCACCTCTGGAAACTCCTCTATTAAATCATCATAATATCGCTCTGAAAGACATCCCATAACAATAATTTTTTTACAGTTTTGCTTCTTATACTCACACATTTCCAAAATCGTATTAACCCCTTCTTCTTTTGCTGTATCAATAAAACCACAAGTGTTAATAATAATCGCATCTGCTTGATTTAAGGTATATGTTATTTCCTGATTTGATTGTTGCAAAAGCCCAATTAAATTTTCTGTATCCACTAAGTTCTTGCAACAGCCCAATGATATAATTCCTATTTTCATGATAAACTCCTTTTTCTTGTTTATTATAACATAATAATGTATCTTTTCTCTATATTCCCCGCTATTATTGAACTTTGAGCACTTACCTTTTTTAAAATTGCACTTTCATTGCACTTTTTATATACTTACTAAATTAGTCAATTTATCAACAACCGAATGATGAGCACTTGGATATAGATGACCATAAGTACCTAATGTGGTCTTCACATCACAATGACCTAGCCTCTCTTTGATGATTAACGGATTCTCTCCCAAATTAATCAGAAGCGAAGCATGGGAATGTCTCAGATCATGAATCCTAATTCTATGAATATTTATCTCTTTAGAATATTTTGAAATCGCCTTGCTTATTTCTTCTCTAGTTGTTGGGTAGCAATTAGAACTGAGTACAAATTTTGTATTTGTATAATCTTTTTGTATCAGCTTCCATTCTTTTAAAACTTGAATCGTAGTCTTATCTAAGACAACCGTACGATTACTTGCTTTTGTTTTGGGAGTTGAAAACCTAAAGTTAGTTCTATTTTTATAGACAAGTGTTTTATTGACTATAAGGTGCCCATTTTTTAAATCAACATCTTCCCATTGCAAAGCACATGCCTCTCCAACTCGAATTCCTGTCATAAACAACATCCAAAGCACCACAAACATGTGATGACCAAAATAATCTTCTGTATCAATGTGATTGACAACTTTTTCAAATTCTTCTTTTGCCCAAATCTTCATTTCTCTTTTCTCAATTAATCGATTTCCAATCTTTTGAGTAGGATTATTAAGAGCCACCTCTAATGCAATTGCTCTATCAATAATCATGGACAACAAATTTTGTACCATCTTCATAGTTAAAGCTTGCAACCTTTCTGAATAAGCGATTTGCCAATTCTGTATGTCTATTGGTTTAATTTCATGAATTTTGTATCCATTGAAGTAAGTGAGATAATTTTTAATGTGGTTCATTCTCTGATCAAAGGTCTGAGGTTTTACCCTTCCTTTATACCAGGGAAGGAAATATTTCTCTGTGAACTCTTCAAAAGTAATGTGTTGTTCAATATTTTTTTCAATATCAAGCTCATATATCAATTTTGAATAAGCTTCTCTTGCCTCTTTTTTGGTCTTGAAGCCGCTTTTATATTTTTGAATCTTTTTTCCTTGTCTATCATAGCCAAGGTTTGCACGAAAGTAATAGCTTCCGTCTTTTTTCTTTTTAATCATTTCTGCCATAGTACCTCTCCTTATCTCTAAATGACAATACTATTCAGTTTTTCAATGACACTCTAACTTCTCCTTTACTTATCTAATAAGATATGTGAAATAAGACTGTCATAGCCAACACAATTATACGGACTAATTGCGTTTACCCATCCTTCTCCTCTCTATGTATGAGTCAAAGTTTACTTAATACTCATCTATTATTATACTGCGTTTTTATTTTATTTTATATAGTTTTATTAATCTCACACATAATTTTCTAGCTAATTGAATCGGGGTCTTAGGGTGCTCCCTAACAAGCAAAAATTGAAACAAAAAAGCAGAACCCAAAAAGGTCTGCTTCATCAATTTTTCGTAAGTGTCCGTACACTTACTGTGCTTGCTATAAAAATATAGCAAGCATTAAGCTTATTCATATTCTATCATATATTATTTACTTTGTCTCTATATTTTTAAATAATACTACATTTTTAACATTGAAATTGTATGGATTAACTTTTTTCTATAATGAGATTATAAATGTTTATAAAAACAAGAATGTCTATAAAAAGGAAGAGCGATATGAGACTGACAAAACTTAGAAGCATGAAAAGAAAGGGGGAGTATCATGGAGTCAATAGATGTATTAATCATCAATGCTAGGAATGAGAAGATGGATAATGTAATTAGTTCTTGCGACTCTATTAATTATGCGAACTGCATTGAGGCAACTTTAGAGAAACTTACAATGAAGAAGAAAAACTAGCCTTTTATGAAATGGGAGTTGATAATGTTCTTAATAAATTTAATCAGCAGTTATTTATTTATAAAATTAAGAATTATTTGAAAGAAATCACAAGTTTCAATGATCATATTTTGAAAGATGAATTTGCAGTTATTATAGTTGACTCTAATAATGAAACTGTCAGAGGAACAGGTTATAAGTGGTTTCAATTTGACTAAAAGACAGTTTTTATTTATGCAATACTAAAACCATGAGCTGAACATTGCCCATGGTTTTAATTCGATTACTTAATTGTAAATTTAGGATAATTGATATTCTCAATTTGTCCTTCGTATTTTTTACGGTAGTCTAATTCCATATCATCAACATAACCTTCAAAAATTACTTCTACTATATCTTCATTATTAAAAAAATATGTTTCTTGACTTATTTGTCCATCTGGATATAAACAAGCACCATAATCATAATATCCTATAACACCATTTTCATTTGATAAAGGCGTTCTTGATGTTATCATTACCTTTCTTTCCCCACCTTGTAACATAACAACTGTTCCTATTGATAGTAATTTCATAAATGTTCTCCTCTTTCTTTTTTTAATTTTTTATATAATTTTAATTTTCCTACAACGTTCAAATGTGATGCATTCATTCCTGATACGATACAAGAAGTAATCAGAAGCACATAGATGATTAACACCCACTCTATACTTGTCATATATTCTAAAAAAACTAAAATAAGCACTGACAGTAACAAAAAACAAACGCTAATAATCATAAGTCTTATTAAATGCGTAATTGCGTCTTTTATATATAAGTCATCAATTTCATCATACGAAATAACCTTTATATATTTTTCTTCCTCTCTGTTTAAGAGAAAATTGCCTAGAAAGTAACCAACTATAAGAGACGCAGTTGAAGTTATAATCGCCATATTCTGTAACAATTCAACCACATTCAATCCCAGTATTTCAATTAATAACACGAAAATCATAAATAATGGATAAGAAATCACAGACAAAAAAATTTGCTTTGAAGATAGTTTTTTCTTTTTCATTTCTTCAGGAGATAACCCAGGTCTTTTATATGTATAAAATTGTTTCTTTTCTATATCATATGCACACGCTATCCCTTGATGATTAGAGCTTATGATTATTTTTCTTTTTCTTAAGTTCATTTAGTACCCCCTCCAATTAAAAGCATTAGAAACAAATGAAGAAAAACTTTAACTGAATTTCCAACCACAAAATATTTCTTTCTAAATTCATCTTCATCAACTTTTTTTCATGATAACAATCTTATACAACTTCTCCCTTTTTCTTTTTTAATTTTTCATACAACTTTAATTTTATTACAATACTCAAAGCTGAACTAGCAAAGCCTAAGAGAAAACAGTTGACGAAAATAAGCATAACTAGTATAAGCTTAAATTTAAAATCTTCTAGTTGAAACAGAGAATAGAGCAACAATAAAAATGTTAAGCTTATAAGAATTAAAAAAATGATACCGCTCATTGTTGTCATTATTGCATCTTTAAAATTTTTTTTCTAAATTCATCTTCATCAACATATTTCATGACATTCTTATACTTATAAACATTATCATTAACAGTGGCGCTTGTGTGTAAATAAGATAAAACAGTTATCAATAGCATACTCGCTATTGTTGGATAAAACAATAAACTGTCCGTTATATTTTGCTTTGTCATGATAACTATAAATAATACAAATAAAGGATATATAAAAGGTGAAAGCATCAAAAGTTTTTTGCTTTTTTTGTTAGCTATTTCTTTTAATTCTCCTTTTGTGTAGCTCTTTTCATTATAAATATAAAATTTTTTCTTTTCTAAGTCATAAACTGTCGTTTCCCCCAATTTATTAGTGCTTATACCTATATATTTTTTTTAAATTCGATAAGTAATCCCTCCCAACTATTGAAAAGCTCCTGAAACTCCTGAAAAGAACCCTTTTACTGCATTCCCTACAGCTGCGCCCCCTTTTTAATTTCATCGCCAACTTTATCTATACCGTTTTTAATTCCATCACCTAGTTTTTTTCCACCTTCTATAACAAAATCTTTGACATCATCATATATGGCGTCAACTCCCATATTTATTGCAACTCCTGCAACGAAGTCAAGTATTCCACCAATAACTGCTCCCGCTGCTGTACCTATCCCAGGAGCAAAAGCTGTCCCTATCATTGCGCCAACTTTAGCTGCTCCTATTGCAACTCCTGTATGCACTACAGCCTTTACAGCCGCATCGTCTACATCTTTACCTTGATAAACTTGTATTTCGAAATCTACTGCCGCTCCTACAACAGGTAAACCATATCTCGCAAAATTTCTTATCCCTGAGGAAAAAGCAGATGGAGGAACTGATTTTATTACATTCCCTCCGCTAACAGGTACCACAATAAGACCCATATTCATAAAGTGAGTTGTATTATATCTTAGCCAATTAACCGCACCTGCAAATCCCGAACTTACTAGGTCATCCACCCCATACTGTAGTACAGCAGTTCTTATAATTGCTCCTAAATTGCTTACAGCCGCTTCCCGAATCTTTTGCAAGTCTTCTTTTGTTATTTTTCCATCATCGAAATCTTCTTGCGCCTTTTCCATGATTGCAACTCTAGTATCTTCTTCATCTAAAAAGTTGTCTTTTAATTGTTTTAAGGAGTTTGCAGCACCTGTGATTGATGAACTAATGCTTATTCCAAACTCAGTCCCCATGTCATGGATTGCTTCATGAACATACAGCATCCTTTCCTTAATATACTCATCAAACTCAAATGCATCTCTGATGATTTGATCACAATAATTTCTATGTTGGTATCCTAAATCTTCTAAGTCTCTTGTTCCTATTCTCCCTAAATCAATTAAATCATCTACACTGCTTAAAATACGATTTTCCTCTTCGAAGATGTCTATGCACTCACTGATTTCTTTTTGCTTTGCTACCTTGACTTCTTCTACACAATCAATATCAATAACACCATCACTACCAAATAAATCATCGCCTGTCATTGCTATATCTGATATAGCCTTTACCATTAAGTCATCAATATTGATGTATTTACTATATATACCTTCAAATCTTGTTTGTATTGTCTCTCTAAGCGTATCTGCTGTTTTACCTTGAAAACTGTCCATAGTTTCTGCAACATAATCACCAATCTCAGTCATCACATCATCAAACTTAAATGTTGTTTCTCTTAAATTTTCACTGTATGTATCATAAGCTTCAATAAACTCACTAATCAAAATTCGCATTTCATTTTACCGCCTAACTCATGGTCTAATTCCTCAATATTTAATGCAGCCTTTTCACTCGCCTCATAATTATCATTGCCAATGTTCTTAATTTCAGTGATAATTTTTGTCATATTTATATAGGCTTCCTCTATTAGACCTACATAACTGCAATTAGTTTCACAGAAAATACTGGGACTTTCAACGAGTTCTAAGTTAGTGACTTTATTTTTTAAATTGATATTAGAATTTTGCACTTCTTCTCTTAATAGTTTTATTGTGTTCATAAAATTACCTACTTTCCTCTAAAAAAAGCCTACGAATATCACGATGAATTACATCTATTTAACATTCTATTTTTCTGATTTCAGCACTCATGGATTCAATCTTAGTTTCAATACTATGAATTTTATTTTGATAACTTTCTCCAATTTCTCTTTCAATAAGTTCTAGTTTTCTTCTGCTTGGACCTTGCCAACAGTATTTGTCAACATCCTTAATGGCACATCTAAGTTCAGACAACAAGCTGCTTAATTGATGTTTTGCTCTACTTAATCTTTCTATTTCATCACTTTTCATAGTGACCATGTTTTTCAACTGTAATATTTCATAACTACTCACTCAAATCACCTGTTTTCTAACCTTCATCTTTCAATACGACTTTATCATACTTTTGTTAACATTCCAATAAAAAGCAAACAAAACAAATGTAATTAGCTTACAAGAAAGTGACCGAACTTGTCATACCAGCATCTTTTTTGGTCATTTGGGTGTCTTCGCTTATAATTTATGTTCTTCTCTTGGCTTATAAAATTTCTCCTCTCTCTTTAGATTTCTGCATACTACATATGCTCATTGGCTGATGTATAAGTAAATCTAATTTATCCCACAGTATATATTAAATCGTTGCATGTAAATTTACAGGTACAGTGTATTCATGCTTCGTGCTCACAAATAATTTTTTATGTAGCAAGCACAGTAAGTGGCTAGCCACTTACGAAAAAATTGATGAAGCAGTTCCGCTTTTCATTTCAATTTTTACTTGTTAGGGAGCACCCTAAGACCCCAAGCTAAGATATAGCATTTTTATTGAAGAGGTTATAAAGGTTTGCTTTTCTATTATGTATGCAAATTTGATTTTCACTTTTTAAGCACAATTTGAAATGTAAAGTATATAAATCTCATTCAAAAAAAACAACAAAACTCTTAAGAATCTTGTTGTTTTTTTGAATGAGTTATTAAGTTTTTTCTGAATAAATTGCACTCTTATTGCACTTTTTGCACTAAAATATACTTTTTCTTAATTTTTTCAGGAGCTGAAAACCCCTATTTTATTGGACTTTCATTTAAAAAAAAATTTATGCAGTTTATAACATATTTTCTATTAATTTTACTATAAGTTAAAATCCACTACTCAGTGACTTTTTCTTCTATGGTGTTCCCCATCACCGTTGTGACTTTCAAGCAGATTTTCCCATTCACTAGAATTTAGTTGCTCTGTTCTGCAATGATCCAATCCATGGTTTGTTTGTGAAACAGCTTGCTCTACCACATTTTCGATCATATCCATATCAGTTTGGTTTTCAGAGTAAACATAAATATTTAAATTCTGTTGAGGATTAGCCGTTATTTCAATGACTAAAATAATCGCATCTTCTAAATTTTTTCCAGTTAACTGAAGTTCATCTAAAACTTCTTGATCAAGAGTTGATGATGATTTTATTTCACTTACCATCCCCGCGCTATTAACTTCAACCACAATCATAGATGATGTATCTAGTGCGACTGAGCCGATAACAGCTGAGGTAGACACCAAATTAATTCGGATTGCAAACCATCCGACCGCGATCAAAGCAAACGATGTAACTAAAGGAATTAGTCGGTTAGCGATTGGTTTTTTCTTATTTCTTTGTTCTAGTACACTATTTAAAATCTTAGTTTTTTCTTGCTCAGATACTTTTACTTTCTCTATTTCTTGCCAATTTTTAATCAAAGAAATCGCCTCCTATCATTGTTTTCAACTTCTTCTTGCCTCGGTGGATCCAAGTTGCTATTGTCCCTTCATTAACTCTCAACAATTGTGCCACCTCTTTTACACTGTATCCCTCATAATAGTGAAGGTATATCGCATTTCGCCAATTAGTTTTTAATTGTCTAACATAAGAAATCAATTGACCACTATCCGTTGAAACATCAATGGAAAATTTGTGCATATCTTCTGCCAAATCAACCTTTTGTTGAAACATACCTCTAAATAAGTCATGACAGGCATTGATGGTCACTCTGATAATCCAAGCTTTTTCATGCTCCTCACTTGCAAACGTATCGTCATGCTGATAATACTTGATAAACACATTTTGAAATACATCATCAACATCCGCTTCATTTTTGCATTGGACAAAACAAATCTTACGAATCATATCCGCATATTTGTCAATCGCTAACTTTACTTCTGATTCATGTCGCATGAAACCCTCACTTTCTATTTAGTGGCACTCACTCCCTTTGAAACTCGAATGTCGATCATCACGGTTGTAGTTATGATTTTCACCATATCGCCCAACTTGATCTCCCATCGCATCATATTCTTTTGTTTCATTGTAGCGATTATCGTGATGTCGATGATTTCTATTTTCCAAAGTATCTCCTTCAAAACAATTAAGATATCCATTAGGATTGCTTACTTCATTAGTGGCATAGTAATATCCTTGTCCTTTTATCCACTGTCCACTTTCCTCTTTACCATCATTTCGAGCTTGTGTGTTAACCGTTGGATTTAATACCAGTAGTGATGTCAGCAGTGCTACCATAACAAAACCTATTTTTTTCATTTTGCTTCCTCCTATTTTCATTATTAATACGGAGTTCACAGCTGATTTCATTCACTTTTTTTCAATTTATTTATTTTTATTATACCTTGCTCCTTATTTCTTTGTAAATTGTTTGTAAAGTTCCGTTTTTATCTTGAAGTTAATTCATAAAGAAGTTAGACTTATATTAAATGAGGTGATCTTATGATTTACTGCGTTGAAGATGATTTAAACATTCAAGAATTAATCGTTTATACTCTAAACTCTACAGGCTATCCAGCAAAAGGTTTTTCAAGTGCTACAGACTTTTTTCCTGCACTTGCACAAGTCAAGCCTGAACTTATTCTTCTTGATGTCATGCTGCCGGGACAAAGTGGTGTCGAAATTCTTGCACAATTAAAATCAACCTTCTCCACCCAAACTATCCCTGTTATTCTTTTGACAGCAAAATCAAGTGAGTATGATAAAGTTCAAGGTTTAGAACTCGGTGCTGACGATTATGTCACAAAACCCTTTGGAATCATGGAGCTTGTTGCAAGAATAAAAGCACTCCTTCGACGCACACAATCAAATTTATCAAAATCTAAGCTACACTATAAAAATATCAGCGTTGATCCATCGCAGCATTTAGTCCTTGTAGATCAAGAAGAAATTCAACTGACCCTTAAAGAGTTTAATCTTTTATTGAAGTTAATGGAAAATGAATCCATTGTTTTAACTCGTGAACAACTTATTGAAGATGTTTGGGGGTATGACTATTATGGTGAAACTCGTACTGTTGATGCTCATATTCGAACTTTACGATTCAAACTTAAACATGCTGGACAATGGATAGAAACTGTTCGAGGAGTTGGCTATAAGCTAACTAGCCATTCATGAAGAGAAGTGTTTTTTTAAGCATCGCTATTCCATCCATTATTATTGCACTAATTTCGTATGGAACTATTTCATGGCTTGTTTACACTAATCAAATTTCAATGACTAGAAAAGCAGCATTAAACACTCTAACTACACTGTCTCAACAGTACACCAATGACCCTAATTTATTTGAAAACATAACTTGGAGTTCAAATTTGCGATTAACTTTCATCAACTCTTCTGGGAATGTACTTTTTGATTCTGTTTACAGTGGGAACTTAAATAATCATCAAGATCGCCCTGAGTTTATTGATGCAATTGAAAGTGGGAGTGGTGAAAGTCACCGTTATTCCGAAACCTTACAACAAGTCACTTATTACTATTCTTCTCTACTTGTTGATGGTAATGTGCTTCGGATTTCTTTTACTTCTGCTTCTTTACTGGCACAATTTTCAACATCGCTCAGCACAATGCTTCTGATTTTTATTTTTATCATTTGTTGTAGTCTTTTGTTAGCAAACCTTTTATCAAAATTAATTCTGGCTCCTATCCATCGCTTAGATTTAAACAATCCATTAAATAATAAGACTTACCCTGAGCTAGTTCCTCTACTTGAGAAAATGGAAGAACATAATCAGCTTCGTCAAGAGTTTACTTCAAATGTCTCACACGAGTTGAAAACGCCACTGACTAGTATCCAAGGCTATGCCGAAATTATGGCAAATAACTTACAAGGAGACAACACACAGGAATTTTCTAATAAAATACTACAAGAGTCCCACCGCTTACTCGCTCTAATTCAGGATATTCTTAGATTATCTCGTTTAGATGAAGGCAAAATCGAATTATCCCTGGAAAACATTCATTACTTTTCTCTTATTCAACAAAGTTGTTTATCACTTTCAACCATGTCCAAAAAAAATCAAATATCAATCCAAATAATTGGAGATACAGAAGCAACAGGACAAGGATACCCACTCATCATGACTGAAATCATTTCTAATTTAATTCAAAATGCCATTAAATATAATCAAGTTGGAGGAAAAGTTTTGATCCATTGCCAAGATCAAGAACACGCTATTGTAATTTCTGTTCAAGATAATGGAATTGGAATTCCTAGCGAAGACCAAGGAAGGATATTTGAGCGATTCTATCGCTCTGACAAATCAAGAAATAGTTTGATTGAAGGGACTGGACTAGGTCTTGCAATTGTAAAACATGGTGTCGAGTTTCATCATGGTGATATTTCTTTAGAAAGTGAATTTGGACAAGGTACAACCATCACAATTAAAATACCAAAACTTCAGAAAAATGAAATTAAAAAGGAGCTCTAACTCCTTTTTAATTAAATTCAACATGCTGTCCTTTTATTTCAAAAATAGTATGTTCACAAATATTTTTAGTATGTTCACCTGCTCGTTTTAAGTTACGTAGCATTCCGATAATCGGAATAAAGATATCAAATCTTTCTTGAATCTTCGCTCTATTTTTTAACACATTTAAAATTTCATCAAAAAGTCGATCTATCTCTAAATCTTCCTCCGGAATACTCATCGCCCAATGAGCGTCTGATTGAGCATAACTATCCATTGCATGGTCTAGCATTGTCAAAAACACATCTCCTAATTGCTTGGCAAGTAACATAATTTCTTCATCCAATCCGCCATTTTTTATCATAAAAAATGCAATTCCTTTCGCATAGTCTCCAATTCTTTCCAAATCAGAAGCAATCTTTATTGCCGCTAAAACTTTTCTTAAGTCACTTGCTACAGGAGATAGCAATGCCAATGCATCAATTGCAAGATCGTTTATTTCCTCTTCATAGCGATTAACAACATCATCCATTTTAATTACTTTTAAAGCTTTTTCTTTGTCCTCAAATTCTAGTGCTTCTAAAGATAGTGCATACATTTTTGAAACCGCATTAGCCATAGATAAAACGCAATCTTTTATTTGCAAACATTGTTCATCTAACTTCACCATTATCCAAACCTCCCCGTTATATAGTCCTCTGTTCTTTTGTCCTTTGGAATGCTAAATATTTTTTTTGTCTTGTCAAATTCAACGACTTCTCCCAACAAGAAGAAAGCCGTGTAATCACTAATCCTAGACGCCTGTTGCATGCTATGGGTAACAATGATAATCGTGTATTTTTGTTTTAGCTCTTCGATTAACTCTTCAATTTTTGCAGTGGCAATAGGATCTAAAGCAGATGTTGGCTCATCCATTAAAATAACTTCAGGCTCCATTGCAATACACCGTGCTATGCATAATCTTTGTTGTTGTCCTCCAGATAACCCCAGTGCAGAATCATTTAAACGATCCTTCACTTCATCATATAATGCTGCTTGTTTTAGCGATTTTTCCACAATTTGTTGTAACTTCACCTTATTTTTCAAACCTTGACAACGTGGTCCATACGCCACATTATCAAAAATACTCATCGGGAATGGATTAGGTTTCTGAAACACCATTCCCACTTTAGTTCTTAAATCTACAACATCTTGTGAGTGTTCTTGAATGTTTTTTTCTCCACAATAAATTTCACCTTCGATTTTGCAATCCTCAATAAAATCATTCATTCTGTTTAAACATCGAAGCATAGTCGATTTACCACATCCAGATGGTCCTATAAAAGCGGTAACTTTTTGTTTGTAAATTTCCAAATTTACTCCCTTTAATGCTTGCTTTTTTCCATAGTATAAATCTAACCCTTTTATTGTAAAACTTTTCTCCATAGCTTTCCCTTTCTATACAAATTTCTTTGCGAATTTCTTACCAATTAATTTCACAACAATGTTGATTAAAAATACAATCATCAAAATGATAATAGATATCGCACAGGCTAATTCAAAACTCGGTTGTTCTTGTGACATAAAAGACCAAATCATTAAGGATAGTGAAGTCCCCTGGCTAATCAGTGTTGGGGAATCATTGATAAAGGTTCCCATAGTATATACAAGTGCTGCAGATTCACCGATAACCCTCCCTACTGAAAGAAGCACTCCCGTTAATATTCCATTCAGAGCACAGGGTAACACCACTTTGAATATCGTTTGAAATTGAGTGGCTCCCAACGAATAACTGCCATCCCTTAAACTTTGAGGTACAACAATTAAAGCCTCTTCAGTTGACTTCATAATAACCGGAAGTAAAATAATGGACATGGTTAGCCCTCCAAGTAAGATACTTACAGTGGTTGCACCAACAATTTGAGTCACTGGAAACAAGACACTTACTCCCATTAGTCCATAAACAATGCTAGGCACTCCAGTTAGTGTCTCAATACCATAGCGAAGCCACCGATTTAGCTTATTTTGCTTAGCGTACTCATGAAGATAAATCGCACTTCCAACACCTAGAGGTAGTGCTATTACAAGCGATATGGCGATCAAATACAGTGTCGTAATTAAACTACCAAAAATTCCACCACCCTCTGTTTTAAAATAGATACTTTCAATTGTGGTTGCTTGTTGCAGCGACATCACAACTTCTTCTGCACTTTGTGACAGAATTGATCCTGTCATCTTTGTTTGTCCTGATACATCCATGTAGTCAATTTTTTCAACTTGATCACCAACTTCAAAAATTAATTCTTCGCCTTGATTATTAGCGCTTAAACTTACCATTGACTGCAGTGGAGAATTTGGATGAATATAAACAACTTCAATGACTTGTTTTTTTTGCGTGGTAATCACATCTTGAAATGCAACCCCCCACTCCTCTGAATAAAAACCATCGACTTCTTGTGTTAATGGATAAGTCTCTTGTTTTTCTGAAACTGAACCTAAATAATTTTGACTCCAATAAGGATTTTTAAGCAAGTCCAAACTTAGTGAAGAGGCACCTTTCGAAAATAAAAACCATAACAGCGATACTAAAACAAAAACACTAATAAAACTGGCAAGATAGGTCATCGCATTTAAAAAATAATCTGACTTTCTCATCTAATTGCCCACCTTTCTCTTTATCGCATTTAGTGTTCCATTGCTTATGAAGATAACAGCCATTAAAACTAAACCAATAGAGAAACGAATGTCATAGTCTAATCCTGTTGTTTCTTTTAGTCCAGCTAACATAGTGGTGGTTAATGTTCTTGTAATGTCAAAGAAGCTGCTGGTTGGTCCAAACATTTTATTTCCCGCTACCATTGCCACTGCGGTTGCTTCACCAAACGCTCTTCCAACCCCCAAAATTGCTCCTGCAAATATTCCTGACTTCGCAGAGGTTAAAACCACTTTAAAATTAGTCTGTGTTTGTGTTGCTCCTAATGCCAGTGAGGCTAATTCTAAATTTTTATCTACTGCTTCGATTGAACTCATTGATAAGGAGGTTATGGTTGGAAAAATCATGATTGCCAACAATAAAATAACTGCTAGTAAGCTAGACCCTCCTGCCGTTGAGACCCCCATAAAAGCACCTAAATCTTGAACCAATGAGGCAATGACTCCACTTGCAAATACACCATAAACAATACTGGGAATACTCGCTAATAACTCAACTACTGTTCTCATAACACTTTTAATGCTATTCGGTGCAATCTTGACAATAAATAATGAGGTCAATACTGAAATTGGAAATGATAAAAGTAGCGCCAGACCCGCACTGATCATGGTGTTGATAATAATAAACCCTACTCCATAAATCCCTTGGTCTTGTCGATAGGTCATCCCAAAAAGAAAATCTAGAAAATTAATTTGACCGTACTCATACCCATTCAAAAATGGAGAAATTCCCTTTATAAAAATAAAGAGAATAAGTAATATAATGAAACTACTTGAAAGAATTGACATTCCAAAGACTGAGCCTTTAAAAAGTTTATCTTTTCTTTTCTGATTTAAGTTTCTCATATCTTTTCACTATTGTAATGCTTCAAGCGTCGTAATCTCTCCTGAAAAAATTCTCATTAGCTGATCTTGGGATAAATTAGTCACCGGGCTTTTTTCATTAACAACCGCTACAACTGCATCAATACAATATACTCCTGAGCTAAGTGCTGTCATGACATCTTCTTCTGATTTAAATTCACGAGATGCAAACCCGATATCCGCCGCATTAGCTCCATCTTTTTCTTCACCCAGCACTCTTTTATATCCATCGCTTGACCCAGTTTGATTCATCACAAACTGAAAATTTCCAGCCATTGGTTGAAACATTTCTAATGCTGCTTGAACAGACTTAGAAACTGAGGTTGATCCAGCTGTTGTTATGGTGATAGATGAGTTGTCTTGGTTTACAATTGGATGATTTTCAGCTAGTATTGCCCACGCAACTCCAGTTGTTTCATCTACAATTCCTCCTGCTGCACTTACAACCAGTTGTCCCTCTATTGAGTTGCATAGAAAATCAAGAAATGCAGCTACCAATGCCTCTTTTTCAGTTGATTCAAAATCCCCGGCCGTTCTTGTAACATAACTAAAAGGTCTTTGCATTCCATATGTCCCATTTAATACTGTTTCTATGGATGGAAATATTCCTTCAAATGAAAGTGCCACAATCCCATTAGCCACAAAATCGGTAGATAAAGAAACATAACCAATACCCATTTCATCTGCTCCAACTTTAGTAGCCATATCCCCATTAGATGTTACCTCGATTGCTGTTTGAGTTAACTCTTCCAAAGAAATAGCTTTTTCAAAAGCTTCTCTAGTCCCACTACTTGCATCACGGGTATATACATGAATACTCCCCGTTGTGTCTGATACTTCACTCGGAGTTGTTGTTCCACTACTGCAGGCAACCATTAAAAACGTCATTAATACAGTAATAATTTTTTTCATTTTTTCTTCCTCCATCTTATTTTAAGATGGTCTCAGTTTAGCATTCAATTATCAACTTCTTGTTTTGTCGTTGTAAAATTTGTGTAAAATGAATAGCGTCACAAATCCACCCAACACCAAACCAGCCAATACAAATGAAGGCACTAATGGTACTGCTACAAACTCTAAAAATGGCGAAAATATACTGAACACCAGACCCAAAGAAAGCTGCATTGCGACAATCACTGCTAACCTTATTTTAGTTAAAGGTGTATAAATTACATAAAGTGACAATGTGTAAACAGATGCTGAAAAAATAGAAACCATTGTAAAAATAAGTTTTTGCGAATATTCCACATGTTGCCCAATCAGAAAAATTGACAGTGCACCTAGTGCAATTAAAATAGCACTAGGTAGAGCCTTTATAATTGACTGCTCAAAAAACTTTTCATGGATTGGTTTTTCGCTAGGCTCAAATTGTAAAAGAAATGTAGGAATTCCTACTGAAAATATCCCTATAACGGTTAATTGAATTGGCAAAAACGGATAACTAGCATCAAACAACAACACTAGAACTGCTAAAATCATAGAAAACAAACTTTTAATTAAAAACATGGAGGAAGCTGTTCCTAAATTATTCATAACTCTTCTTCCCTCATCTACAATTTTTGGAAAGTTACTGAAATCACTATTTAATAGAACTAAATTAGACATATTCTTTGTTGCATCACTACCATTACCAAGTGCAACTGATAAGTCTGCTGCTTTTAGCGCTGGAATGTCGTTAACTCCGTCCCCCACCATCGTTACAACTTCTCCACTAGATTGTAGCGTTTGTATTAACTCCATCTTTTGTTCAGGCACTAACCTCCCAAAAACAGCATGGGTCAGTAATGCACTCTTTAACTCTGTCATGGATACTTTAGTTGCATCAATCCACTGGTCAGCCTTATCAATTCCAACTTCTTTAGCAATTTGGGAAACCGTTTGAGGATCATCGCCAGAAAACACAAAGCAGCGCACATGTTGTTTTTTAAAATATGAAATAATTTCTGGTGCTTCATTTCTAATTTGATCACGAATAAAGAAAGTTGCTACTAACTCCAAATCTTGAGGTAGCTCTTCATTTATTTGAGTATCCATAGATTTCGCCAAAACCAATGTGCGCAAGCCTCCGTTATTATCAAGCGTTCTATCACTTGGAAAAAGCACCTGTTTTGCTCCTAAATAATAAGTTCCTTCATTGTCAAAAGAAATAGCACTGTACTTCCTTGAAGAAGAAAAGGCTAATTTTTCTTTTATTTGATAGGTTACCTGTATGCCGAAATGCTCTACTAGAGCTTGTGATGTAGCATTCCCATAAGGAAATACCGCACAATAATTTCCCATGATTTCATCCAATCTATCTTCATTAGACTCAACAGCTTGAATGTGATGTTTTCCATGCGTTAGTGTTCCTGTTTTGTCCAAACAAACCGTTGTTGTCCTTGCTAATGTTTCAACTGCATGCAATTCTTGAACCAAGATTTGACGTTTACCTAATCGAAAAACTCCAATCGCTAAAGAGACACTCGTTAAAAAAATTAAGCCCGATGGAATCATCCCGATAATCGCTGATGTTGTTTGTACTATTGATGAAGTATAGCCCAGTTGTAAAACTATTCTTTGATTATAAAATAAAAGTAATCCAATTGGCATCAAGAAAACACCTATAATCTTTATCATTTTATTCAATGCTTTTTTCAAAACTATTTCTTGTCTTTTAACTCCTTTAGCGATTGATAAAATTTGTTGGCTTTTATTTTCATCACCAACATGCTCTATCTGGCAAAATGCCTCACCTGACACCACAAAACTACCACCATAAATCATATTTTCTTGTACTTTTCTTTGTGGTTTCATTTCTCCTGTCAATAACGATTCATCGGTTTCTATCTCTCCTGATATAACAACTGAATCCGCAGGAACCTGCATACCAGATTTACACAAATATAAATCATGGCGAACTAAATCATAAATAGAGATTGTTTCTTCATTATTATCACGGATAACCATCACTTTATTTTCTACCATTATTTCAAGACGATCTAACATTCTCTTTGCTCTTACTTCTTGAAAAATTCCAACTGCACTATTGCTAATCACCACTAAAAAAAACAAAGCGTTGCGATAGGATCCTGCTGATATCACAAGCAGAAACAACACTAAATTAATTGCATTAAAATAAGTCAAAATATTAGATTGTATAATTTCGCGATAGCTCTTATAGTTTTTTTTTATTTTTGTATTGACTTCACCATCAGCTATCTTTTTCCTTACCTCTTGCTTTGTTAATCCCTTCATCACCTTATTCTCCTTTTTATATTCTATCATAATTAAAGAAAAAGTGCTTATGCACTTTAATTTTATTACATTTTTTCCGGAGCTTCAATTCCTAGCAAATCCAATGCATTTGCTAACGTTTGTTTCGTCGCTAGTAAAAGGGCTAGCCTTTGATTACTTTGTTCTAAGTTCTCTTGGTCAATAACTTTTAATGCTCCATAAAAACTATGAAAGAATCCTGCTAATTTTTGAGTATACACACATATTTTATTAGGCATCCGTGTTCTAGCTGCTTCTGAAACAACTGCTGTAAACTCACCTAAATGTTTTAATAAATCAACTTCTTTTTCATGATTTAATAATGTGTAATCTGCTTGTGCCTTAAATTCTGGTGCTTGTTTCAATATGGAGCAAATCCGTGCATGTGCATACTGAACATAATAAACAGGGTTTTCATTAGTTCGTTTACGTGCTAATCCTAAATCGAAATCCAAATGTGTATCCACTGCTCTTGCCACAAAGAAATAACGTGCCGCATCGACTCCAATATCTTCGCATAGTTCACGGATAGTTATTGCATTACCCGTTCTCTTGCTCATTTTAACTTCTTCTCCATTTTCAACTAAACGAACCATTTGAATAATATCAACCTCTAAGCTATTTGCATCATGTCCCATCGCTTGCATTGCTGCTTTCATTCTTGGGATATATCCATGATGATCTGCTCCCCACAAGTCTACAAGTTTATGATACCCACGTTCAAACTTATACAAGTGATTAGCAATATCTGGTGTTAAATAAGTTAAACTTCCATCACTTTTTCTTAACACTCTGTCTTTATCATCACTCCAGTTTGTCGATTTAAACCATAGTGCACCTTCTGCCTCATAAGTTACACCAGCACCAACCATGGAATCAATCGCCCTTTCAACACGGTTTTCATCATACAGGGACTGTTCCGAAACCCAAGAATCAAACTCACAACGGTAAAGTTGCAAATCTCTTTTAATTTTATCTAATTCTTTTTCTTTTCCCTTTTCTTTAAAAAATTCCAATCGCCCAGTTTCTTGTTGAAGCCATTTATCGCCCTCTTCTTGAGCTAGTTCGGTTGCAATTTGAATTACATCTTCACCAAAATAGCCATCCTCTGGCATGGCTATCTCTACGCCAAAGAATTTAGCATAACGGCTATATAATGATAGCCCTAAATTTTCTATTTGCATCCCAGCATCATTAACATAATACTCTCTCAAACAATCATAACCACTTTTTCTCAATAAGCGACAAACACTATCACCCCAAGCAGCTCCACGTGCATGACCTAAATGAAGATTTCCTGTTGGATTAGCACTTACATACTCAACTAGAATTTTTTCTTGATTTCCTGTTGTGTTTTCACCATAGGAACTACCTAACTCTAAAATGGTATTGATAATTTGCGCCAAAATTTCTTTCTTCATCCAAAAATTGATAAATCCAGGTCCTGCAATTTCTACTTTTTCAATCACTGAGCTTGTCTTTTCAATCTCATTTTGTATCTCTGCAGCAATCTCTTTTGGTGACTTTTGAAGTTCCTTAGCTAATCTCATTGCTATGTTGCTTGAATAGTCCCCCATTTTATTATCTTTTGGTATTTCAATCATAATAACACTGTCATCTTTATGCTGATATAAATTTGCAATTGCACTCGCAATACTTTCTTTTAAAATAATTTCTGTTTTATTCATTTTTACCTCCTTCACGAATCAAAATAAATGGTGTTAACTCAGCTCCTTGTCCAGCTGGGTTATCCTTAATCATTTCTAAAAAGACACTTTCTTCTATTGGTAGATTTTTTGGTTTTCCTAAAATTTCTTGTGCTATATCATTCGCATCCACAATAACACTAATAATCCCAAGCTTTTCATATATTTCATCACAAACAGCATCTGCATTTTTAGGATTTAGTACTGCCATATCCTTGTAGATATCAAAGGAAGAGTTAGGATAAAACCCATCAATTCCTGCTACACCATGACCTACAATTTTATAGAAGATGCCACGCTTTCCAAACAGTTTCCCAACCGCTGAGCAAAATGAAGCAAATAACACCTTAGGTAATCCAACCAAATCAATTGTCAATTGTAGTTTATATGGCTCATCCATACCAATTCCTGCAGAGGTTCTGTACGCAAAACGACTTAAAAATTTCGCCCAAAAACCAAGCTTCACATCTTTTTTCTCTACACAATTATCTTGGCACATTGAAATCACTTTTTCGCTAAGAGATAAAATATCTCCATCAACAAACAAAGGCAGTACATATTTTTCAATGTTTTCAATATAAGATTCCCCGCGCTGCACAAAATGGGTATGAATTGCTAAGCGTTCATATTCATTTTCTTTTACTGTAATTAATCCCCGTTCATAATATTGTATACCATTTTTGAATTTCTCGGTTCCTGCAACATTTTTACCCATTTTTTTCATCTCCAACTTCTCTTATTATTCTACCATAAAACAACACAAATCTTACCCTTATTTCAATAATCAAGCAATTATTTTATTTGAGTCTTGCATCACCTATTTATTCCCTATTAGCTTGATTTTTGCACTTATTTAGTCTAGAATATTAAAGAAAGAGGAGGATTATAAAGTTTATGAACAATTTTATTAAAGAATTTAAAGAATTTGCTTTAAAAGGAAATGTTATCGAAGTTGCGATTGGATTGGTTATGGGGGCAGCATTTAAAGAAGTTGTTACAGCATTCACTGATGCAATTATTTCTCCAATTTTAGGAATTCTATTTAACCAAAACTTAAGCTATTTATCATTAACTATTGGGAACGTCGTTTTCACTTATGGTAACCTAATCTCAACAGTGATAAACTTCGGATTAACAGCTTTCGTTTTATTTTTATTTGTTAAAATCGTCAATAAAACAAAACAAGAAAAAGAAACACAAGAAATCGTTAGTGATGAAATCGCATTGCTTCGCGAAATTCGCGATTCATTAAAAAAATAAAACCCATCCGGGTTTTATTTTTCATATTTTTTAACTTTTGTTAAACAAACAAATCCAATCACAAACAATATTGCCAGCGCCAATATACCATATTTACTTTGCCCAAATACAGCAGCACAGAAAGTAATAATTAATGGTCCTAAGAAATCTGCAAATTTGCCAAAAATATCAAAAAATCCAAAATATTCATTTGACTCTGTTTTAGGAACTAATTTCCCAAAATAGGAACGAGATAATGCTTGAATGCCACCTTGAGCAATAGCTACCGCTACACACAAAACCCAAAATTCAGTCATTGTATCTAATCCATATCCATAAATACAAATCAAGCAATAAAGGACAATATATCCTCTTAAGATATCCAACGTTTTAAACTTTTTAGCTAACTTCCCTGAAATAATCGCAAATGGAAATGCAACCAGTTGCGTTACCAGCAGTGCAATAATCATACCCGTGCTATCAATCCCTACTTCAGCACCATATGTTGTTGCCATAGAAATAATTGTGTAGACTCCATCAATATAACAGAAATATCCTATAATATAAAAGAACATCACTGGATTCTTTTTAATTTTACCAACTGTTTTTGCAATTCTTTTAAATGCTGTTCCTATTTGATTTTCTCTGTTTTCCAAGAAATGGGTTTGTTCCACATTTTTTAACAACGGTAAAGAAAATAAAGCCCACCAAAGTGCAGTAATAATAAATGAAATTTGTGTCGCCAAAGCCGTCGTTAATCCAAATGGTTTCGCTAAAATAAGAAATAGTCCTACTACAAATGGAATACAACTCCCAACATATCCCCAAGCGTAGCCATAAGAAGAGACATGATCCATTCGATCATCCTCTGTAACATCCACAAGCATAGAGTCATAAAATACATTACAGCTGGCATAAGCAATTCTTGCAATGAAAATAAGCCCCAAATATCCTAACCAGTGATTCATTACGCCCAATAATAAACAAGCCAATACCCCAACAATTAAAAATCCTCTAAACAGATTTTTTTTCATTCCTTTATAATCTGCCAATGCCCCTAATACAGGAGCTGAAAAAGCCACAACGAGCACAGAAATCGTTGTTACCAAAGCAAATAAACTTGTTTTTAATGCTTCAAATGCCTGTATATTTCCAGCCAGCGCTAAGTTGGCGTTCTTTGAAAACAAAAATTGGACTATACCCGAATTCGCAACAGCCTCAACTCCTGCACTATCCACAAGTCCTCTAAAGAAAACAGGAATTGTTGCAGTTAAAATCAAAATAAAGGCACTATTTGCCACATCATACAAAATCCAACTTTTTTCTGACTTTGTTAATTTCATATAAAATCCTCCCAATCTTCCCTATTTTATCATATTTATGACAATTTCATTTTGAAATTTGTGTGAAATCGCCTTTTTTTAATTTTTTTTGCTATAATGTATATAACATTGAAAAGGAGATTTTTATGCCTAGTATAATAACCCATGAACTTTTTGCACAGGAAGCTCTAAAAGCAGCACCTGCAAATCTAAAGAATACCATTCAACACTACCCAAAAGAATTTTCAATTGGGAGTAGTGGTCCTGATTTGTTTTTCTACTATAATGCTTGGCCTTGGATGGATCAAAAAAAAGGGAAAGTAATTAGTCATCTTGGATCACAAATTCACAGTGATTATATTCAAGATTTTTTCGCCGAAGTGTTTATCAAAACAAAAATGAACCCTACCCCTGCGAAACTGAGTTACTTATGTGGTTTTTTATGTCACTGGGCATTAGATAAAGAAGCTCATCCATATATTTTTAATCAAACAGGTGACACATCAACCAAGCAAGGTATCAATGATCATCGTCGTTTTGAATCACATCTTGACTATTTGATCCTTAAAGAATTAAAAGGTGTTTCTATTTCTAAGTATCCAAGCCATCGCTTATTGAAATTTAACCAAGAAACCACCCATGCCATCTATGATTTTTACCTCTCACCATTGCACAAAGTGTTTCAATATGACCTTTCAAAAAGTGATATTGAAAAATCGCTTCAACACTTTGAAGGAATTCAAAAATTCCTGTATGATCCTCATCAAGTTAAAACAAAATTATTTTATACCATAGAAAAAAACATTCTCCATAATCCCTACGCTTTTTCATCAATGATTGTTCCTGAACAGGCTGATGATTTAGACATCCTTAATTTAAGTAAGAGAAACTGGCATCACCCTTGTACTAATCAGGTTAGTAACTTTTCATTCCCAGAGCTGTTCAATAACGCTTTAAAAACAGCGAGTAATTTATTACTGGTGCTTGATTATTATTTACATAATCAATGTACCCTTAAACAATTACTACAGCTTATTAATAACCAATCATTTGAAACTGGTCTACCTACAAAAGAGCCAATGTTACACTTCGATTCTATCTATAAAAACAAATAAAAAGGGCAATTATACCCTTTTTATTTTTTAGGATTCAAAAATGATTGCACCATTATAACACATTCTTCATTGCCAATGAAATAAAGAACCATTTCTTCTTCTAGCATCATATATGGCCCTGGAGACAGGATTAATTGATCTTCTTTTTTTATTGCAATGACCGTCGCAAAAGTATGTTGCCAAAATTGAATTTCCGCAATACTTTTACCCAAATACTGCATTTCTTTAGTTATCTTTATCTTGTATGGATTAAACACATTCAAACTTTGAAATCGTTCTGTTTGAGATAATAACTGTTCCAGCTTTTCGTTAAAATGGTTCATTTCATTATTTTGCCGTTGAGCACTTTGCAACAACTCATCATGTAAATCTGATATAGTTCTTGCTTCATTGTTTAGCTGCACAAAAAGGCTAGCTTTTTCACAGGAAGCGATCAAAACACCACTACCCTTTGTAACCACCACAATACCCAAGTCTTGCAAAATGGAAACTGCTCTTCTTGCGGTTTCACTTGAGACTCCATAGCGTGTTGCCAATGAAGACCTAGCAAATAGCTTATCTCCTTCTTGATACTCGTCATTTACAATTTTCATTGCTATATCTGCTGCAATCTGTTGATATTTTGGTATTGTCATTTCTCGTTTTCTCATCACTTACCTCTTATACTTTTTCATTTTTTCATGTGTCCCATAGATTATAATCCCAAGCCAAGTCGTCCCCGTTATTATCCAGCCACTTCGTTGAATTGTAGTTAGCTCATGTGAAATAGTAAAGGTTTGGTTTTCTTTAGTTGGAAAAAGCTGAACTGTGCCCCGATACCCCACACGATAATCCACTTCTTCACCATCTGAGCGAACTACTAATCCAAGATAATAAACCACAAAAGTATCCACGTATCCACTTTTATCCGATTCTACCGTAAATATGATTTCATTATTTTCTGCTCTATAAGATGAACTATGAATTCCTGGACTATTCAGTACATTCATTGCTGATATCTCTATCAACCGATAGTTTGCATCGCTCGGAAAATAATCAATCATTTGTAAATTCGCCAGCATATCATCCCAATTTTCATCGGTGTACACTGGAGGTAAGTACGGATCTTCTATAAAATAATTGTGCATTCTAACAATCGATATTGTTCCCACTATCAAAATTCCTACGCCGGCAATCGCTTGAAGTATTACCTTCCTAGACTTGAATTGATCCAAAATAATACCCACTATTTCCGCAAAAATGAACGTCGCAAATAACGAAATTATTATATTAAATCGCCATATAAACTGAATTTGTGCAAATACTGTATCCTGAAGCAAACTAAAGTCCATCAATGTCATAAACAGCAGCAATATCCACACCATTACAATTAACTGTTTTATAAACAGTGAACACTTTCTAATAAAAAATGGGCTAATCGCCATAACAACCATCACCATTGTTCCTAAAGAAAAATGGATTATAGTATTTCTAAAAGAAGCTATCACCACTTTCACTAATGAAGAAGAAGACTCCACTAATTCTGGCTCATAAATCACAGACAAAACACCAAAATGAGCAAATTGTTCAACCATCGGGAAAATGACTGCAGCCGTTAAAAGAAAGAATAATCCTACTGCTTTAACCAATTGAAGGAGTACTTCCTTATTTAAAATTTTTCTGTAATTCAAAGCACATAAAATAAATAAAAATGGAATAACAATCATTGTCGACAGGATATGACTATACGCTATAAAGGTCATTCCTAGAGAAAGTGGAATCCATGCCCCTTTCTCTTGTTGGATGAGTTTATAAATGCCTAATATAACTAACGGCATAAAAGTCATCGCTAAAGTTTCACCAACCGCTGCTCGAATAAATAAATTAAACAGGTGATATTCAGCAAAAAAGTAAAACAAAGAAAATAAAATTGCAACACCTTTTCTCTTCCAAATTTGACAACCTGCATAGTAACAAATTAATAAAGTAATCCACGAGATTATAGTCCAGTAAACATACCATGAAAGCACAGGCGAAACCAGAAAGTAACGAATAAATGCTAATGGTATATAGGTAATAAATGGATAAAAAACATCCACAATCACTCCTACATATGGTGATGTAGAAAAGTTACCATAGCTATAAAAACTCCCTGATTGAAGCATATTATACCAATGTTCCGCTCTACCCAAGTGATACTTTAAATCATCTCCATGATAGATTGTCTTATCATTATAAAATATAACAAAAGTAACAACCGCAATCAATAAGAAGGCTAACGCTATCACCACAGGATGTTTACTATATTTTTTTATTTTGTCCATTTTTTCTCCTTATGAATTTTCATTATATCATATTCCTAATCCATAGCATTCACCTAAATAAAATTTTTTTAACCCTTTTTAAAAGCACTTAATGTCTTCAATTTTTAAACAAAAAACAACTATTCTAAGATTAGTTGTCAATTTGCAAATGGTGGTCCCAGCCGGGATTGAACCGGCGACACATGGATTTTCAGTCCATTGCTCTACCGACTGAGCTACAGGACCACTTGGTTGCGGGAGAAGGATTTGAACCAACGACCTCCGGG
>JBKECT010000006.1:0-20791 GCA_047974855.1 Anaerorhabdus sp.
CATTTTCAACTATCATTAGTGGTAGCTGATATCGCTCATAAAACATTCCTAATGCATACCTCAATCCTTGTGGATCAACTGCCCATCCCCATTTTGTTTCTGACACATATGGATTCGTATATCCAGTCACAACGTTTCCACAGTCAATTTTAAATCCTGGTGTTTTTTCACCAGTAACAAGCGTGAAATAATAACTAAATGATAAAAAGTCAACAGTTCCATTTTTTAAAATTTCATCATCACCATCAACTTTTGGTAAAACTATCCCCTTTCTTTCAAAGTTTTTAAGTGCATACGACGGATAGTATCCTCTACATTGAACATCTGGATATAACAACATTTCATGCATAAATTCTGTCGTCTTCACTACATCGTTTGGGTTGCAGCTATTTGCATATGCAAACAACCCTCCATACATCATTCCAATCTTAAAATTCGGATTAATCTCATGTCCCATTTTCACAGCGATACCACTAGCTATAAACTGATGGTAAGCCGCTGTCACTTTCACTTGTTCACTTTCAGATTCCGGAATTCCACCAGACATCCATGTACTTAATGACATACTATTAATTTCATTAAAAGTAAGCCAGTAAACTACTTTATCTTTGTATCGTTCAAAAATAGCTTTGCAGTATCTAACATAGAAATCGACAACTTTTCTATCTTTCCAAGATCCGTATTTTCTGACTAACCCCATTGGTGTTTCATAGTGTGAAATTGTAACAATTGGTTCTATCCCATATTTACGACATTCATCAAATACCTCATCATAGTGTTTTAGCCCAGCTTCATTAGGATTCACTTCATCTCCGTCAGGAAATATCCGCCCCCAGCTTATGCTCATTCGATAAGCTTTAAACCCCATTTCACTGAATAATTTAATATCCTCTTTGAAGTGTCCATAATGATCTATTGCGACGTGGCTCGGATAATTTTTACCATCTATAATGCCCTCTGTCACCTCTCTTGGTGTCTTTGCATCGCCTGCAGTCATTACATCTGCTGTGTTCAATCCTTTTCCATCGGTTGCATATGCACCTTCGCATTGGTTAGCAGCTGTTGCTCCTCCCCATAAAAAATCTTTTCTAAATCCCATTTTATTTTCCTCCTTTTTTATCTAGCTTCATCCGCTTTAGCGGGCTTATAAAGAATTAATGTCATAATGAATGTTACAACAATCCCAATTAAACTTCCAATAAGCATGTAGATAATATTTTTACTTGTTGGTCCGATAAATGCTGGTAATCCAAATAATCCACCACTTCCTGGAAATGAATAAATATATACATTAAATAAACCTATAAAAGCCGCTCCACAAAACGATCCAATCATAGATGCGTACAGTGGTGTTTTTAGCTTTAAGTTAACACCAAACATTGCCGGTTCTGTTACTCCCCCTACAAGTGCAGTAACAGCTGAAGAAGATGCTACCGATTTTAGGTTTACATCTTTCGATTTCAGTGCAACCGCTATACATGCTGCACCTTGATTGAAGTTAGAAATAAAGTTTGCAGGACAAATAATTGGATCATAACCAATTGTCGCAAATGAAGCAAGTAAATATGGTGAAAATGCTGTATGCATTCCAGTCATAACAATCAAAGGATAAAGCGCCGAAAGAACCGCAACTCCAAAAAATCCAACAGTGTTATATAACCAATTAATTGCTTGTGCTAAATAGATTCCTAAAAATGATCCGATTGGACCTAACAAACAAAATGTAAGTGGAACAATAATGAGTAAGGTTATCAACGGTACTGTTATTGAACGAATCGCATCAGGGCTGTGTTTTGCTACAAATTTTTCAATGTAACTCATAACAAAGACAGCTAAAATAGTTGAAAATATGCCATTAGCATATGTTGCAGCGTATATAGGTAATCCAAATATTGATAATGGTGTCCCTGCTGCAACTGCCTCTATAAAACTTGGGTGAATAAGCATAGCTCCAACAAGCATCCCTAATCCCATATTGGCTCCAAATTTTCTTGCAGCTGTTGCTCCTACATAAACTGGAAAGAAGTAAAATCCTGCATCTCCGACAAGAGACAACACTAGATATGTTGAACTTTCTACTGACAACAAACCTAGTTGTGTTCCTAGTAATACAATAACCTTAATTAACCCTGCACCAATCATCATAGGAATTAGCGGCGTAACACATCCTGCAAACCCATCTACTACTGCTCCAATGCTAAACTTTTTCTTCTCGCCATCCAAGTTTTCTTTAATTGCTTCTTCTTTTTCTAGACCCGTCTTCTTACAGATTAAATCATACGCATCACCAACTGCTTGTCCTATAATAACTTGCAGCTGTTCTCCAGACCATTGGCAGCCAACAACACCAGAAATTTTTTCTATTTCTTCAATTTTTGCTAACCCTTTATCTTTCAAATTAAATCTTAATCGCGTAACACAATGAGTAAAAAAGCTAATATTCTCTTTTCCTCCAATTAGATCTATCAAATTGTTTGTTAGATCCTCAAACCTTTCTTTTTTTGCCATAATTGACATCCTCCTCTATATGCATACAACGTATAAATACATTGTTATTGCAAAAATAAAACCTCAACAAAGCAACAGACATCTAGTCTATTTTCTTGTTGAGGTAAAGCCCTATCGGTCACAATCCTCACGTGCACATAGCCTATTTATGTGCAACATCAAATATAATAATTCCTCATTGCTTAAATCCCACTCAAGCTTTATACTCAAATAATCATTCACACACAATGCACATTCGTATGTTCTTGGAAATGTCTCCACAAGTGACTTATATAATTTGTCATTTTCGCTTGTTATTTCTTTCCCATTATTTCTGCGTTTAAATAAGTATTGCATATGCGTTGCAAACCTTGAATAATTAAATGAATCTTTATTAAGTGATACGTTTAGAAACTCTTCTATAACTTTTGTTATATGTTCTATGTATTGTTCCTCATCTATTACTTGATCACTGCTTTTTAAAGCCTTTTCTGCATTAATGAAGTGAATAGCGATATTGCTTGCTTCTTCCTTCGGCAAATAAATCTTCAAACTTTTCACTATTAATTTAAGCGCATATTGTCCAATATCCATCTCTTGCTCATACATTTGCTTAATGTCATAATATAGCGGATACTTTATATTCATTCCGGAATTTAGTCTTTTTATTGCAAAATTAATGTGATCTGCTAGCGTAAGTACAATTGAGTTGTTAAATGGTATATCCAGTTTTGTTCTGGCATAGTCTACAACCGTTGATGCTAACTCAATAATTTCTGGTTCAATTTCATTGAAAATATCTATCACCGCTGCATCCATGTTATAAAACGTTTTTTCGATTACCTTGATATCAATGTCATATGGAGCCTTCGCCCATCCTATACCCTTACCAAAGGCAATAACTTCGTTACCTTTGCTATCTAGACAAAGCGCCACATTGTTGTTGATATTTTTTACAACTCTCATATCTCATCATTTTCCTTCATTTTTAATTGTTTTTATCATTACTGTTTCTCCTCTTTTCACAACTCTACTGTCCTCATTAATTTTTGATTCAACTTCATTCCCATTTGTAATAATTAAAGGTGTTATCAAATTTATTTTCTTCTCATCCATTAAATCTCTATCAATTTTTACTAGTGGATCTCCCACTTTGACTCTTTCATTAACTTTAACAAGTACATCAAAACCATCACCAGCCAAAGTAACAGTATCTAACCCAATATGAATTAGTATCTCCACTCCATTTTCAGCAACAAGCCCTACTGCATGTTTTGTTACTGCAACCATTATTATAACTCCGTCACAAGGTGCGTAGATTGTATCGCCAGTAAAATCAAACGCTACCCCATCTCCTAACATTTTGCTCGCAAAAACCTTATCCGGCACTGACTCAATGCTAATACAATTCCCATCTACCGGCGCTAAAATATTACATTCAAGTACTTTTTTCTTCCTGAAATTAAACATTTTCTCTCCTTTCAATCAAATAAAAACTCTTCCTTGACAACCTTAAAAATACCATGTCGTATTTCTAAGGAAAAGCCTCAAGAAGAGTTACAATCCTTATCTATGTTTTCATTATCATATAGAAATAAATTATTGTCAAGACATAATTGCATGTCCGAATCGTTATTATGTGTTTAGGCTAAAATAACCATTCAAAAAATGCATCTCTATGAAAGAATCCTATATTGCTTTTATTATATCTCCAATCATCCTCTTCAACTACTTTAGCTACTTAATATATTCCAATTCTTCCATTTCGTCTATTGGCCACATAGGTCTATGAATTTTCTTAAATGGGATTTTTTCAGATCGTTGAATAGTTGCTCCATCAGTTAATGCCATAATATGATAACTAGTCTCAGGAATTAAATAGGTGTCCAAATAACCCATTTTAACAACAACTATATCATAGTCATGGAATTCTAACCCTGCTGCATGAAATTGTTCCATTGTTCCATACTGCACATTATAACTCACCACGACAACATCGATATTAGTATTTTCAATATTTACAGTTATAGCCATCCCAATTCCAGGACCTTTTTTGCCATGTTGTTGCTGACCAAGTGCAACAACTGTTCCACTAATCGGAATACTTTTTGAAAGTTCATCTTCATCGACACCTAAGTCAAAATTAACTTTTTCTCCAATAGCATATTTAGATAAGTACTCCTGTGCATTTTTGTCATTAATTCCCGCTATAAGAATTTTCTTTGTCTGATTTCTTTTTAGAAGTTCTCTCAATATTTCTGTATTTTGTCCGCTTCCTCCAGCACCACAATTATCGCCTGAATCAGTGATGACTACTGTTTTTTTTGCATAATCTAATGCTAAGTCTACCGATTCTACCATCTCTGCATGATTACTTGTAAACTTAAACTCATGCCGGTGATTCCATGCATACTCACTAATTTCTTCAGCAACTTTTTCACAATATGCTTGATGTTTTTGAAAACTTGGAACAACTGCAACACAGGCACCTAAAGTGTCATCATCATGGCGTATATATCCTACATGGTATGAACATGACATAACTCTTTCATCTTTCTCAGCTTCATTTAACATCTTATTAATTGTTACCATCGGTTCTTTTGCAGAAACGCTTCTTTCTCCACCGACCATGATTGGAAGCTTTCGAATTACGGGTATGATGTGTCTTTTCTCTTTTAATAGTTCTACGAGCAATTGTGCCACCTTTCTCCTTGTTTCGACCGTATCACTGTGTGGTGATTCTCTATAGCATCGGACAATGTTCAATTGACTACCAAGCTCTTCTGTTAAGTTGCCATGAGGATCCATTACCATCGCTATCGGCATATACTTACCAACAATTGCACGTATTTTTTTTATTATGTGATGCTCCGCAGATACTCTATCCAAATTCAGCACTCCACTTGCTCCATGAAACTGCAAATAAATGCCATCAATTTCATGAAGATGCAGTCTTATTTCAGACAGCATTTTCTCTTCTATAAAGTCATAAGCCTCTCTTTCAATCATCCCATTTGGATTTATTCGTGCATAAATTGATGGAACAATTTCTATTTCATTTTCTTCAAATATATCTCTAATATCCATTTCATCAATACACTTTTGATCATAGTAAACATTAAACTCTTCTATACTAACTGTATGTTTGATATGCTCATTACACTCTGCACTCATATAGGCAACTAAAACTTTCATATTATCTCCTCCACTTTCAAATTTTATTTATCACTTTTACTAGTTTTCTTACTTTCTCTTCTGAAACAACATCATAATCAAATTCATTATGATATGAATAGCTCACCCGATTCACTGTTGTTGTTTCATCATTTACCCAATCTTTGCAAGAAGAATGAATTTGTTTCACTTTGCTTTCATTAATAAACTCCGTACAGTTTTCAAAATTCAATCCGCTCCCTGCTAGAATCTCAATTTCACTTCCATACTTCTTTTCTAATTCTTTTATTGTATTTATACCCTCATTTGCCTTAGCTTCTAACCCGCTTGTTAAAATGCGATCAACTCCACATTCAATTAGCAATTTTGCCGACCTGTTTGCATCTTCCGTGCAATCATAAGCTCTATGAAAAACAGCTTCTTTATCTTTTCCAAACGATTTAATTAAACTTACCATTTCTTTAGTGCACTTCTCATCAATTGAACAATCTTTATTTAAAAATCCAAATGCTATTCCATCTGCTCCATTTTCAAGTAATAATTGCGCATCTACAAACATTGTCATCATATCTTCTTCACTATAACAAAAACCAGCAGCCCGTGGTCTAACCATTGCAATTACTTTAAGGTCTGTCTTTTTTTTAGTCAATAATAGACTTCCCAAGCTAGGGGTTAATCCACCCAAATGTAGTGCACTATTTAGTTCAATTCTTCTTGCTCCTCCTTTATATGCTGCAAGGGCATCTTCAAAGCCACCACAACACACTTCTAGCTCTATCATCTTTCCTCCTCAACAGCTAAATCATTACTGTATACTTTGCTTTTAAAAAGTCTGTTTTTCAACAGACTTAGTAACAAACTTTATCTTTTAATTCATTGTATTGTTCTATTTCTGTACTTTTCTCAATCAAGTCACATAAATTAATTAAACTATCGTTTAACCCTGTTCCACCTTTCTTCGGCATTTTGACAATTGGTATCCTATTTTTATATTCGTCAATTATCTCTTGATTTTGCTCCGCCATCATTGCACATGCTTTTATTTCAGTTTTATTTGCAATTGATGTTGCAACCATCGCACTCATTTTTGCAAACTCTTTAAAATCAAAACATGGTCCACATACAACGTAGTCAGGATTCAACTTTTTAGCCATGGCACTCATTTTGTTCACAACCTCATCTTGGTGTTCTGTGAAGTATTGATTACCACAATACAATGTTGCAAGTATTTCAATATTCTTTTTAGCTAGATGTGGTTCAAGCATTAACGCCGATCCAACACCACCTTTTACAGCTGTCAACTCAATATTTGGGTTTGATTTCCCACCGGCTCCAGCTAATCCTTGATCAAACACTAGTAAAATTTTCATAGTTTGCTAATCCAATGCTAAATCATCAAACGATAGTGAATCTATTTCATCTTGCTTATCACCTTTTAATTGTTCCTCTTCAGCATATTTTTTATCTAAAATTCTGAAGAATGGGAAATAGATTAACATATCAAGTGCCAATAACATAAATTGCAAGAACACTGCTGTGATACTTCCTGTTACGAGAAATCCTGAGAATCCTATTGGTGTTGTCCACGGTAATTGAACCCCTGATGTAACCGGTATAAATCCTACCATCGTTGCAAGTGTTGCAATAATTGTATTCGCTACTGGTGTAATAATAAATGGAATTCCCATGATTGGGTTCAATACAATCGGTAACCCAAAAATAATTGGTTCGTTAATTCCGAATATCCCAGCTGGAAGTGATAGTCTTCCAAGCGTTTTCATACGACTTGATTTTCCCATGAAAGCCATCATAATCACCAGTCCAAGCGTTGATCCACCGCCACCGAAGTTACAGAAGAAATCAGAAAATCCTGCTGTAAAAATATTTGTCATTTGAAGCCCAGCTTGTGCGGCTTCATAATTTTCAAGAGTTAGTGCTTTGTGGATTGGACTGAATATTGTATTAGTTACTGCTGGTCCATTGATTCCAAAGAACCAGAATAAAGTTGATAAGAATTGATAGATAACTTCAAATCCTGCCATTTTACCTAGACCTACAAGTGGTGCTTGAAGTACTTGATAAATAAAATTGTGTGCGTATTGATATGAAGTTTGTGCGAAAATAATATTCACTAAGAAAAATACTACCATCGTAATTGCTGCAGGAATTAGCGCAGCGAATGAGTCCATAACTGCCGGTGGTACTCCTTCAGGTAATTTAATGACTAACTTACGTCTAAATGCCCATGTAAATATTTCTACCGATACGATGGCAATAAGCATTGCCAAAAACATACCTGATGTTCCTAAGTGGCTAAACGAGAAAGCTTTATATGTAGATTCAACAAACTCTCCTGCAGTTCCTACGCTTGCATCAAAAACATATGTATCATGTACTTGAGGCGTAATAATCAAAAAGCTTACAAGCGCAATCATCCCGCCGGCAATTTTATTCCCAAAGTTTTTTTCTCTGGCATAGCAATAACCTATCGAAAACGCACTAAGCATCGCAACTGTATCAAAAGAGATTCTGGTAACTCGGCTAAAATATTGTTCCCAGCCTGTTCCAAATACACTTGCAACCATTTCACTCCATCCATTAATTGGAAAATTTGAAATCAATAGGAAAATTGATCCCACAATAACAATTGGAACTGTAACTAGGAATCCATCCCTTATTGCTGTTAAAACTTTATTCTTTGACAACGTGTCAGCTATCGGTGCTAATACTTTTTCTAACTTATCTAACATTCTATTTCCCCCCTTTTTCCTTGTAAATTTTTAATGCTGTTTTCAACACTCTCTCTCCATTAACATTCCCATAATCGGCTGTATCAATCACAAACACAGGAGTTCCATTTTGTCCATACCTGTCCACAACTTTATCATAAAGATATTTTACTTGTGGCCCCAATAAAATAACATCAGGGTTTAACTCATTTACAATAGCGTCCATCTGAGAATCTGAATAAGCTTTTATCTCAATTGGCAATCCATTGTCGTTTGCAACTTGTTGCATTTTGCTAGCTAAAAGACTAGTTGACATACCCGCATTACAAAATAAATAAAACCGCTTCATATAATCCACCCTTTCTAATTTAACTCTATCTTTTTTTATCATCAATTCATGCAAATTGATTTCCTTTAGTTAGGAAATTTCGACATGTCCACCATATAAGTTCTACTCAGCCGATCATGAAAAAGCATGCTTTTTTCTTTGTCTAATAGTGAAAAAACTAAAGATGCCAGTGAAAACAGCAACATCGCTGTTCCAACCACTTGGCTCACTATTGCCCGATTACTTGCTGGAAGAGTGATAATTATCCCTGTGACTAGTGCAGTCGATAAACTATAAAATTGACTTTCAAAAACTAAACAAAGAGCAAAACGTTTTATTAACACTCTAAGGTTGACCTTCTTTCCAGTTACCATACTAACCTTTAACTGCATCGCCCGTTGCATCACTGTTTGTCCATTCCACACCACACATGGAACAACAACATAGTAGAGAACCGAAACAACCATCAGTGGCATAAGGTAGCGAAGATACGCCTCTATCCAATTATTCTCAGCAACACTTCTATAAATACTTTCAACAATCATGTATCCAACATTTGACAGCACAGCAACAAAATACCAATCGACCATAAAAGCAATAACTCTTCGTATAAAAATTCCAATTCTTTGATTAGCCTTAAAAAATTCAAGAATAGAATTCATCATATTTTGTGCTGCCTTTCATAAAGTTCAATAATTTCTTCTGCCATAATATAAACAGTTTCAGCCGTCATCAATTGATCTTCAGCGTGAAGTAGCAACAAATTTACCTTTACATCTTCTCCATTTGCTTCTTTCTGAATTAGTTCTGCGTGCGCTTTATGCCCTTCTATTGAAATTGCTTTTCCTTTCACTAAACATTCTCTTGCTTCTTCTAAGCGATTATCTCGTGCTTTTCTCATCGCTTCAATATAATCACTCTTTGCTTCTCCAACTGCTGAAATAATCTTAAAACAACTCAATTCTAAATCTTTCATTTTAATTTTCTCCTTTTTTTTCTATAACTTTCGTATGTACAACTATATCATGAAGTGACTTTCCATCTTTTCTAATCATTGCCATCCCTGCAGATAAAATGGTCAGTGCAACCACTCCATAGCTGTATATCATCGCAAAATCTTTGAGGCTTGAAAGTTCAATCATTTGTCCAATAAAAATAAACGATCCTGTAAGTAGAGCATCAAAAAATAATAAAATGCCTCCTCGGATTAATAGACTCTTATTTGTAACTTCTTTTAAGTTATCTTCAACAACAATGAGTCTAATGAGTTTTTTTCCTAGTGTTTGTCCTCTCCAAATAAACATCGGCACCAATACTACATAGAAAAATACAACAAGTATTCCAAGCAATCCCATCAGTATCCACATGTTCCCATCAAATTCTGACAAAAAACTTCCGACACTTCTTCCATATAAATTTGAACCTATAAGCATAATAGGAACCCACGCCAGGACCCCTGCCACGTACCAATCAATTAACCAAGCAAAACCTCTTTTAGCACTAACTTTCATCATCTTTTTCTCACTTTCTATTTTTAACTCAACATTCTTTTTATAAACTCATCACAACTTTTCGCTTCCAACAGCTCTAATAATTTTGCCGGTTCTCCCGTTATTCCGCTTAGCCATTCAAAGAAAGTTTCCAATTTTTTTTGTCCGAATTCGTCAATCGCCAGCAAAATAACCAAACGAACTGGAAATTGATCCCATTTTATCTGTTGCTTCAACTGGGCAATCGCAATTACCGTTTTATTTGCCGGAACATTTAAACTATGGGGCACAGCAAATCCATAATTAAATGATGTACTTGCTATTTGCTCTCTTTCCAAAACTGATTCTTTGTATTTTTCACTGACTATTCCATTTTCAATTAATTTATCACAGATAAATTCAATAGCCTGTCTTTCTGTGGCACAATCTACATCTGTAAAATAAAACTCTTCCGATATAAATTCTTGAACCGTCTCTTCAAATCGTTTTTTAAACTCTTTTTTATCAAGATTGTTCAATGCTTGAAATATTTTGAATTCATCATCAGCATTTACAAACAGCCCAATGTTTATCGTTAAAATTGGGAGATTATGTTTTAAAGGGACTGTTGATAAAATCAAATCTGGTTCGTAATCCATAACTATGCTTTCTTCAAAATAATTGAGTTTATCATTGAGTATAATTCTTTCAGAAAACCTATCAGCTATTTTTTGTGAGCATATAGATTTAAGTGCCTGATTACTAGGATGTATTAATACCACTCTGTATTTCCCTGGGTGGTTTAGTCGGTCGTATGCCACCCCTAAATGAAGGGCTATAAATCCTATCTCATTTTCTTCTATTTTTAACCCGATTTGCTCTTCTACAACTCTGCTAACAAAAATTGCCATATCAAAAACAAGCGGATACTTCTTTTTTATTTCAAATAAATACACATTCATTACTGGAGTATTACTTTGCAATCGATCTATCATATTTGAAATATGCAGCTTAAATCCTTCTATAAATAATCTATCGTTCAAAAAATCTAAATCATAATATGCTTTTACTCTTTTTAGTACAATATCAATAATGTCTGAAAGCTCAACCTTGGATATTTTATTCAAGCTTACTTCTGTATAGTCCACACTCCTTTTACCTAGTAAAATCAAGGCAATTAGTGCAACTTCTTCATTATTTATATTAATTAAAAACTTTTTTGATATTTTATTAAAAAACTCCTTAGCGATTAAATATTCTTTTGATTGAGCCAGTTTTTCGTTATAATAAGATCCAACAACATAGTGTTCTCCACGCATTCTTTCTATCGATATCCCAATATGAATCATCAGCATAGGAAATGCGTCTTCTCTTATTGAAAAATCATATTCATTAAATATGCTCTCTAATATGTCTTTAATTTCTAGGATGTCAAATCCTGTGTACAGCTGAGCAATCATGTTCATATTCACAAAATTCCCATTTGTTTCAGCTGATAACAGTTTTTTATATAACATTCTCTTTTCTTCTTCACTTCCATCCAATGTTATACAATTATTTTTTTTCTCTATTTTAATCGTTTTGTATGATTTAAGCATTGCGTTTATTTTTTTAACATCATTATCAATTGTATACTCACTTACAAAAAGTTCTTCTTGTAAGAAAGTAAGGTTAATCGCATTTCTCCTAGAGAGGAGTTCTTGTAAAATATATGCATTTCTTTCTGTTGGTAGTTGAGGAATTGGTCTTCCACTCGATAATTTTTTTTCAGTAAAAATATCCCTATTTAGTCGATATCCATAATGAACATTTGATTCCACAAGATTTAAATGTTCCTTATTAATGGAATTCATATCTGTACGAATTGTTCTATCTGAAACACCCAGCAACTTTCCCAATTCTTTTCCTGTTATCCAGGATTGACTATTTTCAAGAAACAAGATAATTCTCTCTTGTCTTTTGTTCATACAACCGTCCTCCTTTGCTTATATTTTATCAAATCCACCACACTGCGCCGTACCACAAAATTTCCTAGCTATTAGGAAATTTTGTGGTACGGCATCTCATTATTATCCTATGTTAACCAAAAAAAACTAACTGTTGATGGATACATATCAAGTAGATAGACAAGATTGTATAAGTTCATAAAGACTATTTGTTAATATCAGATATTTTGCCTTTTTCTTGAAAATTTGCATATTTAGTACTACTTGTTCTTTTTGCTCAGCTTTAAATTTACTTTTTCTTTTCACAATAAAAACCATTTTTATATATTTAAGTTATCTACTATAAAAGGATTATATAATTTTGCAACAGATATTTTTTATTTCTTTATTTATCTTGAAAATAAAAAAATGTCATTAATATAAAAATGTGTTTGAAATTATGAGTGTTAATTCAGCCACTCCAATTTTAACAACACTTCATATGCATAAATAATCGCATCGGCTACAATAAACCATTAATAATAAAATAAAGAGAGCACTTATTGATTCATCCATCTCTGGTGACTCTATTTGTTTTTTAGCAAATAACTTTTCCGTTGTATCACTCTTTTTTAAGTATACAAAAATGCCTTATAAGATTGCACATTTTTAGTGTCTATCTTATAAGGCGTAGTCTATCACATTAACCCATTTTCCTTTAAACTAACTTTTTAACTATGTCGTACAACTTAACGACATCCTCAACTCTTGTCAAATTAGTATCTTTATCTATGATTGATGAATATACATGTGGTATCACTTTGGGAACGCCGGCATCTAGTGCAATTTTTACAATCTCCTCAAAGTTTTCAAGATCAATCCCACCTGTTGGCTCAACTATAAATCCAACCTCGCCTGCCGCTTTACAAACCTCCTTGTATTCATCTATAAATTTTAGCCCCTCCATTGGGAAATATTTAATCGATGATGCTCCCATTTCTTTCATAAGATCAATAGCTGTTCTAATCGGAACAAGTGCTTTTTCTGCTTGTGCACTTAGATACCCTGTCGCAATATTAACATAGCCAACTTTCCCACTAGGTGAAACTAAGCTATTAATCACAGACTCTTCTTGCTGTAACTTTGCTCTTGTATAACCAGTTGCTGAGAACACTTGATTAATATGTTGCGGTTGCACAGCCTCTGAAATATCGCTAACGGCTTTCCATTGTCTAGCATCCCCAGCACCTAGCCCAACAGAAATTGCATTATTGGTGATTATCTGATACTCGCTGATATCTTTTATTGCACTATCCACTGTGTCATAACTCTTCGATAATAACCCCAAAACAACATGTCCTTCCGTTGCTTCAATCAGCTCTTTAGCATTTTCTTTTGATTGCGTTAATACGTTTAAACATATTTTACCTTTGTAATACTTAGGTGTTTTATTCATAAAAAATCTCCTTATTTTAATAATTGCTCTAACTTAGAAATAATGATTTCAGAATCAGCACGTTTCATTGGTCTTGGATCAAACTCTATATAGCCATTTTCTGCGTGGTGATCTCTTGTGTAAATTGCCGGTTTCTGTTCCTTTAACCATTTTGATAGCCCTTGTGCATTCAGTGGAAACTCCGAATTAATTTTTACCCTAAGTCTTACAATCGATCTACCTACATTATCTTTTACTAAACTTGTCTCACATCCTTGCCTCTGGGAAAAATAATTGAATAGTGGAAGTAAAATTTCTTCCTGCTGCTCCACTGTCTTTGTGCTTTGATCTTGATTTTCAATTGCAGATATTAAGCCAAGTATTGTTTCTTTTCCGACTTTCATTGCTCTCATTACCCCAATACTTTGCAATGTGCACCATTCAATATATGGATTATTTCCAACAATACATCCTGATGTAGGTCCAGAAAATGCTTTCGCTCCGCTATAGATCACTAAATCAGCGCCGGCTTTCAAATATTTTTGCAAGTCTTCCTCTGCTGCCGCATCAACAATCACTGGAACATTATTTTCCTTTGCAATTTTGATTGTATCTTCCAAAGAGACCATTCCATCTTGAACTGCATGATGAGATTTTACATAGTATATTCCGCAAACAGTTTCGTCAATTACATCACTCAAGTGATGAGGTAAACATTTATTTGCAGTTCCAACCTCTTTAACAACTCCACCGCCAAGCTCAATCATTTGTGACAATTTAGCACCAAAATGAATGGAATGTCCTTTTTGCAGAACAAATGTCTTTTTCTTAACATCAACATTTGGAACACTTTCAATTAACGTTCTATTCCCCCTTGTTATTAACGCAGCTGTTGCAGCAATAATTCCAGAAGATGCACCAGGAGTTATATACGCTCCCTGGGCACCAGCTCTTTTTGCGATATATTCATAAGCTTTTGAGTGTAAATCTGTCATGTCATAGTAGCTCTTTGCACCTGCTTTCATCGCATCAAGGACCTCATCCGATAACGTACTTGACCCAAGATACGTCATTTTGCCACTACAGTTGATTACCGGAATTATATCAATTATGTTTTTCACCTTATACCCCAAATGTTGTTAATCCAAGCAAGTATGCTACATATCCTAAAATCATTGCTCCAAGAATTGCACCACCAATGATCGGTGCTTTCTTTTGGTGACAAATTATTGCACCAATCATTGCTCCAAGTCCAGTATATAAATCATAGCTTGCTGCCATTACTAATATAATTGGACCAAACCATTCACCAATCATATTTCCTGCACCTACCATCACTTCTGTCCCCATTGACCCATATCCACCAGGCATTAATTTACGAATTAATAAAATAAGTGATCCTAGTACTACTCCAATCAACGCTCCTGTCAATAAACTTAGTGCAAAATTTTCAACAACGACGCCATATCCCATCGACATGAATAATGCTGGTAATCCCGCTCCAACTCCTGTCATAATAGATCCACCAATATCAAGAATTCCAACTAGTGGTCCTTCCAATAATCGAGCAAGTAAGAATCCACCTGTATATCCTATTAACGCAGAGTAGGCTCCTGTCTTAACCGCTTCACTTAACATTACTGTCACAGATGTTGTTGAAAAACTACCTGTACCATACTCTAAGAAAACTGATGTTCCCGCAAAAACTCCAGAACAAATTAATGCCATTAATATAACAAATGCTGATTCTTTCATTAAAGCTTTTTCTAATTTAAGTAACATTTTCTATCCTCCTACAGTTGCCAAGGCAATACGCCTCTGAAATACGCAATTAGCAAAAACATAATACTTACGAACAAAAGCATAAAAATACTTTTTTTACTATTTAATCCATCGTCATGAACACTTTGCCCAATTAGAATTCCAAGCACCAGCCCAGGCGTAGCATTTCCCATAATATATTGTGCTAACACTCCAAAAATTGTTGCGTATGTTGCATGCGTTTTCCCAGCACCTGCTGCAGCAATCCAAAACGCAACAGGCATAACCGGCATTAAAATTAAATCCGCTGCCGGAGAAACAACATTTGTAGCAATTACCGACATTACCTCCGGAATAATATTTGCTAAGGTGTTTAAAAACACAACAACTCCAGCACCAATAAATGCTCCAGCAATCATCATAATCAATGGATTTTTAACCGCCTCTTTGTCCTTTTTAATCCCAATAGACAACCCTGCAGACCATTGTGGTACTAAACGATGCAATACATCTGAACTAAGCGACCCGGTTCCAACTGCTGAACCTGCAGAACTAAATAAAAACCCAAGTCCATAACTCATGTGTGCAATTGCATCTCCATTACACGCATTCATCTCACCTAAAGTTCTGAATGCTCCCATCCCTTGAATTGTCGGTGCGTGATACATACGCGATGCCCCTGCAGCAGTCCCTGCTCCAGCAAGTGCCCCAACCACTACTGATTTTAAAATTAAATCTATCATATATCCTCCTCTTTTATTTTTTTATTGTTTTTACATGACTAATTAACTTTATTTTTAGATAATATCGCTCATGTTCTTGCGGTAAAAATAACCACAGAAACTTTTTTATAAATGTTTCTCGTTTGTATTCAATGGCAACAAATGAAATTACGTGCATCTCTACAATATATCCTTCGACATGGCTATGAATATCAATTCTGTGCTTTTTAAAAATATCTTGCATTGCGCTCGCTTCATCTTTACCGACAGCCTCTATTACTGTTTCAATTTCTTCAGTAATTAGTAATTCTTTATTAATTTCCATCTTTATTCCGCAACTTAATTAATTCTTCAGTGATTTTAAGCCCTAATTCTTCTGTATCCATAAAGCCAAACCCAAGCACTTGATAACCTTGTTGAACGGCTCCAACTCCAGCAATCACGCTCCTTAAATCATACGTTGCTTTATATCCATACTGGTTCTGTGCTGCAAGTGCTCCACCACCACCTCCACCACAAAAGCTAATCCCTAAATCAGCATTGTGCTCTTTCATATACTCACCTAGCTTCATATCCGCACCAATCCCAGGGACAACAATAGCCTCCCCACCTGCCGCTTCAACTCCAGACGCAACATTTTGTCCTTTACCCATTCTATGCGCAATGACAATTTTTATTTTTTCCATCAGCTTCCTCCTTTTCTCTATTTCTTTCTCTCATTGAGCCAACATGCGTAGCAACAAGGAATTTCTCAGTTCTATTTAACTGTTTTTTATAATACTTCAATGTAATATCATTTATTGACTCACTGATTTCCAATAAATCTTTATCAATTTGGCTCAACGTTTCTTGATCTAATTCCATCTCAAAATTTTCATTTATCCTGTTAAACAACGTTGTTAAATGAGTCACGAAAACACTCCCAGCAGTTTCATCAAAAACAATTCCAAGCTCTTCGCAATGACTTAAGACACTTTTTGCATAGTCGTGTATTAGTTCTTTATCATCAGCAGTAATGTCGACCCAATCCCTTGTTCTTTGATTGATTATTTTTTTTATTTCTTCGCTATTTATCATTAATCTTTACTCCTATTACCTTATCTCCATTAATTATCATATCTGTTTGATAATAACCATCAACGCTTAATTTGTTTCCATCAGAATCTGTAAATGTTTTTAGCTTATCAATTTTACTGATTAAGCAAATATCGGCTATATCGTTTTCTTCTAAACAACAGTTTACACCTAAAATATTCCTCGGATTAATTGTAACTGCGTTTAATGCCTCAATTTCACTCATTCCGCAGCCAACCATTTTGCTCAATACATCGGATAAATCAAATACCTTCGTATGATAATTTCTTTTGTGAATATCCGTAGAAATTGTATACGGCAAAAATCCTTGCTTAATTGCTTTTTGTGCTACATTGAAATTAAAACTTGCCGCACCATGTCCTACATCAAACAAAACACCTTCTCTTTGTTTTTTTAATACAATTTCTTTTACTTTCCCATTGCCATCTAAAATACCGCCTTCCTTCCCATGAAAGCAATGCGTTATTATGTCTCCTTTTTCTACAATTTCAAGTATATCCTCTAATTTCGGTGGAAAATTCCCCACGTGGATCATTACCGGAAGCCCCATTTTTTTTGCGAAACTTTTCCCAGCAATAAGTGGCTTCATATCTAAATTCCCCACGACACTTTGACTTGCTCTTAATTTTATTCCTTTAATTACATCAGAATATGCCTTGATCGTTTCTTCTAATTTTTCTTCATCAACAAATGTATCACTGCTTAGTTCTTTCCCACCTTGTGTAAGTCCAATAGATGAGTAGTTTATAAATGCATACATTTTTGTTTGTCCACATTGTGCGTATTCTATAAACTGAGCGAAATCATTGCACCCTGAACTTCCTGCATCAACAATAATTGATGACCCATTATACAAACCAACCGTATCCACATCGATACCAATATCAGCTTTAAATGGGAAACTATGGACATGCATGTCAACCAACCCAGATGTTACAATCTTGTCAGTTGCATTAATCATAATGTCAATTTCCGATTCCGTGATATCACTAATCAATTTTCCACTCGCTATGTATAGATCCTTCTTCTGAAACAAACAGCATTTTGGATCGTATACGCTACCATTAATAATTTTAATTTTCATATTCCCTTTCAAAATACAACTCTATTGACTTTAAATCATACTCACTTACTGACTTGTTATATTTGCTATATAAAGACGTTAAGCACTTATACACATCATTTTCATCAACAGTCAACATCTCAGAAACAGATCTGAAAATTGTTCTCTCTTGACTGCACTGCATCATTAAGTGAATCATTACCGCAATAAATGCATCAATTTCTAATAACCCTCTTATCTCCTCTAGTCTTTTCACCGTATTTGCCGCATCTGTCATCAACTGCATATATTCTATAAATTGATTCCCATCGCTAACCGAATAAGTCTTTATTTTTGTCACATCTGTCAGCATCAGTGCCTGATTGATTTTCTCAATCTCCCCATCCAACAGTAGTGGAGTAACAATAATTACCGGTAACGACGAATGATAAAAATCAATAGTTGATATGATTAAGTCAGCATCATCTTTACTCGCCCTTTGTGCTTCATCGATATTTATGCTATCTAAAATATTGATATACGGCATTTTCCTTTGCATATTACTCAGTAGTAATAGCGCACTGCCTTTACCCGTTGTACAGACTACATATGCGTTTGGCATGCGCTCACTATTGGTATATGCCGTTGCAAAGTAAATAACAATGTATGATATCTCATCCTCTGATATTTCTTGACCCAGTAAATTAAGTGATAAAATTTCATCATGTACTATCTCAAATAATTCGGCATAGTTTTCTTTAATTTCATCTTTAATTGCGTTAAATTCAAAAATTCCAAGCTTCAATCTTTCGATTGTCGCATAAATATGAATTTTTAAGTTTTCCATCAGTTCAACATCACGATGAAATGGATAATGCAATTTTGAACTTATCCTTTCAATTAGTTGGATAATCAAGACATCTATATGCTTATCGCTAGGCAAATTCTCACGGTGTAACAGCAGCAAACGTTGTAGATAGCGAGCTAGGGAATTCATTTCCGAATCTGCTAAATTATACTTTTGAAATGATTTTTTTATCATCTCTACTTCTACACCTATATCATCACTATTCGTAATTGAATTTATACCTTTACCCATTAACGCCCTTTGAACAGACACAATAACTTGCCATATGTACCTAATTCTATCTTGGTCTTTAAACGAGTACGATTGTAGTGACGCTATACAGTCGATATGATTACAAGCATCAATAATAAGACTAGTACTGAAGTATTCCATCAAAGTATTATATATAGACTCCTTTTCAAAATCTAATTTGAAGTGTCCAGGATTTTGATTGGTCAATAAACCGATCAAATCAATTTTTGGCATAGATTCAAAAATAAAGGCTACAATTGCTTCTCTTATGTTGGTTTCTTCTCCAGTTATGGATATGCCATTATGTTTATTTATTTCTAAATCGAGCTTGAATTGATGTAACCACGCCTTTAAAAGTTCCGTATCCCTATAAAATGTTGCCCTGCTAATTCCTAAATTATCACTGAATTTTTCTACCGTTACCGACTGTTCACTGAATAATAAATGATTTAATGATAAGTTTATCCTTGTTCTCTGGCTCAGCTTTGTCAAATACGGGCTAACATTCCTTAGGATTTTCTTAACTTCTGAAACTGATTTGCTATTAATGAATGGCAAAATCGTTGTGGTATCATAATCTATGTTGTAATACATACACCATTCTTTAATTGCCTGTATGTCGCTGTATACCATTCGCTTTGAGATATGGTATTGATTTGCAAACAATTCAACAGTTGCGGTACTCATCTCTGATAGTTGAAGAACAATCTCCCTTTGCCTCACATTGAGTTGCATGTTTTCCTCCTTTCTATCTCATTATGCCACATATTGTCAGCGTCAGATTATCAACCCGATATCACTTATTTCATTAATCAGTGAAGTGATTGAGAATTCATATGAGAAAACAAAATATTTTATTAAATTTTACTGCTTTTTTGATGCGTACTTCCATAAATCAATTATTGTTTCAATTTATCTTTATTATATATCGCTTTTATTCTTATTAAAATCCTAGATAACATAAAATGATGATCGACAATATTGCTCATCATTTTATCTAATTACTTGCTGTATGACCTACACTTGAACCTGAGTTTCCGATAGAAACTATTGTATCTAAGATTGGATATAATGCATTCATTTTTCAGTGCCCAATGTTTTCAAAACCCTTGAATTTCACAAGTTATTAGCACTTTGTCTAAAGCACTTGTTCTATAAACCAAAATGAGAGCTAATCCTTTTTGTGCTTTTAAAATTTTTAAGATAATCCCATTTTTATTTAGCAACTTGTTATACTGATTTATCGCTTCCAGCAAGTCGCAAATAGACTGATACAAGTAAGAGAACAAATTGCTAACCTTTAAACAAGCTAATGCTGGTACACAATATAATACCAGGGTTTCAACAGACATAGAAGCACCTCTTTGCTAACTATTACAATTATATGCCTATATAAGAGAATTCAAAACTCAATTCATTGGCTGAATCATAAAAAAAGATGAGAAATTTCTCATCTAAATGAACATGCTTATTACTGATGAACCAATAAGGATAAGGAATGTTATATTCCTTTGTTTTATTAGAA
>JBKECT010000032.1:0-18101 GCA_047974855.1 Anaerorhabdus sp.
TTTTTCTTCTCTGTAATCACTTTTTTCTTCACATCTATTCAATGCAATCAAAATATGTAATATAAGATTCATCAAAGAAAATTCATCCATATAATACTTGCCTGCAGCAATCTGTGTTTGCACAATTTTCTTTATCATTTTTACGTCGAAATTGGGAAACATTTCATTTAAAGATTTTGTTGACAATAATTCTGAGCCTGACTCCCTGTATATCATGTTAGAAATGAATGATTTTTTATCTTTCTCGCTCCCTTCTATTATTATTTCATCATTTTTTGTCTTAAGCTTAAGTCCAAATTTGCTTAAATCTTTCTTTATGCTCTGTAACTCCCCCATAAATGTTGCATATCCGATGCAAAGATAACTAGCTGAATTTTCAATATGAACTTGTCTATTCTGCAAAAGTATTTTTTTGTATAACCAATTCCTACGGGCTTCATATGTTTCTGGTATGCTCGATTTATTTATTACAATTGAGTGGCTATCTTTTATTCTCACTCCTTTTGAAGATGTCTCAAGACTAATGCCCTCATCTCTTAATGTCTTTAAGTAGCTTTGAATTGTACGTGACGACACATCAAAATCAAGAGCTATTTTCTTCGCCGACACATAATCAGATTGATTTTCTAAATATCTTATCAATTCATCTTTGATGTTCATCGTTAATACTCCTTTTAATCCATTATAGGGTTAATCTAAAACCATAACCAATCAAGTTTTTCATATTCTCATGTGAAAAATAAATATAAATAATTTTATTTTTACGTACCTTTGATTATATCTGTGTAACCTAAAAAGTATTGTGCATCATTTCTTGATACACAATACTCCTTACATTTCCATCAGACAATTCTATCTATTTTTCTTCTTCCCAGAAAGGATTAGCTACCCCGTTAACATCATCCCCATTTTCATTGTTTATTGTAGCTTCATCAGTGAGTCGCAATCCTTGATCATATAATTGTTCAGAAACACTTACGTTCGAAATCTTGCAAGCTGTATCTTTTTCATGCTTGTGTCTTTCACTTTTTGTGCTGAACTTTGATTTCCATAGAGTAAAGCATGCAATTGCTATAAACAGCGCATATATCATTATCTTCTCCGATCCTAGAGCCGCCCCTAACCAAAATAGCATCACTCCCACCGCTATAGCTATTATCACCATAAGACTTGCGCTATAAGGAATTTTTCCAGCTACTTCTTTAGTCCGCCCGTTAACCGCGATGTATTGCGTACCTGAATCATCTTCATAACTATATATCCAGACTGGTAAATACATCGTTCTCCATGATTTATGACCAATTTCTATTTCTTCACTTTCCCAGCTTATCCCTCGACTATACTCATTTTGCAAAGTTTTCCTCGCATTGAACCTTGCAACATCATCAATTTGTTTTTTTACGATATCTTCAATGGTACTGATATTAATATTCCTTTTTTCAGATGTAAAGTTTTTTAAGTATTGTGCATTCCACTTAATTCCATTTTCTACATCAAATGGTAATATGGCGTTAATTATGTTGTTTGAGTTAAATTCAGAGTAATCCATTCTTTCTGTGCTTCCATCCAAAGTTAACCCATTCATTTCAATATCAAATTGACTTTCCACTACATATTCATGACAATAGACGGCTCTCAATTTCCTTCGACCTTGCTTAGCTACTTTTCTATTTGAATGTTCTGCCTTCCCCATGAATTTAGCACTGGCTTTCACATCCACAACAATATATGGAAAATATACACCTCTAACCGTTTTATCAGTTATATCATCTACATACCTTTGCTGTGAAAATATTCCTTTCGAGTAAAAGTATTCGCTCATTATGTCCATCGCATCCTTTTTTGATACAGCAAATGGAAGTACAGCATCAGGAATTTTTCCATTCGATATTTTTTCAGAAGGCGATAAATAATTTCTACACCAGTGGCATTGAACATTCAATTCTGCGTTCATGTCAACTACAACTTCCGCTCCACAACTTGTACACTTTATTGTTATTATAGCATCTCTTTCATCACTAATATCCCTTGCTCCGTCATAATAAATATCCCCTGCATTCCCATCATCTTCTAATTTCTGAAGTGCCTTCTCTTGAAAATTTGATCGGCAATAATTACAACTCAAGCTGTGCAAATCATCATTGTATGATACATCTGTCGACCCACAAGTTGGGCATTGATGTTGCACTCCACTTTCTATCTCTTTTTTAGACATGGCATCTATCTCCTCGTTATTTTATTTTAGTAATTATATCATATAATCAAGTGGTTGTCTTGGTTTATTAACAAATAAAATAAGTCGCAACGCTGAACACTTCAAACTCTACCTGTGCATTCGCATTGGATATGAATTAAAGAAGTCCTATTTTTAGAACTTCCTTTTATGTGTCTTTTCAGCACTTACATTTTTATAACCTTTCAATACTAAATAACTCCCTTACTTCTAACCCCCTAAGTTCAACACAGCCAGTGCTATTTTATATCAATGTTGCTTTTACAAACTGATCCATGCTTTCTTCTGAAAAGCCAATACTTAAAAAATAGTCTTTGAATGTTTTATACTTCTCAATGAGGTGGTCGTAGCAATATTCAATATACTCTTCATCTGAACTTGCCATTTTTTTCAGTATTTCATCATTGATATCGATGAATTGTCCCATCATTTTTTTATTGGTTTCACTAAATCCTGCATTGTATTTTAAATTAGTTGCCGTTTGCATATAGTTGGTCGCAATATCTTGCCTCGAAACTCCACAAAGTCCAAGAATTAGCATCGCCACAACACCTGTTCTATCCTTACCTGCAGTGCAATGAAATAACACCGAGTCTCCGTCATCTACATTCATAATTTCTTCAAATACTTTTTTTAATTGCTCTTTTTTATTTTCAAGAATATCCACATAGAAATTCCCAAATAAATTCTCGCGATGAATATCCCACCCTATAGGTTCGTTCGGATTAACATCAAAGCTTAGTGATAAATTAATATATATTACTCTTTCATCACTTGCAAATGCATTTGGTGCTTCCTTAGCTTCCTTGGGTGATCTTAAGTCAATTACTTTCGCTAGTTGATACTCATTCACCAAGTAATCCTTATCTGCTGTTGTTAGCCTCGATACACAATCGCTTCTTAATAATTTCTTCCATTTTGTTACCTTTTTTCCAAACCCAGCATACCCACCTAAATCACGAGTATTCGTTGTTCCATCCAACGGTAATCGAATATACATATATTGTCTCCTTTTCAACTTTACTCTATTTTACTATTATTTCATACGATAAACAAGCTGCAATGTACCTCAGTTAATTTCCCAGGCAAATGTACGCATCATTTTGTAAAATAACATATTAAAAAGATGTAATCTCCTTATATTCGAAGTCTTACATCTTTTAGTGCTTATCGCTTTATCTTATTTCTCTGATTCTAATACACGTGCTACAACTGCAGCAATTGCCGCTCCTACAAATGGTGCTAAAATGAATACCCATAATTCAGGAAGCGCATTTGCATTTGTTGTAAATAAAGCCGGTGCTAAGCTACGAGCTGGGTTAACTGATGTTCCAGTTAAATTGATACCCACGATGTGAACTAATACTAAGGTTAGCCCAATAACTACTCCAGCAAGGTTTGAATTACCCTTTTTACCTGTTACAAGTAAAATGACTAATACAAATACAAAGGTTAAGACTACTTCTACAAAGAATGCGCCTGTAGCTCCCAGTGAATTAAATAAGTTTTCCCCTAAGCTTACAATTTCAACTCCTTGAAAGTTAAGAATTGCCATGATTGTAAGCGTTCCTAGAAGAGCTCCTACAACTTGTGATGCAACATATCCTACAAATTCTGTTACTGATAATCTTTTATTGATCAACATTGCCAATGAAACAGCTGGGTTAACATGACATCCAGAAATTGTTCCAATTGAATAGGCCATCGCTACGATAGCTAATCCAAAGGCAAACGCAATTCCTAACACTCCTAATGACTCTCCAGCGAACACTGCCGCTCCACATCCAAACAACACTAGTGTGAATGTTCCAATAACTTCTGCTAAGTACTTTTTCATTAAATATCCTCCTATACAGTACAAGAGAGATATTATCACAAATAATTTAATATGTAAACAATTTAATATCGTTTGAATAGTATAGAAAACTGTGACATGCTAGTTTTATCCATGTATATAATGAAATGCTTTTTGTGCTGCAATAGCTCCATCCCCACACGCAGTAACCACTTGTCTTAACTGTTTATCCGTGCAGTCTCCTGCTGCAAAAATTCCAGAAACTGTAGTCTCCATAGCCTCATTTACAACAATATATCCTTGCGTATTAGTTATCCCTAGTCCTTCTGCAGAAGATGTAATTGGATACGCTCCAATATATGGAAATATTCCTTTTGTTTCGATTGTTTGCTTCTCTTTAGTTTCGACATTTTCCAATACAATCGCCGACACAAAACCCCCTTCTTCTAAAATTTCTACTGGTACATGTTGTCGGATGATATTAATCTTAGGATGATTTTCAACATGCTCTTGAATTGTTTCCTCGGCACGGAATACATCCCGTCGAATAACTAAATTAATTTTAGAGGCAAACTGCGTTAAATAAAGCGATTCTTCTAATGCTGAATTCCCACCACCGATAACAGTTACCACTTTATCTTTAAAGAAAGAGCCATCACATACTGCACAATACGATACTCCCTTTCCTGTCAATTCTTTTTCATTTGGAACTCCCAGCAATCTTTCCTGTGTTCCAGTTGCGATAATAATTACTTTTGCAGTGTATTCATTTCCATCTGCACAAATTACTTTTTTAAATGTATCTAAATTTTCAATCTTAGTAACATCCCCATAAAGGTATTCTGCTCCAAGACTTGTTGTGTGATCATACATTTGATAGGCTAAGTCTGCACCATTTATTTCTTTAATGCCTGGATAATTTTCAATCTTAAATGTTTTAACCAATTTCCCACCTGGTGCATCTTTTTCCATCATTGCAGTTTTCAATCCAGCTCGTGTTGCGTAGATAGCCGCAGTCATTCCTGCAGGCCCTCCGCCAATGATGATTACATCATATTGTACGTCCATACGTGATCCTCCTTCAATAACTCTTTAATTTCAGCTAAATCATAGATAATGCGATTTGGTTTTGCACTGTGCAATGACTCTGACTTTTCTTCCTTTGAAATATACGCTACTGAATACACACCAGCACGATGTGCTGTCTCAATGTCTGTCGCACTATCTCCAATGTACAAACAATCATCAAAGCCACGATTCATTTGATGACAAGCTTTTACTATTCCTTCAGGATTTGGTTTTCCTTCTTTTACATCATCCAACCCAACTATGGTATCCACTAATTCTGTTAAGTGATGCAAATCAAGTCCTAGCTGTATTCCATCTCTAAACTTTGATGAAACAATTCCCACATCATATCCATCTTCTTTTAATTGTGTTAAAATCTCTTTCGCATGATTCATCACACCAACTTTTTCAGGATGAATCTTAAAATTATATTCTTTGTATTCTTCAATTAACTTTTCTGTATCTTTCTCTGGAAAATATTTTTTAAACATTTGTGCTAATGTCGGTCCTAAAACTTCCACTTGAATCTCTTTTGTAAATTCGACTTCTGTTTTATATTTAGAAAACAAATGTCGATAGCTTTCAATAATTGCTGGTTCTGTGTCCAATAGTGTTCCATCTAAGTCAAATAAAACAACTGGTTTTTTATCTTTGAAAATTTTCCTAAATAAGCCTAGCATCCCTAAAAATCCAACCACTACAAAAACAACTGATGTTAGTTGCGCCATTCTCATATTGCCTAGCATTAAGCTATCTGTTCGCAATCCCTCAACGATGTAGCGACTGCATCCATACCAAATAAGGTAGAAATAAAGTCCATCCCCTCTTTTTAAGATGTGGTACTTATCATTTAGTTTGCGAATGATAAAAACAAACGCCACAAAGCCAATTACGTTTAAAACACTTTCATATAAAAAGGTTGGTGAGTAATACTGTCCGTTAATCAGCATTCCTTCTTTTATAAAATTAGGAAAGTGATTAAAATACGCTTCACTAACCACTCCGCCATGAGCTTCCTTGTTCACAAAATTTCCCCAACGGCCTATCGCTTGTGCCAACAAAAGATTTGGAACAATCATATCTGCTAAACGAAAAAAGTTTGCTTTATGCTTTCTTGCATACCAAAAACCATACAGTGCTCCTGCTAATAATCCTCCTTGGATTGCTAAACCACCTTCATAAATCTTTAAAATTCGAAGCGGTTCCGCCATATATCCTTCTAAATCATAAAATACGCAGTACCAAAGGCGAGCTCCAATAATCCCAACAATGAAACACCCCATTATCAAATCTTCCACAAATTCTCTAGAGTAGTTTGCTTTTTTCATCTCACGATAACTAAAGTACGCAAAAAGCAATGCTCCAAATAAGATAAGCATCGCATACCATTGAATTGTCAATGGTCCTAGTTTTAAAAATGTCTGTGAATTTGGAAAAAACTGCATTACTTGTCACCTCTATTTTCTTCATTTTTTTGTTGAATGTGCTCAAATACTCGACGTTCAAATTCTTTCGCACTATTAAAGCCTGCTTTCTTTAATTGAAAATTAGTTACCGCTGACTCAACTAGAATAGCCATCGTTCTTCCCTCTCTTACAGGTAAAATAATCGTTGGTACATCGATATCTAAAATTTTAGTGAATACTTCTTGTTCATTGCCAACTCTAGCATATTCTTTAGTAGAGTCAAACCGTTCAAGCCGAATTACTAGGTCAATATTCGCACGTTGCAAAAGAGCACTTGCCCCAAACATTTTCATCACGTCAATAATTCCAATCCCTCTAATTTCCAACATTCCATATAACAACTCTGGGCTATGTCCAATTAAGCTGTTATGAATTCTTGCAATGTCTACTCGATCATCCGCAACCAATACATGCCCTCGGCGAATAAGTTCTAGTGCAACTTCACTTTTCCCCATACCACTTTCTCCAGTGATTAAAATTCCTTTACCAAAGACACTCATAAACCCACCATGAAGTGTATCTGTTGGCGCAAGTTGTTCATCAAGGTAGGTGATTAAATCAACCATTAAGCGATAACTTGGTAAACTCGATTTAAAAATAGGAAATCCCGCTTTGTTTGCTACTTCTTTTAAAATTTCCGGACAATCTCTGCCACGGGAAAGCACCAACATTGGAGTGTACTCATCCGTTAGCTTTTTAAACCGTTCACGCTGTACTTCTGGATCTAGTTTTTCAATAAAAGTTAACTCTTTATCTCCCATGATCAAAATTCTACGCATTTCATCAGGCTTAAAAAATCCTGCGAGTTCTAATCCTGGACGATTTAAATCAGGCACAACAACCCAGCGATTCAATGAGGTTTCATCTCCTGTTACCTGTTCAAATCCAAAATGATTTACTAAATCACGAATGATTACTTTTCCATTGCTTTCCATTTTTCTTACCGTTCCCTTTCCATTAGTTTTTTTAGATATTGCCCTGTATAACTCTTTTTAACTTTCATAATCTCTTCTGGTGTTCCTGTTGCAACCACAACTCCTCCACCATCGCCACCTTCTGGACCCAAGTCAATAACGTAATCAGCACTTTTGATCATATCGAGATTGTGTTCAATCACCAACACCGTATCACCGTTATCCACAATTCGTTGCAGTACTCCCAATAGTTTTTTTACATCGTGCGTATGCAATCCTGTTGTTGGTTCATCAAGAATAAACAGAGTCTTTCCTGTTGCTTTCTTTTGAAGTTCACTGGCCAGTTTTACGCGCTGTGCTTCTCCTCCTGATAGAGTTGTACTTGATTGACCTAGCTTTACATAGTCCAATCCAACATCATGAAGTGTTTGAATTTTACTTTTAATTTTATGAATATTATTAAAAAACACCAGTGAATCTTCTATCGTCATTTCTAGTACATCATAAATGTTTTTATCATGATAGGTTACTTGAAGCGTTTCTTCGTTGTACCTCTTTCCTTGACACACTTCACATGGAACATAGACATCAGGCAAAAAATTCATTGAAATTTTGCGTACTCCATCTCCCTGACAAGCTTCACAACGTCCCCCTTTTACATTGAAAGAAAACCGTCCTTTGTCATACCCGCGAATTTTAGCTTCTGGCGTAAGCGTGAATAAATCACGAATATCGTCAAAGACTCCCGTATAGGTTACAGGATTTGAACGTGGTGTTCTTCCAATTGGGTCTTGCCCAATCTCAATCACCTTATCCAATTCCTTTAATCCTTTAATCTCTTTGTGTTTTCCTGGTTTAACTTTTGTTTTTCTTAATGACTGTTGAACCGCTTTGCATAAAATTTCATTAACTAGTGTACTTTTGCCACTTCCACTAACCCCTGTAACAACACTTAATGTTCCCAATGGAATATCAACAGAAATGTTTTTTAAATTGTTTTCTTCTGCACCAATAATTTGTAATTTCTTACCATTTCCTTGTCGTCGTTTCGTTGGTGTTTCAATTTTTAATGCTCCACTTAAATACTGTCCTGTTATGGATTTTTTATTTGCCATGACTTGCTTTGGTGTTCCTGAGGCAATAACTTCTCCTCCATGAAGTCCAGCACCTGGTCCAATATCGACAATCCAATCACTTTCAAGCATTGTTTCCTCATCATGCTCAACCACAATCAACGAGTTACCTAAGTCACGCATGTTTTTTAATGTTTGAATTAATTTTGCATTATCTCTTTGATGGAGACCGATTGATGGTTCATCTAGCACATATAAAACACCAGTTAATCGTGAACCAATTTGAGTCGCTAAACGAATCCGTTGCGCTTCTCCACCAGACAAGGTTCCTGCTAAACGATTCAGTGTCAAATACTCAAGCCCAACATCCAACAAAAAAGTTAGACGGTTATTAATTTCTTTTAGGACTAAATCTGCAATTTTTTCTTGGGTCTTGTTTAATTTTAGCTGATTCATCCATGCAATTGCATCTTTAATGCTCAATTCTGTAAACTCTACAATATTTTTATTCCCAACTTTTACACTCAACGCTTGCGGATTCAACCTTTTCCCACTACATTGAGGACAAGTGCTCTCAACCATATAGCTTTGATACCACTCTTTAGCCATTGATGATGTTGTCTCTTCATAACGTCTTTCAATTAAGTTTTTTACCCCCTCAATCTCGCGATCACGAGTAAAGCGGTTTCCACTACTTGATTCTATTGTATGTTTAATTGGACGATCAGATCCAATTAAAATATAATTTAATTCTTTTTTAGTTAGCTTTCCAATGGGTTTATCCATATCAATCTTATAGGCTTTACACAAAATTTCAAATGTTTGCCACTCAATGTTCGTACTTCCTATTACATTTTTATAATAGGTGATACCCCCTTCATTAATTGATTTTGTTTTATCTGGAATTAAATAGTCCACATCGACTTCTTGTGTAATTCCCAATCCTTTACACAGATCACAAGCACCTAGTGGAGCATTGAACGAAAATAGTCGTGGTTCTAGATTAGGAACTGAAAATCCACAATGATTACACGCATACTTACTAGAAAACAAAAGTTCTTCTTTGGGTGTCTTCACAAGAACTACTCCATCTGAGTGCTTTAAGGCATTTTCCATAGAATCATAGATTCGTGAACGACTATCTTTTCTTTTCACTATGCGATCTACAACTATTTCAATGCTATGCTTTTTATTTTTATCTAATTTAATCTCTTCTTCCAATAAGGTTATATTCCCATTAACACGAACACGAACATACCCTTCTTTGCGTAAGCTATCGAATAAGTCTTTATGTGTTCCCTTTTGCTCCTTCACCACAGGAGATAGAATTTCTAACCGCAACTCATCCTCTAATTCCATGACGCGATCAACCATTTGCCCGATAGTTTGAGACTCAATTGGTTCATTATGTTCAGGACAATAAGGTATTCCTACTCGTGCATACAAAAGACGCAAGTAATCATAAACCTCGGTTACTGTTCCTACCGTTGATCTTGGGTTATTACTTGTGGTTTTTTGGTCAATAGAAATGGCTGGGGATAATCCTTCGATTAACTCCACATCCGGTTTCTCTACTCCACCTAAAAATTGTCTTGCATAAGCACTTAACGATTCCACATAACGCCTTTGCCCTTCTGCATAAATCGTATCAAATGCCAACGATGTCTTCCCAGAGCCCGAAAGTCCGGTCATAATGACCATTTTATCTCGTGGTATCTCCAATGAAATATTTTTTAAGTTGTTTTCCTTTGCGCCTTTAATAATAATTTTTTTCTGTTCCATAATTTACTCCTATTTTTTTCTATTATACTCTTTTTTACACTCTTTCTCAATGAATTAGCTTTGAATATTTTAGCTATTTTTGTGTATAATATAAAAAAGGAGTTTCTATGAGAATTAAACATGACACACAGCATTCTATCATTATTGGTAAATCAGAATTTATTTGTTACCTCCACCGCTGCACCACGGAAGATGAAGCAAGAGCATTCATCGCTCAAATCAAGAAAAAGCATTATGATGCAACTCACTGTTGTACTGCTTTTGTATGTGGTGATCAAGATATGATCCAACGCTGTAGTGATGATGGCGAGCCTAGTGGTACAGCTGGAATCCCAATGCTAAATGCCTTAAAACAAAATCAGATTCATGACTGCTGCGCCTGTGTTGTTCGTTATTTTGGAGGAATAAAACTTGGTGGTGGAGGGCTAATTCGTGCTTATACCAAAAGTGTATCTGAATGCTTGCATCAAACCCCCAAGACCCAACTTATCCCCATGGATATTTACACGTTCTCTTTCCCTTATGACTGGGTTAATCAACTGGATTACGGTCTTGCAAATCTTGGTACTGTTTTAAATAAACACTATGAAATAGAGGTTACCTACATCCTTCAAACCAATCACCCAGACTTTCTTAAAAACTTCACAGAGCTTACTCAAGGAAAAATCATTCCCATCTTTTTAGAACATCGCTTGGTTGAGGAAGATATCCCTCATCATAATTGAAAATTGTTTCATAAATTTTGGTGTATTTTTTACATTTTTGTGATATTATAATACAGTACAAAGGGGGTACACTTTATGAAAAACAGTTTCTTTTCGACAAAAACGATTGTCGCTACCGGTTTAGGTGCTGCGCTATTCATGGTTTTATTTATGTTTGTCAAAGTTCCTTCACCTATTCCCGAAACAAATCTTCAAATTGCTTATGGTGTTTCGGCTTTCTTAGGTGCTTTATTCGGACCTATTTGTGGGTTCCTTACAGCTTTTATCGGTCATGCATTAAGCGACTTTATCAGCTACGGTTCTCCGTGGTGGAGCTGGGTTATCGCTTCAGGTGTTGCTGGGATTTTTAGTGGTCTTGCTTTTTTCACACTACAATCTGACCGTGGCAAAATCAATACAAAAAGCCTTGTTAAATTTGTTGCACTCAACATTGTGGGTAACTTTGTTGCCTGGGTTGGAGTTGCACCAGTCTTGGATATTGTTATCTATGCAGAACCATCAAATCTTGTCTTTACACAAGGGTTGATTGCTTTTGTAATGAATGCACTTTGCTCTTGTATCATTGGAGGAGCACTGCTTTTAACTTATTCAGCAACTAGAACAGATAAAGGTTCTTTAGCAAAAGAATAGTGTTCTTTACAATTTACAAAAAATGAGCTAATTTTATTAGCTCCTTTTCTTTGGTAATGAAAGGAGAATCAGATGAAGACGCCAATTATTCAATTTAAAAACTTTTCATTTCAATATCATGCTCAGTCTAGCCCCACTTTACACAACATTAATTTAACTATTTATCAAGGAGAAAAGATTCTCATTGTCGGTCCTAGTGGAAGTGGAAAAAGTACTCTCGGTCACTGTTTAAATGGATTAATTCCTTTTTCATATGAAGGAGAAATTCAAGGTTCTCTAACCCTTAATAATATAGAAACAAAAACAGCTTCTATTTTTGAACTATCACAACACATCGGAACTGTTTTACAGGATTCAGATGGCCAGTTTGTTGGTCTAAATGTAGCTGAAGATATTGCTTTCGCACTTGAAAACGACAACACCAACCAAACTATTATGAAACAAAAGGTAAAAGATACCGCAACACTTGTTTCTATGGATCAATGGCTCGATAGTAACCCATTCGAATTGTCCGGTGGGCAAAAACAGCGAGCTGCGTTAGCCGGTGCGATGGTTAGCGATGCTCATATTCTTCTTTTTGATGAACCGCTGGCTAATCTCGATCCCGCTACTGGAAAAAAAGCGATTGAACTAATTGATAAAATTCATGCTGACGGAAAAACAACGATCATTATTGAGCATCGTTTAGAAGATGTTTTGCACTGCCCCGTTGATCGTATCATTGTGATTAATGATGGAAAAATTGTGATGGATGATATTCCATCTAAGGTTCTTTCTAGCACTATCTTAAAAGACCATGGGATTCGTGAACCGCTTTATTTAACTGCTTGCCGATATGCAAATATTGAAATTTTACCCGAAATGCACCCCGAACACATACAATCATTCGATGTGTCCAAAGTTCAATCACAACTTCAAAACTGGTTTGGCAAACAACCTTCATCACAACTTCAGTCGCCCTCAACACCACTTTTAAAAATTCAAGATTTAAATTTTAGCTATGATGGTGAACATCCCATTTTAGATCACATCTCTTTACAGATTCATGAAGGAGAAATGATTTCAATTGTTGGAAAAAATGGCGCAGGAAAAAGCACTTTATCTAAACTAATTGTTGGTTTTGAAAAAGCAGACAGTGGACTAATCGAGTTAGCAGGCACAGATTTATCTTCCCACACTATTAAAGAGCGTTCAGAAAGTATTGGCATTGTCCTACAAAACCCTAATCAAATGATTTCAAAAAACTTAATTTTTGATGAAATTGCCTTTGGACTTCGTATTCGAAAAATAACCGAAGCTGAAATTGAAAAACGTGTTACTAAAGTAATGCAAACATGTGGATTACTCCCTTTTAAAAAGTGGCCTATTAGTGCCCTAAGCTATGGTCAAAAAAAACGCGTTACCATTGCAGCCATTTTAGTTCTTAACCCACAGATTTTAATCCTTGATGAGCCTACTGCTGGCCAAGACTTCTATCACTATTCTGAAATTATGAACTTTCTAGAGTCTTTAAACAAACAAGGACAAACCATTATCTTAATCACCCATGACATGCATTTGATGTTAGATTATACTCCACGTGCTATTGTTTTAGCAGAAGGAAAGAAAATCGCTGATGCCAAAGCTTATGAAGTCCTATGCAACTTAGACCTTGTAGAGAAAGCGAACCTAAAAGAAACATCCCTGTTTGAGTTAGCACTTAAAGCCAATATTGATGATCCTTTACGTTTTATCAATTGCTTCATTGCAACAGAACAAGGAGGACGATTACATGAAAATTAAGTTATTCTCTTATAGCCAATTAGACACATTTATCCATCACCTCAGCGGACTGACAAAACTAATTTGTTTCTTGCTTTTAACCACAACGGTGATGTTGACTTATGATGTTCGTGTTATTCTCTTTGTTTTAGCTTTATCACTATTTTTATTTAAAGTAGCTAAAATTCAATTTAAGCAAATAAAACTAATGCTAATTTATGTTTTTATTTTCTTGATTACCAATTTCATCTTAACCTTTATTTTTGCACCACATCAAGGTTCCCTAATTTATGGTACTGAACATATTTTAATTCAAGGTATTGGGCCTTATAATATCACACTGGAACAGCTTTTCTATCAAGGGACAAAGTTGTTGAAATACCTATCGGTTATTCCTTTAGGGATGATTTTCTTTCTCACCACAAATCCAAGTGAACTTGCTTCTTCTTTAAACAAAGCAAAACTAAACTATAAAGCTTGTACTGCATTGTCCTTAACCCTTCGCTATTTTCCAGATGTTCAACGAGATTACAATGCCATCTCCTTAGCGCAACAAGCAAGAGGACTTGACTTCTCTGAAAAGGAAAAGATGTTTGTTCGCCTCAAAAATATTTTATCAATTTTAACCCCTTTGATTTTCACAACATTAGATCGAATTGATTTAATTACAAATGCCATGGAGTTGAGAGGGTATGGCAAATTAAAACAACGCTCATGGTATAGCTTTCGACCGTTAACTAAAAAAGATTATCTTGCTTTAGCACTTTGCTTACTTATTTTTATTGCATCATTATGTATTACCCAGTTCATTAATCACAGTATTTATTTTAATCCATTTATATAGAGGAGGAACTATGAGAAAACCATTACTTGTCTTTCAAACTGATTTTACCTACAAAGAAGGAGCAATCTGTGCCATGTATGGCGTTGTTAAAAGTGTTGATCGTGATTTAGAAATCATGGACGGCACTCATGAGCTACCACAGTATGACACTTGGTCTGCTTCTTATCGCCTTTACCAATCCATGAAGTTTTGGCCTGTGGGAACGATTTTTGTTTCTGTCGTTGACCCAGGTGTTGGTACAAGTCGCAAAGCTTGTGTTGCTAAAACCTGTGATGGCTATTATGTTGTCACACCAGATAATGGTGCCCTAACTCATTTAGTGAATAGCGTTGGCATTGAAGAAGTTCGAGAAATTGATGAAACCAAAAATCGTCTTCAAGGAAAAGGAACTGAAGGTGTTGCAATTTTCCATGGTCGTGACTTGTTTGGTTATTGTGCTGCTAAATTAGCTTCAGGACTAATCACCTATGAGGAAGTTGGACCTAGCTATCCTGTAAGTCATATTATTACACACCCTATTGCACAACCTGTCGCATCTAACCATAAAATAGTCGGAACCTTTGAAATCAACGATCCAAACTTCGGAAATTTATGGACAAACATTCCTTTAAAGATGATGAATGATGCAGGATTTAATTACGGAGATATGCTCCATGTTGAAATTAAATGTCATGATGAAGTAAAATTCAATCAACCTGTTCTGTTTCACAAATCATTTGGCATGGCAAAGCAAAAAGAGCCAATTATTTATAACAACGAATTAATGAATGCTGCACTTGCTGTATCAATGGGCAGTTTCATCAATCAATACCAGTGTAACTTTGGCCCTGAGTGGTGTGTTACTTTTACAAAAACGGAGGAAAATTAAAATGAAAAAAACTATGGTATTACAATCTGATTTCGGATTAGTTGATGGTGCAGTTAGTGCTATGGAAGGCGTTGCATTTGGCGTTGATGAATCTTTGCGCATTCGTCATTTAACCCACGATATCACACCTTACAATATCTTTGAAGCAAGTTATCGCTTATTTCAAACGGTTGAATATTGGGCAGAGAAAACCGTCTTTATTTCTGTCGTTGATCCAGGTGTTGGTTCAAAAAGAAAAAGTGTGGTCGCACTCACTTCTTTAGGGCATTATATTGTTACTCCCGATAATGGAACGCTAACCCACATAAAGAAATACATGGGTATTCAATCAGTTCGTGAAATTTCAGAAGTAACCAACCGCAGGGCAGACACAGAAGCAAGTTATACATTCCATGGACGTGACGTTTACGCCTTTACTGGTGCTCGCTTAGCATCAGGCATTATTTCTTTTGAAGAGGTTGGACCAGAATTATCTGTAGATAATATTTTAGAACTTCCAACCATTGAAACCATCCTAACAAAAGATTCTGTAAAGGGAACTATTGATATTTTAGATGTCCGTTTCGGATCACTTTGGACAAGCATCTCACGTGAAGACTTACTAACGATTAATCCTGAATTTGGTGAACGTTTAGAAGTCACTATCTACAACAATGATATGTTAGTCTATCAAAATCAAATCATCTATGGAAAAAGTTTCGCAGATGTTCGTATTGGATCTCCTATTATTTATATCAACTCCGTTTATCGTGTTGGTATTGCGATCAATCAAGGTTCTTTCTCTAAAGCTTACAATATTGGCGTTGGTGCTCAATGGAGTGTTGAAATTAAAAAATCTTAATAAGAAAACTAGTTCAAAACGAACTAGTTTTTTTGTTACATTTTTTTATCATCTACTGTTTCTAAATAATCATTTACTGTTTTAGATACTTGATCTAGACAACCTTCTTCAAATGGCGACTTAAGTCCTGCTTCTTTTACTAACTGAACAAAAGATTTCGTTCCACCAAGTTTGCAAAGGTGCAAGTAATCTTGCCAAGCCTTTGGATCCTCTTTATGTTGTCTTACCCAAAATTGAAGAGCGCACACTTGCGCTAACGTGTAATCTATGTAATAGAATGGGCTTTGAAAAATATGTCCTTGCACATGCCAGAAGCTTCCTCTTTCCAACCCTTCATACCCTGTGTAATCTTTCCAAGGTGTGTATTGTTTTTCAAGCTTTCTCCAGCACGCTTTTCTCTCTTCAATAGTCCATGATGGGTTTGCATAAACTTCATGTTGGTAGTGGTCTACTAAAATACCATAAGGAATAAATTGAATTGCACTTGCTAGATGCGTGTAGTAATACTTATCCGCATCCTCTTTAAAGAATTTTTCCATCCAAGGCCACGCAAAGAATTCCATACTCATTGAATGAATTTCACAAGATTCTAGCGTTGGATTAGCACATTCCGGAACACTAATATCCCTTGACAAATACATTTGAAAAGCATGTCCTGCCTCGTGAGTTAATACATCCACATCCCCACTTGTTCCATTAAAGTTAGAAAAGATAAATGGCACTTTGTAATCAGGGAATGTCGTGCAGTATCCACCTCCTGCTTTATTTGGTTTATTTTCTAAATCCCATAACTCTTGGTTTATCATCACATCAATAAACTCTTTTGTTTCTGGACTCATTTCATAATACATTTCCTTTGCTGCTTGAATTTTTTCAGCTGTTGTTCCTTTTGGCGTAGGATTCCCACTTAGAAAATTAATTGGTAAATCATAATAAGCTAAGCGATCTACTCCTAATCGCTCTTGTTGTTTTTTAAATAAATTTGATGCAAGTGGTACAAGTTGTTTTAACACTTGATCACGATAGACAGATACCATTTCAGCATTGTAATCTAGACGATTCATTCTATAGTAGCCCAACTCAATAAAGTTTTCAAAACCTAATGCTGTCGCAATCTTTTGACGCAGTTGAACTAACTTATGATAAATTGTATCGAACTCTAATTCATTCTCTTCCAACCACTTTGAACGCGCTGCTACAGCTCTTTTACGATGATCACGGTCTGTATTTTCAGTTTCTGCACCAATTTGTGGTAAGTTTAAAATTTTACCATCAAATTCAATTTTACAACTTGCTTTCAACTTTGCATAAGCTGATGCTAATTGATTTTCTTCTTGCAGAAGAGGAATAATTTTTTCATCAAATGTTTTTAAATCCTGTTCTGCCATTAAGAAATATGGTGCAGGAATTTCTTTAAGTAATTCTTCACGATACTCTTTTGCTAAAACAATTTTTGATAACCGTTGTTCAAGAACTTGATATAGTGGCCCCTGGTTATCCCAAAATTCATTCTCTTTCTCATAGAATTCATCGCTTGTATTAATTGTATGTCGTACATGGCTTAAACTACTCATCGTGTGTATATGATTTCTCTCTACATTTATTTTGTTAAAAATTTCTAAAAATGCTTTTGGATCTTCTTCTTTCTCCAACTCATCTAACAATCCATTCATTTTTTGTGTGACTGCCTCAAAATCTGGACGTTCATATTTAAACTCAGTAAACTTCATAAATCCACCTCTTTCTTTTTTAAAATTATACTCCATCACACCTGCAAATGCAATTTCAATATTCTTTTTCTAAATTCTAATTGCACCGTTTCTGTCCACTTTTTAAATCTACAATAATTGTTTTTTTCATTCTCATTCTCCTTATTATTCAATTGTGCTCAAATAACCCTCTAACCTATCAAACATCTCTCTAAACACCTCTCCATCTTCACTATGGTACTCTTGGTTGATGGCTTCTAAACTCATTCCCCTGACTTCTTCTATCTCGCTTTGGTAGGGTGCCATGTTAGCTATTACTCCCTCTATCCACGCAGCTTCATTCGGTATGATCACGCCATTCCCCTGTGCCATCTCAATCAGCTTTCTTGTTG
>JBKECT010000051.1:0-38782 GCA_047974855.1 Anaerorhabdus sp.
CATCTTCAGCAAATACCGTTTGTGTATTAACTGCTGTGAACAACAACATAATCGCCAATGCTATTTTTGTTACTTGTTTCATATTCTTTCCTCATTTCTATAATTTTATCATAAGTATACATCTGAATATTATAGGTTAGAGTCTATTATTTCAAATGAAACGCTATTAAAAATATTAAAATTGTTAACAATATTAAAGATAACTGTTTGTATCCATCTGTAAAGACAGTAAAAAAGCATACTGTTTTGCATGCTTTCTACTTTTTATCGAATTATTTAAAAAGACACTTCATTTAACTGAAATGTCTTTTCATAATCGTTTTAAACTAATTCAATAAACGCCATTGGTGCACTGTCTCCTCGACGTACTCTTGTCTTAACAACACGAGTGTATCCACCATTGCGGTCTTTATATTTTGGTGCTACTTCATCAAACAATTTTTGAAGTACAGTTTGTTCTGTTTCTTCATTCGCAACTACATCACGGATGTATGCTGCTGCTTGACGACGTGCGTGCAAGTCTCCGCGTTTCCCTAATGTAATCATTTCATCTACTACAGAACGAAGATCTTTTGCCTTCATTTCTGTTGTTTCAATTTTTCCATGAAGAATGACAGAGGTTGCCATATTTCTAAGCATTGCTTTGCGATGATCTGCATTACGTCCAAATTTACGATTTTTCATCAGTTATGTCCTCCTCTTTTTTACTCAAATGATCTGAAGTTAAGCCCTAGATCATAGATTTTTTCTTTAACTTCTTTTAGAGACTTTTTCCCTAAGTTGCGAACTCTCATCATTTCATCTTCTGTTTTTTGAATTAGTTCTTCTACGGTTTGAATTCCAGCGCGTTTCAAACAATTATAAGAACGTACTGATAAATCCAAATCTTCAATCATCATAACTAATCCCTTACTTGAAGATTCTCCACTTGCTTCTTTCATACTTGATCCCATATTCACTACAGCATCTTGTACATCTGCAAGTAACTCTAAGTGATCCATTAGAATTTTAGAACCTAGTGCGATTGACATTTGAGGAGTAATAGACCCATTTGTAAAGATTTCCATTACAAGGCGATCATACTTCCCATCTTGTCCAACACGTGTTGGTTCAACTTGATAAGAAACTCTTTCAATAGGTGTATAAATTGAATCTGTGTAAACAACACCTACTGTTTGTGCAGCTCCTTGGTATAATCCTTTGTTTACGTCAGCGCTGATATATCCACGACCATTGCGTGCTTTTAATTCCATTTCTAGTTCGCCACCTTTTTCAAGTGTAGCAATAACTAGCTCAGGATTTAAAATTTCTACTCCGGCTGGGCAAATGATATCCCCAGCTGTAATTAATCCTGGACCTTTAGCAACAATTTTTAAAGTGTAAACTTCATCATCTTCAATTTTCATGATCAAGTTTTTAATGTTTAAAATCATCATTGTTACATCTTCCTGTACTCCAGGGATTGATGTAAATTCATGATAAACTCCATCCACCTTAATTGAATAGACTGCAGCTCCAGGTAAAGACGAAAGTAAAACACGACGCAGTGCATTACCAATTGTTGTACCAAATCCTCTTTCAAGAGGTTCAATCACAAATTTTCCGTAATGATCTGATTCTACATATTCTTTTACTTCAAAATTGGCGCGTTCAAACTTTTGCATTCGTACTTCCTCCTTCTTTATTTTTAACCACGAGGTCTCTTCGGTGGGCGACATCCGTTATGTGGGATAGGAGTTACATCATTGATTGCTGTAATTTCTAAACCTGCAACTTGTAATGAACGTACCGCAGACTCGCGTCCTGGACCTGTTCCCTTTACACTAACTTCTACAACTTTCATTCCGTGATCTACCGCACCTTTTGCAGCAGCTTCTCCAACCATTTGAGCGGCATATGGAGTTGATTTACGAGAACCCTTAAATCCAAGTGCTCCAGCACTAGACCAAGCAATTGCATTTCCCGCTTCATCAGTGATAGTCACGATGGTGTTGTTAAATGTTGAATGAATATGAGCACATCCTTTTGCTATATTCTTGCGGACGCGTTTTTTACGTCCTGTTGTTTTGTTTGCCATTTATACTTCCTCCTATCACTATTTCTTCTTGTTCGCAACTGTACGACGAGGACCTTTACGTGTGCGAGCATTTGTTTTTGTTCTTTGTCCGCGAACTGGTAATCCTCTTCTATGACGGATACCACGGTAACATCCAATTTCCATTAGACGCTTAATGTTAAGTTGAACTTCACGACGAAGATCTCCTTCAACTTTGATTTTGTCAATTCTTGTTCGAATTTCATTTACTTGGTCATCCGTTAAATCTTTGACACGGATATCTTCACTAATGCCACAATCTTTCAAAATTGATTGAGCTTTAGAAAGACCAATACCATAAATGTACGTTAATGATACTACTACGCGTTTATCACGCGGAATATCTACTCCAGCAATACGAGCCATATTTTCTTTTCCTCCTAGTTTCCTTGACGTTGTTTGTGTTTAGGGTTTTCACAAATTACCATTACGGTACCTTTGCGTTTAATAATTCGGCACTTATCACAAATCGGTTTGACTGATGGTCTTACTTTCATTTGTTTTCCCTCCTAGACTTATTTATGTCTAAATGTTATACGCCCACGTGTTAAATCATAGGGTGAAATCTCTACAGTGACACGGTCCCCTGGTAAAATGCGAATGTAGTTCATGCGGATTTTACCAGAAACGTGAGCGAGAATTACGTGTTCATTTTGCAATTTCACCTTAAATCTTGCATCAGGAAGTGTTTCTTCAACAATTCCATCAATTTCAATGACATCTTGTTTGCTCATTAAAATATGTTTCCTCCTTATTTTTCAGAATCGTTTCCTTTGGATTTCCCATCTAGGAGAAAATTTCTCCTAGATGAAAATTGTTGAATTACTTCAATGTTGCCAAAGCCTTTTTTACATCATCATATACTTTTTCAATTTCTTGAGATGCATTGACATGTCTTGTTTTTCCTTTACTTTGATAAAACTCAAGGCAAGGTTTTGTGTTGCGATAATACTCATCAAGACGAACTTGAAGTTCTTCTTCTGTATCATCACTGCGTTGGTAAAGATTCCCACCACAGACATCACAAATTCCATCTACTTTTGATGGCTTGTTGTCGATGTGATAAATCTCTCCACACTGTTTGCACATTCTACGCCCAGTAATTCTTTTCGCCAATTGAGCAAAGTCAACATCCATATGGATTGCTAACTCCACTGGGCGATTTATTTCCTGGGTAATTTTTTCCAACGCCTCAGCCTGTGCAAGCGAGCGAGGAAACCCATCAAGAAGATATCCTTTTTGGCAATCTTCTTGTTGTAGTCTTTCTTTCACTAATCCAATCGTTAACTCATCCGGAACTAGTTTCCCTTGAGTAATGTATTGTTCAGCTTCAACACCTAAGGGTGTTTTTTCTTTGATTGCATTTCTAAACATATCTCCTGTTGAAATATGCGGAATGTTGTAGTCCTCTGCAATTTGCTTTGACTGTGTTCCTTTTCCACTACCAGCAGGTCCCATTATTAAGATATTCATCAATTACTCCTATCTCAAAAACCCACGATAGGATTTTTGAGTTAGCTGACCTTTTAACTGACTTGTTGTTTCCATTGCAACTCCAACCACGATAATGATTCCTGTTCCTCCAATTGCAATACTTGATGGCAAACTGGTGAACATAGTCAATACATATGGAAGAAGCGCTAAGAAACAAAGTCCTGCAGCTCCAAGTACAGTAATGCGATTTAATACCTTTGATAAATGTTCTTTTGTTTCTTTCCCTGGTCTAACCCCAGGAATGTAAGCTCCACTTTTCCCTAAATTTTCTGCTACTTTTTCTGGATCTACTTGTAGATTAGTATAGAAGAAAGTAAAGAAGATAATTAGGATAGCATAAATCACAAGTCCTAACGGTTTAGTCAAATCCAAGTATCCACTTAATGTAGAAGAGAATGAATTTGTTGGGAAGAAAAAGCTAAGTATTGCCGGCACTTGCATAATTGATTGCGCAAAGATAACCGGAATAACTGATGCTGAATTGATTTTAAATGGTAAATGAGAAATATCAGCTTTCCCCTGTCCTCCACTTGATGTGTATTGAATTGGAATTTTACGTACTGCCATTTGCATAAAGACAACCAGCAAGATAATAACAAGGTACATGATTAAATAAATCCCGAATTGAATCAATCCATTCATCATTGCAGTTTGAGAACTTGTATCAACCATGATTTGGTAAGTTTGAGCAAATGAAGACGGAATTCCAGAAACGATACCCGCAAAGATAATCATTGAAACTCCATTCCCAATTCCCTTTTGAGAAATACGATCACCAATCCACAATAAGAACATTGTTCCTGCTGTTAAGATAGTTGCTGTATAAAGGTAATTTGCAAGTGAACTAACTTCTAAAATTTGGTTCCCAACATCAAATCCCCATACCATAAAATAAGATTGTGTAAAAGCCAAAATAATTGCTAAGTAACGTGTGATTTTATCCATTTTCATACGTCCTTGTTGCCCAGATTTTGCCATTTCACTTAGTGCCGGAATAACATCCATGCTCAATAATTGAATAACGATTGATGCTGTAATGTATGGTCCAACCCCCATTGCAAAAATAGAGAATTGTTGAAGTGCACCTCCACCAAGCAAGTTCATCATGCTCAAGACGGTGTTATTCGCAATGCTTGAGTTGATTGCTTCTAAGTTTATCCCAGGAGCTGGAATCGCAGCCCCTAGACGGTAGATAACCAACATTCCTAGAGTAAATAGAATCTTATTTCTTGTTTCTGTATTTTGAAATAGTTTTATAAAAGTTTTGATCATCTTAGATCACCTCTACTTTTCCGCCTGCTTTTTCAATTGCTTCTTGGGCAGACTGAGAAAATTTATTAGCTTGAACAACTAATTTCTTTTCTAGTTTTCCATTTCCCAAAATTTTAACTCCATCTAATGTTTTTTTACATAATCCAGCAGCTTGCATTAATTCAATGGTAACTGTTGCTCCTTCATCAAATGAATTTAAGCTGTCTAGATTAACTATCGCATATTCCTTACGAGTGAAATTTGTAAATCCTCTTTTTGGAATACGTTTGTACAGCGGTGTTTGACCCCCTTCAAATCCTAAAGCAACTCCACCGCCACTACGTGCGTTTTGTCCTTTATTTCCTTTTCCGGCAGTCTTTCCATTTCCTGATCCATGCCCACGTCCAACACGAAATGATTTACGGCGAGCACCTTCATTGTATTTTAATTCATGTAATTTCATTGTACCCTCCTCCTATCGAATTTCTTGCGGTTTCTTTTCACGCAATTTTGCAACAGATTGAACTGTCTTTAAATCACGCAATGCAGAAACTGTCGCATGAACCATATTGATTGGCGTACGAGAACCGATACATTTAGAAAGAATATCTGTTACTCCTGCTAATTCTAATACATCACGAATTGCCCCACCAGCAATTACCCCAGTTCCTTCTGCTGCTGGACGAAGGAATACTTCACCTGCACCATAAACTCCAGTAATTGCATGAGGAATTGTTCTTCCTCCATTAACAAGGCTAACACGAATAACATTTTTCTTTGCTGCTTCGATTGCCTTTTTGATAGCTTCTGGGACTTCGTTAGCTTTTCCCATTCCATATCCTACGCGGCCACTTTTATCACCAACAACAACTAGAGCAGAAAAGCGCATACGGCGTCCACCTTTTACAGTTTTGCTGACACGGTTAATAACAACGACACGTTCTTCAAATTCTTTTTCGCGTTGTGGTTTTCTTGGTTTACGTTCCATCATGAGCTCCCTTCTAGAATTCCAGTCCAGCTTCTCTAGCTGCATCAGCTAGCGCTTGAACACGTCCATGGTACACATAGCCACCACGGTCAAATACTACTTTACTAATTTTTGCATCTTTACAACGTTTTGCAATTTCAGCACCTACTTTTTTAGCTGCCTCAATGTTTCCACCATTGTCTAGTTTTAACTCTACACTTGAACATGCCGCTAATGTTTTTCCATTAACATCATCAATCACTTGAGTGTGAATGTGTGCGTTTGAACGGAATACATTTAATCGTGGGCATTCAGGAGTTCCACTGATTTTATTACGAACACGTGTGTGACGTTGTAATCTTGTTTCATTTTTAGAAATTTTCTTTATCATAGTCTACTCTCTCCCTTCCCACTATTTCTTAGCTGCCGTTTTTCCTTCTTTACGGCGTACATGTTCTCCTTTGTAACGGATACCCTTACCTTTATATGGTTCAGGTTTTCTTGTCGCACGGACAACCGCTGCAAATTCTCCAACTCTTTGTTTATCAATCCCAGAAATGCTAATTTCTGTATTACTTGGACATTCAACTTTCAATCCATCTTCTACAACGAATTCTACAGGGTGAGAGTGACCAACGTTTAATGTTAATTTCTTTCCACTTACTGCAGCACGATATCCAATCCCAACAATTTCCAAATCTTTTTTGAACTCTTCATGACATCCAACAATCATGTTGCTTAGAAGTGCACGAGTTGTTCCATGTAATTGTTTTGTATGCTTTAATTCATTTTGACGAACAACCGTAATTGTTCCATCTTCTTGTTTAATTTCCATTAACGGACTAAACTGACGTGTTAAAGTTCCCTTAGGTCCTTTTACAGTCACCTCATTCATCTCAGATATTTTAACTTCAACACCCGGAGGAACGGTAATCGCTTTATTCCCGATACGTGACATTTTTCTGTTTTCCTTTCAGTTTCTACCACACGTAAGCTAGCACTTCGCCGCCCGCATGTTTTGATCTCGCTTCTTTATCAGTCATAAGACCTTGTGAAGTTGAGATAATCGCAATTCCCAAACCATTCAATACACGAGGAATTGAATCTTGTTTTGTGTAAACACGCAACCCAGGTTTTGAAATTCTTTTAATTCCACTAATAACTTTTTCTTTATTAGCTCCATACTTTAATGTAATAGTAATTTTCTTACTAGCAGCAGTATCTCCACTAACATTATAATTCATAATATATCCTTCGCTCTTTAAGATTTTTGCAATTTCAACCTTTACTTTTGAAGCAGGGATTTCCACTGTTTCATGATGAGCTTGAATACCATTACGAATTCTAGTTAGCATATCTGCAATTGGATCAGTCATATTCATCGTAACTCCTCCTTACCAACTAGCCTTTCTAACCCCAGGAATTTGCCCTTTATAAGCTAATTCACGGAAGCAGATTCGGCACAATTTGTATTTACGCAATACAGAATGCGGACGTCCACAACGTTCACAACGTGTATATTCACGAGATGAAAATTTTTGAGGGCGTTGTTGTCTTATCTTTTTTGATGTTTTTGCCATTTTTCTTCTCCTTACTTAGCGAAAGGCATGCCCATTTCAGTAAGCAATTCCTTCGCCTCTTCGTTTGTGTTCGCTGTTGTAACAATAACAATATCCATTCCTCTTACTCGATTAACTTTATCAAAGTTAATTTCTGGGAAAATGATTTGTTCCTTAATACCAAGTGTGTAGTTTCCACGACCATCAAATGCCGTTTTGCTTACACCGTGAAAGTCACGTACACGAGGTAGTGAAATGTTAAATAACTTGTCTAAGAAGTTATACATTCTTTCTCCACGAAGTGTTACCTTGCACCCAATAGGCATTCCTTCACGAAGTTTAAAGTTCGCAATGGATTTCTTTGCCTTAGTTACTACAGGTTTTTGTCCAGCAAGTTGTCCTAATTCAACAACTGCTTCATCTAATGCTTTTGGATTTGCGATGGCATCACCAATACCAAGGTTAATTACAACTTTTTCAACCTTTGGACATTGCATTACAGTTTTATACTCGAATTTTTTCGTTAATGCTGGCACAACACCAGTCTTATACTTCTCTAGAAGGCGACTCATTAATTTTTACCTCCCTTAATTTCTTTTCCTGTTTTTTTATAAACACGGATTTTTTCATTCTTTTCCATTGTGTATCCTACACGGCTAACCGCTTTTGCTTTTGAATCATAAGCCATTACATTAGATACATGAATAGGAGCTGCCATTTCAGCAATTCCACCATCTGGATTGGCTTGAGAAGGTTTAATTGTCTTCTTTTTCATGTTGACACCTTCTACAATAACTTGTTCTTTTTTAGGGAATACAGCAATTACATCCCCAACAGTCCCTTTGTAGTGACCAGTGATAACTTTGACTTTATCGCCTTTTTTAATTTTCATCAGTCGACCTCCTACAATACTTCCGGTGCTAGAGAAACAATTTTCATGTATTCTCTTTCACGAAGTTCTCTTGCTACTGGACCAAAAATACGGGTCCCTCTTGGTGATTTATCATCTTTAATAATAACTGCTGCATTATCATCAAATTTAATATAAGATCCATTTTCACGACGAACTGGATAAACTGTTCTTACCACAACCGCCTTAACCACATCACCTTTTTTAACAGTTCCACCTGGAGCTGCTTGTTTTACCGCACACACAACAACATCGCCGATACTTGCTGATTTGCGTACGCTACCACCTAAACAACGGATAACTAACAATTCTTTAGCACCGGTGTTATCAGCAACTTTTAATCTGCTTTCATTTTGAATCATCTTTCTTCTCCTCCTTGTGCTTAAAGAATTACAGCTTTTTCAACGATCTTAACAAGGCGGAAACGCTTATCCTTTGATAATGGACGTGTTTCCATAATCTCAACGATGTCTCCCATTTTTGCCTCATTATTTTCATCATGAGCTTTAAATTTCTTTGAATATTTTACTCGTTTTGAGTACAATGCATGACTTTTGTTTGTTGCAACTTCAACAGTAATTGTTTTTTCCATTTTATCTGAAACAACTTTACCACGCAGTACTTTACGTTTAGATCTTTCTTCCATAATTAGACCCTCCTACTTCGCATCACTAAGCTGGCGCTCAGTCATGATTGTCTTTATTCTTGCAATGGTTTTCTTAATTTCTCTCATGCGAGAAGCATCTTCCAATTGCCCTGTAGCCTGTTGAAAGCGTAAGTTGAATAGTTCTTCTTTTAAAGAATCAATACTCTTTAGCAATTCTTCATTGCTTGTTTCACGAATTTCTTTAACGTTCATCTATTTCTCCTCCTCACCTTTCTTCACAAATCTTGTTTTAACTGGTAATTTATGTGATGCAAGGCGCAGTGCCTCACGAGCCACTTCTTCTTTTACCCCTGCAATTTCGAATAATACCCGTCCTGGTTGAACAACGGCAACCCATCCTTCAGGTGCCCCTTTCCCAGATCCCATACGAACTTCAAGAGGTTTCTTTGTAATCGCTAAGTGAGGGAAAATTTTAATCCAAACTTTACCACCACGATTCATATAACGAGTCATCGCAATACGAGCTGACTCAATTTGTCGGTTTGTTACATATGCACCCTGTTCCGCAACCAATCCAAACTCTCCAAAAGCAACACTACGTCCTGCTTTTGAGCGTCCTTCATAAGATTGACGGTGAGGTCTTCTGTATTTCGTTCTCTTCGGCATTAACATAATTAATTACCTCCCTTTGAATCATCACTCGCTTTAGCTTCTGGTTTTTTTGCTGCATTAGGGCGACGGTCATTGTTACGAGGACGGCGATCACGCGTAGGCATTTTAGCCGCTTCAGGTTCTTTTACCATTTGTCCTGGCAACACTTCACCACGACAAACCCAAACCTTTACTCCTAACTTTCCAAATGTTGTATCCGCTTCTACCCAAGCATAATCAATGTCCGAGCGAAGTGTATGTAGAGGAACAACTCCCTCAGAATAACCTTCTCCACGAGCAATATCTGCACCACCTAGACGACCTGATACTAATGTTTTAATTCCTTTAGCACCAGAACGCATTGTTTGTTGAATTGCTTTCTTTTGAGTGATTCTAAATGATTGACGGTTTTCAAGTTGCTCTGCAATTTTTCTTGCTACTAAGTAAGCATCTAAATCTGGATTTGCAACTTCAATTACATCAATTTTAACTTCTTTTCCACTAGTAAGTTTTGCTAATTTCTTTTTTAAAGATACTAATTTATCTTCACCTTTTTCAGTTTTTCCAACTAAAACTCCAGGACGAGCTGCACGAAGAATGATTTTAACTTCATTAGAAGTACGTTCAATTTCAATTCTTGATACATAAGCGTCATGTAATTCTTTAGTTAAAAACTCACGAATTTTAACGTCCTCAATTAATAGATTCCCGTATTCTTTTTCCGCATACCATCTTGATTCCCAGTCGCGAATAACACCAACACGTAATCCAATAGGACTGACTTTTTGACCCATTTCTTGAACCCCTTCCTATCGCTCTTCAACCACAACTGTAATGTGGCTTGTGCGCTTTAATATTTGTGAAGCATTCCCTTTAGCACGAGGCATAAAACGCTTCATTGTCATCCCTTCATCGGCATAACATGCTTTCACATACAATTTTGATTCATCTAATTGATGATTGTTAGTTGCATTGTGAATTGCTGACTTCAATGTTTTTCCAACGGCTACCGCTGCATGGTTTGGTGTGAATTTTAAAATCGCAGTTGCTTCTTCAACATTTTTACCACGAACTAAATCCAATACCAAACGCACTTTACGAGGAGCGATACGCACTGTTTTTGCTGTTGCTTTTACTTCCATTACTTTTCCCTCCTACGCTTTCTTATCGTCGCCATGACCACCATACTTACGTGTCAAGACGAATTCACCAAGTTTATGTCCAACCATGTCTTCTGTTACATACACAGGGACATGCTCTTTACCATTGTGGACTGCAAATGTGTGTTCAACGAAACTTGGGAAAATTGTTGAACGGCGTGACCATGTTTTGATCACTTCTTTTTTACCAGAAGCATTTAATGCTTCAACTTTTTTCATTAAGTGGTCATCACAAAATGGACCCTTCTTTAAACTACGTGTCATCTATTTTTCCTATCCTTTCGTTTATTTGCCCTTACGGCCTCTTACAATATATTTAGAACTTTGTTTTTTCTTCTTACGAGTTTTAACACCCATTGCTTTTTTGCCCCAAGGTGTCATTGGTGATTTGCGTCCAATTGGAGAACGTCCTTCTCCCCCTCCATGAGGGTGATCATTCGGGTTCATTACTGATCCACGAACTGTCGGACGAATACCCATCCAACGAGAACGACCCGCTTTACCAATGTTTACTAAGCTATAGTCTTCATTTCCTACTGTTCCGATAGTTGCTCGACAGTTTCCTAAAATTTTTCTAACTTCTCCAGACGTTAAACGAACCGTTACATAACGATCTTCAATCCCCAGAATTTGAGCTGAACATCCAGCGCTACGTGCAAGCTGTCCACCCTTACCAGGCTTTAATTCAACGTTATGCACAACTGTACCCTCTGGCATATTTCTCATCTCTAAAGCATTTCCTACTTTAATATCTGTTACTTCTCCAGAAACAACTGTTTGTCCAACAGTTAATCCCTTAGGAGCTATAATGTATCTTTTTTCTCCATCTGCATAATGCAATAGTGCAATGTTTGCAGAACGGTTTGGATCGTACTCAATGGTTGCCACTGTTGCAGGTACTGTATCCTTGTTTCTCTTAAAATCGATTAGACGATATTGGCGTTTGTGCCCTCCACCTTGATGGCGAGTTGTAATACGTCCATTGTTGTTTCTTCCACCTTTTTTACTTAGAGCTACTGTCAACGATCTCTCTGGAGTCGATGTTGTAATCTCCTCATAAGTTAAGGTTGTCATCCCACGGCGACCAGGCGTCGTTGGTTTGTACTTCTTAATACCCATGTTTAATGGTCCTCCTTACGCATTTTTCCGGAAATAGCGTTATTCTTCCGATATGTTTTTAATTAATCAAATAATTTAATATCTTGTCCTTCAGGCAATTTTACAATTGCTTTACGGATTGCGCTTGTTTGTCCTACGTATTTTCCAACACGTTTTTTCTTTGGACGACAATTTAAGATATTGACTTGTTCTACTCGAACATCAAAGATTGTTTCTATTGCTTGACGAACTTGAGTTTTGTTTGTCCCTTTTGCAACTTCAAATGTAATTTTATTGTCACTGTCCATCATTTTCATTGTTTTCTCAGTGATGATTGGACGAATAATAATATCTCTTGGATTCATTATGCAAGAACCTCCCCTGCTTTTTGTGCAGCAGCTTCAGTAAGAACAATGTGGTCTGCATTGGATACATCGTAAACGTTTAATCCTTCAACCGTCAGCATCATCGCATTTGGAATGTTTCTCATTGATAAGAACGCATTGTCAAATTCTTCTGCAATATCAACCACAAATAAAGTTTTTCTTTCTAAGTTGAAAGCCTTCATTAGTTCTACAAAGCTTTTTGTTTTAATCGCTTCAAATTTCATTGATTCAAGTACAGTGCATTGTTTTTCTAACAATTTAGCACTCAGCACTGAACGTAAAGCTAAGCGACGAACTTTACGATTTAATTTGTAGGCATAGCTTCTTGGTGTTGGACCAAAAGCAATTCCTCCACCTCTCCATTGAACCGCACGGATTGACCCTTGACGAGCGCGACCAGTTCCTTTTTGACGGAAAGGTTTCTTTCCTCCCCCTGCTACTTCTCTACGTGTTTTTGTTTTATGTGTTCCTTGACGCAAACTTGCTTGTTGCATCACAATCGCATCAAACATAGCTTGTTGATTTGGTTCAATGCCAAATACTGCGTCTGCTAAGTCCATTTGTTTTACGACTTTAGCATCTTGGCTATATACATCTACCTTTGACATTTTCTATTCCTCCTCTTGAACAGCCTCAACTGCCGCCGCTACCTCTTCAGAGACAACCGGTGTTGGTGCTGATGCATAATTAATTAATTCTTTTGCAGGAACTTGTTTCACTCCCTTAACTGTTGTTTTAATAAGTACTAAACCACGTTTCGGCCCTGGAATGTTCCCTTTTACTAACATATAGTTGTTTTCTACATCAACTTTAATCACTTCTAGATTTTGGTTAGTCGTTGTGAAATGACCTTCTTGTCCAGCCATTACTGTTCCTTTGTCAATTCCTCCCTTACGAGAAGTAATCCCCGTAGTTGCAAGTGACCCGATGTGTCTGTGATGTCCTGACCCATGTGATTTTGGCCCAATCTTCGCATTGTTACGAACAATTGTCCCCATGAATCCTTTACCTTTACTTACTCCTGTCACATCTACAATATCACCAGCGGAAAAGATATCAACTGCTACTGTACTTCCAACTTCCAAATCCATCATTTCATTTCCACGAACTTCGCGGACAAAACGCTTTGGAGCTGTTCCAGCTTTTTGAGCATGACCGATTTCCGGTCTAGTTGCTCTTGATTCCTTTACGTCCTCAAATCCCAACTGAACCGCTTCATATCCATCATTCTCTTGAGTTTTCTTTTGCATAACTACATTCGGTGTTATTCCTACTACAGAAACTGGAATTAAAATTCCATCTGTCGTAAACACTTGAGTCATACCTAATTTACGTCCTAATATTCCTTTCATGATGCCTCCTCAATCTTTCTTACAATTTGATTTCGATATCTACACCACTTGGCAAATCCAAACGACTTAATGCGTCGATCGTTTCTGCACTTGGTCCGATAATCTCAATCAAACGTTTATGTGTTCTAACTTCAAATTGTTCACGTGCATCTTTGTATTTGTGAACCGCACGTAATACTGTAACCACTTGTTTTTCTGTTGGTAGTGGTACTGGTCCAACGATCTTTTTAGCTCCGTGATTTGTAGCAGTTGAGACAATCTTCTCACTTGCTTGATCCAAGCTTCTGTGTTCGTAAGCTTTCAAACGAATTCTTACTGAATTTTTTGCCATGAAATTTTCCTCCTCTATTTCACTTGCCTTGCGACAATTCGCTCGGTGAGAATACCCCAGCTTCCACTATCTTGACAACGTCTTTCAGTGTGCCGACAACCTCCCACGTCCATGCGTGTGCTTGAATATAATAACACTTCTAAAAGCCTATTGCAAGGACTTTTTCCATTTTTTTACAGACTTTCAACTTTCATTAATTTTATCGCTATTTATTTAATTTTTTTACCTTTTTCACTACCTTAATTCCTATTTTTGTACTAGAATAGAAAAGAACGGAGGTTTCCTATGAACTTACTCTCATTTTTTGATAAAAAGGACAAAAATATAGCCCTTGTGTGTATCCATGGTTTTGGAAGATCTCAAAGTCATGAATATGATTCCTTTAAAATTGCTTTACCCAACTACAACATCATCGCCCCAAACCTGTATAATCTGGAGGATGAAACGGATGACGACTGGGCAAGGTGGCTTTCTAAAGCAGAACGTGTTTTAGACCAGTTAGCCAGTGAAGGCAAGAGTATCTACTTAATTGGTTATTCAATGGGGGGGGTTATCGCAACTTACTTCTCTAATAAACCTAATGTAAAAAAACTTGTTTTATTAGCTCCTGCTTTTGAATACATCACTTTAGCTAATGCTTTAGGTGCCGTTGGGGTCTTGTTAGGAAATAAGAAAAAAGAAGAAAGCACACCCTCTCTCCCACAAAACTTCACCCTTGCTTTTACCAATCTTGTTAATCACTGTAAAGATAGTGCAAAAAACATCACTATTCCAACCCTAATGATTCACGGCTCTGATGACCCTACAATATCGCCATCAACCAGCCGCAAATATTTTGACAGAATTCCAGCAGAAAAAAAACACCTCTGTATTATCGAAGGTGTTGAACATCACATTCTAAGTCACGAAACAGAAGGTACTTTAGTAACAGAGCTTATCCGCTCTTTCATTGAAGAAAAATTTTAAAGCTTAATTTAATTAAGCTTTTTTATATCCTTTTTTTATACATTCTATAATTGATATGCATCTTAGTGAATGATGAAGTGACATCACATCGCTTTGCTTTGCACCACTTTTTATAAGATTTGAGAAATGAGTCAGTTGTCCATAAAAGTCATCTACAAGATAGGGATGTACTATCTCTTTTTCTTCACTTCCTACCCTGACAATCATTTTCTGAGCTCGATGAAAGTCAATGACTTCAATACTTCCTTTATCCCCTGTAATCACTGCGTTTCTTGGTTTACTACGGTCAAATGCCGCTTCAAGTCTAGCACTAACTACGCCATCACTAAGATAGGCATCAATATAGTAGTCGACATCATCTCTTACATCAAATTCTAGTTTATCCAGTTGGATTTCACCCGAAAGAAATAACTCAATGAGACTAGCGCTATAAATACCGCCATCCAAAAGAGCTCCTCCGTAATGGGGTTGCGTGTGATAGGTACTTCCCATCTCATCTGTAGGGAGTTGAATACACATTGATGTTTCAATATGGCTCACCTCACCAATCACACCACTTGCAATCAATTCCATCAGTTCATGGTGCAGTGGTACAAATCGTGACTTCAGCGCCTCCATAAAAAGCACGTTACTGCTTTGTGCAGTTTCTATAATTTCTTTCATTTCGAGGGGCGATAACACCGCTGGTTTTTCACACAACACCGCCTTGCCCATCTCCATAGCTTTAATAGCCCATTCTTTATGCAGTTGATGTGGTAGCGCTAAATAAATTGCATCAATCCCATCGTCATGAATTAGATCCTCATAATCCACATAGTATTTTTCAGCTTTATACCTTGTTTGAAAGGCAATAGCCTTTTCTTCTTTTCTCGCAGCCACTGCCACTAACTTACTATCGCTTACCTTACTCAAGCTTTCGGCAAAACGATGTGCAATTTTACCAGCTCCTAAAATTCCCCAAGTAATCATCTCTGTCCTCACTTCTTTTCTTCATTATACACCGTTTATATCAAAAAAAATCATCATTGTAATAGACTTTCCCATTTCATTATTTTACTGCAACATTTTGTCCAACTGCGCACTCAAATCCCCTATGCCTATTTAAAAAGCTAGTCTAATGATGACTAGTTTTTAATTACATCTGTTTTGCTTCACTTCTATAAGACATAATTATAAATGTCAATGCTGAAGCTATCGCCCCTACGCATAGAATAACACTCATGCTTGCAACTTGTGTAAGTGATGCTGTGATAAACGATGAGATCGGCATTGCACATACACAAATTGCCCCCAATACCGCTGAGCATCTACCCATGTAGTTCTTATCTATTTGCTTTGTAAATGTGATCTGGGCAAGGAGGTTTATAATAGCTAAAGAAAACCCAGCTATCTGAATTGACAAAGACATTACAATATACTTCATTATTAAAGAGCTCTGCAAACTGCCTAAAACAACACCGCACAATAATAAGCTAACCAATATTCCAAAAATTCTAAGCATGGTATCCTCATTCATCTTTTCAACTAGCTTTGGATACGCCATACTTCCAAGCAACATTCCCACTGAAAGCGACATACTGACAACAGCCAATCCCTCAGGGCCCATCAGTAAAATATCTTCAACATACGCTACATATAATGAGTTGAATGGCATTGTAAAGAAGTTCACTGCCGCAGCTAAAATACAAACAAAAACAACTACACGCTTTGTTTTTATATAATTTAGTCCAGCTTTTAAATCACTAAAGTATCTATCTAAATTAATTTTAGCATGGATTAGTTCTTCTGGCGGATAATTCAATGACCCCATTAAAAGGGCACAGATCACAAAGGTTGTTCCATCAATAATTAATGCCCCTTCAATTCCAAGATAGGCAATAATTATACCCGCTAACCCTACACCTACAAGCTCAGTTGCTGAAATCAAGCTACTTTTCAAAGAAAGCCCCGCTGAATATTTTTCTTCACTCAAGATTAATTGTACAAGAGCAGAACTTGCAGGCATTTGAAACGATTCCATCGTTGAATTAAATAAGGTAAAGACAACTAAATGCCATAGCTGCAATCCAGCAGTAAGATATAGCAGCATCACTACTATCACCGCAACTGCTCTTCCCAAATTACATATTAGTTGAATTTTCTTTTTACTAAAGTAGTCCACAAGAACTCCGGAAAATGGTTGTAGTACAATGTTAGGAATAAAATTCAATCCTGCAAGTATGGCCATCAAAGCTGCCGATCCAGTAATTTGATATACAAGGTAAGGAATCGCTATGCTATCTACTGCATCCCCAAATCGAGAGATTACATTCGCAACAAGATACCTAGAAAAATTTTTTTCCTTCATCACATCGCTATATTTCCCCTTCATAAAATATCAACCCCTAGCTAACTATCCTAAGTATATACACACCATTACTTCATGTCAACCGTACATCAAAGAGCAGTAGTAAGTGGTCAGTAAACGGTAACTATCTCTAGGTAAAACAATTAAAATTCACCATGATATACATCTTGTATAATAATAAAAAAACAACCACTCGATCTGAGTGATTGTCTCTAAAATAACTTTTATTCCGCTGCATTACTTCCAGCAATACGTCCAAATACAAAGATATCCGCAATCGCATTTCCACCTAAACGGTTTCCTGCATGAACTCCTCCAGCAACTTCTCCTGCAGCATATAGTCCTTCGATTACTTCGCCATCCGTGTTGATAACTTGTGCTTCTGTATTAATTTCTACTCCACCCATTGTATGATGTAAAGATGCACGACGAGGACTAATTACAAATCCTAGTGTTGGATCCGCTTCGATTTTTTCAATATCGATTGCTCCTGCTAATACTTCTTTCCCAAATTCTGGATCTTCTTGATTTTCAACATAACTGTTGTATTCTTCGATTACTTCACGTAATTCTTCTTCCGTAAATGTTTCTGTTGATCCCCCAGCACCAGCTGCTTCTGTTGCTGCAGCAAGTTCAGCTAATGTTGAACCATACCAAACATGTCCATTGTCAATCATTGATTGAACTGTAGTTCCAAACAATGATGCCTCTGGATTTACTCCTTCAGCTTTTCCACTTTCAGTTTGGTATCCTGATCCTGCATAGATAATATAGAAAATTCCATTATCTAATTGTAATGATGCTTTTGCTAGAACATCACGTTCTGCATATTCATTAACGAAACGATTTCCATCCCCATCAATCCAAATTTGTTCTGATGCATCTGCCCAGATACCATCTGTCATTGTTCCTTTGATTGCAGATGATGAAGGCATAAGTTGAGCTACACCCATTCCAACTGTATTAGCTCCAATAGCTTGTGCCATTACAATTCCATCTCCATCGTTAGTTCCAACGTTTGTTGTTAATGTTGTTGCTGTTAAATCGTCTCCCCAGTATTCATCATATTCTTTAACCATTGCTGGGTTAGCACAATATCCACCACTTGCTAAAATAACTCCATTAGCTGCATTAATTGTTATTTGTGTTCCATTAGCTTGTTCAGCTCCTACACCAACAACACGACCAGCTTCATCCACAAGGAGTGATGTTCCTGCTGTTTCAGTATAAATTGTAACTCCTTCATTTTCTGCCGCTACTCTTAATGCATCAATTAGAGCAACTCCTGCATCATAGCTATGTGTTCTTGGCCACATTGCTCCAAGTACAGTGTATAATTCTACACCTGAAGAAGTTCCTACACCAATTGACCCAGCCCACTCATAAGATTCAAGTGCGTTTTCCGCTAATGTACGTGCTAAATCGATATCTGATGCAATCCATTCACCAGTTGACATTTGACGAAGTCCGCCAATATAAATTTGGAACATATGCAATGAGATAGAATCAAACCCTGGCATATCTACCCCTGCTGTTTTCCCTTCATTTGCTGTGTAATATGCTGTGATATCACTTTGCAGTTGAACTAGTACTTCAGACCACTCAGGGAATTCAGCAAAATGCAAATCAGCATCTGCTGTTGTTAATTCTAAATAAGAATCTAATGTATTCTTTTGTGCTTCTGTTAAAATCATCACTTCTTGAGAAGCTTCATCCACTGCATTGTATGCTCCTCCAGCCATCATTGTATTTCCACCTAATACAGAACCTTTTTCAATCAAGATAACGCTTGCACCTTCTTGAGCCGCAGAGATTGCCGCACTAAGTCCAGCTCCACCTCCACCAACGACAACAACATCAGCATCCCATGTTTGTGCTTCCCCAGCTGTTGCTGTATAAGCGTTTGCATTTAAGGCGTCCATATCCAATCCTGCTTCTTCTGCTGCTGCTGTTGCTGCACGCATAATTGCATTACTTGTTAAAGTTGCCCCTGTTACAGTATCCACCTTTGTTGTTTGATGCTCTACCATTTGCGCAGGAATACGTTCTAACGCAACGCTTGTTAAGCTAACTGTTTCAGTGCTTTCCACAACATTCACCGCTGTAATTGCATCATTTTCTACCACTAACTCTACCGTTAATGGTCCTTGCATTCCTGTTGATGTTCCCGTAAATGTTCCAGAAATTCCATCCCCAGAAGGTGTGCTGCTAGTACATGCACTAACACCCACAAGTAATAATCCAGATAAAACTAAACTTAAAATCTTTTTCATTTTCTTTCTCCTTTATCTTCTAAATTATAAACGTGTAAGCTACTGTCAAGTCAACAACAAGTGAAAAAAATATCTTATTTTACAAGATATCCTATCCCAATTCCATGAGTTAATTTACCATCTTTTTGATAGCTCATAAAGACGCGTCCTATTAAGTCCTCTTGAATTGCTATTCCTCGCTTTTCTAGCTCATTCAAAAAAGGCTCTAACGCTTCCCTTTTTAAGGTCATCAAATCTTCAGCTTCAATCAAAAAACTAAGCTTTTCTCCTCCCTTGCTCATCTTTACCCTAGAATCAAAATCTATTCCTAACTTCTCTTTGTTAACTTTAAGCATTCCCAATCCTAGCTCCACCTCTACTACATCTCTTTTTTCAACTAGGCTCTCTTTTTTAATTTTAACTGCTATATAGGAATACGGCATAGACTCTGCTAGAATTTGAATTCCTTCGCCCGATTCACTAAACGGGAAAACATTATAACTATCTCCAACCTGCTGTATCGTCACTTTATTTACATCCTCCCTAATCGAATCAAAATAATGTTGCATCTCTACCAATCGGTGCAACTTCATTTCTTGATCACGGATATAATCTGATAAGTTCAGCTGACGCTCTTTGACCCATTGTTGTAAATCACTCAACGATTTATCCTTTGCCCCAAAAGACTCCTCAATACTCATATCGAAACTACGCAACATCTGCGTATGATAAACCTCTAAGGCATCCTCTTGTTGAAAATCACGATAGTTATTTTTTGTTCTACTTGAGTTAGTTAATCCAATTCTATCATAATAACGAATTTTACTTTTTGAAATTCCTAATTTTTTTGCAAATTCATTCACCTTCATTTAAAATCCTCCAGTTGTTGCATTGAACCAATTGTACCACAATTTATCAAGGTTCTACACTGGAAAGCGACTTATTAAATGAATAAAAAAGAGCAGTTGTCTTCTGCTCTTTCAATCTAGCTATTTTTTTCCAGTATTGGGAACACTGAAATTCCCAGAACAATTGATTGGATTGATGTCTTTACTGTAGTGAATATTGTTAAGCTCATCAGTTCCATAATGATATCCTTTAGGACCTTCTACACTTTCTCCACTTATCGCCCATGCTTGTCCAACCATATTCCCAGCACAATCTAAGAAGTTAACAGTGTGGTAGACTGTTTTATTAATCTCTCCAAAATACACCATAATATTCATGTCACTTTGCACATTTTCAATGACATAGGTACTTGCAGTATTCAATTCACTAAGGACTGCATTAGTGATACTTTCCCCATTAACGGTAACTAATAAAACTTCATTCCCACTTTCAGGCTCTATCCTAACTTCAAGTGAGTCTCCATGATTTAAAGTTTCTTCAACATCTAAAACCATTGTGCTGTATTGTCTAGTTAATGTCATAAAGTTTTTCACTGGTTCCACTTTTTCTATTGTTCCTAATTCGTTACTTTTAATTGTAACCGTATATGTGATTTCAGTAAAAATCGCTTCAATGATGTGATTATCACTAACCTCCGTAAACTCATACGACTCCACTGCACCTACAGATACACCATCGACTAAAACATCTTCTATTTGATAGCTTGCATCTGCCACAATAGTGTAATTTTGATTTCCATTTTCCAAAACCACAACATCCCCACTAGGTGAAATTGCTCCTCCACTTCCAGAGACTGCTGTAATGACATATTCAGCGACAGGAATTAAACTAAAGGTTACCTCTATCGTATGATCTGCACTAACACTTGTAAACTCATAGCTTTCCACTGCACCCACAGACACCCCATCAACTAAAACATCTTCTATTTGATAGCCTGCATCCGGCGTGAACTCAAATAACTTACTTCCATTTTTCGCTACAAGCACATCACCACTTGCTGATATCTTTCCATTTATTCCTGATGATGCTGTCAACGTATAAATAGGTTCAAATGAAAACTCTGTATAAACATCATAGTCAATATTTTCAAACACAACCCCCGATATTTGATTATCTCTTTTTTCTACCATGATATCACCAGTCGTTTTATTAGTCATTTTATAGTAAGCTTCTACTTTTCCTAAAGCAAGTCCACCTAAATAAAGAAAAGAATTGACATACACCTTGCTATAGTAAGGTGCCTCTAGCTTTATTGTTTCCCCCGAGTTTACTTGCCCCTCCGACAACAACTTATTATCTCTATCATATAATGCATACTCTAAATATCCACCATTAGGAATTGCTTTAAGTTCTACATCATAGCTTGCAAAAGCAAAGGTAACATACAAGCTTTGATTTGCATTCACGCTACTAAATGTATAAGTGTCTTTTATTTCAACACTTTCACCATTGATTTTTACTTCTGCAATAATGTACCCTTCATTTGGAGTAACACGAACTATTAAGTCATCACCCTCATACACCGTGTTGTACCATGGTGTAGAAAGTTGCCCACCAGCGTTTGATTCTGTATAGATGGTATAGCGCGTATTAAAGGTATAAGAAATTGAGGTATCTACTGTACTCTGTGATAAATTATAATATTGTTTTGGTGTGTTACTGATGGAACTTCTTAACGATCCTGACACCGGGTCATTTGTCGTATGTGCATAGCTTGTGTCTGATGAACTACCAGAATTAGCTATTCCAGTTATTTTAAGTGTTGCTCCATAAGGATACTCTAACGCATACGCCTCTCCCACTGGAACACTTCCTGTCATCGTCGTCACTGCATTTTCTATAACTTGATAAGATATAACACCACCTTTAGCAGCACTAATATAAGCTGTGAGTACCAGCTTCTTAAATGTAATATCAATGGTATGATTTGCACTAATATTAGTAAATGTATAACGATACGTAACCTTTGTATTGGTCTCATTTATCGTCACTTCACCCATGTCGATCGCTACCCCATCAACCAGAATTTCATCCACTTCATACGCAGTATTTGTTGATATGTTCTTCTGCGTTGTAATCACATATTCCATATCACTGCCTCCATTAACTACTGTGACACCCACCGGAGTTATTACCCCATTGTCCCCAGCTGTTGCAGTAATTGTATATTGTCCAGCCGCAAAAGTTTGCTGTGGTGCATAAGTCGCAGCCACAAGTGATAGCAATAATGCCATCATTGTTTTAATCACTTTTTTTGTCACTTGCCTTCCCCCATTCTTTAAAAACATCACAAAATATAGTGTTTATATTTAGATTATACACCCCTTTGCCTCAACCACAAAGAAATACTAATATATATAAATGTAATAAATATATTAGTTTAGAAACTTTTTTATATCCATCTTTGCCCTTCAACATAAAAAAGACTGCAATTTTTATGCAGTCTTTACTTTATTTATTCTTATTTAATGATTGCTGTAACATTTCCAGAACCTACTGTTCTTCCTCCCTCACGGATAGAAAATTTAGATCCTTGTTCAACCGCGATTGGAGCGATTAATTCTACAGTCATTTCAATGTTATCTCCTGGCATTACCATATCAGTTCCTTCAGGAAGTTTGATAATTCCAGTAACGTCTGTTGTACGGAAATAAAATTGAGGACGATAGTTCGTTACGAATGGAGTATGACGTCCACCTTCTTCTTTAGATAATACATACACTTGAGCTTTGAACTCTTTGTGTGGAGTAATTGATCCCGGTTTTGCAAGTACTTGTCCACGTTCGATTTCTTCACGGTTAACTCCACGAAGAAGCGCTCCGATGTTGTCTCCAGCTTCTGCGTAGTCTAGTAATTTACGGAACATTTCAATCCCAGTAACAACTGTTTTCTTTGTATCGTGAATACCAACGATTTCAACTTCTTCATTTAAGTTCAGTTTCCCACGTTCAACACGTCCTGTTGCAACAGTTCCACGTCCAGTGATTGTGAATACATCTTCCACAGCCATAAGGAATGGTTTGTCAGTTTCATGTTGAGGAGTTGGAATCCAAGAGTCAACTGCATTCATTAATTCATCAATTTTTGCAGCCCATGTTTCATCTCCTTCAAGAGATTTTAATGCTGAACCACGAATTACTGGAGTATCATCTCCTTCAAATCCGTATTCATTAAGAAGTTCACGAACTTCCATTTCTACTAAGTCAATAAGTTCTTCATCTTGAACCATATCGCATTTGTTTAAGAATACAACCATGCGAGGCACTCCAACTTGGCGAGCAAGTAGAATGTGTTCACGAGTTTGAGGCATTGGTCCATCAGTAGCTGCAACAACGATGATTGAACCATCCATTTGAGCTGCCCCTGTAATCATGTTTTTAATGTAGTCAGCATGTCCTGGGCAGTCAACGTGCGCATAGTGACGTGCATCTGTTTGATACTCAACGTGTGCTGTGTTGATTGTAATTCCACGTTCTTTTTCTTCTGGTGCTCCGTCGATTTGGTCGTAAGCACGAGCTTCAGCTTTACCAGATTTAGCTAAGTGATTTGTGATTGCTGCTGTTAATGTTGTTTTACCATGGTCAACGTGTCCAATGGTTCCAATATTAACGTGTTCTTTACTTCTGTCAAATTTTTGTTTTGCCATTTTGCAAATTCCTCCTAATTTTCTTTTCCTTTATCATATCCATTTTAAAATAATCTAACTCATAATGCAATATGTTTCACTGCTTTTCTAGATTATTCTTTATCTGTTGCTTTTGAAACTTTTTCTGCAATGCTCTTAGGAACTTCAGAATAGTGTCCCATTTGCATTACATAATTTCCACGACCCTGTGTAAATGAACGAAGGTCTGTAGAATATCCAAACATTTCAGAAAGTGGTACAAGTGCACGTACTTTTACTGCGTTACCAATTTCCTCTTGATCACGGATTTGTCCACGACGTTTTGTAATGTCTCCCATTACTGACCCCAAATATTCTGCAGGTGCTGTTACATCTACTGTCATAATTGGTTCTAGTAAAACTGGTTTACATTTTTTTGCAGCTTCTTTTAATGCCATACTTGCTGCAATTTTATATGCCATTTCTGATGAATCGACATCATGGTATGATCCATCAAAAATTGTAGCTTTAATGTCTACTACAGGGTATCCGAATAGAAGCCCGTTGTTTAATGCTGCTTCCAATCCTTCTTGAGCTGGCTTGATGTATTCACGAGGAACACTTCCCCCAACAACAGCATCAACCCATTCAAATCCTTTTCCTTCTTCATTTGGTTCAAAGCGAATCCAAACGTGCCCATATTGTCCACGTCCTCCAGACTGACGAACAAATTTTCCTTCACACTCTGCTGAACTACGAATTGTTTCACGATACGCAACTTGTGGAGTACCTACATTTGCTTCTACTTTAAACTCACGACGCATACGGTCAACGATGATATCAAGGTGAAGTTCTCCCATCCCCGCAATAATCGTTTGTCCTGTTTCTTCATCTGTATATGTTTTGAAAGTTGGATCTTCTTCTGCAAGTTTCCCTAACGCAATTCCCATTTTGTCAGAGTCCGCTTTTGTTTTTGGTTCTACTGACATTTGGATAACTGGTTCTGGGAAAACCATTGATTCTAGAATAATTGGATGCTTTTCATCGCATAGTGTATCTCCTGTTGTTGTTGCTTTTAATCCAACAGCAGCAGCAATATCTCCTGCATGAACTTCTTCAATTTCTTCACGATGGTTCGCATGCATTTGAACAATACGCCCAAAACGTTCTCTTGTATCTTTAGTGGCATTTAAAACATAACTACCTGCTGTTGCTTGTCCTGAATAAACACGGAAGAAAGTAAGACGTCCCACAAATGGGTCAGTCATAACTTTAAATGCAAGCGCTGCAAATGGTTCATTGTCATCTGATTTTCTTTCTTCTTCATCGCCAGCTTCAGTAACCCCTTTAATTGCTGGGACATCAAGCGGTGATGGAAGATATTCAAGAACAGCATCCAACATTAATTGAACCCCTTTGTTCTTATATGCTGAACCACACATTACAGGGAAGAACTCAGAAGAGATAACCCCTTTACGAATTGCTGATTTCACTTCTTCTACTGTTGGTTCTTCACCTTCAAGCACTTTCATCATCAAATCTTCATCATAGTCTGCAATCATTTCAACCAATGTTTGGCGAAGTTCTGCGACTTGAGCTTTGAATTCATCAGCGATTTCCGTAACTTCAATATCTGTTCCTAAATCATTTTTATACATATGTTGCTTTTGTTCAACTAAGTCAATAATCCCTACAAAGTCATTTTCAGCTCCAATCGGAAGTTGAATCGCTGCCGCTTTCGCTCCTAAACGATTTCCAATAGAGCGAACAGACATCATAAAGTCAGCTCCTGTTGCATCCATTTTATTACAGAATACAATACGTGGTACTTTATAAGTTGTTGCTTGTCTCCATACAGTTTCAGTTTGAGGTTCAACCCCAGCCTTTGAATCCAATACAGCAACTGCTCCATCTAATACACGAAGTGAACGTTCTACTTCAACAGTGAAGTCAACGTGTCCTGGGGTATCAATAACGTTAATGCGGTGTTCTTTCCAAGTTGCTGTTGTTGCAGCAGAGGTAATTGTAATTCCTCTTTCTTGTTCTTGAGCCATCCAGTCCATTTGAGAAGCCCCATCATGAGTTTCCCCAATCTTGTGAGTTTTCCCAGTGTAATAAAGGATACGTTCAGTTGTTGTCGTTTTCCCAGCATCAATATGTGCCATGATCCCGATGTTTCTGGTGTGTTTTAAGTCAAATTCACGTGCCATATCTGATTTCCCCTCCTATTACCAACGATAATGTGCAAAAGCTTTGTTTGCTTCAGCCATTCTGTGGATGTCATCTTTCTTCTTAACTGATGCACCTGTTCCATTTGCTGCATCAATAATTTCATTCGCAAGACGTTGTTCCATTGTCTTTTCATTTCTTAAACGTGAGTAATTCACTAACCAACGAAGACCTAAAGTCAAACGTCTTTCAGCTGATACTTCAATTGGTACCTGGTAATTTGCTCCACCAACACGACGAACTTTAAGTTCTAAAAGTGGCATTACATTCCCTAATGCTTTTTCAAATACAACCATTGGTTCTTGTCCTGTTTTTTCTTCTACCATGTCAAATGCACTGTATAGAATAGTTTGAGCAACCCCTCTTTTACCATCCAACATAATCTTGTTAATTAAACGCGTGATTAATTTTGAATTGTAAATAGGATCTGCAAGTACATCTCTTTTTGCTATATAACCTTTTCTTGGCATGTTTTTCTCCTCCTATTCTATTTTGCAGCCTTTGGCTTTTTCGCACCATATAATGAACGAGATTGACGACGTTCATTAACTCCAGCACAGTCCAAAGTTCCACGTACAATATGGTAACGTACCCCGGGTAAATCCTTGATACGTCCTCCACGAATCATAACTACACTATGTTCTTGCAAGTTATGACCGATTCCCGGAATGTAAGCTGTAACTTCCATTCCATTACTCAAACGAACACGTGCGTATTTACGAAGAGCTGAGTTTGGTTTTTTTGGTGTCATCGTCCCAACACGAGTACAAACTCCTCTTTTTTGCGGACTTGAAATATCCGTTGCAGACCTTTTAAGTGAGTTATAACCCTTGTTTAAAGCAGGCGATTTAGATTTCCATACTTTACTGGTACGACCTTTGCGTACTAACTGATTAATTGTTGGCATTGCTATTTCTCCTTTCGATTTAAGCACACACTACCAAGTGTGCCATACATTAGCCTAAAGATAAGAGTTCCAGCAGAACTCACCATTAAACGCTAAGCTTATTAATGATACATCGTTTTCATTTTAAAGTCAACAGCTTTTGCAATATTTATATTGTGGGGCAACTTGTAGAATTAAGTTAGCCGCCATAAACTAAAAAACTCCAAATCATCCACTAGTGGTCAAATCAAAAAACGGAACGTGTAATGCTACAAGCCAAGTTCACCACACCGCTGAACTGTGAATTCCACCCTATCCAAAGGAGTGCTGTTTAAAAAATCTACTCTAATTTGCCTCCTTATCCACAGATTATTTCTTACTTGTTTCTTTCGATTAACTCTTCTATGATCTCATATTCTTCCAACCTTTTATTTTATCAAAAACACTGAAGAAAGCACGCCTAAGACGTGCTTTCAGTATCCATTATTTTTTTTGCCTCTAATCTTTTACAAGGTTTCTCTTTCAGATTTCTAACCCTATTTTTATAGCTTATTCTTCACCTTGGTCAAATTGGCTGTTGTATAGTTGTGCATAGAAATCACCTTTTGCTAGTAACTCATCATGGTTTCCAACTTCAACAATATCTCCATCCTTCATTACCAAGATTAGATCCGCATTACGGATGGTTGATAAGCGGTGTGCAATAACAAAAGAAGTTCTTCCTTTCATTAGCTTACTCATTCCCTTTTGAATTAGCACCTCTGTTCTAGTATCAACAGATGATGTTGCTTCATCTAAAATTAATATTTTTGGATTTTTCAAGAAAGCTCGTGCAATGGTCAATAACTGCTTTTGCCCTTGAGAGATATTACTTGATTCTTCATTAATTTCAGTTTGATATCCATTTTCTAGTGTTCTTATAAAGTGGTCAACATAAGCCGCATCAGCTGCCGCCATAACTTCTTCATCTGTTGCAGACAAATTTCCATAACGAATATTTTCGATAATTGGTCCATTGTACAACCACGCATCTTGAAGCACCATACCAAATAACTCCCTTAAATCATGGCGAGTATAATCTTTAATGTCTACTCCATCCACACGGATTGCCCCACCATTTAATTCATAGAACCGCATCAGTAGTTTTACAATGGTTGTCTTACCAGCACCAGTTGGTCCTACAATCGCAATTTGTTTTCCTGGTTCTACAAATGCACTGAAATCATTAATAATAATTTTGCTGTCATCATATCCAAATCGTACATGATCAAACTCCACTTCACCTTTTACTTTAATGTTTCCATCAGCATCAAGGATTGAAACAGGATTTACAGTCTCTGCGATTTGTTCTTCTTCATCTAAGAATTCAAATACACGTTCTGACGCAGCCGCTGTTGATTGAAGCACATTCATAATTTGAGCCGTTTGTGTAATTGGTTGATTGAAACGACGAACATATTGAATAAAAGCTTGTATGTCTCCAATGCTTACTTGTCCATTAACTGCTAAAAAGCCTCCTAATACACAAACCCCAACATACCCTAAGTTTCCAACAAACCCAATCAGTGGCATCATAACTCCTGATAGGAATTGAGCCTTCCATCCTGCTTGATATAATGAATCATTCAGACCATTAAATACTTCAATTGACTTTTCTTCTCCATTAAAGGCTTTTACTACAAGATGTCCACTGTACATTTCTTCAACATGCCCATTGACTTCCCCTAATATCACTTGTTGTCCTTGGAAGTATTTTTGAGATTTTTTGACTACAGTAGCAGCCACAATTGCTGACAGTGGGACAACAACTAAAGCCATTAATGTCATCTGCCAACTAATTGAAAGCATCATTGCAAAGATACCAATAATAGTAACTAATGATGTTAACATTTGTTGCAGTGATTGATTTAAGCTCTGTGAAATTGTATCAATATCATTCGTTACCCGTGATAATACTTCTCCATGGGTTTTTGTATCAAAATATGCCAGTGGCATACGATTAATCTTTTCTGATAATTCTTTTCTTAAGTTATACGATATTTTTTGTGTTACTCCTGACATAATCCAATATTGAAGATATGAGAAAATCATACTAACAACATAAATCACCGCTAACAATAACAAAATGTTTTTTATGCCGTCAAAATCAATTCCAGCTCCTCCTGTGAACTTACTCATAATTCCTTCCGCTAGAATTGTTGTCGCTTCCCCTAAGATTTTAGGACCAACAATCGCAAAGATGGTGCTTGCAATTGCAAAGATAATAACAACACTTAGCTGAGGATAAAACGGTTTTAAATAAGTAATTAATTTTTTGATTGTTCCTTTAAAATTCTTTGCCTTATCTGCTGCGTATCCACCATGTGAAGGTCCCATTGGTTTTCTACTCATCTTATTGACCCTCCTTTGTTAATTGTGATTGCGCAATTTCTTGATATACACTACATGTTTGCAATAGCTCTTCATGTGTTCCCTCCCCCACAATCACCCCTTGCTCTAAAACCAAAATCTTATCGGCTTGAACAATGGTACTAATTCTCTGTGCGACAATAAATACTGTTTTCTTTGATTTTTCTGTAAATTTCTTTAATGCTGCACGAAGTTTTGCATCTGTTTTATAATCCAACGCCGAGAAGGAATCATCAAATATATAGATATTTGGATCTTTAGTAATTGCTCGCGCAATCGATAGACGCTGTTTTTGTCCACCTGAAACATTTGTTCCACCTTGAGCGATTGGGGTTTTAATTTTTTCAGGTTTCGCTTCTACAAACTCTTTAGACTGAGACACTTCAATCGCTTGTTGAATCATCTCATCGCTAGCATCTTCATCCGCATACCGTAAATTTGACTCTATGTCTCCTGAGAAAAGAACTCCTTTTTGTGGCACATAACCAATTTGCTCTCTTAAATCGTGCTGAGAAAAGTCCTGAATGTTTACTCCACCGTATGTAATCGTTCCTGAGCTAACATCAAAAAAGCGAGGAAGTAAATTGATTAATGTTGACTTGCCTGATCCTGTACTTCCAATAAACGCCACCGTTTCTCCAACCTTGGCTGTAAAACTAATATCCTTTAAAACATATTCTTCTGCCTTTGGATATTTAAAGGATACCTTATCGAAAACAATGTCTTGAATTTCTTTTGGCATTTCCTTAGTTTGTTCTTTGTCTACAATCGTTGGTTCAGTATCCAGCACTTCTGCAATACGCTTAATTGATACTGCTGAACGTGGTAACATGATTGAAATAACTGATACCATAAAGAAACTCATCAAAATTTGTGTTGCGTATTGAATGAATGCCATCATTTCTCCAATTTGCATTAACCCCAAATCAACTTGTTGACTACCAACCCAAACAACAAGCAATGTGGATATATTCATAAGAAAGCCCATAATAGGCATTAACGACGACATGACACGATTGATAAATAAATTAACTTTTGTAATGTCTAAATTTGCTTTGTCAAATTTCTTCTCTTCATGACCTTGTGTATTAAATGCTCTAATGACTAGCATTCCTTCTAAATATTCTTTCATAACTAAGTTAATTCTATCAATTAAGTTTTGAACAATTTTAAATTTTGGCAAAGCAATTAAGAACGTTCCTACAAGTAACAATAATAGTAAAACAACCACAATTCCCAATACCCATAACATACTTGGATATTGCCACACTTTCAACAACGCTCCAACACCCATAAGCGGTGCAAAAAGTACTATTCTGAAAACCATTGTCAACACTTGTTGAACTTGTTGAACATCGTTTGTTGTCCTTGTAATTAAAGATGAAGCTGAAAATTTACCAAACTCTGCACTAGAGAACGATTCTACTTTCTTAAACACATCTCTTCTCATATCGCGAGCGATTTTTCCAGCTACTTGGCTTGCTAAATAAGCACCTACAATCGCAAAAAACGCTGCTATTAAAGCAATCCCAAGCATCACAAACCCTTCCTTAAAAATATAGTCAGACTGAATTTTATCTGTGTCCATTTCTAAAGCTGTGTATTCACTTTTAATTGCAACTTTAGCAGCACTCTCTAAGTTATCATCGGAATATGATGCAAACTGTTCATTAACTTTTTCGATAATCACAGCTGCTTGTTCTGGTTGCAATTCCAAAACCATCCAAATATCAACTCCTTCAGGAAGTTGCATATCTTCTGTAAGTGCTGGATCTGATAACCCCTGGATTGCCAGCAATGCTTTTGCAATTTCTAACTCAAAGGTCGCCTCTGCTTCTCCTTCAAGAACATAAATTGCCTCTTTCTTGTTTAAAGGGTATTCTTCGCTATATTCTGCACTGTTTATTTCTATATGCTGATATAGTGTTTCAAGCTGTTGCTTATTTTCATCACTGCTTAATAAGTAAACTCTATGATACGTCGTCTCCGTCATTGCACTTGGCAATCCCGATTCAACTCCGCCATACTGAATTCCTTCAGAAACGATGTTAGACATATATTCTGGCAAGGCAAGTTCAGCTTGGACTTGACCATACACAAAAACCACAATTAAAATAATTGGTATCCAATATGGCTTTGCGTATTTCATTAATTTTTTCATATTTTTTAAAATCCTTTCTAGACTTTGTTATATTACCATGGTAATATAAAATTGTAAATAAGATAATACAATTATTTTTAGGGGGATTGTATGAAAGAAAATAACACTAAAAAAGAAGTTCGAGAGGTTGCTATTAAACTATTTAAAAAGAATGGCTTTGACGCTATCACTTTAAACGACATTTGCTCTGCTGCTGGCATTTCAAAGAATACTTTTTATTATTACTTCTCTTCAAAAGAGGATTTGCTTAAAGAGAAAATAGAGCTAAGTCCACTATCTCATTCCTCTTTCACTGACCTTCTATTACTTACTAGTCCCTACGACCAATATAAAGAACTTGCAAGGCAACATATTTCACACTTTCAACAATGTGGTAAAGAAATCATGAAAAAGATTCTTCATGAAAAAGTCAGTGGTTCATTTAGTCACTCTTCTTCCACAGATAAAGAGGACTTGCGTCGTCTATTTGAACTACAAACATCCTTAATTCAACGTGCTCAGGAACAAAAAGAAATTATGAATCGCTCCGACCCGAAAATACTAGCCCGTGCAGCAGCGGCTATGTTGATTGGTTTATTCCAAATTTGGACAACTGACAACAGCATAACTTCAAATATCGAAGAAGAATACTTTGTTCTGTTAGATATATTATTACAAAAAAAAGAAGATTAACGGATAGACCCCTGTATATTCCACAGGGGTCTCTTTTTATAGTTAGTCTTTTTCTTTATTTACTTCTTCAGTCACCACTTCTTCACTTGTAATCTCTTCAACCGGTACTACTGTGGTATGAGGTTTCATAATATCTTCTATAGTTCTTTTACCTTCTGCAATAGCTTCAATTTCTTCCTCTGTTATTGTTTCATATTCTAATAATATATTCGCAATCTTAATCAACATTTCACGGTGTGCTGAGATAACCTCATGGGCTTTGTCATGACAAGCATCAATAATTTTCCGAACTTCTTTATCAATTTCAAATGCAATTTGTCCCGACACATTGAGTGGCGAATTGTAGTCTCGTCCCAAGAAAACACTCTGATTTCCTGAATCGTATTTAATTGGTCCCAAATCACTCATCCCATACAATGTAACCATGTCTCGGGCAATTCTAGTTGAAGATTCAATGTCGCCAACTGCTCCAGCTGAGATATCATCAAAGAAAATTTCTTCCGCAACACGTCCACCCATATAAGAAGTAATCTTTGCCATAAAATCTTTTTTTGTTGGCATTAGTTTTTCTTCTTTTTCTGACATTAAGTTGTAACCACCAGCCTGCCCTCGAGGGATAATCGTAATCTTTTGAACTTTTGTTGAGTTTCCTTCAAGATATAATCCAACAATAGCATGCCCCGCTTCATGATAAGCAACCAATTTTTTTGATGCTTCATCATATTTTTTGCTCTTCTTTGCTGGTCCCATCATAACACGGTCAATCGCTTCATCTAAGTGCTTCATTGTAATAATTGACTGCTCCTCACGAACCGCTAAAATTGCAGCTTCATTTAAAACATTCTCCAAATCAGCACCACTAAATCCCGGCGTTCTTTTTGCAAGTGCAGTTAAGTCTACATCTTCTGCTAGTTTTTTGTTTCGGGCATGAACCTGTAAAATTTCAGTTCTTCCTTTACGATCTGGAAGCCCAACCGTAATTTGTCTATCAATTCTCCCCGGACGAAGTAGTGCAGGGTCTAAAACATCAGGTCTATTGGTTGCAGCAATAACAATGACTCCACTATTGCCATCAATTCCATCCATCTCAATTAATAATTGGTTTAATGTTTGCTCTTTCTCATCAGAACCACCACCAATACCCGCTCCACGTTGACGTGCAACAGCATCCATTTCATCAATGAAAATCATACATGGTGCTGTTTGTTTGGCTTTCTTAAACATATCACGAACACGGCTTGCTCCAACTCCAACATAAAGTTCTGCAAAGTCTGAGCCCGCAACACTATAGAACGGAACATTAGCTTCACCTGCAACGGCTTTTGCAAGTAGGGTCTTCCCGGTTCCTGGAGGCCCAACCATCAAAATACCTTTAGGAATACGAGCCCCCATTGCCGCAAACTTCTTTGGATGTCGCAAGTACTCAATCAATTCTTTCATTTCTTCTTTTTCTTCATCACATCCAGCTACATCTTTAAAGCGAACTTTAGTGTCCCCTTGTAGTTTTGCACGAGAGCGAGTTGTATCAGCTGCTTTTCGATTAGCACCATTAAATTGCCCAAACAACAACATCCCAAATCCTACAAAAATCAGAATTTGAAGAAGCGTCGGCAACAGTTGCATCCAAACGCTTGTCTCTTCTGCATCACGTACCAGTACCTCTGCTTCATCTAAATAATTTAGCACAGTTGTTACTTGTTCAGATTGCGATGGAATGGTTGATACAAAATAAGCCACAGTCCCATCATCTGCGGTGTACTCTCCAGTCACTGTCGTTACATTAGCTCCTACGCTAACTCCCACTTCAGCTATTTCTTCTGTTTTCAATGTGCTCATTAATTGATTGTAATCCAGTGTTGTCGCTGTCTTTGTCCACGCCGTTGTACTAAACAGGGTAAACAGGGTCGCAACAATAAACACAAATGGCAGCATTCCAATAAAAGACCGATTATTCTTCATGTTCTATACTCTCTTTCTACTTCTTGATTATTTATAGCATTCATCTTTCAATATACCTACATAAGGTAAATTGCGAAACTTTTGGTTAAAATCTAATCCAAACCCAACCACAAATTCATTTTCAACTTCAAATCCAACATACTCTGCATCAATTTGTTCTGTTCGGCGAGAAGGTTTATCTAATAATGTGATTGTTTTTACTTCTTTAGCACCTTTGCGCATCAACAAATCCTTTACTGTAAGTAAGGTCTTTCCTGTATCTACAATATCCTCAACTAAGATAATATCTAATCCACGAATTGAACAATCCAAATCTTTTATAATCTTAATGTCCATTGATTCAGTTCCTTCATAACTTGATACATCCATAAAATCCATTTCCATATCAATATCCACATGCTTTATCAATTCCGCAAGAAACGGAACAGAGCCCTTTAACAATGCCACAAACAAAGGAGACTCTTTCCCACGATACTCATCAGAAATTTGCTTCCCTAATTCTTTACACCTTGCAACAATTTGTTCTTCAGTAACTAGTATTTTCTTTATCTTTTCGTGCATTTTTCTCTCCTCCAACTTTATTTTTTTATTTTACCACAAAAAAGTTAGGTTTTATAGTGTAATGTTGAACATCACACCCAATTTTAGGTACCAAGATAATTTTACCTTGGGCATTTTCCACAACAGGCCACACTTCTCGCTCAGCTAAAGGTATTTTTTTATCGATGAACCAGCGGTGTATTTTTTTTGTTCCCATCCGCAACTCAATCGCATCTCCTGCCTGAGCATTCCGTATGCATAGCGGGTAGTCTTCAGAAGACAGTGTCACCGCACTATCCTTTGTCCCCTCTTCACAAATTTCAAAGTAAGGTGTCTTTAAACTCTGATACGATTGTAATACAAATGAGTAACTTTTGTCTTCATTTCCCACAATTTCACAAATTGTTCCCTGTTTACTTAACCATTTATCTTTCAACGGGATTTTAAAATTTCTCCTCGACTCTAACATTTTCAAAACTGCTTCAAGATGTTTCAATGATGCCCTTGCTTCTTCAACTTCATGATAATTTAACCAAAACCTAAAAATTTCACATTGCCGCTCTTTTGTCTCACTTTTAATTTTCTCTAAATCAAGCTGATTTTTTTCAAACTTCTTAAGTCCTTTTCGCAACACATCTAACTTCTTATTCTCCGCATCAATCTCTTGTAGCATAACTGCTCGCTTTGAACTACTTAGCTTTTCGATAATCTCGTGTCTAATTCTATTTCTTTGATAATCGTCCTTTAAGTTGGATTCATCTAAAAAAGTAGGCACCTTTTTTGTTTCGCACAGCGCTATACACTCTTCTTTTGTCCACGATAACAATGGCCGATAGACCAATACTCCTTCCACAATCGACTTTACTTGTAGTCCATAATGACGAGGAATTGCCTTTCTTCTTTTTTGCAAAATATATGTTTCTAGCACATCATCTTGGTGATGTGCCACTAATACCCCTGTAGCTTGATACTTCTTAGCACAATCTTTAAAAAAAGCATATCTCGCTTTTCTTGCCCATCCTTGAAAATTTCCTTTACCTCTTTGACTTGGAAAGGATACCTCTAATGGTATCTTATGCTTTTCACAAAACTCTCGAACTCCTTTTTCATCACGCTCAGCACTTTCCCTTTTTTTATAATTCACATGAGCCGCAACAACCTGAACTCCTTCATCCAAACAATGCTGAAAAAGAGCCATTGAATCTGGCCCTCCTGAAACCGCAAGTATCCACTTTTCTTTCACCCATTCTTTATTCATAATATTAGTTTATCATATTTTCTTATTTCTTCATCTAAAAAACAAGCTCTTGAATTCTTTTTTTTATTGTATCAAACAACAATGATGTTGGGACAATATGAGCCTTAACATCTATAATACGTGCTGTGTTAATGTACTTACAGTCATTCAGAAAAAGTACGGACGGTCGATTCATTCCTGCAATTAGACCAATCTTCATCAAATGTCGCTTTCCTATCTCATTACTTTTTGGATCGTAGGCCGTTTTATATTGATGAATATTAGAGGTCATCGGAACAACAAACGCTTTCTTCTGATAAACCGAAAGAATTAGTCCAAAGTGCTGAAACCCAGCTTCATTAATATAGGCTTGTCCAAAATCAATATAGCAAATATCTCCCACTCTAACTTGAACCCCTAATTCTTCGCACGACAATGCTTGATTTCTCATTAACCAATTCGCCTCGCTAATCATACAATAATCCACGCACTTAGGTTCCATCTGCCCAATTAACTTTCTTTTACACTCGATGTAATCTTTCCATACTCTTTGATCTTGAATGTATTCTTCATCTCTCCCTTTTAAAATACTTTCCATCTTTTCCCTATTCATCGCTATCCACCTTTCACCTTATCTTATCTTGAAAAGTGGAAATTCCTAGATGTGTCTCGAAATTCGAGACAAAAAAAATGAGCTTCGCTCACTTTCATTTTTTTACCGTTTCCAGACTTGATAATTTTTTTGTTTTCAAAATGTCACCAATAACTTTACCGAGCTCTGTATTCTCTAAACATGGTTTAGCTTGCTTTAAGTATTCAAATGCTTTATCTTCATCATTCTTATAGTAATAGCATGTTGCTGCTCTAAAAAGATAAACTCCTTTATTTTTTTCATCTGCACTAGCCTCAGCACAATCCAGCATCTCTTGAGCATAGTCTCCATTTCTACGAAGCCCTATTTCCAATTGATATTCATACTCTTTTAATGTCGCGCTATACTCTGCTTCTCTTTTTGTTCCTTGTACTAACTGCTTCATTTTATCCAGCGTTGCCGATGCACCTGTCTCATCATTTTTAAGCAGTTGTAACATAAACATTCTTGCTTCAATTTTAAAACGGGTATCCATATTGTAGCGCTTAGTTTTTGTTTCTTCATAGACCTGATTGACGCCATCCACATCATGCACACTTAAATATCCATCTAACTCAAACAATAGACGCGCTGCTTTAGGAAAATAAAGTTTCCCTTGCGTACTATTGATAGAGGCCCCAAATTGGTTAATGTCTCCTGTCGCCGCCAAACTCTTCATTGTTTTCCCTATAAAGCGAGTGCGTAAAACTTCATATCCAAAGTGTAGAACTAGTGATAAAACAACTACAACAATAACATAGATTAATGTCGTCATTTCTTTTCCCTCCTCTTTCTTTTAAATAATCGATCTATCCCACCCAAAATTGGTCTAAATTTTGGATTGATCATTCCGGTCGCTTCAATAAATAACTCTGCTCCTAAAAGTAGGCACAACATCATTATCAATCCAGTCACTTCATTAAAATAGCTGACAATCGCACTTACTCCGAATAATGCGGTAACTAGGTATAAAATTAAAACAGTATTGCGGTGTCCTAAATTTAGCTTATACATTAAAATGTGGTGCAAATGATCACGGTCCGCTTCTGATATTTTTTGTCCTTTTAACTTTCTACGGATAATCGCAATGATGGTATCTGAAATTGGAATAAATAGCACCAAAATTGGAAATCCCAAAGTAACCACTGCGGTTGTTTTAAATCCCAGTAAAGAAATTGACGCAATAACATAACCCAAAAACAACGCTCCACAATCCCCCATAAAAATACTGGCTGGATAAAAATTATAAGGAAGGAACCCTAAAATAGAGCCCGCTAAAATCAAAGATAAAATCGCAATGTCTAAGCGTCCCATCAGGTATCCTAAAAAGCCAATTGTGCAAGTGACAATAAACGAAATTCCTCCTGACAACCCATCTAATCCATCAATCAAGTTAATCGCATTGGTAATACCAACAATCCACAGAAACGATACAATGGATGACACCCATGCGTTATTAATCACTATTCCAAACGGAAGGTACAGGTGTGTTAGTGTGATTTGACCCCCTATGATTGCGATTAATGCTGCCACTACTTGAAATCCCAACTTAACTATAGGTTTTAAATTATAAATATCATCTAAAAGGCCTCCCATAAAAATAACTATTCCACCAAGCAAAATTGCATTGATTGTACTGTCTGCCGCTGTGAAAAACGACATCGTGATCATAAATGCTATAAAAATTGCAAGGCCTCCCATGCGAACTATTTTCCCCTCATGAACTGTTCTTTGGTTCTCTTGGGCATACACATTTAAAGCAAACCCAATCTTTTTTGCAAGTGGCACAAGCAAAAAAGATAATACCAATGCAACTAAAAAATAAGGCGATGATTTTACTAATAATCTTGCAGCTGTTTCAAATAAATTACTCATGCATCTATCTCCTTAATTTTCTTTCATCATTATAGCACAATCCACTAAATTAAGCATTATCCTGTTCTGTAATAACCAATTCTCCCATCTTCATTGTCAAATCATATCCTGCCTTTTGCAACTGCTGAATGAGGCTCTCTTTATGAAGTGCATCCGTTGTTTCCAAGACAAAGGTCACCGAGCAATAATGTCTCAATACTTCAGCTGACTTGCGGTTATGCTCAATAGATACAATGTTTGCTCC
>JBKECT010000042.1:0-2380 GCA_047974855.1 Anaerorhabdus sp.
CACTATCAGAATTATTTGTGATTTTCAATGTATAATCTGCATCTGTTCCAGGTGTAAAGTTCGCAACTGTATCTGCTTTACCATCCACATATGCGCCCATTGCCTCTTCCCCAGCTAATGCTAAGAAGGTTTCTACTAAGATATTTTCATTCTCTTTTATTAACAAAATTGGCGAACTTGGAGTGCTTAACAATTTGCTTGTCAAACTATTTTGGTCAATATCACGGCTCCTATCATCAAAAGTATAAGACGATGATGTTACAGCATTGATGTTCAATTGCGATCCCCAAGCAACCAAACTGTTAGCTTGATAATTACCCGAATTTTTTACAGAAGTTGAGACAAGCATCGTAGCACTTATCCCTATATTTTCCATCTGCTGCGATTCTTCATTAAACAAGTTACCCACAATGACACCCTTATCCAAGGTAACTTTAATTATCGTATCGCCACCGGCACTAATATACTCTTCAATATTTTGAATTGTTATTTTTTCTTTACTACTACTATAGGTGATATCAAGCGTACTTGTGTTATAAATCATTCCTTCTGGTTGAATAAAATAAATGACTGGTTGTTGCAAATAAGATTGGGTGCCATGCGGATAGTCAGAGACCCCTAAATTGGCAACCAATCTAAAAGTCTCTCCCGCAATAACTTGCGTGCTTACTACTCCTGCTGCGGTTCTAAACGTTACACTTGAGGATGATGGGACAGTCTGTGAAGTAACCTCTTCATACCCAACATAATAGTTTGTCACTGAGTTTTTGGTTTCCTCATAGTAACCATCTGTATATGTCGTCAGCACCACTTCTCTCTTCAATCCAGGATCTGAGTGTAGTTCACCAAAAACTCCAATGTTCCCATCTTTACCAACTTCTAAGTTATACCCCGCTGGAATATCACCAACCCAAGCTCGAATTTCGCTCACCACTTCCTCTTCATTCAGCGAAAGTTGACTGATTGCTAGTGAAGTTGAACTCGCTGTTTTCTCCATTGCATCTAAAGTTGATTGTTCCACAGCGATCCACGTATCACTTCCTACTAACTTATACTCAACCTTACTCAGATTCCCTACTGATTGTGAATATGGAAAAACAACATAGCTTGGCTCTATTGTTTCATGCACCGTAAAGTGCGCAACCACATCTTTCACTGCCACTGCGGAGCTATTAGACACAGCAAATTCAGGTCCCTCTGGTACAAGTCCATCAATCGTTAGATCAACCTCTTCCTGCTTCATTGTAGACAACAGCAGTTTTGGAAGAATGCTATCTTTCACTACCACTGTGTGTTGGTAAGCTGCAGTGACTTGATTTTTTTCACCATTGTACAACTCATAATCCATCACTATTGGATCTGCCTTATAACTCCCTGCAGGCGTGCCTTCAGGAAAGCTATACTGCACTGAAACAAAGTCAAATACATACGCGTATGGAAGTATCATTTCAATGATAACCCTGTGATTATCTGGGTCTTCCGTTATTTTATAATTTTTTAGATTAAGCCCAGTGACGCCTTCAAAAGTTGCTCCTTCTGGGTAGGGAAAATACACCGTTAATCCCCTTATATCCCTTGGACCTGCAAGCCATGTGACTACGTCGGTGCTGGCTATAAATGTTTCATCTGCTGTGTTAGGTTGCGTTTCCGATGTTCCAGTCTGTTGTCTATTTAGAAACGCTGAGTATGTTGACACGCTAACATTAATCGGGTGCTCACCTTCTCCTAACACACTTCCTCCCATTGAAGCAATTGCTGAGATTGGATTACTCAATGTATGAGAAAGTAAAAGTTTGCTACTTGCTGGAACTACTTTAATAAATATTGTTACCGAAGTTGTTCCAGGTGAAAAAATATAAGTGACATCTCCAAATGTATCTTCTGTAGTCGCTTCCTTAGTGGGCAAGGTAATGCTCGTTGTTGCTGTAGCTAGTGGATCAGCAGCATCCAATGCACTTAAAATTGTTGTATCTACACCTGTTGTGCTGTATTTCCCTGCAACAACCGGTATCTGTTTATAAAGTAATCCATCAGGTAATGAAATAGTCAATTCTTTCCCATCACTTGTATTATCCGGGAATACAACTGTAACTTGGATGGTTTTAATTTCTGTTGCTGCAACCTTCCACCCCGCTGTTTCATCATACTCTGGAATAGATATAGTTACAACTCCATTAGAACTTACTGCCTCTGTTAGTGTTTCTACAACTTGAGTTTCTTCTTGAGTTGTTACAGATGTTTCAGTTGTTGCCTCTATTCCATCTTCAGCAAATACCGTTTGTGTATTAACTGCTGTGAACAACAACATAATCGCCAATGCTATTTTTGTTACTTGTTTCATATTCTTTCCTCATTTCTATAATTTTATCATAAGTATACA
>JBKECT010000043.1:0-14901 GCA_047974855.1 Anaerorhabdus sp.
ATGCATTAGGAATGTTTTATGAGCGATATCAGCTACCACTAATGATAGTTGAAAATGGATTAGGTGCATACGATGTACTAACTGAGGATAAGAAAGTACATGATGACTATCGTGCTGAATACCACCGCCAGCATATTGTTGAAATGAAAAAAGCAGTTGATCTTGATGGTGTTGATTTATTAGGTTATACAACGTGGGGATGCATCGATATTGTGTCAGTTGGAACAGGTGAGATGAAAAAGAGATATGGTTTTATTTACGTGGATGTTGATGATGAAGGTAAAGGAACATTCGCACGTTATAAAAAAGATTCATTTGACTGGTATAAAAAAGTCATTGCCACAAATGGAGAGGATTTAAAATAGAAAGCTGTGAATTGTGTTTGCAGAAAGTCAAAAGAGAAGAAATTAAACTTCTCTTTTTATTATGGGTTTATTGACATCCATTTTATAATTGTGGAAGACTTCTTTGTCATATTGCAAAATGATGAAAATTATAAAAGTAATGGCATTGTGAAAATTGTATAAATTAGAAAATATGGACTGATGTCGCAGAACTACTTATTTTAAATGTAATGAAAAGATGGTAGCCAATATAGCTTTTAAATATTGATAAACAGTGATATAATTTATTAAATGAGATATTTGAAATATCCAGACGCAGAGGCGAATAGAAAAGGAGAATATATGAAATATCAGAAACTAGGCAACACGGATTTAAAGGTATCACGAGTAGCACTTGGAATGATGAGAATTGCAGGTAAGTCGCAACAAGAAGCAGTTGAGGTTATTAAAACGGCACTAGATTCAGGAATTAATTTTTTTGATCATGCGGACATTTATGGTGGGGGTAAGTCAGAAATAGTATTCAGGGAAGCGATGAAAGAAATCAATGTCCCTCGCTCGTCTTATGTGATTCAATCAAAATGCTCGATTCGTGGGAATGTTCCATCATATGATTTTTCTTATGAGTACATTATTGAATCTGTAGATGGAATACTAGAACGTTTGGGAACAGAGTATATTGATGTTCTATTATTACATCGTCCTGATATGTTGTGGGAACCAAGCGAAGTGAATCGTGCCTTTCATGAATTATATGATTCTGGAAAGGTGAAACACTTTGGTGTATCCAACATGAACATATGGCAAATGAAGTACCTACAAAAGAATTTGGATTTTAAATTAGTAGCCAATCAACTTCAATTCTCTATTATGCATTCTGATTTAGTTTCATCAGGCACTTACACCAATATGAAAAGCGATCAATCAATGGCTGTTGGATTAATTGATTATACACGCTATAAAGAAATCACAATACAAGCGTGGAGTCCATTCCAATATGGTTTCTTTGAAGGATCATTTTTGGATAATCCGAAGTTTCCAGAGTTGAATGAAAAACTTCAAGAAATCGCAGAAAAGTATACTGTGGGAAAAGAAGCCGTAGCAGTAGCGTGGATTAATACTCATCCGGCGATGATTCAAACGGTGGTAGGGACAATGACACCATCTAGAATTATCGAATCAAGCAAAGGGGCAGATATCATTTTAACTAGAGCAGAATGGTATGAAATTTATAAGGCGGCAGGAAATAGGTTACCATAGGGTAGAAGACCATAAAGCAAGTTGCTTTCTATTATTTAACAATATGAAATAACTTGGTTTTGTTTGTTTGACTAATTGTCGTCAAGTGGTATAATTATTAACTGAAGTAGTATTTACTTAAAGGAGAAGTTTATGACAGTATTTGTTCTATTATTAGTTATTGCCGGATTTGGTGCAGGTGTAGTTACAGGCCTTGCAGGAGCCTCAGCAGCAACCATCGTTACACCAATTATGTCAATATTCGGGGGAGTTGCAGCATATACAGCAATCACCTTGGCTTTATTTACAGATGTGTTTGCATCAGCAGCATCAGCGTACACATTTTGGAAAAATGGGAACATAAATTTCAAAAAAGGAATGTTTCTTTCAATCTTTGTCGTTGCAGGTTCTATTTTTGGAAGTTACTTATCTACTTTTGTAGATAGTTCAGCTTTGGGATCATTATCTGTTGTGATGATTGTTTTAATTAGTATTAACTTTTTGAGAAAAGCAAATCGCATGGAAAAGGAAGATAAAGGATTAATTGAAAAGAAAGAAGTGAAAACAGTATCTCCAAAAATTCAAACACCTGCTATCATTATTTCAGGGCTGTTTGTAGGGTTTATTTGTGGTTTTGTAGGTGCAGGTGGGGGACTTATGATTTTGCTTATCTTGTCTTCTATTCTTGGACTAGACACAAAAACAGGAGTTGGAACATCTGTACTGGTGATGACATTCACTGCTTTAGCTGGAGGAATTGCACATTTACCAAGCGTGTTGACTAATCCAGAGTATGCGCTTCCTCATAGTTTTAATTTAGGTATAGCCATTATTATTTGTGGAATCTTTGGAATTATTGGAGCAAAAATTGCAGCTAAATTTGCGAATCAAACAAAAGAATATAACTTGCTTCGAATTGTTGCAGTAACGTTCCTTATTTTGGTGGGTTCCTCATTACTAAGAATGTTTCTAGTTTAATTGAAGGTGAGAATAACTCACCTTTTTTTGTGATACATTTATGTCTTTTGTATGATTTATGCTGAAAAGTGTGAAAGTAAAAAAGGGAAGTCATCGCCGAGATAGTCCATCGTTATTTTGCAATAAAATTTTCATAGAGTAACTTTTCAGCATTGATTAAAAAATCGGAGGAAGTGACTCTAAATGAATAGTTTTTTTAATATCTAGTTCTTTGAATTTCTCAAGTTCTTCACTACCGATATTAATATCTGTGAGTTAAAAGCTAATTGTTAGATAAACATTTCTTGAGAAAACATAGAAAAAATGTGTATTATGGCACAATGCAGTTGCATTATTGAACATGCTCTTCTGGGTGCACTGGCTAGGGGGTAATCAATGCAGGATTTTAAAATTCTAGCTGCTAACTTAATTCTGCAAGTTGCATCAGAACAATTTTTTTATAGTGTTTTTGCAATTTAATTAATTTTAGGTATAATGATATTAACGAAAGCAAATTGGTGAAATACTATGAGCACTAGACAAAGAGCGATTATAAGACTAATGAAAAATCAAGAATTTATGACTTCTTTTCAGTTGGCTCAGAGACTAAATGTAAGTGATAGAACAATTCGAAATGAGATTAGAAGTATTATGGATTTTGTGAAAAAGAACGGTGCTGAGATTAGCTCAAAAACTGGGCAAGGATATAGACTGGATATAATAGATACTGATTTATTTCAGAAATTTATAGAAAATGAAGACAATAATTTAGTTCCCTCTAATTCAGAAGAGAGAATTGTGTTTTTACTGCGACATTTCTTAAAAAATCCAGGATATGTAAAAATTGATGAACTGTGCGACCTATTATATATTAGCAAAGCGACATTGCAACAAGACTTAAAGATAGCAAAAAATTCATTGAAAGAATATCGTTTGGAATTGAAGTCAAAGCCTAATTATGGATTAAAAATTTCAGGAAAAGAATTTGATTTTCGGTTATGCCTAACCAATTTCACATTAAAAAATAAAAGAGGTAAAGACGAAGCGATTGATGAAAACGAGAAATTTATCTTAGAGCTCAAAGCATTGCTTGCAAAGATATTGTTGCAAGAAAACTATGATATTTCTGATTTTTCATTTAATAATCTTGCGATGCATTTGCTTGTGACTATCAGACGTATTGAACAAAGCTGTTTTATTCAAATGGATGATGATGAATTAGACAATTTAAAAAGAAAAGATGAATATAAAATAGCCCAAAAGATTGTGCAAGAATGCGAATTGCTAACTAACATAGCTATTCCAGAAAGCGAATGTGGCTATATTTCTATTCATTTAACAGGGAAACACAATTATAATGGATACGCAAACAATCATAAAAACATTGTTGTTGACATGGAAACACAGCAAATCGTAGATAAAATGCTACAAAGAATATATGATACCTATCGTGTAGATTTTAGAGAAGATTTACAGTTAAAAATGAATTTGTATTTACACCTCGTGCCACTATTGAACAGGTTGAACTACAATCTAGTAATGAAAAACCCTTTGCGTGAAGAAATTCTTAGAAGGTTTAGTCTTGCGTATCAATTCGCAAAAGAAGTATGCCTTGTAATTGAAGAAAAGAAAGAATATATAATAAGTGATGATGAAATTTGCTACTTTGCACTTCACCTAAACTTAGCACTGGAACAACAAAGGACAGATGATACAAAAAAGAATGTGCTAGTTGTTTGCAGTACTGGGAAAGGAACAAGTGAATTGTTGGCTTATCAAATCCACTCGCAGTTTAAAGATTCTCTTCAAACTGTAACTGCATGCGATCTGCTGCATTTAAAAGAAGTTGATTTTACAAAATATCATTACATTTTTTCTACGGTTCCAATAGATTTTCCGGTTCCTTTGCCAATAATACAAATAGAATATTTTTTTCAAGACAATGATGTAGATAAAATTAAAAAAATCATAGCAGAAACCAAAAGTCAGGAAATTGAAAAATTTTTCAGTAAAGATTTATTTTTGACGGACATTCAAAGCGATAAGAAAAATGACATTTTGAAAGAAATTGTGCAGAGAATAAGAATGGTTCGTAATATTCCGGAAAATTATTATGACTCCATTATGGAACGCGAATTGTTGGCGGTGACTGAGTTTGACAACTTGGTGGCAATCCCACACACGAATGAACCATTGTCTGATGAAACGTTTGTCTGTGTTGCAATTTTAAATGAGGCAATAGTGTGGGAAGAAAAGAAAGTTCAATTTATTTTCTTGTTATCTATTGGTAAAAATGGAGATAGCGATTTAAAATCATTTTATGGAGCATCTAGCAGAATGATTATGAATAAGAATGCAATTAAGACATTAATTCAATCAAAAGATTTTGACGATATGATGCATATCTTGCGAGAAATATAGTAAAATAAATAATTTTCCTTAATGATTACGGAAAAATAACAAATGGAAACGGTAACGAAGCTATGACATTATAGTGATGTAGGACACGTTTCTTTTTTGTAAGAAAGGTGAAAATACTTCTATGCGCATTTAGTTTAGCATGATACGCGATCATGCGACAGAGAACAACTCATCAATTGATTTCGCAAGAAATCAGAAGAGTATTGAGCTCAAAGTTAGAGCAGCATTTCGCTGTTGTTGGATTTTTGCAGAAGTACATAGAACTGTATGAAAGTGATTATATCGTAAGGAGGAAAAAAGAAATGAGTAAATCAAAGTTTGGAGAAAAATTTGAAAATGGGTTAATGGTCATTGCGGAGAAAGTGGATAATAATAAGTACTTAGGTGCTATAAAAGATGCATTTACAACGTTTATGCCATTTATCATTGTCGGGTCATTTGCGACATTATTTAACACACTAGTTTGTTCAACGACAACGGGATTAGCTAAGTTTATACCGTGGTTTGCAAATCTTAAACCAGCATTTGATGCAATTAATTTTGCAACTTTATCGGTTATGGCAATACCTATTGTATTCTTAATTGCACTAGAATTAGCTAGAAAGAATAAAGTGCCAGAATACATTACAGGGGTAATTGCTGTTTCGGCATTTATTGCAGTAGTTCCGCAATATGTAACAGTAGCTATCGATGAATTGACAGGTACTGCTGCAGGACTTCCAGGAGCAGCAATTGGAGCACAAGGTTTGTTTATTGGAATGTTTTTAACCATAGCGGTAGTTGAATTGTTCTCGGCATTAATGAAAATTGAAAAAATCAAAATTAAGATGCCACCATCTGTGCCGGCACAAATTGCAACATCATTTAATACACTGGTTCCAATTTTAATTACATTATTAATTGCTTCAATCGGTGGGACACTATTCCGTATGGGAACAGGGTCATACATCAATGAATGGATTTATGTAATTATCCAAGCACCACTTGAAAAAGTATTCCAAAGTCCAGCAGGAGCTATTGCTTTATTTGTGGTTGCACAAATATTCTGGTTCTTAGGAGTTCATGGCAATATGATTATAACACCTATTCGCAATCCACTAATTGCATCTGCAATTGCTGCAAATATTGCGGCGGCACAATCAGGAGGAATACCGTCTCAACCAATTACATATGGGTCTCTTGTAAGTTTTATTGTTGTTGGCGGAGCGGGAATAGTCATATCATTACTAATTGCAATCTTTATCTTTTCAAAACGCGAAGATCACAGAATGATTGCAAAGCTTGGTATTGGTCCTGCGATGTTTGGAATTAGCGAACCAGTAGTATTTGGACTCCCATTGGTGCTAAATATGACGTTTGCGATACCGTTCATTTTAAGTGCTGCAGTAGCAACAGGTTCAGTATTATTTTTTACAAGTATTGGATTTCTGCCTTGCAATATTGTCGATGTGCCGTTTGGACTTCCAATCATTCTTAATGCATTCATTGGGCATGGATGGCAAGGTATTGTAGTACAGTTATTTATTATTGCATCTTGCACAGCATTATATTCACCATTTGTTCTTCTATCAAACAAACAGTATGTTAGAGAGCAACAGAAAAAAGAAACGACAGTTTAAGATATTTAATTAATAAAATGTAAGATATAGTAGAGTCTGTGGGTAGCTTACATAGGCTCTATTTTGCTAAAAAGGAGGAGCAATTTATGAGATTTCCTGAAGGATTTTTATGGGGCGGTGCTATCGCTGCTAATCAGTGCGAAGGAGCATGGAACATTGACGGTAAGGGAATGAGTGTCGCGGATGTAGCGATGTTTAAGCCTAATGTTGATCCAAAAGATTATGTTAATCAATGGCATGTATCACAAAAGGATGTTGATATAGCAATGAAAACAAATGATTCAACTTATTATCCAAAAAGAAGAGGGATAGATTTCTATCATCACTATAAAGAAGATATTGCTTTATTTGAAGAGATGGGATTTAAGACGTTGCGCGTATCAATCGCGTGGACTAGAATATTTGCTAATGGAGATGAGGATACACCAAATGAAAAAGGAATTGCATTTTACAAAGATTTATTTAAAACATTACGTGCTGCAAATATAGAGCCACTAGTGACGTTAAGTCATTACGAAATGCCATTGCATTTAGTTAATGAGTATGATGGCTGGGTAAGCAGAAAAGTTGTAGATTTCTTTGTGAAGTATGCAAAAGTGTGCTTTGAAAACTTTAAAGAAGAAGTAAAGTACTGGTTAACTTTTAATGAAATTGACAGTGTATTTCGTCATGCGTTTACTACGATTGGAGTTCTTGAGGAAAAGTACGAAAGTAAGGAAAAGGCTGAAGAAGCGATTTATCAAGCTTTGCATCACCAATTCGTTGCAAGTGCATTGGTAACTAAACTGTGTCATGAAATCATTCCGAATTCACAAATGGGATGTATGGTAACGAAAACATTGACCTATCCTGAAACTTGTAATCCTGAAGATATTTATTTAGCACAAAAAGATAATCGAGTAAATTCATTTTATACTGATGTGCAAGTGCTTGGGATTTATCCACCATTTATTTTTAAGGAGTGGGAGAGAAAGAAATTTAATATTCATATGGAAAAAAATGATTTAGATGTACTGAAAAATAACACCGTAGATTTTATTTCATTCAGCTATTATATGAGTATGGTTCAAAGCGTTAATGCAGAGCAAAGAGAAAAAGTTGGTGGCAATTTGACAACAGGAGTTAAAAATCCATACCTACCTACTAGTGAATGGGGCTGGCAAGTTGATCCTATCGGGCTCAAGGTATCTCTAATTGATTTATATGACCGTTATCATAAACCATTATGGATTGTGGAAAATGGCATAGGTTCTAAAGATGTTGTAGAAAAAGATGGATCAATTAATGACGATTATCGCATTGAATATTTTAGGAATCATTTTAAGCAAATTGCATTAGCCATTGATGAAGGTGTTGAATGTATGGGCTATACTTCATGGGCATGTATTGACCTAGTTAGTGCAAGCACATCACAAATGACAAAACGATATGGATTTATTTATGTTGATGCGGATGATGTTGGACAGGGAACCTATAAGAGAAGCAAAAAGAAAAGCTTTGATTGGTATAAAAAAGTAATTTCAACTAATGGATGTTGTTTGGAGGATGAATAAAGTGAAAAATATATTTCCGAGTGATTTTTTATGGGGTGGTGCAGTAGCGGCAAACCAATGTGAAGGTGCATATCTTGAAGATGGAAAAGGGATCAACGCTACAGATGTACTGGTAGGGATTATCAATGATGGAGCAAAGCCAGCAATCCGTTGGGATGATGAGAGTGAAAAGTACGAAGTACACTATGATGAAAACAAAGTTTATTTAAGTCATGATGGAGTAGATTTTTATCACCGCTATAAAGAAGATTTAGAATTAATGGCAGGTATGGGATTTAAAGCTTTCCGCACGAGTATTTCATGGGCAAGAATTTTTCCAAAAGGGGATGAAACAGAGCCTAATGAAGCCGGCTTAAAATTTTACGATGAATTGTTTGCTGAAATGAAGCGATTAGGAATGGAACCTGTAATTACATTGAGTCACTATGAAACTCCATTGCATCTATTGACAGAGTATGGTGGATGGTGTGATGAGAGAATGATTCAATTTTGGATGAATTACGTTAATGTTGTTTTTAACAGATATAAAAACTCTGTTAAAATATGGATGACATTTAATGAGGTGAATAATTTATTTAGAATTCCGTTTGCAGCAGGTGGATTGTTAGATATTCATCCATCTGACAAAAATGAACCAATTAGAGATTTAACAATTAAGCAAAAATATCAAGCTGCACACTATATTTTTGTAGCACATGCCAAGACAATAGAGGCATGTCACAAGATTATTCCTGATGCACAAATTGGGTGCATGCTATCTTTATCACACATCGTTGCATATCCCTTCAGCAGCAATCCTGAGGATGCATTTGGAGCATTGCAATTTCATAGAAATCATTATTTTTGGACAGATACAATGTGTCGTGGAGAGTATCCTGCGTATGTTCAACGCATTTGGGAAGAGAATGATTGTAAGCCTCATATGAATGAAGGCGATTTAAAAGTCATAAAAGATAATCTGTGCGATTTTATTGCATTTAGTTATTATATGAGTGCAGTATTTAAAGATGGAACGGGAATGGTTGCAGGTACAGGTGGAGCAAAAGGGATTAAAAACCCCTATTTAAAACTTTCTTCACCAGAACCATGGGCATGGCCAATTGATCCAAAAGGATTACGATATTTGTGTAACCTGTTAACTGATCGCTACCGTTTACCATTATTTATTGTGGAAAATGGTATTGGTCTAGATGATGTATGTGATGCAAATGGGGAGTATAACGATCAATTTAGAATGGAATACATTCAGATGCATTTACAGGAAATTAGAGAAGCTATTCTTGATGGATGTGATATTATGGGTTATTTGTATTGGGGACCGTTTGATATTGTGTCAGCAGGTACAGGAGAAATGAAAAAAAGATATGGATTTGTCCATATTGATCGCAATAATGATGGTACGGGGACACTTAAAAGAACTAAAAAGAAGTCCTATGATTACTATAAAAAAGTTATTGAGACTAATGGAGAGGATTTAGAAATTATTACTTAGTGAAAAAAATAATACTTGAAATATTTAAATAATGTTAGAATAGAAGAGGAGGAACATTATGAAGAAAATAATATTATTATGTGCAGCTGGGATGAGCACAAGCATGTTGGTTACAAAAATGAAGGAAGAAGCAGCGGCAATTGGCTTTGAATGCATTATTGAAGCACATCCAGTATCAAGAAGAGGAGAGGTTTTGAGAGATGCAGATTGTTGTATGCTTGGACCTCAGGCTCGCTTTAATTTGAAAAAGGTAAACGAAGAGTTTCCTAATGTACCATGTGCAGTTATTGATATGCAGAAATATGGACAAATGGATGGAAAGGGTGTTCTAGAAGACGCTAGAGCTTTAGTGGGATAAAAATGGAAGGATTGGAGTTAATTTGTTTTCGTATTATTTCGATTGTTGGAACAGCTAGAAGCTTATACATTGAAGCTATCCAAGAAGCGAAAGAATCTAATTTTGATTTGGCATATGAAAAAATTAGAGAGGGAGAAGAAATTTTTATTGAAGGTCATCGCTGCCATGCGGAACTTGTCCAAAAGGAAGCAAGTGGTACTCCAGTAGAGGTTAGTCTATTGCTGGCACACGCAGAAGATCAGTTAATGAGTGCTGAAGGATTTGCGATTGTTGCAAGAGAATTTGTTGAATTATATGAGAAAATAAATACATAGTATTTATTGGTAAATAAGAGCACTAAAATCTTTTGAATTAAAGATTTTAGTGTTTTTTAATTGTGGTCTCACCAATAAGACGTTGCAGCACAAAAAGAACAAATCTACTCAAAATAATGGGATTATTATACATTGTACAGTCAACAGCTTTTTTATAAGCCTGTATATTTAACATTTGACAGTAACTGCTGAAAGAGGTATTATAAAGATAAGTTAATGGACTGTTACTCTAATGAGGCATAACCATAAAGCAGGAGTTTTTTGTGCTTAGGTATGCCTTTTATATTTAGGATAGAAAAGAGTGAAGATGAAAATATTTAATAATTCAAAAGACAACAGATTAAATTTGGTTGCACCGGTTAGTGGAGAATATGTTGACATCACAACTGTTGATGATCCTGTTTTCTCTACAAAGTTAATGGGTGATGGTTTTGCGATTATTCCCTGTGAAGATACAATTGTTGCTCCATGCGATGGGGAAATTGTTATGTTATTTAATACAAAACACGCATTCGGTATAAAGAGTAAAGAAGGAGTAGAGATATTAGTTCACATTGGAATAAACACAGTGGAATCGAATGGTGAGGGATTTAAAGCTCTTTCATATCAAAATGCAAAAGTAAAAAAAGGAATGCCAATTATAAAATTTGATAAAGATAAATTATCAAAATATGATCTGGTGACAATGGTTATAATTACTGCTTTAAATGGGAAAACGCAGTATAAAGAGTGTGAGTATGGCAATGTTCAAAAAGGGGATTTAATTTTATCTTTGAAATAAAAGGAGGGTTTCTATGAAGTTGTTGAAAAAAATAAACAACAATTTTGCGATTGCGGAGGATTCAAAAGGGGAAAAAATTATTGTTGAGGGGAAAGGTGTAGGATTTATGAAGATGCCTTGTGAGTTAGATGATATTGGACTAGTATCACGGACTTACTACAATTATAATAGTGATGCAATTAGAATGATACAAGGTGTAAGCCCAGATATTTTAGCAGTAGCAAACAAAATTTCAGATTATGCAAAAAGAACAATTTCTACAGAACTAAATTTTAATTTAGCATTTACGCTAGCGGATCATATTGAGTTCTGCATAGAGCGAGCACGAAAAAAGATATATCTAAAGAATCCATTTTCATATGATGTTGAACACCTTTATCCAAGTGAAATTCGCGTAGCTGAATATGCACTAATGACGATAGAAGAGGATCTAGATATTAAATTAGACTCTATCGAAAAAATTGGAATAGCATTAAATATTATAAATTCTGAAATGAAAAATAATGATGATAATGAAATCGATGAAACTTTAATTCGAGGATGTATTACTGTGATTGAACAAGATTTTGATATAGAAATAAACCGAGAATCTTTTAATTACTCTAGGTTTGCTACACATATGAAGTATTTATTACAGAGAACAAGAGACGGTGAGATAGAAGCTGCATCCTATGAACTATACAAAGCGATTAGGAAGCAATACCCAAAGGCTTATGAGGTCGTCAACAAAATTTCAAAGTACTTAAAAGAAAATCAATTTTTGTTACGTGAGGAAGATAAATTGTATTTGATGCTACATGTGCAAAGACTATGTGATCGTGAGGACTGTTACCGAGAGGGCATAACCCAAAGTCAATAGAACATTTTTGTGTTTAATGATTTTGGGTTTTTATTTGGGCAATATCAGTTTGTAATGCGCATATGAACTGTTTGCATATAAAAGGAGAATAGAAATATGACAAAAAATTATTTAAAAACTGCTGAAAGCATTTTGGGATGTGTTGGCGGTAAAGAAAACATTACGTTTTTAACGCATTGCGTTACAAGGTTACGGTTTACGTTAAAAGACAAGAGCCTGGTTCAGGAAAGTGTATTGAATTCCTTGGATGGAATTTATGGTATGAAGTGGAGTAATGGGCAACTACAGGTTATTATTGGGAATGAAATTAACGAAGTTTATGATGCTGTGTGCTCTGTTGGAAAAATAGAAAGAAATGAAGCTATTAATGAAACACTCGACACAGAGTTTGATAGCAGAGAGCCGTTCGCACTTAAAAGTATTCCTTCACGATTATTGGAAACCTTATCATCAATCTTAGCTCCAATCATTCCAGCAATTGTTGCTTGTGGACTATTGCAAGGATTATTGTATTCATTTCAATCTCTGGGATGGATCAATTCAACCACGGATACATACAACTTTTTCTTTACTTGTTCACAGACGGCATTTTATTTTCTGCCTATCTTCGTGGCGTATTCAGCAGCAAAGAGATTTAAGTGTAATCCTGTACTTGCTGCCACTACTGCTGCAATTTTAATTAATCCATCACTTTCAGCGCTTGCAGGAACTCAAATTAAGTTGTTTGGCTTAATCCCTATCACTTACGCTAGTTATGCATCATCTGTAGTTCCAGCAATTCTTGTAGTTTATTTTCAATCATATATTGAAAAACTATGTAAAAAATTTGTCCCTAAGATGATTGATATTATAGTTACACCATTAATAACGGTAATGCTTTCTGCAATTGTTGGGTGGGTAATTTTGGCGCCTATTGGTGGTTGGATTGGGACCTTTGTAGCTGAGGGAATTTTATGGTTATATACTTCACTTGGTCCTATTGGTGGAGCAATTTGTGGTGCGGTATATCCATTCTTATTAATGACAGGAATGCAAGTTGCAATGTCTCCAATTACAGTTCAAAATTTGGCTACGTTAGGATACGACTTTATTTATCCATGCACTGCAGCATCTAATGCTGCAATGGCGGTGTGTGCTCTCTATATTTTCTGGAAATCAAGAAATGAAAATACTAAATCAATGGGATTATCAACGGGGATTACTGGATTAATAGGAGTAACAGAACCGGTATTTTTTGGGCTTATTGCCAAGTATAAAAAGGCATTAATAGCAACAATTGTTGGTGGAGCTTCAGGTGGATTGGTAATGGGTGCCTTTACAGTTCAATATCTATCTTTTGGATTTGTTCCTTTTGGAACAATTGTGTTAGCGATGACTGAAACATTTCCGTATTACTTAATAGGGGTGTTTGTTGCCATGGTTGTTGCCTTTGCCATGATGTCTATCTTGAAATGGGAGGATAATGCGTAATGGCTTTCCCCAAAAATTTTCTATGGGGTGGAGCAACATCAGCAAACCAAATAGAAGGTGCATATTTAGAAGATGGGAAAGGGTTGAGTGTTTCCGATGTTGTAAGTGTTGGATCTCGAACATTTCCTAGACAAATTACATTGACTGAAAATCAAGAATATTATTATCCGTCAAAGGATGCAATAGATTTTTATCATAGATATAAAGAGGATATAGCACTGTTTGCGGAAATGGGATTTAAAGCTTATCGATTTTCAATCTCGTGGGCAAGAATTTTTCCAAATGCTGATGATGAAAACCCAAATGAAAAAGGACTTGAATTTTATGACAAAGTATTTGATGAATTAAAAAAATATAACATTGAACCAATTGTTACAATGTCACATGGTGATATTCCCCTTGCTATAGGTACAAAATATAATGGCTGGGGAAATAAGGAAGTAATTAATTTGTTTGTAAGATATGGGTTAACATTACTTGAGAGGTATCAAGGAGTTGTTCGATACTGGATACCGTTTAACGAAGTAAATGATATGTTTCTTGCGATGAGTTCTTTAGGTCAAGGAGCGATGATACCTAAAAATGATTGTTCATTTCTTGATCAGGAAGATTTACCAAACGAGCGATTCAACGCCTTGAATAATATAATGATTGCATCAGCGAAAGTTGTGAAATTAGGTAGAAAAATCAATAGCGGATTTCAATTTGGCACAATGATATGTCACATAACACGTTATCCTAGAACATGCCATCCTGATGATGCTCTACTTGTACTACAAAACGATTTGTATTATAACAACACGTGCTCAGATGTTATGTTATTTGGGGAATATCCTCAATATTCTTTAAAGAAGTTTGAAAAATTAGGAATAATATTAGAACTATCTGAAGAAGAAAAGGATATATTAAAAGATGGAGTTTGTGATTATTATACATTTTCATACTATCAAAGTATTTCGGAAAGCACACAAGTGTTTAATGATCAAACAAGTGGGAACATAATGGGCGGAATAAAAAATCCATATTTGAAGGAGACAGAATGGAATTGGCCGATTGATCCGGTTGGGTTACATTACACTTTATTAAAAGTATATGATAGATACCGTGTTCCTGTGATGATTACCGAAAATGGAATAGGCTGCATTGATAAGTTAAACGATGATGGCACAGTTCAGGATAGCTATCGAATAGATTATCTCCGAGACCATATCAAAGAAATGAATAAAGCAATTGAAAATGGAGTAGACTTAATTGGATATATGCCTTGGGGATGCGTTGATTTGGTTAGTGTATCTACAGGTGAAATGAGAAAGCGGTATGGCTTTATTTATGTGGATCGTGACGATGAAGGAAACGGAACATTTGCGAGATACAAAAAAGATTCATTTTTCTGGTATAAAAAGTGTATTGAAAGCAATGGCGAGGATTTAAAGTAGTAAGTAGAGGTATATATAGGATTATTTTGTGCAAGCTAAGATTGCAACAAAAATTCTA
>JBKECT010000045.1:0-20469 GCA_047974855.1 Anaerorhabdus sp.
CCAAAATGCTTAAATGCGTTATATAGTCCATCCTCTGCTACATCATCAGTTACATAGTCTGCTATTGCCTTTAAATCTGGATGAGCATTCCCCATCGCAATACCTACATTCGCATCACGAACAACTTCAAAGTCATTCATACTATCACCAATAGCTACAGAATCAGCCATAGTAGCACCATAATGCTCACAAACAAGCTGAGCTGCTGTCGACTTGTTGATACCCACTAAAGTTAGTTCTACCCCTATACGCAACGTATCCACTTCACCATTCATAAAAACGGTATGATAAGTGTCAGATAGCTCTTTTGTGAATTGGTCAAATGTATTTTGATCTTTTCCATAGACACAAATTTTATAAATCGGATCTCTTTCATCACGATATTCAATCGGAAACACTCTGTACTCATTCATTGCTTGTTCTACATCTATAACCTTATTTTCTTTTTCAAAAAACTCTCTATTATTCTCTTTGGCAGTATCATTTTGATAACATCCTGCATCACCCTCTAACATCAATCCTAAATTTAGCTTATTAACTAAGTTAGACACTTCTTGTTCCTGCTCGGCTGTAAATGAATGAGAATAAATCCGCTTTTTATCCACATAGACAACTGCTCCTGCGCTAAACACAAACCCATCAACATCAAGCCCATAAAAATCACGGCATGACGAAAGAGAACGTCCTGTGCAGATAAACACCTTATGTCCGTTTTCTTTCAATTTTGCCAAAGCCTTAGTCGCTGACTCTGGAACTTCTTTTAAGCGATGACTAAATAAAGTGCCGTCAATGTCAATAAATATATATTTCATTCTCCATCCCCTTTTCTTTGTCTTAATTTTATGGCATTTATTTTTTGTTGTCAAATATCACATAAATAAAAAAACTAGTAATTAGTTACTAGTTTTTCTTCGTTTCTTTCTCTTTCAGTTTTTCACTCATTTCATCAAACACTTCCCCAACCGTTAATGTTGATCCATTCCCTGGAAATAATATCGTTTGCTCATAAACTAATTGTTCTCTATCTCCCAGTTTTATGACATAAAAGCATGCCTCATCGCCTTGCTCTAAATCAAGTCCCGGAATATCTTCAATGGATTCATCAACGACAATTCCAGTAACTTTTGGTCCATCAATATCAATCATCTTGATTGTCGATGGATGGATATTTTCCTCTGAAAGAAATATAGCCGGCGCATAATCGGGGTGGTTACGAATACATAGCTCATCTATAAGAATATTATTTCTGATTTCAAGCTCTTTTGGTGTTGCACCTTCATGAGCAATTATCATATCCACTTTAGGTTGATATTTCCCCTCTAAATCAAGCACAACAACGCTTCTCAACTCCAGCATAAACACATAACTCAATGCTCCTAAACTTTCTTTTATTTCTAACCCTTTGTCACACGTATCCGGTGTTTTGCCTATAGATAAAATTTCAAATTGCAACTCTTCCTCTTCAACCACAGACACAACTAGAGCATAGCAATCATCCTGATCAACTTTAACTTTGTTTGTACAAAAATTTTGCAAATCATCTATTTTTACAGCTCTTAGTTGATGGTATAGGGCAGAGGGCGGAATCTTCAATATATCTGGAACTATCATTTTATCACCTCTTTCATTTATTATACTACACTTTTTTATTACACAATGATTTTAATACAATACTCGCACACGTTAGCCCTGCTGCTGCAGGTACAAAGATAAGACTGGCAGGAGGTATTCGCTCTTTTCTCGTTTTCCCGTTTTCATTAACTTCTTGATTTTGTTTATAGGGTTCTTCTCTTGAAAAGACAACCGGTATTTTATATCTTATTTTTCTTTTCTTCACTACTGCTCGACAGGCCTTCGCAAGTGGATCATAAGTTGTTTTAGCTAAGGTAGTTACTTCCAGCTTTGTTGGATCCAACCGATTTGCCATCCCCAATGAACTAATGCATGGTATTTTTAGTTGATGGCATAGCTCAATACAATCTATTTTTGAACTCACTGTATCAATCGCATCAATGACATAATCCACCCTGTACTCAAAACTTGAAAATAACTCCGCTGAGAAAAAACTTGCAATTTCTTCAACTTGGCAATCAGGATTAATCAGTGCAATCCTTTCTTTCATGCTTGTGGTCTTCTTTTGCCCTATTGTTTTTATTGTGGCATGAACTTGTCTGTTTAAATTACTCTCTGCCACTACATCATGGTCTACTAAAATAAGTTTCCCAATTCCACTTCGTGCTAAGGCTTCTGCAGCATACGAGCCTACACCACCCACACCAATAATCATGACACAGGAATCTTGAAGTTTTTTTAATCCTTCTTTTTTGAGTAGCAACTCTACTCTTTCTAATGCTTTACTCATTCACTCACCCAACTTCCAATTGTTTTCATAATGCTCTCTTTTTCTTTTTTTACTTCTACCCAAGTTACTGGCATTTGATTTTTAAACCAGGTGTATTGTCGCCGTGCAAACTGTCGAGAATGTTGCTGAATAGAAGCCACAACTTCTGCCTCTGTTTGCTCCTTGCTAAAGTATCCTTGCCACTCACGATATCCAATCCCTTGCATCGCATGATCACTAAATTGAACTCCCTGATCTAATAATTTTTTTATTTCTTCTTTTAATCCTAACTGAACCATCTTTTCAACTCGCTGGTTAATCTGGTGATACAACGCCTCTCTTTCCATCGTACACCCCAAAATTAAAGCATTATAAATTGGTATGTGTTTTTGTTTAGCTATTTGGTCCGACTTACTTATCTGATGTGTTTGATGCATCACGCAAGCTCTTACTAATCGTTTTCTATTATTCCCATGTATTTTTTGAGCTTGTTCCTTGTCATTTTTTTCTAAATACTGGATTAGTTCTTCATTAGTCAACGTTTCAAAGTAAGCAATCACATCACTATTTTCTTCTTGCTTTGCAAACTCATAATCATACAAGCAAGCCTTAATATATAATCCTGTTCCTCCCACAATAATTGGAAGCCTTCCTTTTGCACTAATCTCATCAATTTTATCCCGTGCTAATTTTTGAAAATCTGCAACGTTATATTTTTCTTTTGGTGATAAAATATCAAGCCCATGATGAATCACACCACTCATCTCTTCTTCAGTAATTTTACCAGTGCCAATATCCATCCCTTGAAATACCTGAATGGAATCCCCACTAATAATCTCACCATTGTATTGTTTGGCTACCTCAATAGAAAACTCGGTTTTCCCTACCCCTGTTGGTCCTGCAATAACCAGAACTTTCTTCATCTTAAAAATTCTCTTTCTAATTGATTCGCTTTTAAACAGATAAACGTAGGTCTGCCGTGTGGACAATGATAGGGTTGCTTGCATGCTGCCAACTGTTCTATCACACCCACCATTTCCTCTTGTGATAAAACTCGGTTAAAACGAATAGAATGGTGACATGCCATCGTTGCTATTTTATGTTGATGCATTTCTTCTAATTTAATTTCTCTTTCATCTTTAAAGTAATCCAATAAGTCCTGTAAAAATGGTTGAGGATCAACTTGTCTCATCCATACCGGAGTTTGTCTAACTATTAAATTCTCTTTACCAAAAGCTTCAAACTGAATAGCAAGGGATTCCACTGCTTGATTAATCTCATCCTTTCTCTCCACTAAATCATTTGAGGCTTTAAGCATAAACGGAACTAAACATTCTTCTTGGCTACTTTTTTGATTTGTCATCATCTCTTTTATTTCTTCATAGTGCACTCTTTCCTGTGCTGCATGTTGGTCAATTAAATATAAACCCTCTTCACCTTCGCACAAAATATATTTTCCATGAAGTTGTCCAATAACTCTTAGTGCTGGAAATGGCTTTGGTTCTAAAGCTTTAATCACTGATATGCTTTCAGTGATGCTTTCAAGTTGAGCTTCTTGAGGTAAATAATCTTCCTCTCTTTCTTGAACCTGAATTGTTGGCATTGGAATTGGAACAATACGATCAAATAGTGTACTTCGATCCACTCTTTCCTTTATCACTTTATCTAAATTAATCTCAGGGGTTTGATTAATTTTCCCCAGAGCTGAAGGAATCGCTTCTTTAATAAAATGCTCCAGTTGTTGCTCCTTGGATAATCGAACTTCCCACTTGCTTGGATGGACATTGACATCCACTAGTTTTGCATCCATTTGGATATTCAAAATAACAATTGGATAGCGCCCATGAGGTAAATAATCTTGATAGCTATCTTCAATCGCTTTTTGTATACGGTATGGCTTTATCATTCTTCCATTTAAAAAAATCGTAATTGCATTCCGTGTGGAACGGTTAAATTGTGGATGAATGCACAATCCGGTTAAGTGATAATCTGCATCTTTTGCATCAATTTCAATTGCATTTTTAGCAATATCTTTCCCATAGATTTGATAAACAACTTCAATTAAGCTACCTTTGCCACTAGTACGTAACATTTCTTTCCCATCGCTAATTAAAGTAAAGGATATAGATGGATTAGACAGGGCAAACTTCTGAACAACATCCACTACTCTTGATACTTCATAAGGCACTGTTTTTAAATGCTTTAAACGAGCTGGTGTACGATGAAATAATCCTTGTACTTCAATTCGTGTTCCTTGATTATGTGGTGATGGACTAGCTTCAATCACTTCCCCATATTCCACAACCATCTTTGTTGACTGTTCCCCATTACTTGTATGCAAAATCACTTTTGCTACAGATGCGATTGAAGGAAGAGCCTCTCCACGAAACCCAAGCGTTTGTATTGCCCATAAGTCTTGTGTTTTAGAGATTTTACTTGTTGCATGTCTTTCAAAGGCTTTCTTTGCATCTTCAAAATCCATCCCTTCGCCATTATCGGAAACAGATAGTGATTGTATTCCGCCTTGTTGCAGGGCAATTTCAATTCGTGTTGATTTAGCATCAATGGAATTTTCAACAAGTTCTTTTATAATCCCCATTGGTCTTTCAACAACTTCTCCAGCTGCAATCATATTGGATAATTGTGTATCTAATGTTTGTATTTTCCCCATCTTCTTTGCCTCACTTGTTCCTATTATATCATGAATATAAGTCAATTTTCGCAATTTAGACACAAGAAAAAGTGCCGAAGCACTTTCTCTTTTTATTTATATAAGGGGGATAGAATAATTCAATACTATAGGGGAATAGTATTGACTATTTTTAAACAAGCTTATTATTTGCTTGTGAGGTCAGTATACCTCTGAAATATCAACAAAATTTCGTGTAATTATGTTAAATTATGTGATTTTTATTATTTTTTAACTTTACTTTTCATATCCACGACCATCTGCAATGCTTGGATTGGTGTTAATTCATCCGGATTTACCTCTTCCAGCATTCTCACAACTTGCTTCTCCTCCACATTTTCTCGGTGATATTCCACCAACTGGAATGATTGCTGTGTCAGCTTTGGTTTTCCTTCTAGCTCTTGAAGCAAATTCTTTGCTCTATCCAAAACGGAGGAAGGAAGATTGGCTAATCGTGCTACATTAATTCCATAAGATCTGTCTGCTTTGCCATCTTTCATGCGATACATAAAAGTGACATGGTCATCTTCTTCATGAACTTCAGCATGAGTATTTTTCACCGAATCCAACACCTCTTCTAAAGTTGTAAGTTCATGGTAATGCGTTGAAAATAGTGTTTTGGCATGAATTACTGTTGCAATATACTCAATCATTGCCTGAGCAAGTGCCATCCCATCATAAGTTGATGTTCCCCTTCCGATTTCATCAAATAAAATTAATGAGTTTTCTGTTGCTAGTGTCAAAGCTTGATTTGCTTCAGTCATCTCAACCATAAATGTTGATTGTCCAGACAGAATATCATCGCTCGCTCCTATCCGTGTAAAAATTTTATCAAATATCGGAACTTCACAAACACTGCATGGTACAAAACATCCTATCTGCGCCATAATCACAATTAACGCAATCTGTCTCATATAAGTACTTTTCCCACCCATATTCGGTCCTGTAATGACTAACACTTCACGCTTTGCATTCATGTGTAAATCATTTGCCACGTAAACCTTTTCTTTCATCATTGCATCTAGAATTGGATGTCTTCCTTTTTCTATACGCACATCACCTTTAGTAAATTGTGGTCTAATATAGCCCTGTTCTGCTGATAAAACACTTAAGGCATACAAGCAATCCACCTGTGAAAGTGTTAAAGCTAATTTTTGTACTTTAGGTAATCCCCCACGAATTTTTTCTAGCAAACTTTGAAACAATTCGTACTCGATTTGAATTGCTCTTTCCTCAGCGTGTAATATTGCATCCTCTTGCTCCTTCAATTCTGATGTAATATAACGCTCACAGTTTGTTAATGTTTGTTTTCTAACATACCCATATTCTTCTTTAATTTGTGAAATGGCTCCTTTTGAAATCTCAATGAAGTATCCAAATACTCGATTGTATCCAATCTTTAATGTTTTTATTCCCGTTCTTTCTTTCTCTTTTGCTTCACATTCCAAAATCCAATTTTTTCCACTTTTTTGAATTTTCCGAGCTTCGTCTAATTTTTGGTTATAACCATCACGAAACATTTTTCCCTCTTTTGTTCCCAGTGGTGGGTTTTCAACAAATGCATCTTGTAGTTCATCACGTAACTCTGATAGCACATCCACTTTCTTGATTTCTTTAAATAACTCATCTTCCAATAATTCTATAATCTTAGGTGCAACAACTAATGTTTTTTGTAGCCGAATACAATCTGTTGCATTAGCACTTCCCATCGCTACTCGAGCAATTAACCGTTGCATATCATACATATTTGATAATAGCTCTTTTAGCTCTTGCCGAATCATGAAGTTAGTTACTAAAAACTCCACTTGATCTAATCTTTTATTAATATATTTCTCTGTAATTAATGGTTTTTCAATCCACTTTTTTAACAGTCTAGAGCCCATAGCACTTTGGCAGCGATCCATAAAACTCCATAATGTCTCTGTCTTACTTTGAGAACGCAGTGGATTAATTAATTCTAAGTTCTGTTGTGTTGAAAAATCCATGTATACTATTTCATCTTCTTTTTCCACTTCAACTACTTGCAGATGACCTACCATTTTCTTTTGTGTTGTCTCTAAATAATGTGTCATCATCCCATACGCTTCTTGACCACTTTGATCCTCTATTGTTTCACATAGCGCTTGATATTGACTTAAAATTTCAGTTTCATCACAATATGAAATCACTACACGACCTAACTCCCTTAGCATTTTAATTCCTTTTTCATTAAAATCAGAGCGTACTACAACCTCACGTATATTATTTTTCAAAATAGTTTGTGATAAAGTAATCCATTGATGATCTATTTTTTTTAGCCATGTTTCTCCTGTCGACATTTCAACCACAACCAAAGCAAACTCGTACTGATAATCCACAATACTTGCTAAATAAACACTACTTTTTTCATCTCCATTATCTTCCATTATCGTTCCAGGCGTCACCACTTGAATAACGTCTCTTTTTACTATTCCTTGTGCTTCTTGTGGACTTTCTAACTGCTCCACAATAGCCACTTTATAACCTCGCTGAACAAGCCGTTGAATATAGCTTTTGACTGCATGATGAGGAACTCCACACATTGGAATCTTTTCTTCCACCCCTCCATTTCTTCCTGTTAGTACCAGGTCTAATTCACTTGAGGCAATTTTAGCATCTTCAAAAAACATTTCATAAAAATCCCCTAAACGATAGAAGAGTAGAGCGTCTGTATATCCTTTTTTAACTTCAAGGTATTGTTGTATCATTGGTGTATACTTTTCCATAAAAATCTCCAATTCTTATTCTCATTATACCTTTTTATTTACTCTTTTTCCATCTTTGTCATAGGATTTTTGCCTGTTTTTTTGATATAATATAAAAAGAAATGAGGGAAGTTATGAAACAGTGTTCTTATTCGACCCGATGTGGCGGCTGCCAATACCAAGGCACACCTTACCTTGAGCAAATTAGTATTAAACAAAAAGAAGTTGCGCAACTATTCACCCCTTTTAACCCTCTTCCATTTTTAAAAATGGATGATCCTTATTACTACCGACACAAAGTATTTTCTACCTTCTCTTACAGCAAAACAAAGAAAGTTATTTGTGGCATCTATGAAGAAGAAAGTCATAAAATTGTTCCTTTAGAAGATTGCCAAATACAACATCCCATAGCAAATAAAATACTGCAATCTATTTGTGTTGTCGCAAATCAACTTAAAACTCAACCTTATAATGAAGATAAGCAAATTGGTGTACTAAGACACGCCTATATACGTGTATCCTATGCAACTAAACAAGTCATGCTCGTTTTTGTATTAGGACAAGACATCTTCCCTGGAAGCAAAGAATTCATGAAAAGACTTCGTGCTTTGCATCCTGAGATTACTACTTGCATGACCCAAGTCAACAAAAGAAAAACTAGTGTTGTTTTGGGAACTAAAGAAAAAGTGCTATGGGGTAATGGAACTATCATTGATAAACTGTGCGGTGTTTCATTTCAACTTTCCAGCACATCATTTTATCAAGTGAACCCTGTGCAAACTGAAATTTTATATCAAACAGCAATAACCCTTGCCAAGCTTTCAAAAAACGAAACTATCTTAGATGCCTACTGTGGTATTGGAACTATCGGACTTATCGCATCAACGTATGTTAATCAAGTCATAGGTGTAGAGGTCAACAAGCAAGCCATTCATGACGCTATAAACAATGCAAAAGAAAATAAAATTGGGAATGCTAAATTTTATGTTGATGATGCAACCAACTTTATTCATTCATTGCAACAAAAGAAAACAAAAATTGATACTGTATTCATTGACCCACCTCGGGCTGGTTCAACTGTAGATTTCTTAAATGCACTCTCCAAATTAGGTGCCAACAAAATCGTGTATATTTCTTGTAATCCAGAAACTCAAAAACGGGATCTTGTTCTATTGAAGAAACAAGGCTATAGAGTAGACACAATTCAACCCGTCGATATGTTTCCTTTTACAAAACATATCGAGACAGTTGTTCTTTTATCCTATAGAAAATAGCAATATCCGCCCTCTTTACAAATGGAAAAATATTCCTTTCTTTGATTATCGATTATAATACCCAGAAAACTCATCAACCAGTTATCCAATTTTTATATTTAGTATCTGTTACAAAATCTTAGTTTTTAATCCGTTTCTTATTGTTTCTATACCAAGTGCTTCAATGTCTTTTTTTTGAGCATTATTTATATAGATTTGCAACCGCTAGTTGACAAATTTCCAAGTGCACTTTATAGCTTGCTACCACGCCCCTTGATAAAATAAGGGTATCCTATTAGATATTGATGATCTGAGATGGACATAAAAGAAAGAGAAGGTATAAGTAAAATGATATTAGCAGACAAAATTATTGAAGAAAGAAAACGTAGCGGGTGGAGTCAGGAAGAACTCGCAGAAAAACTAGGTGTGTCAAGACAATCCATATCAAAGTGGGAGGGGGCACAATCCATTCCAGATATTAATAGAATTATTCAAATGGCAGAAATATTTGGAGTATCAACAGACTATTTACTAAAAGATAAAGCAAAAAGGGAGAATAAAGAATTAGAGATATCTGCAGAAACGGTGGATAATTTGCGATGTGTAAGTATGGAAGAAGCCAACGATTTTCTCAAGACACAAGAAAAATTTGCTTCGCTTGTAGCATTAGGAGTGTCTTTGTACATTGCTTCCCCTTTTCTGTTACTTGTTCTTGAAGGATTAGCAAGTGATAATATACTGCGTGTCTCCAGTGGAATGGCTATGAGCATAGGAATAGCGACTCTATTGTGTATGGTGGCAATTGGTGTCTGTTTATTTATCTTGTCTAGTCTTAAAACAAACAAGTACCTGTATTTAAACACTGAAATTATAGACACAGCATACGGAGTTGATGGAATGGTCAAAGAGAAAAGGGAGCAGTTCTCAAGAGCAGCTAATAAAGATACTGCGTTAGGTGTTGCTCTATGTATATTAAGTTCTGTCCCTCTACTAATTAGTATATTCACTACAGAAAAAGACTACATTATCATGTCTATGATAGGAATGATCCTAGTTTTGGTTGCATGTGGAGTAAATAGACTAGTCAGAGTTGCGATCATTCAGTCTAGTTACGAAAAATTACTTCAAGATGGCAATTATGCTCCTGAAAAGAAAAAAATTTCCCCAACAATGAATACTATTGCCAGCATTTACTGGTCTATTACTACTGCAATATATTTAGCATGTTCATTTTTCACCATGGCGTGGAGTCTTACATGGATAATTTGGCCAGTTGCAGCAGTGTTGTATGGAGCAATTGAAGCAGTTGCGCGATTGATACTTTCAAAAAACAACATACGTTAGAAAAACAATTTCTTTTGCAAAGACCTAAAATTCAATAAACACAATTCTTTCCAAGACACAATAAACCCACCATATAATATGGTGGGTTTAACTTGTAGTAAACAATTTTAAAGTTTGATTTTCATAATTTTTCTTAGTTGCAAGAAGGTCATTCGCCATTTGGTAAAAAACATCTTTTCCTATCTCATTGGAGTCCAACACACGTAGCAACGTGCAATTTCGTCCCGCTGCATCTGGTGATTTGAGTGTGTTATTATTGTATATTCTCTCAATGTGAAAATCGGAATATCTTTACCTATACCTTGTAAAGATGCGCTGTGATAAGTAGTTTCTATATATTCGTTAGTTCAGTTCCTACAATTAATCATTTCGATTTTACATTTGGCAAAATGCACAAAAATATTGTACATATTAATGAAGTTTATGAAAAATATATTTGTTTAAACTATATTACTTTCAAGCTTAATCTCAATACGAACGCACAACTAAGTATCTCCTCTTCATTGAACTGTGGCTTTATTTAGCTTGTACTCACTTCATGATTTCGCTATACTTATATACAGATACAAGGAGACAGGTTATGAGCATCCAGCGCAACGACAAAGTCACAATCAAAAAACTACAGGAACTATATAATCTCTGCTTTTCATTAGAAGGTAGCTTATTTCGATATTCCCTTGCCTATAGTTTACTCTTAGCACTTTTACCTATGCTTATAGTAATTGTCATTCTGTTTCAAAATTCAATCTTTTTTAATCTAGATACAATTTTACAATATCTTTATCGTTTTATACCTGAAGATCTTATTGGAACTTTTGTACTCTATATCACAAATAAGTCTTTCCCAAGTGGTATCCCACTCCTTATTTCTTTAATTGTAACCTTAGTTCTTGCAAGTAGAAGCATCTATTCTTTTTTGCTTATTAGTGCCAAATACGAAGAATACCCAGCACCTAAAATAGTTCTTCGCATAAAGGGTTTTTTTCTCTTCGTTGGAATAATCATCTCAGTGTTTGCACTTGTTTTGTTCTTTGCCTTTATGCCCTTTGTAGGGAGTCTGCAACTAATCAGTACATTACTTGTCTTGTTTGTTATATTCTTTTTTATCTATCGTACAATCACCTTCGAAAAAAAACCACTCTCTTATGGTATTCATGGAACAATTTTCGCAAGTGTTGCATTAGCAATCACAGGCTACCTATTTCTATTTCTTGTCCGTACATTTAGTTCTTATGCAAGTGTCTATGGACCAATGGCAAGCCTTGTTATCGCTCTTCTATCTTTGTATATTATCGCCAGCATTGTTTACTTTGGTTATGCAATTAATCTTGTGTTTGGCTCTTCGTACACTAAGAAGGAATTTAAATTTCAGAAGTACTATATTCAGATTGAAAACAAATTTAAAAAACTGTCAAATAAGTAAAAAAATACTCTGTAGTTGTGAACCTACAAAGTATTTTTTTCAATGTGTCAAACATAGTTAAGAAAGTAACCCTCTAGAACAACACTCTCTCGGATTGACTGTCGAGGAAGGTGTCAAACATAGTTAAGAAAGTAACCCTCTAGAACCACTTCAACAAACGAGTATAACGGAGTATAGTGTCAAACATAGTTAAGAAAGTAACCCTCTAGAACTCCACGACAATATATTCGATTCCGTTCGATGTGTCAAACATAGTTAAGAAAGTAACCCTCTAGAACATCTTTGTTAATCACATACCAACCTATAGCGTGTCAAACATAGTTAAGAAAGTAACCCTCTAGAACTAGCTTACTTTCATTTTTATTTTTCTCCTCGTGTCAAACATAGTTAAGAAAGTAACCCTCTAGAACGATATCACCCTTACCACGTTACGTCCGACGTGTCAAACATAGTTAAGAAAGTAACCCTCTAGAACTGCTAAAAGTAAAAAACTACCTGATAAGTAGTGTCAAACATAGTTAAGAAAGTAACCCTCTAGAACTGGTTCGTTAATTTATGACGGCGCTGAATGGTGTCAAACATAGTTAAGAAAGTAACCCTCTAGAACCGTTGCCATTAGAAGTGAATACCCGCATCGTGTCAAACATAGTTAAGAAAGTAACCCTCTAGAACAGCATCATTCAGTAATGGAAGTAATACACTGTGTCAAACATAGTTAAGAAAGTAACCCTCTAGAACTGGTTCGTTGATTTATGACGGCGCGGAATGGTGTCAAACATAGTTAAGAAAGTAACCCTCTAGAACATGAATAATCTAATTCAAAAAATTAAGGGGGTGTCAAACATAGTTAAGAAAGTAACCCTCTAGAACGCGGAAAGGTATCTTGACAGACTTATCATGTGTCAAACATAGTTAAGAAAGTAACCCTCTAGAACGGTCGCGATAAGAAGCGAATACCCGGGTCGTGTCAAACATAGTTAAGAAAGTAACCCTCTAGAACGGTTACATTCAGCCGCGACGGTTATGAATGTGTCAAACATAGTTAAGAAAGTAACCCTCTAGAACCGATTCAATAAAACTGTATAAAGGTGCGTGTGTCAAACATAGTTAAGAAAGTAACCCTCTAGAACGAAATAAAATAGGGTTGGTTTCTTAATTCTGTGTCAAACATAGTTAAGAAAGTAACCCTCTAGAACGAAATATAATAGGGTTGTTTTCTTAATTCGTGTCAAACATAGTTAAGAAAGTAACCCTCTAGAACCATAGTTTATAACAGTTTTCATTATTTTTGTGTCAAACATAGTTAAGAAAGTAACCCTCTAGAACGACTAATGTTTATGGAAAGAACATCGACGGTGTCAAACATAGTTAAGAAAGTAACCCTCTAGAACAGTTGCCATCAGAAGCGAATACCCGCATCGTGTCAAACATAGTTAAGAAAGTAACCCTCTAGAACCCACTCACGAAATTTTAAAACGAAAAGTAAGTGTCAAACATAGTTAAGAAAGTAACCCTCTAGAACAGTAGACGCATGTCTATACGATTTAAGCGAGTGTCAAACATAGTTAAGAAAGTAACCCTCTAGAACTGCTAATGGACATAGGGTATCAAAATACTTGTGTCAAACATAGTTAAGAAAGTAACCCTCTAGAACTTAGAGTGTAAATAAGGAACACCCTTATTGTGTCAAACATAGTTAAGAAAGTAACCCTCTAGAACGGTTGCTGTTAGAAGTGAATTTCCGTGCAAGTGTCAAACATAGTTAAGAAAGTAACCCTCTAGAACCTAATATTAACAAATATACTATATTGGTTGTGTCAAACATAGTTAAGAAAGTAACCCTCTAGAACATGCTTACGCTTTTTCTATCAACGGTACAGTGTCAAACATAGTTAAGAAAGTAACCCTCTAGAACAACTCTTCCGTTTTCAGCAACTTGGTTGTGTGTCAAACATAGTTAAGAAAGTAACCCTCTAGAACTTAAAGTGTAAATAAGGTGTACCCTTATTAGTGTCAAACATAGTTAAGAAAGTAACCCTCTAGAACGAAATGAAATAGGGTTGGTTTCGTAATTCGTGTCAAACATAGTTAAGAAAGTAACCCTCTAGAACATCATCTATATAGTATAGTTTATAAAGAAAGTGTCAAACATAGTTAAGAAAGTAACCCTCTAGAACATTACTCTGTAATCTAAACTATTAAATTTCGTGTCAAACATAGTTAAGAAAGTAACCCTCTAGAACATTTGACCTTGAAAGTCACAACGAAAAATCGTGTCAAACATAGTTAAGAAAGTAACCCTCTAGAACAGTAGTGTTTTCTGTACCACCGCCACCAGGTGTCAAACATAGTTAAGAAAGTAACCCTCTAGAACAAAATAATGTTGACAAATGTTCGCAGGCATGTGTCAAACATAGTTAAGAAAGTAACCCTCTAGAACATCTTCATCATTATGACGTTAATTTTATAGGTGTCAAACATAGTTAAGAAAGTAACCCTCTAGAACCTACATCTAGATATTAGCACAAAATCAGTTTAATTTAAAGGGGATTGTGCAATATTTCGCTTGCCAAAATAAGAAAATTATTTTGATTTATGTTGTATAAATCAACTATATTTCTAATTTTTTCTCTTTGAAAGTTGTAATTCTTAGATGTCGTCGGCAAAGCTGCGTAAATATAATTTTGCATCTCTGCTGGATGTATTTCAAGTCTCTGATTCTTTTGAATGCCGTTGTTCCTTAATATAATTGGTAAATGATTTCCAAATATTGAAATATCACTTATGCAATTTATATCAATCATAACCGTTACCCTCACATCTTCATTAAAGCACTCCTCAATAAAACTTTCAGCAATTCCATTAATATTTATGTACAAAAATAAGTATTGCTCTCTATGCAACAACTTTAAAATATTAGTGAGTAAAGTTAGTTTATCGGAAATTTCTAAACTCATAGTTTCAACTTGGATTAAAGCAATTAAGTTGTCAACCGTCATACTCTCTCCAGAAAATTGAAATGGAGTTCTCATTCCTTTGGTGAGCCTTGACAATATTTTCAAAAACCCACTATCGCTGTACATCGAACCCATTAGTTCACTTGCTTTTGTTAGTGTAGAAAACATGGAGTCATTTTCTTTTATACACCCCTCTATATATTGTCTAAGCAATGAATTTTTATTAAACATCAATTCACTATTTAACTCTTGAAGTGAAGAAAAACTCTGAAATTCAAATTCTTTTGTGTTTACCAATTCTCCATTTTCGAACAAATTGGCATTGCCGCTCTTTTTCCCATTACTTAATATCTTCATTGTATTGATTACGAATTCCGCTGATTCTCCATAGTCTACGAGTACAACTTTATGCTCTGGTAATACAAATTCTTCATCATTTAATGTTTTTAGTTCCATCATTACCTCCTATAATTAATAATCTAGATCTATTGGTTACTGCTTCATTTAATGAAAATTTATCTGTAATCGTTTTGATTGATTGGTACTGCATCTCGGACAAAATCAGATATCTCATATCTCCTTTTGGCGGAATATTTTTTTCAAGCTTCTTTCTGGCAGTGATAGCGGCATTGGAATTAATACAGAGCTTACAATAAATTGAGTATTGAATTCTTAAATATCCATTCTCTTTGAAAAATTTAGTCAATTTTCTATACTCTTTTAAATCTTGGCTGGTTTCAGTAGGCAAATCAAAAAATACAAGTATTCTCATAAATCTAATCTGCTTCTTTAAATTCATATAATTTCTTATATTCTATTTGCAGAATTGTCTCGCTTCTTTCTTCTAAAAACGAGAAATAAGAGTCTATGACCATCTCTATTGCATGGGATAGCCTATATTTTTTATTATTCACTCTAACCATATAATTACCAATATCAACTAAATTGATGCGATCTTCCATGGAAAATAAATTTGCTGGCTCGATTTTTGTCAAAACTAAATAATCAACAAAAATCCTAAACACTTCTATAAAGTCATATGTTAAATTGAATGGGTTGCTCTCGCCAATATGATTAATTCCATATTGCACCAAGTATCCTCTAGATGCTATATATCGTGAGATTATTGAGGCAACTATTTTATACCCATAATCTAAAGCAAAATTATATACATCATCCTGATGCCTGATAAAATCCTCACCAAATATCTTTTGAAAGTACAAGCGTGCAGCGATGCCTTCTCGATTGCTCGCATCTCCATTCTCCACATTTTTATTGTACATATCCATCACTCTTATATCGCTATCATCACAATCAAACAGCTTCATTAATTCAATTTCACTGGCTATTTTGTCCTGAATAATCAACTTCCAAAGCTTCTTCTTCCTCGTTTTTTTCCATTCGAGTTGCTGTTTTAATTGTTTAAACACTACCGAATGATTGTTAAAAGGCAAAAAAATCCCCGATGGATCTTTTGATTTATTCGTTACAATGATCCCTACATTATTCTCTATCAGTGCATTTATTATTGGCAGGGTAATTGTCATTTTATCATGTGCGAAAACAACGGTTTGTATATCTTGCAGTGGTACTGAAATATAATCATCATCTAATTTTACTTTCAAAGAACTCATTGACAGCGAAACATTACAATGTTCATCAATGTAAATTGTTTTCCAACCCATTGATAACTCCTTTATTATAAAAAAATGGCTCATCACAATTGATGAGCCTTAAGGTTTCAAATAAATTTTATTCTATCGAATTACATTCTTAACTATATTTGACTATTTCATTATATCACATTATTTTATATTGTCCAACTAAATTTCTCTTTTTTAATTAATTTGAACTTATTGTTCTTTTTAAAATCTCTTGGTCCACTTATGGCTAAATTGCCATCATTCAATGTGTAACGGAAGCCCAATGGGGATGTCGTAATTTTGACATACTGCGCATCTGCACCCTTGATTTGATTTATTGTAGGCTTATTCTGACCAGTTATTGTTGGAGGAAGCAATTTATTTCCCAACACAAGCTTCAAAAAGGACGCTTGATCTAAAGCCTTAAAAAATGCTCTAGATGCATTCTGTTCTCTTTTAAATACATCATTAATTTGACCGACAAAATTTTGTCGTTGCTTATCGGAAACTTCACTTAATTGAAATTCATCATCTTCTATAATCAACGACTGAAGTATCTTCCCATCTTTCTGCTCATTTTTATCCAGTTTTTCATATTTCTTGACAACAGCTTCTTTAATTTCATTTAATTCCTGATACGAAAATATATTTAAAGGTGATGTTTTTAGCTTTTGATTCGCAATACTTCCCAGTTCAAATATCATAGGTTGCCGTCTCTCTGTATCATAAAACAGATCTCCCTTAAACATTCTCAATCTAAAATATCCTTCATTTAGCTTTCCGTCCTCACCAATGAGCTCTTTGTAGTCATAATGATCATTCACTAACTTCAAGTACAGCTCTTCATTAATATTTCCATTTGCATCTACAATCGCCTTAGGAATGTGCACAGCACAATGCTTTTTCTTTCCTTCTTCTGTCGTTACCTTATAAAAATCTACTGCAACACAATTTATTGAGCTAAATACTTTTGTCTCACTATTTACGCCAATAAGATCTAGCACCCCCTCTTTCCTTGTATTATCTTGTGGGTATATTGTAGCGTCAAATAATTCACCCGTGTGCTTTCTATTCACTTTAAGGGAATATAGCGGAACTCTTTTCTTAACTTGTGCAAGAAAATCTTTTCCACCTTCATCAAGATTAAATGCTTTTCTATACATGGTGTTAATAAAATACAGTGAAGAATCAAAAGGTTTCTTCGCTTTGCTGTAATCCTCTTTTGCTTTAGCTTCTTCTTTTCGTACACCCATCAATTTTTCTCTATATATTCTCATATCAGGTCTTGCATGATAGTTCGGACAGATGTAATTCAACACCTTGTCTACAACAATGATAATTGCCGCATCATGTGCGTGGTGTTGATCTCCAATATCTCTATTTTTGCTCATTCTAAATGCTTTTCGGTAGATTCCATTGTACCCACCTTGTAGCGAGATGATTGTTATAGACTGATTCTTGATTTTATGAAATGCACTGAGAATTGATGTAAATTCTTTAATTATATATCTTGTATCCACAAGGTTTCTTTGAACAAATCCTAATGCATCATCCTGATTTTCTAAAAGCAATCTTTTAAATTTTTCTTCAGAAATCAATTTCATCTCAAACATGTTTTTTGCTCGTTTTTCATAGTCACTTTCAGAATATTTACCCTGATTACCTCTCAAAAACTCAAGAGGAAGTTTATCTCCTTTTGCACTATTTATTTCTCGCTCAATCAAAATAAGATTGTTCATGGAATTATCTCCAAACCCCCTTGGCAAAACATGGTCAATTTCATAATTGTGCAGTGAGTTTAAATCAATTTTTTTACCACTAATCATACACACTCCATTTTGTCGGATGTATAATTCTACTTTTTTAGCATTTTTTTCAAGAAATGAAAGAACAACTTCATCCTCATCTAGTGAATATGCGACCTTTTTTTCTTTGCATTGGTCTTTTAAGTGTTCAATACACTTACTCATTGCAGCAAAATGCTTCGCCGGTTCTTCTCCGTTTCGCTTACTATCCTTTAACTCTCTTGCTGTTTCAATCACAACTCTTTCTGGAAAACCATAAGTATCAATAATGCTGCTGTATACCTTGAATGTTTCATTTAATCCACGAACCACAGGTCTTGCAATTGGAACAAACGGTTTATTCTCATCCATCAACAAGTGAATTCCTAGTTCAGAATTCTTTTCAAGTAATGGGCCATATTTATTTGAATTGTACTCATACTTCTCCCCGTCTTCATTGTATGCATTTTGAATTAATGTATTCTGTTCATTAGTATACTCTTCTGTATTATTTTCAAATAGCTTTTCAATTAAAGACTGTCTGTTGTCATCCATAGGTGTTTCAAAAATAAACTTTTTTGATAACGCTGTGAATCCTGTGCAATTAAGTTTAGCTAGTTGTCGTGCTGTGCTTTCATCGGTGATGCCCACAGTGTTTTGAAAATAATCAAATTTACTTTTCTCATCATCGTATAAATTTAATGAAAGAATAACATCATCTAACATATCAATTTTATCTCTGTTTTTTAGAGCATCTGAAATGTCACTAATGCGATACTCTGGAGCGCATTTTACGATGTCATGATACATCGAAAACGCAGTATTGAACTTCTTCCTAGGATTCGATGCTGTACCAAAGTACTCTAGTCCCAAAATATCCTGCACATCTTTAAATGTTACTTCTTTCTTTTTCAAAAATAACTCATTTATTACTTTAATTTTATCTTCACGTGTCAAATAATAGGTATCTGCACTATTTGCTTTCAAAATATTGATCTCATTTAAAATATTGAAAAGATCTGAAGAGAATGACCCTTTGGGTAATGCATACTCCTGTGGTAAATACGTACATCTAGAAATCATCGCTTCTTTCCACTTTCGAACACTTGATGGAACATCAAAGAAGTTTTGTTTTGCTGCATATTCGTAACTATATTTAATTTTCCCATCTTTCCTTGAAATCCATGAATTTTTTGCCTTCGCAGATAATGGTCCCATATAATATGGGATTCTAGCACGCACAATCATTTTGCAAACCTCAATGAACTCAGCGGTAATTTTGTCATTATATTCACTTTGTTTCTTCAAAATATCTTCAATTTCTTTTTGATATAACCCATTCGGATAATTGTTTTGTATATTTTTTACAACCTTTAAATGTTCACCTATTTTTTCATCTTTGATTTTCATTCGTGCTTGAATTTCTTTTTTCTGCTTTTCATATTGCTCTGAGTCTTCTAATTTCAATTTTTCTAATACATCCATAACGCGATCTATTTCAGCTGCATGCTTCTCACAAATATAGTCATATTCTTGTAAAATCCTTGCTGTTTCAAGCATATCGCTTAAGCTCACAACTCTTTCCAAAAACTCGTTCAATTGGTCTTTCTTTTTCAATTCTAAAACATTCACACTATCCTTTGGTTTATCTTCTAACATTGCTTCTTTTGAAATTTTGACTAAATCTCCTTTAAACCCTTGTGTCAGGTTCACAAAGTTAATTAATCTTTCCTGAGCAACTTCATCTGTAGTACAATCAACATACTGTTTTTTCAATAAATTTTTAATTTCTTTTCTTTGTAGCTTTTTCAAGAACATAGGTTCTAAAACTTCCTTTGAAAATTCATTCTTGTTTAGTATTGTAACGAATTTGTCACTTAAACCATAGAATTGTTCTTCAAAGTCCCTGAACTGAATACTACCCTTTGTGAAATCAATGTTTTCCAACAGAAAATGCCCACGAGTTTTACATATATTGTAAATTGCAATGAGTAATTCCCTTGTTGAGACTTCCTCTTTTAATGCTCGCTTTCTCAAATGATATACGCTTCGATCCTGTAATTCTTTTAGCGAATGATCTAATTTGCCAGTTTTATGGTTTGCGGTAAATGCTAAATAGCCTTCTTTGAAAACAGGAGTTCCTTTTTCAACCCCTTTTAGCTCACCTTCCAATAGCCCAAAGTCATAAAAAGCTTCTTTGAGTTGCTGCAAGCGCCATTTTTTTCTTCTATTTCCTCTCCTTGCGGATCGCTTTACACGTGCATCACTAGCAGCCATCGCCTCTTCAAATTTGCGAACTCCAAAATCTACCA
>JBKECT010000031.1:0-62440 GCA_047974855.1 Anaerorhabdus sp.
GTGGATAAGGGAGCATTGTATTTAGCTAAACAAGGTATTAAGATGAAAGTTGCCATTGGAGACTTTGACTCTATCCAACCGAATGACTTAGAAAAAATTAAACAGTATGCACAAGAAATTATCCAGTTAAACCCTGAAAAAGACCAAAGTGATAGTCAAGTGGCAATTGAGTTAGCTTCTCAAAGAGGGTATACTCATGGGCTTATTCTAGGGGGATTAGGCAGGCGGTTTGATCATAGCTATGTAAATCTGCAACTGCTTCTACAAAGTGATATCTCATTAACATTACAAGACCAAAATAATAAAATAGTCGCTTTACCAGAGGGCAAGCACACATTAAAAAGAGATAACTATCGCTATCTTTCGGTGTTTTCCCAAGGAGATGGCATTATTTCTATTAATGGAGTAAAATATCCGCTAGAAAACTATGCGATGAAAAAAAATAATCTCATCGGATTATCCAACGAGATTATTGAAAGTGAAGCACATCTTGAGCTAAAAAACTGCTCATTTCTAATCATTCAATCAAAAGACTAAAAAAAAGGGAAGTCTCCCTTTTTAATTAGTTTCCGGCTTGTTGAGCTTTTAATGTTTTTAAAGCACGAGCGGAAATACGGACTCTTTGAGGTTTCCCGTCGATTACCACTTTCACTTTTTGTAAATTTACGTTCCATTTACGACGAGTCGCACGCAATGAGTGTGAACGCTTATTTCCAGATAATGCTCCTTTTCCAGATATTGCACAAACTTTTGACATACCGTAACCCCCTCTCTTTTATCTAATAATCGCTTGTAAACTATAACATATATAGCGAGCCAATGCAATAGAAAAATGAAAATTTGCTCTGAAATAAAAAAATATAGAAAAAATGTAAAATGGAACAAAAAAAATAGTGCAGAATATAAAAAATAAAAACTTTTAAAATATCCTTTTTATAAGGATGATTATGTGATATTATTATAAGTGTAATTTAAAGGGGGTTTCAGAAAGACATGGACAAACAAATCTTTGCAGCCCTAGAGATAACTGATCATGAAGTAAGGTTGATTGTCGGGGAATTTTTTAATACACGATTTAATATTATTAAAGTGGAACGAGTTTTGTGTACAGGATTAAATAATTATAAAATAGAGTCGGAAGATGAAGTTATAGATGCGATAAAAAAAGCGGTTTTAAATGCGTCTAAAAAAATAGGTGCACCAATTAAGCGAGTATTACTTGCCATTCCATCTGTGAATGTTCATCGTTACCCGCTTAAAGTTACAACAAAAGTAGAATCTATTGATCATATGGTGACAGCAATTGACATTCAAAGAGCGAGAAAAAAAGCATCATCAACTCGTATTGATGATGAACTTGCATTAATTCAAACAGTATGTGTTAAATATACTTGTAATGGAATTGCAACACGACGAATTCCACTGAATGAGAGATGCGACATGCTGACTATTGATATTGATTTGTTATGTGTCGATCGTGAGATAGCCTTTGGAATTGTTGGCTGTGTTGAAAAAGCAGGCTTAGAAGTCTTGGACGTTTGTTTAGATAGCTTTGCGATTGCTAAAGAAGCAGCGATGTTTGAACAAACAGTTGGGCAAAGTGTTATCGTGATGAATGTGAGTAGAGAGAATTCAACCTTAGCGTTACTAGCAAAAGGAAAATTAATCCACTGTGATATCTTAAATCATGGAGTGAATCGTTGGATTCAAGATGTTCAGTCACAAGTTGATCTTCCAACAGAGATTGCAGCAAAGGTCATTAAATCAAATGCTCGCTTTGATGGTGAAAAACAATCAGACTATCCTGTCTATGTTTGGACAGAGGGAACAGATACACATACGTTGAGTGAAAAAGAAATTAGTGAAATGATCCAAGGCAATGTTCAGTTGTGGGTTAAAGAAATTAAAGAAAAATGTTTACCTATTTTAGAAGCAGAGAGAACAGTAGTAGTATTAACTGGAGAAGGGTCTGAAGTTCAAGGATTACCTTATTTACTTGAAAAAGAATTAGAAACGGAAGTTCGAGTGTATGTACCGGAGACATTGGGAGTACGCACTGGTGATTTGGTGGCTTGTTTAGGATTGTTCTTTGCATATAAAGATCAATTGCCAATTCTGGGATATTTTGATAACAGTGTTGATATTCATGCATTTGAACAAACTGTTCGATATCGTGTTGAGGAAGAAGCGGAAGAAGAATCACTTACAAAAAAACTAAAAGGAATGCTTTTTTAGAAAGGGCAATGGAGGTTGAGAGAGATGGTAGAATTAGGATATAATCAAGTGGCTAAAATTAAGGTTTTCGGAATTGGTGGTGCTGGGAATAATGCGGTGAATCGTATGGTTCAAGATGGTGTTCGTGGAGTTGAATTCTATGTTGCCAATACAGATCTTCAAATTTTAGATGTATCCCCTGTTGAAAACAAAATCGTATTAGGAAAAGATGGGTTAGGAGCAGGTGGAAGACCAATTAATGGTGAACGTGCTGCAGAAGAGAGTGAAGCAGAAATTCGTCGTGCGATGGAAGGTGCTGATATGATTTTCTTAACTGCAGGACTTGGTGGTGGTACAGGAACTGGGGCATCTCCAATTTTTGCAAAGATTGCAAAAGAATTAGGTGCTTTAACAGTTGGAATTGTGACTAAACCATTTACGTTTGAAGGTAAAAGAAGAATGCAACAGGCAGAAGAAGGGCTGGAAAAGTTAAAACAACATGTAGATAGTTTGATCATTGTGTCAAACAATCGTGTTTTAGAAACAATAGGACACATTCCGTTTGAGGAAGCATTTAAAGAAGCTGATAATGTGTTGCGACAAGGAGTTCAAACTGTAACTGACTTGATTGCAGTTCCTGCGATGATGAACTTGGATTTTGCAGATGTTAAATCAATCATGGAAGGTCAAGGGTCTGCATTGATTGGAATTGGGATGGCTGAAGGAGACAATAAAGCACAACTAGCAGCTCAAAAAGCAATTCAATCTCCACTTTTAGAAGCAGAAATTAGAGGAGCAAAAAATGCGATTGTTAACGTTACTGGTGGAAGTTCTATTTCGGTATATGACGCAAGCGAAGCAGTAGACTACATTCGTGCCGCATCAGGTAGCGACATTGATATTATATTCGGAGTAGCAATTAACGAGGCAATAGGAGATGCAATTATTGTTACGGTTATTGCGACAGGATTTGATTTACCAAAAGCTCAAATTCCAACTCAAGGAAGACCTATAACACAACGTAGTGGGGGATTTCAAGATGTGATTGAGGAAGTAGAAACAGATGAAGATGACCAAATTCCTGGATTTTTTAAATTAAGATAAATTCTAGGTTAAAGGAAAAGAACTAATTCGGTTGAATTAGTTCTTTTTTGTGTAACGTAGGGTTGTAATTTTTCTATATAATCGACGATAGTGGCGATAACTTGAAATAAAAAAATTGTATTTTTTTTCAGAGTTTATATAGTCAAACTCACCGATATACTCTATAAATTTTGTTCCAAATGAGCTTTTGTAGTTGTAAAGACCATAGTAAGGGTCGTTTTTATCACTGTTCCCAGAGAAGCCGCATAAATCATAGCTAGTTATACCACGACTTTTTAAATCTTGAATTGAAAAGATATGGGTATTATCGGATCCATTTAGGAAAGTGAATTCTTTTTTGTTGTACAGGTAAAGATTCCATGCTTGTTTACCAAAATAGAGTGTTATTCCACCAGCAATCACGGCTTTTTGACCGAATTGTTGTTGAAGTGCCTCAATAGTAGTTAGTGACTTCTTTTTACTAGCATAGGCTTCTTTGTCTTTAGCATATTTGTTTGAATTTAGTTCATCTAAGGTATTTTGATGAAGTATTGATAAATCAACCTCAGTTAGATAAAACTGCGAGTTGTCTTTAAAACAACTTAAAAGCTTTTGGAAAAAAGCTACCGAGTGAGGTTTAAATCCTTGTGCTTCTGACAAATCTTTTTCTAGTAAGCATAGATGATGCAATTCACTTGGATTTGCAAGACGTGATGAAATGCCCATGATATCGTGTCTGCGGAGTCTATTTTGACGTGATTTGATAAATTTATTAAAAATTTCATCATAATTTGGCTGTATATCTAAAACTAGTGTAAAGCGATTAGTCCAGCTCCCATTATAGGCATAGCCATAGCCTTTGTGTTTAAATCCCTGTTGGATCAGAAATTCAGTTATAAATTCATTAGATATTTCATCGGTTTGTGTGCCATAGATATCTCGTGATACCCGCTGGATGTTTGGGTCTAATCGAATCATAAATGCCTTTCGTTGTTTAGAAAATTCTATAATGCCATTTAAAAGTTTAGAAAAGACCTCATAATTATGGATATCCAAGCAGGGCCCTGCAGGTATATAAAAGTAAGGAAGTCCAAACCACTTCCTTTCAAGAATCATTGCACTGGCAACCAGTTCATTGCCATTGTTCAATCCTACATAGTGGCGTGTTGAAGTTTGAAAGTCAGCCCAGAAAGGAGTCTTAGAATAATGAGCTAATTCTTGCTGGGAAATAAAAGATAAGTATTCTTCTTTTGTGATTGCTGTAGTAAAAGTATACATGTGGATACTAAGCATAAGAACACAAGCCTTATGCATCTCCTTTCTAATGATTCAATAATATAATCTTGATATATTATATCATATTACAGTAATTATAAGGAATGAATTACTAAATCATAGAGTGAGATAACGAAATAATTTTATAGCTAATGGGATAACGTGTTAATTTTGTTTAAAAAGAAACTAAAAAGTGGTATAATTCTGGATATAAAAACAAGTAAAACATAGAAGTGGAGAAAACTATGAAAAATTATATTGATGTGCATACGCATACAATCAGTAGTGGACATGCGTACAGCTCGCTACAGGAAAACATTGCCAGTGCAAAGGAAAAAGGGTTGAGTTATTATGGGGTTAGTGACCATGCGCCGATGATGTTGGGAGGGCCTCACTCGTATTATTTTTCAAATATGGGAGTTATTCCAAGTGAAATTGATGGGATTAGAATACTAAAAGGTATTGAGGCAAATATCCATAGCATTACTGGAGAAATCGATGTGGATAAAGATGCATTGAGAGCGGTAGATTACATCATTGCATCAATGCACTCACCATGCTACGCTCCAAGCCATACACCACAGGAGAACTTAATGGCCTACGAAGGAGCGTGTAGAAATCCCCGTGTAACGGTGATAGGTCATCCAGATGATGGAAGATTTCCATGTGATTATGAGCGTTTGGTGGAGTGTTGTAAAGAAACGGGAACATTGATCGAGATTAATAATTCTTCACTAAAACCTGGAGGATTTAGATCAAATTGTAAGGAGATATCAACCGAAATATTGCGGATATGCAAGGAAAAGAATCACCCTATAATAATGAATAGTGATGCACATATTTCATATGATGTAGGTAATTTAAACTATGCGGAAGAGTTGATTGAAGAGTGTGGATTTCCTAAAGAATTAGTAGTTAACTATAATGTTGAGTTAATTGAAAAATACTTTTTTAAAGGAAAAGAAAGTAAATAATGGAATAAGGAAGAATGACTTAATTTATGGTCATCTTTTTTCTTTAAATAGATAAGATTATCTTGTAATAAGCCTTGCATCTTAGGAATTACTGTGATAATATTTGAGTAGTAGCAAAGTACAAATTATTATACATTGAAAGAAGTGGGATGATGAGAGAGGATTTATTTCAAAAAACTGGATTAATTATTGGCCGAGTTGCACAGGATTTGTTGTCAAAGAAAATCGGAGATCGAATAGATCCAATTGAAGTTTATGTTGCGCGATATAGTGTATCTCGGGGAACTATTCAAAATGCATTGGGGTTTTTAAAGGACAATAAAGCAATTAAATTGTGGTATAGGGGTCATCTTGGTACATTTATTGAAGATATAAACTATATGATTTTACAGCAATTCTCATTTAAAATAAATTTAGTTGGTATTATGCCTCTGCCTTATTCTAAGTTATATGAAGGTTTAGCAACCGCCTTATACACGGCGCTTAAGGATTGCAGTCTTAACTTCAATTTAGCTTATGTAAGGGGATCTGAGTCGAGAATTGAACTCGTGATGAATCATGTGCATGATTTTGCGATTTGTTCGCGACATGCAGCAGAGCAATCAAAAAAAAATGGTTACCCAATTAAAATAGTTTTGGGATTTGGGGAGTGCAGTTATTTGTCAAAGCATGTTTTGATATTTAAAGATAAAGGAAAAGAGAAAATTCAATCGGGGATGCGAGTAGGGATAGACTTAAACTCTTTTGATCAAAAAGATTTAACTCACTTACTAACAAGTGAAATAGATGTAGAGTACGTAAATATACATTCTCACCAAGCCATATCGTCTGTTATGGAAGGAAGTATTGATGTTAGTGTTTGGAATTTAGATGAGATTTTGGAAAAAAGATATAATGAGCTAAATGTAGTAGAGATAGATGAAAGCACCTCTGAATTTTCAGAGGCAGTTATTGTAATTCGTGAAGATGATATATCTGTTGAAAAACTTTTGCTAAAACATATCGAAATAGCGAATGTTTGTGAAATACAAAAAAAAGTACAGAAAGGATACTTGGTACCAAGTTATTAGGTGAAAATATGAATATGGATCGGTTAGATATTCTTGTGGCTGGAAAAGTTATAGAGACTGAAATAGCTGAAACGGCAAGAAGAGTGATGTTACTTATGGAAAATAAGTACCAAATTGAAGAGGAGGCAATGGAAGTAATGATTACACATTTTGCGATGGCCTCTCAACGTATAGTTCGTGGAGATGTGGTGGATAAAATGAATGAAGATATTTTAAACGAAATAAAAAGTGACAAGACGTATGATCGGGCTATGGATATTTTATCTGATATCAAAAGTCTTTCGGATGTGGACTTTCCAACTAGTGAAGAGCAGTTCATGCTGCTTCATATATGCAACATATTGAAAGGAGGAGAAAAATGATTAAGATTGTAGTAGGGGGACAAATCAGCAAACAAGAAGTGGCTGATTGCATTGTAAAGTATGGTCAGAATCAAGTGGAAGTCACAGTGAAAAATGATTTAAATGCAGCAATGGATATTCAACAAGGAAATGTTGATTACTATTTCGGCGCATGTAACACTGGCGGTGGCGGTGCACTTGCAATGGCTATAGCTTTAGCTGGTATTGACTGTTGTGCAACGGTTTCAATGCCAGGAAAAATATTTCCTGATGAGGCAATTGTTGAAGAAGTAAATAAAGGGAAAGTTGCATTTGGATTTACAGCACAACATATCGAACAAGTAGTACCTGTATTAATGAATGCTATATTAGCAAAAGGAGGAAATTAGAGAATGGTAGAGTATATTTTAATAATGGCAATAGGTGCATTAGCATCTGTTCTTGCCAATCGAGGAGTAGCGGTATTTAATGATGGATTTAGACCATTAATGCCACAATATTTTGAAGGTAAAATTTCTAGAGCTGAGCTTGCAGCAATGAGTTTTGCTATTAGCTTTGGATTAGTCATTGGATTTGGTATTCCAACATCTGTTGCAGCATCGATCATCTTAATTCACTGTATCTTGTTAACAACAGATATGATTGGTACATTTTGTCCGGACACGACAAAAGGTGCAATTTTAGCAGCGGTGATTGGTGCATTATATGGCTTTTTAATTCTTTTTGGATTACAAGCAGTTATCAATTTCTTTGCTTATTTGCCATACAATTTTTTAGATCCACTTGGGAAAGTGAGTGCTCCAATAACTGTAGCCTTTGCAATTTTTCCATCTATTGCATTGGCATATCAACATGGATTTAAAAAAGGATTGATATCTGGTATTTTAACTATACTTGTTTATTTTGCAACATTACGCTTTGGAAGCTTTAGTTTAGGAAGTTTTAATGTGACTTTGAATGCAACGGGGATGGCGATGCTTTTTGGGATGATTTTGATGATAGCATTTGCTGCGACAGTGAAGTCAGAAGGACAAAGTACGAATCAAGACTTAACAAATGTTTTCTCAAAGCAAGTAGCTAGAATCCAAAAAAATTGGCCGCTACTTGCACTCATGGGTGGATTACTTGCAGCGGCAACTAGTCTTTCAATTGTTGCTGGGGATCCAACTTCCCTAAATCTGTTAGACAACGGAGCATATAGTGATGCAGCAATGGCTGCACTTGCGCGTGCAATAGGGTTTGTACCACTTGTTTTTACAACAGCAATTGCAACTGGAGTCTATGGAGTTGCGGGATGTACATTTGTGTTTGTTGTAGGACTTGCATTTCATGGTAATCCACTGTTAGCTGGTGTGCTAGGAGCAGCTGTAATTGTGCTTGAAGTATTTTTAATCAATTTCTTTGCGAAAGTCATGGATACATTTCCAGGTGTTCGTGATATGGGAGAACATATACGTACAGCTATGAACAAAGTGTTAGAAATGGCACTGCTTATCGGCTCAGCAATGGCTGCAGAGGCAATGGTTTCAGGAGTTGGATCATTATTTGTAATTGGATGTTATCTCTTAAACAGATCTTCAAAAAAACCAATTGTTGATTTGGCTGTTGGCCCAGTAGCGGCAATTTTGTTTGGTATTTTAATAAATATTTTAGTTGTAGTTGGACTATATGTTCTACCAGTGGTAGGTTAGAAAAATGAAAATTGAGGAGTATGCAAAAAAAACTTTTGTGGCGATGAAAAATCCATTTCAGAGCATTTGTGAAGTAAATGCATTAGTTTTAAATAAAATTTCGGATAGGGTTAGTACTAATGGTTTTGCATATTATGTGGGGGTTAAAAATACCCCCACAATTCCACAATCTTTTTTGTTTAATCTGGAAAATAAAGGATTTTTAGTGCATACTAGAGATGTAATGGCACCTGGTGGAAGGGCAATTGATGTTTACCTTAGAAATCCAATTACGGGTCATTTTATGACAGGATCAAGCAGTGGGACAGCATTGAATGTTTTTTATCACATCAATGACTTAGGAATAGGAACGGATGGAGGTGGCTCTGTTCTAGCACCGGCTGCAGCGCTTAATTTATTTGGGTTTATTTCACCATTGATGGCTAAGAATGAGATGTCACTGTGTAAAAAGTTATCAACAGAGGGAATAGAATTCTCTCCATCACTTGGATTTATTACAAGAGAGTGGGAAACGATGAAAAGGGCTATTAAATCAACAATAAGCACAGACTTAGTATCTAATGGAATTGTACTTGTTTCAAATGGTGTGAAAATTTCAAATGTGATTACGGAGGAGATTGCTATGATTGATCTTTCAGAAGACAGAAATAAATTGATTCGCTTTTTGAAAGAGCATGTAGATAATGAGCATTTTTTATTATCTATTGAAGGGCCGGTTGATATTGATGGTATAGGTGATAGTATTTTTGGACACTATGATGAGAAAACAAAAGATTGTCAAAAAAAGTGTGGCAAGGGATTAATGAGAGTAGTAAATATTTGTGGTTATTCAGCATTTACAATACCTAAGAAAGAGTTAGGGTGTTCTTATGTGTTGATTGGAGAAAGTAGTGAGTCTTCTATTTACACAATGATGAGCATTGCTGAAAAGTTAAAGATAGAGCAGTCAGATGTAGTAAAAAAATATTTTTCAAATTTAGACATGTATTTATAGTGAGGTGGCATATGAAATTAAATAAAGGATATACGTTGATTCATGAACACATAGAGATAGATTTATCCAAGGTGAAGAATGATCAAGATACTTGTTATGACAGCGTAGAAGAAGTTGTAAAGGAAATGAAAATTCTAAAAAATTTAGGTGTAGGAAATATATTGGAAGTTACGAATATTGGAATGGGAAGAAGTCTCACGACAGTAAAAAAAGTTGAAGATGAAACAGGTATCAAAATTTTGATGTCTACAGGATTTTATAAAGAACCTTTTCTTCCTGAGTATGTTTGTGACAAGACAATTGAAGAACTTGCAGAAATTATGATTAATGAATGCATGCAAGGTATAGATGGAACAGATAGAAAAGCGGTCTGCATTGGAGAAATTGGCACAAGCAAAGATATGATGAAGCCTATGGAAAGAAAGGTTTTTGATGCTGCGATTCTTGCTGCAAAAAAGTGTAGTGCAGTTATCTCTACCCATACATCATTGGGAACATGTGCTGCAGAGCAAGCCAGTTATTTAATTTCAAATGGTATTTTACCTTCGCGTATTATAATCGGTCATATGGATTTAACTCAAGATTTAGCAAGGATAAAAGAAGTCTTAGATTTGGGTGTTAATATAGGGTTTGATACAATCGGTAAAAATAACTACTTTCCCGATGAAAAGAGAGTGGAGTTTTTGCTGGATTTAGAAAAGGAAGGATATTTAAATCAAGTGATGCTATCAATGGACTTGACACGCAAGTCACACTTGAAATGTAACGGGGGATTAGGATATGCCTATCTTATTGAGGAGTTTCTTCCAATGCTAAGATTAAAAGGAATGAAGGAAGATTCAATAAATCAAATGTTGGTAAAAAATCCAATACGACTATTTAGTCAAGTGGAGGAAGAAGTATGAAAACATATCCCTTGGAAAGCGTATCAATGGAAGAAGCAAAAAAATTACAATTCAAACTTGTTGATGAAATTACAAAGGTTTTTAATGGTGTTGACATTTTGAATTGTGGAGATGTTGGTGTTGTAAGTGGACAAAATAAGCCTACAACAACTAGAAAAGTTGAGACAGTTTTGGCGAATTTTTTTGGTGCTGAAGCTGCTGTATTAGTACGTGGTGCAGGAACAGCTGCAATTAGATATGCACTGTTTTCAATTATCAAATCTGGGGAAACATTGCTTATCCATAAAGCACCTGTCTACAGTACAACGCAGACGACGTTAGAGATGATGGGAATTAAAACAGTAGAAGCCGATTTTAATAACTTGGATGACATTCAAAAGGTAATGCAAGAAAATAGCCAGATAAAAGCAGCGTTAGTACAAATTACTCGGCAAAAAAGTGATGATAGCTATGATTTGAAAAGTGTAATCAATAAAATCAAGTCTTGTGGAGAAATTCCTATTATAACGGACGATAACTACGCAGTGATGAAAATTAAAGAAATTGGAATACAATGTGGAGCAGACTTGTCATGTTTTTCGACATTTAAACTTTTGGGTCCTGAAGGAATAGGTTGCATTGTAGGCAACAAAAAAGAAATTGACTTTATTATTAAACATCATTATTCAGGTGGTAGCCAGACACAAGGGCCTGAAGCTTTAGAAGTTTTAAGAGGTATGATTTATGCACCAGTAGCATTGTCGATACAAGCAGAGGTTGGAGAAGAAGTTGTAAGGCGATTATCTGAAAATGAAGTTCCCATGGTTAAGTCAGCGCTTTTAGCAAATGCTCAATCAAAGGTTATCTTAATCGAGTTTGAAGAAGATATCGCTGAGAAAGTTTTAAGCCATGCTCAAAAATTAGGTGCTGCACCACATCCTGTTGGAGCAGAGTCGAAGTATGAGTTTGTTCCAATGTTTTATCGCGTATCAGGAACTTTTTTAGATGAAGACTCTACTCGGGGAAAAAGAATGATTCGTGTAAATCCGATGAGATCTGGACCTGATACAATCATACGGATTTTAAAAAAATCTATAGAAGAGGTGAAATGATGCTGCTTGAGCAAACAAGGAAAAGAAATCCTCAATTAATAGAAGTTGTAAATAATTTTCACAGAACTGGGAAGATAAGACCTGATAGTTACTGCTTGGATGTGGACCAATTTATTGAAAATGCAAAAATGATGATAGACACTGCAAACAGAGAAGGAATTAAGCTTTACTTTATGTTGAAACAGGTTGCGCGCAACCCATATCTAGCAAAAAAACTATGTGATCTAGGATATGCTGGTGCAGTAGTTGTTGATTATAAAGAGGCAAAGATAATGATGGAGCACAATATACCAATAGGAAATATAGGACATCTAGTTCAGGTTCCAAATTCATTCTTAGAAGAAGTGATTTTGTATCGTCCAGAGGTGATTACAGTATATTCTTTAGAAAAAGTAAGTAGAATTCATGAGCTATGTAAAAAAAACAACTTGAAACAATCTATCTTAATTAGAGTTGTTGGTCATAATGATCACTTGTATAGTGGACAAAATGCTGGAATTTTTCTTAATGAGTTGTCAGACTTTATAAGCGAAGTAAAAAAAATGGATACAATCACTGTGGAGGGAGTAACTTCTTTTCCAGCAATTTTATATCAAGAAAATAAAAAACAGTTTGAGACCACAGAGAATATGAATACGATTTTAGAGGCGAAAAAAATTTTAGAAAATTTAGGAATTAGTATATCTCAAGTTAACACGCCGTCTGCAACTTGTTGTAGAACTATTCCGCTATTGAAAAAAAATGGAGGAACTCATGGTGAACCTGGGCATGGATTGAGTGGCACAACACCAGCACACGCAAACCTAGATTTAGATGAAAAACCGTGTGTTATTTATCTTTCAGAGATATCTCATCATTTTCAAGGAAAGAGTTATTGCTATGGAGGAGGGCATTATCGCAGATCACACCTTAAATCAGCATTAGTACAAAATAATCTAGTTCATGTATACCCACCAGATGTTGAAAGCATTGACTATCATTTTTGGTTAGATGGAATCCATCCAATTGGGGAAGCAGTAGTTATGGCATTCAGGTTTCAAATGTTTGTGACTCGAAGTGATTTGGTTTTAATTGAAGGAATTAAAAGTGGTAGTCCAAAAATTATTGGCGTATATGATTCACTGGGAAAGGAACTAGATTTATGAGTAGGCGAGCGATTGTTATTGTGTTAGATAGTTTTGGAATTGGTGAAATGAGTGATGTGGCAACAGTTCGCCCGCAAGATTGTGGTGCGAACACAGTAAAACACTTGCTGGAAATTGGTGAAAATATTAAATGGGATACATTAATTGATTTAGGATTGATTAATGCATTAGGTGAAGAAGTTGGAGAGTTTAAAAAAAGTAAAACCGCTGTCTATGGCAAAAGTAACTTAGATCATCAAGGTGGAGATACATATTTTGGACACCAAGAAATTATGGGAACAAAACCTATGACACCGACATTGAATCAATTTCAGAACCATATTGACTCCATTGAGAAAGAATTAGTACTTCATGGGAATTGTGTTGACAGAATAGAGATGAGTGGATTATCTTTGTTATGTGTTAACGGTGGAATTTTTATTGGAGATAACTTGGAAACAGATCCTGGACAAGCAATTAACGTGACTGGTTCTTTTGATTTGTCATCATTTGAAGAAATAAAACAAATTGGAGAGATTGTAAGAAAGCATGTACAAGTTTCTCGCGTCATTGCATTTGGAGGAACCGGTGTAAGTAAAAATGATTTAGTGAATGCGATAGAGGTAAAAGGCGAATATATTGGAATAAATGCGCCAAAGTCAAAAGTTTATCGAAGCAACTACCAAGTCGCACATATAGGATATGGAGTTAATACGGAAGTACAATTACCCAATGTTCTAGATAAAATAGGGATTAAAACATTTCTTTACGGAAAGGTTGCTGATATTGTTATGAATCCAAATGGGAAGATGGTGTATGGGGTTGATACAGAAGAGTTATTTAAACAGCTTCATAATGACTTAGAGACAATAGAAAATGGATTTTTTTGCTTGAATGTGCAAGAAACAGATCTTGCTGGTCATCAATGCAATCCAACCTTATATATAGATCGTGTTAATGCTTCAGATAAAGGCATAAAGAAAGTGTTAGAAATAATGAGTGATGATGATTTGCTGGTTGTTATGGCAGATCACGGAAACGATCCAACAACGGGAAATTCAAAGCATAGCAGAGAAATGGTGCCATTACTTATACATTATAAGAATGTTAAGGAAATTGATTGTGGTGAAAGAGATACACTTGCAGATGTAGGGGCAACTATCGCAGAATATTTTGAAACAGCAATTCCAAATGGGACGTCATTTCTTCAATTGTTGAAATGATTTAAATCAGAAAAATAAAGCAGTAAGATAAACGATGATTTTTAAATTGTCGTTTTTATTATATATCAAATTTGTGAGTGCAATGTTGCAGATTATTATTAATTATGATATAAGCTATATAGGTGCATATTAGATTTTTATAATTAATAAAAAGGGGGAGATTGTGTGAGCTGTCTAGTTAGAATAAAGGAAATTTTACCATCACTTACCAAAACAGAGTTAAAACTAGCAAACTATATTCTAGCTAATTCGAAGTCTATAGTGAACTTATCAACGCAAGAATTAGCTGAGCTTGCAGAAGTTAGCACAGCGGCAGTAGTTCGTTTTTCATATCGATTAAAATATAGAGGGTTTCCTGAATTAAAAAAAGCACTAATAATGGATAATGTGAATTTAGCTAAGTATACAGATGAAGACAATTTTTGTTTAGAAGAAGTGTATGAGAAAATAATTAGTAAAAAAGAAAAGCTTACACAGAGTATAATTGATCGCACATATCGGTTGATAAATCCCAGGGAGTTGGAATTGATAGTCAACTTGCTGTGGGAAGCCAATAGAATCCAACTTTTAGGAAGCGGAAAGAGTGAAAGTGCCTGTGCGGAATTAAATAAAAAATTTTGTGAGATAGGAAAGTGTAGCTTTTTTGATTCAAATGAGTATTACCAAAAAAGGAATAATATATGGTTGTCAGAAAAAGATGTATGCCTAATTATCGACTATTCTGGAGAGCAAGAGTTAACGCTTGATTTGGCAAAATCTGCAAAGGAGCAAGGAGCTGTAACTATAGCTATATCTCAAATTAATACTAGTTTAGATCGGTTGGTGGATTACACAATATGTGTACCTGTGTGCAACATTGAAGATAAACTTGGCATTCATAATTATGCAACGACTGTGATTATTGATTTGATTCACATAGGGGTACTTAAATTAAGAAAGGAAAAACTGTAATAAAATTACAGTTTTTATTATTTTTTATTGAAATTAATGCTTAATGGTAGTATAATTAGGATAAATTAACCGCTTACATTATATAGCGTTTAATTTATCAATTATACTAAGGAGGGACAATTGATGATTGAAAAACTGGCAAATTTTATGGAAAGGCATCTTTCAGAGCCGATGAACAAATTGGCTCAACAGCGCCATTTGCGAGCAGTACGTGATGGGATTATTGCAACATTACCACTAATTATTGTGGGATCATTTTTCTTGATTATTGCAATTCCACCACTACCACAAGATTGGGCGATTTATCAATTTTTAACAGCTAATGCAGGGAAAATTTTGTTGCCATATAGAATGTCAATGATGATTATGACACTGTATGCTGTATTTGGAATTGGATCTAGTTTAGCAAAATCTTATGGAAAAGATGGTATCACAGGAGGGATTTTAGCTGAACTGGCTTTATTATTAACTATAGTACCTGTTTCTGTTTCGGCAGATGCATCAGCTGGGGTCTCTGGATGGGTTCTTCCAATGACATACATTGGATCATCTGGAATGTTTGTTGGAATTATTGTTTCTATCATAGCAGTAGAAATTTATCGAGTTATTGACAATTCAGGATTTAAAATTACAATGCCTGAACAAGTGCCACCAGCGGTAGCACGCTCATTTGAAGCATTAACACCAACTGCTGCGATCATTTTGTTAATAGGTGGAATTACATATTTCTTAGGGTTTAATTGGCACGGATTTGTGGGTACACTTGTTGCACCACTAATTTCTGCAACAGATACTTTGCCAAGCGTACTACTAATCACATTTTTGATCACATTATTTTGGTCATTTGGAATTCATGGAGTAAGTATTGTAGGGACACTTGCTAGACCATTATGGCTAGTGTTGCTTGAACAAAATGCGACTGCGGCAGCCGATGGTGTTGCTTTACCTGCAATAGCAGCGGAACCTTTTTATCAATGGTTTATTTGGGTTGGTGGATCAGGATGTACAATTGGATTAGCGATTTTACTTGCGTTTAGAGCAAAATCAAAATATGGTAAAACACTGGGTAGAACTTCAATTCTACCAGTACTATTCAATATCAATGAACCAATTATCTTTGGGGCACCAATTGTCATGAACCCAGTTTTAATGATACCATTTATTTTAGCCCCAATGACTTGTGCTATTATTGCGTGGTTTGCAACGACTTTGGGACTGGTAAATGCAGTAGTTGTTACGGCGCCATGGACATTACCTGGACCTATTGGCGCGTACCTTGCGACAGGTGGAGATTACCGAGCAACAATTTTGAGTATATTTTTGATTGTTGTCTCAATATTGATTTACTACCCATTCTTCAAAATTTATGATAAGAAGCAAATGGAAGAAGAAGCATAGAACTACAAAAGAGCCTTGTTGATTCAGGGTTCTTTTAAAATAGAAGGAGAACGTAACAATGAGAAAGTTAGGGATATCACTATATCCAGAGAAAAGTAGTAAGGAAGAAATTTTTGAATACATTACAAAAGCGAAGAAAGCTGGATTTTCACGAATATTTTCGTGCTTATTATCGGCAAATGAAGAAAAAGATATAATAAAAAGAAGGTTTTCTGAAATTAATGAGTTTGCTCATCAGCATGGATTTGAAGTTATTGTTGATGTAAGTCCTAGAGTATTTGATAATCTGGGAATTAGTTACAAAGATTTAACCTTTTTTAATGAAATAAATGCAGATGGACTTCGCTTGGACTTGGGATTTACAGGAAGTGAAGAAGCTTTGATGACCTTCAATCCGTATGACCTTAAAATTGAAATTAATATGAGTATGGATACACACACATTAGATACAATTATGGATTTTCAGCCGAACAAGTATAATTTGCTAGGGTGTCATAACTTTTATCCACATCAATATTCTGGTTTAAATGAAGAATTTTTCAAAAAGTGCACAAGGAGATTTAACAAATATGGTCTGAGAACTGCTGCATTTGTAACGTCCCAAAACGACAATACCTTTGGTCCTTGGCCAGTAACTGATGGGCTTCCAACTTTAGAAATTCACCGATATTTACCGTTGCACATTCAGATTAAACACTTGGTTGCAATGGGGATTGTAGATGACATTATTATTTCGAATTGTTTCCCAAGTGATAAAGAACTAGAAAAATTAAGTAAAGTAAGAAAGGACTTATTAAGTTTCGAAGTAGAGTTACATAAGGAAATCCCTGAAGTAGAAAGAAAAATTGTGCTAGATGAATTGCATTTTCACCGTGGAGATTACTCGGATGCTTTTATTAGATCAACACAGAGTCGTGTGAAATATAAGGAGCATGAATTTAAAGTGTTTAATGCACCTGAAATAATTCAACGAGGTGATATCTTGATAGAAAGTAGCGAGTATGGACATTATGCAGGTGAGCTTCAAATTGCCTTGACTGAAATGATAAACTCTGGAAAGACCAATGTAGTTGGAAAAATAGTTGAGGAAGAATTGTTTTTGTTGGATGAGATAAAGCCGTGGCAGAAGTTTCGTTTTATGATAGGATAGATTTAAAATAATCAGATTAGTAGTAGGGATTTGAAAAACTCCAAAAGTAAAGCAAATTTTAAAGAAGATAGCTCTCTTAGAAATGCAATATGAAGTCTATAGTTAAGAGAATTTATAAAACATTTACATAATTTTAAAAAAAACTGTTGACAAAGTTATGATGTAAGAGTAAAGTAGCTGTAAAGACAAAGAAAAGAAAAGTATTATTTACGGAAATTCATCAGAGAGTCCTGGTAGCTGTGAAGGGATAAGGGAAGTAAATAAGAAAATGGTCTTGGAGTTGCATACCGAAGGAAACTTAGGCTATGACGGATTCACCCGTTAACGTGATAGAGTATGATAGTACTTGATGAGGTAATTGTCGTGAGGCAGTTATGAAAAAAGGTGGTAACACGGGAATTTAACTCTCGTCCTTATGTAAGGATGAGAGTTTTTTGTTGCATAAAGGGGGAATGGTAATGATTCAGATGCGCAATATTTGTAAAAGTTTTGTAACAAAGGGAAGTGCAATTCATGCTGTAAAAGATGTTAGCCTTGAGGTGAAAAAAGGTGAGATTTTTGGGATTATTGGGTATTCTGGTGCTGGTAAAAGCACACTACTTCGTGTAATTAATCAATTAGAGAAACAAAGTAGTGGAGAGATTATTTTGGATAACGTTAAAATTTCTTCGCTTAAAGGAAAAGATCTACGCCGGCAAAGGCAGAAAATTGGGATGATCTTTCAGCATTTTAACTTGTTATGGTCAAGAAGTGTTGAAAAAAATATAGAGCTTCCCCTTGAAATTGCCAAAGTTACAAAAGTAGAGCGCAAAAAGAAAGTACAAGAGTTGATTGATTTGGTTGGCTTAACGGGGAGGGAAAAAGCTTATCCAAGCGAGTTGAGCGGAGGGCAGAAACAACGTGTCGGAATAGCTAGGGCACTTGCGAATCAGCCTAGCATTCTTCTTTGTGATGAGGCCACAAGTGCATTGGATCCAGAAACTACTGATTCAATTTTAGAGTTATTAACAACAATTAACAGAGAGTTAAAAATAACGGTGGTTATGATTACTCACCAAATGGAAGTTGTTCAAAAAGTTTGTCACCGTGTTGCGGTAATGAGTGAAGGTGAAGTTGTTGAATTTGGCAATACTCAAGAAGTATTTAGCAACCCAAAACATGAAGTAAGTAAGCGATTTGTTCAAACATTGCAAGGTGAGGATGTCCAGACTTTGCAAGAAGACTTAAGAAAATATTACCCACATGGACAATTATTTAGGCTAGTTTTCTCAAATGAGATAAGTGGACAGCCAATCCTTTCTACAATTCTAAGATCTTTAGATGTGGATGTGAATATTGTAAGTTCAAATATTACCCACACGCAAGCTGGTGCAGTTGGCGTGATGTATATTCACTTAGATAAAGATGGAATGAACACAAAAGTGATTAATGAGCTTAAAAACAGAGGGGTGGTGGTTGAAGCATGTTAGATTCAAGTGTGGTTAACCAAATGATTGATGCACTTCAGGAAACAGTATATATGACACTAATGTCATTGATAGTTGCGGTGATACTAGGAGGATTAATTGGAATTCTTTTGTATGTTACACAAACAGGCGGACTAATTGAAAATAAGATAGTGAATAAAGTTGCTGATATTTTAGTCAACATACTTAGAGCAATACCATTCATTATCTTAATGATACTGCTAATACCACTGACGAAGGCTTTGACTGGAACGATGCTAGGTGCAACAGCTGCACTTCCGTCATTAATCATTGCTTCAGCACCGTTCTATGCCAGATTATGTGTTATTGCATTTTCTGAAGTAGATAAGGGTGTGATTGAGGCAAGTAAGGCAATGGGTGCAAGTCGCACTGAAATTATCTTCAAAGTATTGATCCCGGAAGCTCTGCCAGCATTAATATCTGGAGCTACCGTGGCTGGTATTTCACTAGTTTCATACACAGCAATGGCTGGAGCAATAGGTGCAGGTGGGTTAGGAAATCTTGCGTATATGTATGGATTTGCAAGAAGGGACACAACAGTTTTATATGCAGCAACTATTTTAGTTATTCTGATTGTGTTTGTTATTCAAGCAGTAGGAGATTTTGTAGTTAAAAAAATTGATAAACGATAGGAGGAAAAGAAAATGAAAAAGTTTATTAAGAGCATTGCAGTTATAGGATTATGTTTTGCAGTAGTAGGGTGTACTTCAGGAGGAACAGATGATAGTTCAGTTGAGCCAACGGGTAGTACAGAGGATACAACAATTGTGGTTGCAGCAACATTGGATCCACATTCAAAGATTTTAGAATTTGCAGCACCATTATTAGAGGAAAAGGGATATACGTTAGAAATTATTGTTTTAGACGACTACTATGTATTTAATGAATCACTAAATTCTGGAGAAGTTGATGCCAATTTCTTTCAACATGTGCCATTCTTTAACAGCGAAATAGAAGCCAAAGGATATGATATTGTTAATGTTGCAGGCATTCATATTGAGCCACTAGGATTCTATTCAAAGACAATATCTGATATTAGTGAACTTCAAGACAATGCGGAAATTGTCATAACTAATACGATTACTGACCAAGGTAGAACTTTGTCTATTTTGGAAAAAAACGGATTAATCGAGCTTAGTGCTGATGTTGATGCACTAACAGCAACTATCAGTGATATTACAGTTAACCCAAAGAATCTTCAATTTAAAGAGGTGTCTCCAGAATTACTTACTACTATTTTCGAACAAGGTGAAGGAGATTTGGTGGCAATTAATGGAAACTATGCACTTCAGGCAGGATTAAACCCTGTAACGGACTCAGTTATCCTTGAAGAAGCTGATTCTACAAATCCTTATGTTAATATTATTGCAGCTCGTACAGATAATCAAGATAGTGATAAAATCAAAGCACTGGTTGAAGTTTTGACATCTGCAGAAGTTAAGACATTTATTGAAGAAACATATAGTGATGGATCAGTGATTCCAGCAAAATAAGTTATAGAAATATAGGTAGATTGATTAACCATTGAGCTGTAGATATGGTTGCGAATTTACCTATTTTTTTTGTTTAAAGTAGAAAGTGGAAAACAAAAGTTCTTGATAATATTGGAACAGGCGATATTTTTACATCAATAATTATATTTGGTATGTCTCTAAATAAAACACATGAAGAAATTGTTGAGCTAACAGCAGGAAGCGCAAGTTTAGCATATACAGTGAATGGAGATTGTTTTGCTTCTGATTTATCATTAGTTGAACAAGTGATAGAAAAAGAAACATTAGCACTAATTCGCTAGTGTTTCTTTTTTGAATGGGTCATAAATTTTACATCAATAGAAATATATCCACTTGACTTAGAGTTAACTCTAAAGTGTAATATGTTATAAAGGACGGAGGTCCTAAAAGGAGGAAATACAATGCAAACATATTTGACACTAAATGATGGTAGAAAAATACCACAATTTGGGCTAGGTGTATTTATGATTCAAGGAGATGAGGCAACAAAAGCAGCCTGCTTAGAAGCACTAAAATCTGGTTATCGTCACATTGACACTGCACATGCATATCAAAATGAGCGAGGAGTGGGACAGGCAATTAGAGAAAGCGGCATAGCACGAGAGGAAGTGTATATTACAACAAAACTCTGGCCAAGTGAGTATGGTGAAGGAGTAACAATGAATGCAATTGATAAAATGTTGGATAGATTAGACACGGAGTATATTGATTTACTGCTCCTTCACCAACAGTTTGGCGATTATCTTGGTGCATGGAGAGACATGGAAAAAGCAGTGAAACTTGGAAAAGTCAGAAGCATAGGATTATCGAATTTTGAATCTAACCGACTTGAAGAAGTTATAGACAACTCAGTCATTAAACCTGCGGTACTTCAAGTAGAATGCCACCCTTACTATCAACAAGAACAGTTGAAGAATAGAATTAAAGAGTATGGAACAATTATAGAGAGTTGGTATCCAATTGGACATGCAGATAAAGACTTAATTAATGAGCCAATTTTCACATCGCTTGCTAAAAAGTATAATAAAAGCAATGTCCAAGTTATTTTGCGTTGGCATATTCAAACTGGAAATGTAGTATTTCCAAAATCGGAAAATCCAGTACATATCAAAGAAAATATAGATATCTTTGACTTTGAACTTACAGAAGCTGAAATGGCAGAAATTAAAAAAGTAGATAAAGGAGCGCGTTTCTATAACGTATCTCTGGAAGATCAGGAGAAGAATTTAAGCGGTTTTACACCTGCTGACTAAAGTAGTGAGGGTAGTCTCTTTTGTTTGATAGTTAATCAAATAAAAAGAGATTATCTTTTTTAGTAGTTAAATAACCTTAAAAGACAATAAAAAGTATCATAAATTTTGATGAAAAATTCAGCCAATTTTATACAAAATTTGATTATAAATCAATATAATGCTATAATTAAATAAATATTTTTGAAAGGATGTGTACGAGTTGGACGATTCGCCAGTGCCCATATTTATCGCGTTGAAAAGATCAATCCGAGAATATCAACTTCTACTATAGCGTAGGTGGTTTGTGCGTAAATTAAAAAATAGAAGAAGGAGATATAAAATGGGAAGTACAGAAATGCTTATTGTTACGTTATTTATTTTAATTGCTTGTTCAGCGTATTTTAGTGCGATAGAAACAGCGTTTTCTTGTGCCAATAAAATAAGATTGAAACATTTGTCAAATAATGGAAACAAAAAGGCAACCAGTGCCTTAAAATTATTGGAGAAATATGATGAATTGATTTCGACAATACTTATTGGTAATAATATTGTGAATATTGCTGCTGCAACAATTGCGACAGTTATTTTTACTAGGATTTTAGGAGATATCGGAGCGACTGTTTCTACATTGGTCGTGACTATCGTTGTTTTGATTTTTGGAGAAATTACACCCAAAAGCTTGGCAAAAGAGTTCCCTGAAAAGTTTTCAATGTTTAGTAGTGGAGTAATATCGATATTAATGAAGTTGTTCTTCCCTCTAATTTTCATCTTTGGGATTTGGAAAAAGATGATCCGAAAGCTTTTTAAATTTAAAGCTGAGGATTCAATGACGCAAGAGGAGTTGATTACGATGGTTGAAGAAGCTGAAAATGAGGGTGATCTAGAAGCTCATGAAAGTGATTTGATTTTAGCGGCAATTGAATTCAATGACTTAGATGTAAAAGATATTTTAACGCCACGAGTTGATTTAGTGACAATTAATATAGAGAATTCACTGGAAGATGTAGAAAAGTCATTTCGTCTAAATGCCTATTCACGCATCCCAGTTTATGAAAATTCAATTGATAACATTGTAGGATTTATTCATGAGAAAGACTTTTATAGCTTGTATTATCAAGATAAAGGTCCACTGAAATCAATCATTAAACCTCTATTCTATACAAGTCCACATGTAAAAATTTCTAGTTTATTAAGACAATTACAAAGTTCTAAGACACATATGGCAGTCGTCTTGGACGAGTATGGTGGTACAGCAGGGATTATAACATTGGAAGATATTTTAGAGGAGTTAGTTGGGGATATCTGGGATGAACATGACACGGTAATAGAGCACTATACAAAGCTTGAGGAATCAATATATCTTGTGGACTGTGATGCAGATTTAGAGGATACATTTGAGTATTTCGATATAAAACCAAGTGAAGAGTATGAAATGATTACTGTGAGTGGTTGGGTTATTCATGAATTTGAGCATATTCCATTAGAAGGGGAGTCTTTCGATTATCAGAATATGACGATAGAAGTAACTAAAGCAGATTCGCGAAAAGTAAATGAGATAAAAGTAACTGTGCATGGAATAAATGAGAATAAAGAAGGAGAAGGTGAATAAAACTTCTTCTTTTTTTAGCTTTAAATGTATTGTGGTTTTGCGTGATTGTAGGTTTGTTTTGCAAGAAGTTAAAATAACAGATATTTCATTTGCTTTTTATAAGATTTATGATAGAATACTTGTAGGGATTCTTTAATTTAATCCGAGAGATTAAAAAGAAGGAAAAAGCGATATCAATCCGAGAGAGTCCTAAGAAATAGGTCTTTTTTTGTGCAAGAAAGACAGTGATGAGGAGGAGAAGAGATGTCACAAAAAGTTGAAATGATTTTAGATGTAAATGAAAAACCAAAGGCAGGGCAATGGCTATTCTTGAGTATTCAGCATGTATTTGCAATGTTTGGGGCAACAATTTTAGTACCAATATTAACAGGATATCCAATCTCTGTTGCATTGTTTGCATCAGGAGTTGGGACAATCATTTATGCTGTACTAACAAAATTCAAAGTTCCAGTATATTTAGGGTCAAGTTTTGCATATATTGCGGCAGTGTCAACAGCAGTTGAGGCAATGGGTGGTGAAATTGGGGCAGCCCAAACAGGACTCATCTTAGTTGGATTGGTCTATGTTGTGGTTGCATTGGTGATTAAAGTAATCGGCAAAGAGTGGATTAACAAGTTGTTACCGCCGATTGTAATTGGACCAATGATTGCGGTGATTGGGCTCGGACTTGCATCCAACGCTGTATCAAATGCAGGACTTGTCGCAGGTGGAGAGTGGAAAGTGATGGTTGTAGCATTATTCACATTTCTAACCACCGCACTTATTTCAACAAAGGCAAAAGGGTTCTTTAAGATTATCCCTTTCCTTTGTGGGATTGTTTTGGGTTATATTTTAGCAGCAATTATGGGAATTGTTGATTTTACAGCAGTAACAGCTGTAATTGAAAGTGGACAATATTTTAGTTTGCCAGAATTTATCTTACCATTTAAGATTGGGAATTTTGATACCTATAGTTTCTATTTTGGACCAGAGGCCTTAGCTATTCTACCGGTAGCCTTGGTAACGATTGCAGAACATATTGGAGATCATACAGTTTTAGGAAAGATATGTGGAAAAGATTTCTTGAAAGATCCTGGATTAGATCGAACTTTAATGGGTGATGGAATTGCGACAGCAGTATCTGGGTTTCTAGGTGGCCCAGCAAACACGACCTATGGTGAAAATACAGGAGTTATTGGAATGACGAAAGTATCTTCGGTGTATGTTACGGTAGGAGCAGCGGTAATTGCCGTCCTATTATCAACTTCGCGTTTAATATCGGCTGTTATTCAAACAATTCCAAATCCTGTTTTAGGTGGAATGAGTATCTTGTTGTACGGTGTTATCGCATCAAATGGATTGAGAATATTAGTGGATAGTAAAGTGGACTTATCAAAACAAAGGAATTTAATTATTGCAAGTGCAATGTTAGTTATTGGACTTGGTGGTGCGGCACTTCCACTTGGAGGCTCTGCAATCTTAAGTGGAACAGCTTTATCGGCAACAATAGGAATTGCGTTGAATTTAATTTTACCAAAAGAATAAGAGCAAATGAAAGGCCTATAATTTGTAAATACAGGTATAGGTCTTTTTATTTTTGCTAAAGTTTGATAAAATAAAGAAGGTGAAAAATATGCAACAATATATAGTTGAAGAGTTTATTGAAACAGGAAAAGAGATTGAACTATCTCAGGAACAAGCACATCATATTCAAGATGTTTTACGAATGAAAGAAGGTTCGATCATTCGACTTGTTTTTCCTTTGGAGAAGCAAGCTGCTTTTGGTAAAATCAGTATGCATGGGAAAAAGGTTGTAGCTTATATCGATGAGATGGATAATGAAAGACACGAACTCCCTTGTCGCATAACGCTATGTATTGGATTAATACGTAAAGAAAAGTGGGAATATATTCTACAAAAAGCCACGGAGTTAGGAGTTGACACTATTGTTCCATTTATTTCTCAACGCACGGTAGTGAAGTCTAAAGAAGAAAAGTGGACAAATAAAAAGGATCGTTGGAATAAAATTGTTTTGGAAGCTATGGAACAGTCCAAGCGAGAAAGTTTGCCGCGAATAGAAGATGTATGTAAATTTAAAGATTTAAGCAAATATCAATCAGAGCTTAATTGCGTCGGGTATGAAAATATTGCACAGACTGGAAAGTCATTAAGAAGTCTTGTTCAGTCACAAATGTCAATAAGTGTTGTTATTGGTCCTGAGGGTGGTTTTGCTGAAGAAGAAATTCAGTATTTAACAGAGTTAGGTTATCATTGTATTTCTTTAGGAAAGCGAATTTTGCGTGCAGAAACTGCAGCGTGTCATGTCTTAAGTGTTATTTCAGGACTAGTTGAATAGGTGGTGAAATAGTGAAACAATATGCAATTGCCTGTTTAGGCTGTAAAGTAAATACGACAGAAGCTGAAGGAATTAGAGAAGCTTTAAATAAAAGTGGATATCAAGAAACATCGTTTAAAGAAGTAGCGGATATTTATTTAATTTTAACGTGTGCGGTTACTAATGTGGCATCCGGAAAGTCACGACAAAAAATCAATCAGGCTTTAAGGCAGAATAGAAAAGCAATCATAGGGGTGATTGGGTGTTATGTTCAAGTTAGTGCAGATGAAATCAAAGAGAATGAGGATATAGATATTTTGGTTGGTTCATCACATAAAGATAAAGTTCCAGAATTAATTGAGAGAGTATTACAAACAAATGAAAAGCAGATAGTTATAGATGATGTTAGAAAAAATGCGAAGTTTGAAGCTTTGAATGTTTCTCATTTTGAACATAAAACAAGAGCATATTTAAAGGTTCAAGATGGATGTAATCAATTTTGTAGCTATTGCATTATTCCCTATGCTCGTGGAAAAGAACGATCATTAGATTTAAGAGAAGTTTGCACACAAGCGCAACAATTGTCAAAAAATCACCAAGAAATTGTGTTGGCAGGAATTCATACTGGACGATATGGACAAGATCAAAACTCATCTTTATCTTGTTGCATCCAAGAAATAATGAAAAGTGCACCAGAACTTGGTCGGCTTCGAATTTCATCTATCGAGGTAACAGAAATTGATGATTTCCTACTGGAGATGATGAATCGAACATCAGTTTTAGCTCATCATCTTCACATTCCTTTACAATCAGGATGCGATTCAGTGTTGAAAAGAATGAATCGTCCTTACACAACTCAAGAGTTTTATTATAAAATCCAAGAAATCAGACAAAAAGTGCCTCATATTTCAATAAGTACAGATTTGATTGTCGGGTTTCCACAAGAAACTGAAGAAGAGTTTAATCAAACGGTAGAATTTTTAAAAAAATGTAAATTTTCATTCTTACATGTGTTTCCATTTTCTGCTAAAAAGGGGACGGTTGCTGAAAATTTTGAAAACCAAATAGCTCCAGATGAAAAGAAAAGACGGGTTAAAGTGTGTTCTGATTTATCGGTAGAATTATATCGAGACTATCAGGAAAAATTCATTCAAAAACCACTAGAAGTTTTAGTTGAGAAGTACAATAATGGGTCTTCATTTGGTTATTCAAGCGAGTACTTGCCGGTGTTTATTGAAGGAAAGCACACTCAAAATAAAATAGTTAAAGTTGTGTGTGAACGTATAGAGAGCAGTGGTGTGGTAGCAGTGATAAAGGAGGAAAAGAGTGATGAAGCTAAATGAATTATTTAAGGATGCTCCTGAAATTGAGGTTCAAGGGATTATAACGGATAGTCGAAAAAGACGCAAGAATTCTATTTTCTTTTGTATTAAAGGAATGATGAATGATGGTCATCGGTTTGTGAATCAGGCAATTAGTAATGGTGCGGTTTGCGTTGTGTATAGCGATGATTTAAAAGAAAAAAATCCTCAGATTACTTATATTAAAGTTAAGGATGTAAGTGCTGTCTTGAATAAGGTTGCGGATTACTTTTATGGTTCTCCATCAAAACAAATGGTTGTTTTTGGAGTCACTGGTACAAACGGTAAGAGCTCTGTTACAATGATGATTCGTGATATTCTGAACCGTTATCTTCCGACAGGATATATTGGAACTATTTCAATTGAGTATGGCGAAGTGAAGTTAGCACCGTCTTTAACAACACCAGAAGTAGCGGAGTTGCAAGCAATTTTAAAAGACATGGTGGATGCCTCAATGAAAGCTTGTACATTAGAAGTTAGTAGCATTGGACTTGAACAACACCGAACGGATGCGATTGATTTTGATGTGGCTATTTTTACGAACCTAACTCACGATCATTTAGACTATCATGGAACGATGGAAAACTACTTTTTGTCTAAGAAGCGATTCTTTGATGACTTGGCAGTAGATGCTATAGCGATTACGAATGTGGATAATGAGTATGGGATGGCGATGGTAGAAGATACAGAGGCTAAAGTGATTACCTATGGAATTCATAATGAGGCTGATTATCGTGCGACCCATATTCAAGTGGCTAAGGATAAAACCGTTTTTACATTAGAAACTAAGGAAGAACAGCTACAAATTGAAACAAATTTAGTGGCTGAGTTCAATATCTATAACTTGCTGGCGACAATAGCGGCGCTACATAGTCGTGGCCTGCCACTAAATAAGCTGGCTATTCAAGTTATGAGAATTGCTCAAATCGAAGGGCGAATGGAAAGAATTGATGCAGGACAACCATTTAACGTGATTGTTGACTTTGCTCATACTCCTGATGGAATTGAGCAAGTGATGAAGTATGCAACAAAGATAACACCAAAAGAAAATCGAATTATAGCTGTATTTGGATCAGCGGGTAGAAGAGATTTTAAAAAGAGACCTATTTTTGGAGAGTTAGCAGATCATTATTGTGATATGATTATTTTGACAGAGGATGACCCTCGTGATGAATCGGTTATTGAGATAGCTCATGAAATAGCTAAAGGAATTAAAAAAACAAACTTTATCATCATTGAGAGACGTTATGATGCAATTCGGCAAGCCGTTGAACTAGCGAATGAAAATGATACGATTTTACTGCTAGGAAAAGGTGATGAGCCATTTTTATATCGTGACTTTGGGCGCGAGCAATATTTAGGAGATCATAAGATAGCATATGAAGTGATAAAAAAATACTACTTTCACGAAGGGATAGAAGAGGAATAGGGAGAACTATGATGAAATTAAATAAAATGATTGACCATACATTACTAAAACAAGACAGTACAGAGGCACAAATAAAGAAATTGTGTGTTGAAGCGAAAGAATTTGATTTTGCGACAGTTTGCGTTAATCCAACATGGATTGCTTTATGTAAAAAAGAATTAGCACAAACAGATGTCGGGGTGTGCACTGTTATTGGATTTCCTCTGGGTGCAATGACTCAAGCAACTAAAGTGTTTGAAGCGCACAATGCGATAGAGTTGGGAGCAGATGAAGTCGATATGGTTCTTAATATTGCAGATGTGAAAGATAATCGTATGGATAAAGTGGTAGAAGAGATAGTGAAAGTAAAAGAGGCAGTAGGGAGTCATGTTCTGAAAGTTATTATTGAAACATGTCTTTTAACAGTAGAAGAAAAAAGAAGAGCAATTCAAGCTGTAATGGATGGACAAGCAGATTTTGTTAAAACATCGACAGGATTTTCAACGTCTGGGGCAACCATTGAAGATGTGGAGCTTATGAAAGAAGTGACTAATGGGAAAATTCAAATTAAAGCAGCCGGTGGAGTTAGAACTCAAGAGGATTTACATAAAATGATTCAAGCTGGAGCTACAAGAATTGGAACAAGTAGTGGGTGTGCTTTGCTTCAAGGAGAAAAAATTAAAAATAGTGAATATTAATATTGCATTTAGTGCTATATTTGGATATAATAGGAACATATGGAGCAAAGGGGGGAAGAAGACATGGCAAGAGTAGTAGTGAAAGAGAATGAAGTTTTGGATGATGCCCTACGCCGCTTTAAGCGCCAAGTATCACGTAATGGAACCCTTGCAGAGGCTCGTAAAAGAGAGTTTTATGTAAAGCCAGGGGTGCGTCGCAAATTAAAATCAGAAGCAGCTAGAAAAGCTCATCGCACAAAAACAAAAGGAAGATAATTCCTTTTTTTGTATTAATTTGATGGAAGGGTGGAGCTTATGGAATATCGTGAAGAATTAGTTTTTGAAGAGATAATGCTTACAGAAGTTAAAGAAATGTTGGGACCCAATGATCGCTATTTAGAACTTATCGGCCGATATTTAAATGGTAGTGTTTCATTTAGAAATTCGAAATTTACTCTGTTGGGCAAGCAGGTAAAGGATATGAAGGTGGTTCTTGATGAAATGTATAGGATAATTAAAAAAGGAAGAGAATTAACAGAAGGGGATGTGATTTATCTACTTCGTCAAGTACAGAAAGGAAGTGAAGAAGAGTTGGAAACATCATACAATGATAAAGTAATAGGGGTATCCTATGATGGTAAAAAAATAAGTCCTAAGACGAAGGGACAATTTCAGTTTGTAAAAGAGTTAGAAAAGAAAGATATCGTTTTTGCGGTTGGTCCTGCTGGGACAGGAAAAACTTATTTAGCAGTAGTGAGAGCTGCAAGTTTGCTTAAATCAGGAGATGTAAAAAGAATTATATTGACTCGCCCAGCAGTAGAGGCGGGTGAAAGTTTGGGGTTTTTACCAGGAGATTTAAAGGAAAAAGTAGATCCTTATCTAACTCCACTTTACGACGCACTGTATCAATTATTTGGGGTGAGTCAAACTGAGAAATACATAGAAAAAGGAATTGTAGAGATAGCGCCACTGGCATATATGCGTGGCAGAACTTTAGATGATGCATTTATTATTTTAGATGAAGCACAAAACACCACTGCAGCTCAAATGAAAATGTTTTTAACACGGTTAGGGTTTAATTCGAAAATGGTAATTACAGGCGATGCGACTCAGATTGATTTGCATAAAGGGCAAATCTCTGGTCTTTTGGAAGCGACTAAATTGCTATCGACAATCGATGAAATAGGGGTAATCCATCTGACTAGCGATGATGTGGTAAGGCACCCATTGGTTCAGAAAATCATTGATTGTTATGAGAAAAATAAGTAAGAATGATGGACTTGTGATATAATAAATAAAAAGTGAGGAAGATAATGAACTGTCTTTTTATCAACAAAACAAGAGATGCTCAGTGGAAAAAATATGATGTGCTTTTATCATACTTAGCTGATTTAACAGAAAAAAAACTGAAAATTACTGCTGTACAAAGTGTTTCGGTAATTTTTGTGCGTTCAAAAAAAATAAAGGAAATAAATAGAGACTATCGGCAGATTGATTGCGTGACAGATGTGATTAGTTTTGCCCTACAAGATGAGCCATGTGACTATGCGTGGCAAGAAGAAGTCCAAGAGTTAGGAGATATTTACATTAATGTTGATGCAGTTGAACAACAGGCTAAGGACTATGGTCACTCAGTAAAAAGAGAACTCTGTTTTCTGTTTATCCATGGCTTACTTCACTGTCATGGATATGATCATGGAAACAAACAGGAAGAAAAGAAGATGTTCAAGCTGCAAAGTGACATACTGGATAGTGAGGTACCACGATGAAGAAAAAATTTGGTGCTGCATTTCAAGGATTAGGACAAGCATTAAAGTCCAAAAGTTTTCAAATTCAAATGGTCTTAGCGTGTGTGGCACTTGTAGCTAGTTTTATATTGAACTTTTCCTACACTGAAAACTTAATTTTAGGACTATGTATTGGGCTTGTTTTATCGTTGGAGATAATTAATGAAGCACTTGAAAAGTTGTGCGATCATGTGACTAAAGAGTGGCATGAAGATATAAAAGTAATTAAAGATTTAGCAGCAGCAGCGGTGCTAGTTGCGAGTATTGCTTGTTTGATTTTGGGAGTTATGATGGTGATGAGGCACCTATAAGGAGAAAAGATGATGAAGTATCAAAAACTAGTGGATTTGGCTTTTGAAGCAATGGAAAACGCCTATGCACCTTATTCTAAGTATCATGTTGGTGCTTGTGTTCAATGCAGTGATGGTTCAACCTTTAAAGGAGCGAATATTGAAAACGCATCTTTTGGTGCTACCAATTGTGGAGAGCGTAGTGCGGTGTTTGCAGCTTATTCTTATGGATATCGAAAAGATAATATAGAGGCACTAGCGATAGTGAGCGATGGTGAAAAGCTAGCGGCTCCTTGCGGTATTTGTCGTCAAGTGTTGTCGGAGCTTCTTTTACAAGATACGCCAATTATCCTTTCTAATGGTAAAGAAACACAGATGACAACGATTGCTGAACTTTTACCGTTTCAATTTGGTGAAGAGGATTTGAAATGAAGTCAGGGTTTGTAGCACTTGTAGGAAGACCCAATGCTGGTAAAAGTACATTGATGAATGCTTTACTAAAACAAAAGGTGGCTATTATTTCCCCTAAACCTCAAACAACAAGAAATCAAATCCGAGGAATTCGAACAGATGACGACTCACAAATCATCTTTGTGGATACACCAGGAATTCATAAGCCTCAACATCAATTGGGAAGCCAAATGAATAAGGAGGCTTTTTCAGCGATGAATAGTGTGGATATGATTTATTATTTAGTTGATGCAAGCGTCCCTTTTGGAAAAGGGGATGAGTTTGTTTTAGAAAAGCTCAAAGAAGCTAAATTACCAACCTTTTTAATTTTAAATAAAATGGATTTATTAAGTAAAGAAGAAATGATTAAAACCTTAATTGAGTGGGAAAAACGATATGATTTTGATGAAATTATTCCTACATCAGCACTTCAAGGTATTCAAGTAGATGAATTGATTAAAATAACTAAGGGATACTTAGAGGATGGGATTTATTATTACCCGAAGGATCAGGTGTGTGACTATCCTGAACAATTTATCTACGCTGAAATTATTCGTGAGAAAGTGCTTGAGTTAACGGAAGAAGAAATTCCGCACTCGGTTGCGATTGTATTGGAACGAATGGGTAGGAAAAGAGGGAAGTTGTTAATAAACGCGGTTATCTTGGTTGAAAGAGATAGTCAAAAAGGAATGATGATCGGTAAGCAAGGAAGAATGATTAAAGAGATAGGGATTCAATCAAGAAAAGATCTAGAAGGAATTTTGGGAGAAACAATATATTTAGAGTTATATGTCCGCGTTGAAAAAAATTGGCGAAATAAAAAATCTAAACTACAACAATTGGGATACATTCCATTTGAGGTAGACTATGAATGATGTAATTAAAGCGATTGTTTTAAAGCAATCTCAGTATCGTGAAAATGATTTATTAGTCAGTGTACTAACTCAAACTGGTGGAAGATTAATGTTGGTTGCTCGTGGAGCGCAAAAGATGACTAGTAAAAACGCGGTTTCCTGTACTCCTTTTGTTGAAGGAGAGTATATTGTGGATTTACAAGAAGGCAAAACAATGTTTACTTTAAAAACCGGGGCATTAATAAATTCATATCGTCATGTTAGAGATAGTTTAGAGAGCGTTCATATAGCACAGCTGTTCGCAGAGATGATTGAAATAATCATTCCTCAAGGATCGGAAGAAGACAGTGAAACGTATGAACTGCTTTCATTATGTTTGAATAAATTAGATGGAACTTTGGAAAGCAAGTGCTTGTCCTTGGCTTTTTTCTTAGCGAAAATGCTAGAAATTCAAGGGATTTCACCTCTGGTTGATTCTTGCGTTTTTTGTGGTTCAACAGCAGTTCAGGGTATTAGTTGTGAACATGGTGGATTTGTCTGCCAAAATTGTGCAGCTGAGGCTGAAGACATGATGATGACAAATAAAGATATTTTAAGAAGGTTTCGCATCATTAATAAAGCAAAATTGGAGCATTACTCAATTTTAGAGGAACAGGGGAATTGGAAAATTCAGGATGTTGAAATTTTGATGGATTTTTTTCAAAACCATTTAGAAGTGCGAAGCAAAACATGGGGATTTTTGAAAGATTTATTACAAGGGGGAAAGTGAGACTAACAGGTTGCTTGGATTCCTTTTTTAACAAGTTATAAGGTTTCTTGGGTAGCGGAAATAAGAATCAGTATATGATGTCTTTAGAAGTCCTTTCGATATACGAAAAATATAAAGATTATTTTGTCGCTTCGTTGTTTTTTTAGTTTCTTACAAAAAATAAGATAGTTGTAAATTTGGAAAAGAAAAGGCGGCTGACATTGCAAGAGTGGGTCATTAATTAAGGCATTAACATTTGTGAGTTATATGTGGATTTGCAATACCTATTAAATTGACTAAAGTGCTTGTTTTATGATATATTTAAGTGTAATTACAAGGGAGATAATAGGTGGGAAAATGAGTGATAAAAGTTTTGATAAAATTGTAAGTCATGCAAAAAATTCGGGATTTGTCTTTCAAGGATCAGAAATTTATGGAGGTTTGAGTAATACATGGGATTTTGGTCCACTTGGAGTAGCTTTAAAAAATAACATTAAACAAGCGTGGCGTAAAAAATTCATTCAAGAAAACCCACACAATGTAGAACTCCAATCTGCAATTTTAATGAATCCTAAAGTTTGGGAAGCAACAGGGCATTTGAGTGGTTTTAGTGATCCACTAATGGATTGTAGACAATGTAAGACTCGCCATCGTGCTGATCACCTAATTGAAGAATTTAGCAAGGGGACGGTAACACTTGAAGGATGGAGTAATGATGACATGATGAAGTACATCAAGGAGAATCATATTGGGTGTCCTGATTGTGGTGCACATGATTTCACTGATATTCGCCAGTTTAACTTAATGTTTAAAACTTTTCAAGGGACACTTGAAAATGCAAAAAATACGGTTTACCTTCGACCAGAAACAGCACAGGGAATGTTTGTGAATTTCAAAAATATTCAAAGATCAATGCGTAAAAAAGTTCCTTTTGGAGTTGGCCAAATTGGAAAATCTTTTCGTAATGAAATCACACCAGGGAATTTTATTTTTCGTGTTCGTGAGTTTGAACAAATGGAAATGGAATTCTTTTGTAAGCCAGGAACAGACTTAGAGTGGTATGCGTATTGGAAAGAATTTTGTATGAATTGGATTTTATCACTAAATGGAGGATCAAGCAACAATCTTCGGTTACGTGAACATAGCAAAGAAGAATTAAGCTTTTATTCTGTTGGAACGTGTGATATCGAATATAAATATCCTTTTGGTTGGGGGGAATTGTGGGGTATTGCAGATAGGACAAATTATGACTTATCTAAACATATGGAACACTCAAAAACAAGTTTGGAATATTTGGATCCACAAACTAATGAAAAATATATTCCGTATTGTGTTGAACCAGCAGTAGGAGTTGAGAGACTATTCTTAATGTTTTTTTCTGAAGCTTATGAAGAGGAAGTCTTGGCAGATGATGATAGCCGTATTGTGATGAGATTTTCTCCAGCTTTAGCACCGATTAAAGCGGCAGTACTACCGTTATCAAAACAACTGACTGAAAAAGCAATGAGTTTGTTTACGGACTTATCAGAAGATTTCATGTGTGATTTTGATGAATTAGGAAGTATTGGTAAACGATATCGTCGACAAGATGCAGTGGGAACACCATTTTGTATCACGATAGATTTTGAAACAGAAAATGACAACTGTGTTACGATTCGTCATCGTGATTCCATGGAACAAACAAGAATTTCGATAGATCAAGTTAAGGATTATATCGCAAAAGAAATAAAATTTTAAGTTAAAGTGGTGAGGTGGTGAGGAAAAGGTATGCGATTGAGTGAAGAAGAAATCAATTCAGTAAGAAACCAAGCGGATATCGTGGATATTGTTTCTCAATATTTGCCTGTGGTAAAAAAAGGAAAATCATTTGGAGCGGTGTGTCCTTTTCATGATGATCACGATCCATCGCTTTCACTAAGTCAGGATAAACAAATTTATAAATGCTTTGTGTGTGGCGCTGGTGGAAATGTGTTCACTTTTGTTCAAAATTATGAAAAGTGTAGCTTTCCAGAGGCAGTGGTGAAGGTTGCAGAAAAAGTCGGAATTAAATTAGATTACCAACCGGAGCAGTTTGCGTCACCTAAGGATCCATATAAAGAAGAAGGATATAAAGTGCTAAATGAAGCAATTCGATATATGACGTATGGCTTAAATTCCAGCGGAGCAACAGATGAAAAAAACTATTTACTCCAAAGAGGGATCACAGCAAACTTGATTGAAATGTTTGAGATTGGGTATAATGAATCAAACAATCGACTTTATCAATTTTTGAAGGCTAAGGGATATGAGGATAAGGTGATGATTTCCACTAACCTTGTTCGAGTTAATGAAAGTGGGCTCTATGATACATTTGCGGAGAGAATTACGTTTCCTATACATGATGAATATGGAAACCCAATCGGGTTTACAGCAAGAACTTTAAATCCTGATATTTCTAGTAAATATATTAACACAGCAGAGACTGATTTTTACGTTAAAGGGAACGTAGTGTACAACTTGCATCGTGCTAAGCCGTATGCTAAAAAAGAAAATCAAGTCATTTTAGTTGAAGGTGTTACGGATGTATTGGCATTTGCGAAGGCGGGGATGTTTAATGTTTGTGCAACACTTGGAACAGCCGGTACAGCAGAACAATTAAAAAAAATAAGAAGTTGTAGCACGTCATTGATGTTTTGTTATGACGGGGATGCAGCTGGGCAAGCTGCAACGTATCGAGTTGGTAAGTTGGCGAAAACGTTAGGATTTGAAGTCTTAGTGGCTTCCAATAAAACAAATGAAGATCCAGATGAAATCGTGGAAAAGCATGGAGCGGCAGCACTTCAAAAAATGATAAGTATTCCGCAAGTGTGGATGGAATTTGTTTTTGATTATTTTCAATCTAAAAGTGATATGAGTAACTATTCAGAAAAAAAAGAATTTGCTCAACGGGTGATGGATGAAATAAACTTACTACATGATGATTTTGATAGACAAAATTTCATACATCGATTGTCACAGATAACTGGGTTTAATAACTTAACAGCAATCTCGGTTGAAGAGAAAGAAAAGAAGCAAGGAGTTGGCAGACAAAGTAAAAGAGTACAAATTCCATCGCCGACAGATGGTCGGGAGGTGGCAGAGAAGATTGTGTTATCTCAAATGCTGTTGGATCAAAAGGCAGTGGAATTATTTAAAAATGAGCTTGGCTTTATGACTAAAAAAAATCACCACCAGTTAGCATTGATGATTTTGAATGGTTATCAGCAAAGTGACGAAGTGGTTGTTGCGGAGTTAATAGATTTAGCGAGTGCTGAAGAGCGAGAAATTTTAATGCAAGTAAGCACAGAAGAAGAATTTTCTCAACAATATTCCGAAGAAATTGTTCGAGGAGCCATTGAAAGAATAAAGAAATCATTAGTAGAAGAAAAAGTAGCGAGACTTAAAAAACAAATTTCAGAAATAAGTAATGAAGAAAGTCAAGAAATTTTGTTACAGGAATACATCGAGAGCTTAAATGAGCTAAGGAGGTATAACGATGAAAAAGGAAAGTAAAACAAAGGAAAAAAAGGTAGCGGCAAAATCAGCAAAGAAAAAAGTGGTTGCACCAGCTAAGAAAGTGGTAAAGCCAACTGCAAAGAAGACAACAAAATCAGTAGTTAAAAAATCTGTAGACAAGGTAGTTAAGAAAAAAGAAGTGGCAAAAAAAGCGCCGACAAAGGTAACAAAAAAAGAAACTGCAAAGAAGGCAGTGGAATCTAAAAAAAAGACTTCAAAAACTAAAGAAGCAGTGGTGAAAAAAGTTGCACCAAAAGTGAACAAGAAACTAGAAACTAAAAAAGAAATTACTAAAAAAACAGCCAAAAAGGAAGTGAAGGCCGGAACAAAGAAAAATGCCGTAGTAGAGCCTGCACTAAAGCAAGCTAAGAAAGATTCAAGAGAAAAAGAAACAATTAAAAAAGAGACGATTTCAAAGGTAAATGAAAAGATGAAGAAGTCAGAAGTTGATGAGGTGGAAGAAAAAGCTGTACGTGAAGTTAAAACAGCATTAATGAAAGATAAAAGCAAAAGAATTGAACCTTATAAAGTCACCGGAAAAACAAAGCAACTGAAAACATTGGAAGAATTAAAAGAAGATTATAAGGCGATTTATAAAAGTGAAGAGGTTCTATTTCAAAAGGATATTTTGGATTCATTAGAAAAACTAGAATTAAATGATTCCGATATGGAAGAACTTTATGATTGGTTTAATGAAGAAGATATCATTATTTCTGAGGAAGAAGATTTGATTGATGATATGGATGAAGACTTCCTTGATGATGAAGATAGCGAAGAAGATGAATCTAGTGAAGAAGATGAGGAAGTAATAGAGAGAAAATCGCCAATTACAATTACCTATTCAGATAGTAAAAACATTAAAATTAATGACCCTGTTAAAATGTATTTAAAGGAAATTGGGCGTGTTTCTTTGTTGAAAGCCGATGATGAACAAATGGTGGCAAAGCGGATTGAAGAAGGTGATGAAGAAGCAAAGCAAATTTTAATTTCTGCAAACTTAAGATTAGTGGTATCAATCGCGAAAAAGTATGTAGGAAGAGGAATGTTGCTACTAGACCTTATTCAAGAAGGAAATATGGGACTTGTAAAGGCAGTAGAAAAATTTGACTATACAAAAGGATTTAAGTTCTCAACTTATGCAACATGGTGGATTCGCCAGGCAATCACTCGTGCGATTGCTGACCAAGCGAGAACAATTCGAATTCCAGTTCATATGGTAGAAACAATTAATAAATTAACAAGAATTCAAAGGCAACTTGTTCAAGATTTGGGAAGAGATCCAACAGCTGAAGAAATTGCTGTTAAAATGGAGGGCATTACTGCTCAAAAAGTTCGTGAAATTCAACGGATTGCTTTAGAACCTGTCTCTTTAGAAACACCAATTGGAGAGGAAGATGATTCACATTTAGGAGATTTTATTGAAGATAAAGATGCGATGAGCCCTGATCAGTATGCCAACAACCAATTGCTGAAAGATGAAATTGATGTTGTGTTACAAGGACTAACAGAGCGTGAAGAAAAAGTTTTGCGATTACGTTTTGGACTGCAAGATGGACGAACTAGAACGCTAGAGGAAGTAGGCAAAGAGTTTAATGTAACAAGAGAAAGAATTCGTCAAATTGAGGCAAAAGCTTTGCGTAAGTTAAAACATCCAAGTCGTTCGAAAAGATTAAAAGATTTTGTGGATAAAGGATAAAACTTGAAACTGAGATTAGAAACGGTGGTGGAACTGACTCACCCAACACAGGTTATTGCTGATATTGGAACAGATCATGCATATGTTCCATGTGCTTTAATCAAAAATAAGAAAGCTTTAAAATGTTATGCTTGTGATGTTCTTGAAGGACCGCTGCAAGCTGCAAAGAAAAATATTCAACACCAAGGCTATGAAGACAAAATTGAGACTATTTTATCAGATGGTCTTAAAGAGGTTCCGCTGGATACGAATACGATTATAATTGCTGGGATGGGATGGTTAACTGCTAAACAGATTTTGGAGACAGGGCTGTTGAAGTTTAAGCGGATAGAACAAGTGGTTATACAAGTTAATAAAGATGTGGATGCACTAAGAGAGTGGATATCGGATCATAATTACACGATTGAAAGAGAAAAAATGATAGAAGAAGTTCATGTTTATCAAATCATTTCATTTACATTAGATAAACACAAGCCATACTCAGAAAAAGAACTATTTTTTGGGCCTCAGCTACTTCATGAAAAAAATGAAGTCTTTCGAAGCTACTATCATGATAAACTGCAAGAATATGAACATATTGTAAAACACTTAGCTGCTGATGATTTACGCAGAATAGTGCTAAAAAAAAGAATTCAATGGATTCGTGAAGAAATATAAACCTTAAAAAATGGATACTAGTGCTATCCATTTTTTATATAGTGAATAGAAAAAAACAGAATCGATGATCCTGTTTTTTACGTAGTTTAAATAGAATTAATTGCTTTAGCTAAGCGTGATTTTTGACGAGCAACGTAGTTTTTATGCTTGATATGTTTTGCAAGTGATTTGTCAAGCATAGAGTTTGCTTTATCGAAAGAAGCAACAGCTTTTTCTTTGTCATTTTCAGCTACAGCAGAGAAAACATTTTTCATTGCTGTTTTAAGTGCTGTTTTTTCAGCAGAATTTGCAACATTCTTTTTCATGTTTGTTACTGCTCTTTTTTTCTGTGATTTAATATTTGCCATCGTACACCTCCTGTATAACCTTTTGAATTATACCAAATCATGATATAAAAAGCAACTAAACATGCTATAATTATTAATAAGAGGTGAGTAAAATGAGTAAACCAAGAGTAATTTTTATGGGGACTCCTAAATTTGCATGCGGAATGTTGGATGCACTGATGCAGTTGGATGTAGAGGTTGTAGCTGTAGTGTCTCAACCAGATAAACCAGTGGGGAGAAAAAGAGAAATACTACCAACCCCAGTAAAAGTAAGTGCAATGGGATATAATTTGCCAGTGATCCAACCGATATCAATCAAGGAAGATTATCAATTAATTTTGGATTATGCTCCAGACTTAATTGTGACATGTGCCTATGGACAGATTGTTCCATCAATAATTCTAAACGCTCCTCAATATGGTTGCCTAAATATTCATGCATCGCTCCTCCCACTTTATAGGGGTGGAGCACCTATTCATATGGCGATTATTCGAGGAGAAAAGGAAACGGGTATTACCTTGATGAGGATGATAGAAAAGATGGATGCAGGAGCTATTGTTGCTCAAAAAAAAGTGACGATAGAAGAAAAGGATACAACTGAGATTCTGTATGATAAATTAGAAATAATTGGAAAAGAGTTATTGATGGAGTCTTTAATACCTTTTCTGGATGGAAAGTTAAAAGAAAGGGCTCAAGAGGAAGATAAAGTAACTTATGCTTGGAATATCACTAAGGAACAAGAGTTTGTTTCCTTTGATAGACCAGTTCGCCAAGTTTATAATCACTTGCGAGGGCTAATCAGCTGGCCTGTGGGGTATGGTATTATTGCTGGAAAAAAAGTTAAATTTCACCAAGTTCAACTTCTCGAAAAAAAGCATAATGAACCTTTTGGTAAGTTAGTGAAACTGGAAGAGGATGGGCTACTTATCGCTGCTCAAGATGGTTTCATTTTAGCAACTGAGATCCAGTTGGAAGGAAAATCTAAGGTTAGTGCTAAAGAATTTTATAATGGAGTTGGGAAACAATGGGTTGGAGAATGCTTTCAATAAAAAATTTAGCTTTTTAATTGGTTGTACTTTTGGTATAATTAATCAATAGTGTTTTGTGGAGGATAGTAGAATGAAGCAATCAAAAATCCGTAATTTTTCGATTATTGCACATATCGATCATGGTAAGTCAACGCTTGCAGATCGAATTTTAGAGTTAACTCAAACAGTTCAACAACGAGAAATGAAGGATCAAATCTTGGACTCTTTGGATTTAGAGAGAGAAAGAGGGATAACAATAAAATTAAATGCCGTTCAATTGAAATATCAAGCAAAAAATGGTGAAGAGTATGTTTTTCATTTGATAGATACACCAGGACATGTTGATTTTACTTATGAGGTATCACGTTCGTTAGCTGCTTGCGAAGGAGCTATTTTAGTCGTGGATGCAGCACAGGGAATTGAAGCTCAAACCCTAGCAAATGTTTACCTAGCATTAGAAAACAATTTGGAAATTATACCAGTTATTAATAAAATTGATTTACCTAGTGCTGATCCTGATCGTGTAAAAAAAGAAATTGAAAATGTTATTGGAATTGACTGTGAGGGAGTTCCACTTATTTCTGCAAAAAGTGGGTTGAATATTCAAGATGTTTTAGAGGCGGTTGTCCACCGAATTGAAGCACCAAAAGGGAATGAAAATAATCCATTGCAAGCGTTAATATTTGACTCTGTATACGACACGTATCGTGGAGTTATTGTCTCTGTTAGAATAAAAGAGGGAAATTTAAAAGTGGGAGACACAATTAAATTTATGGCCACAGGAGCAGAGTATGAAGTTTTAGAAGTGGGAATAAGAACTCCTAAAGAAGTTAAGCAAACTGAACTTTCTTGTGGGACGGTGGGATGGTTTTGCGCATCAATAAAATCGGTTAAAGACATTCACATTGGAGACACAGTAACGACAGTAAAAAAACCAGCACAGGAAGCTCTTCCAGGATATCGAAAAATGAATCCCATGGTTTACTGTGGGCTTTATCCGACAGATGCATCACGTTATAATGATTTAAGAGATGCTCTGGATAAATTGCAATTAAATGATGCTTCACTTCAATATGAAGCTGAAACCTCACAAGCCTTAGGGTTTGGATTTCGCTGTGGATTTTTAGGACTTCTCCATATGGATGTTGTTCAGGAGCGATTAGAACGAGAATATAATTTAACATTAATATCAACAGCGCCAAGTGTTATCTATCATGTTTATTTAACGGATGGATCTATGAAGATGATTGATAATCCTGCCCATATGCCAGAAACTCAAAAAATTGAAAGAGTAGAAGAACCTTACGTAAAAGCGCAGATTATGGTCCCTACTGAGTATGTGGGAGCGGTGATGGAACTTTGTCAGGGAAAACGTGGCGTTTATAAAGATATGGTTTATATTGATGAAAGACAGAATCAAATTATTTATGAAATTCCTTTAGGAGAAATTGTCTATGATTTTTTTGATCGTTTAAAATCTGCGACTAAAGGGTATGCTTCATTAGATTATGAGCTTATTGGCTATCATCCTGGAAAACTTGTAAAAATGGATATCTTATTAAACTCAGAGATGGTGGACGCTTTAAGCATTATTGTTCATCGCGATTTTGCTTATTCACGCGGTAATGCAATCACTATTAAGCTAAAGGATTTAATTCCTAAACAACAGTTTGAAATTCCTGTTCAAGCGGCAATTAATGGAAAAGTTATAGCTCGAACAACCATTAAGTCATTACGAAAAAACGTGTTGGCAAAATGTTATGGAGGCGATATCACACGAAAGAAAAAGCTATTGGAAAAGCAAAAAGAGGGAAAGAAGCGAATGAAATCAGTGGGATCGGTGGAAATTCCACAGGAAGCTTTCATGGCTGTGTTATCGATGGATGATGACAAGTAATTTACCGGTAGCACTCTATGTTCATGTCCCATTTTGCGATACCATTTGTGGCTATTGTGATTTTTTCAGAGTAAAAAACCAGGCGGCACTTGTGGATCGTTGGCTAATGGAACTTCAACTTGAAGCAACCCAGCGAATAACAAATAAAAAGTTTGACACGGTGTATCTTGGAGGAGGGACACCAACGTGCATTGATGAACAACAATTACAATGTCTTTTGGAGATACTTTTACCTTACACGCAAGACTGCTGTGAATATACTGTTGAGGTTAATCCTGAAACGATAACTCAAAAGAAAGTGCAACTTTTAAGGCAATATGGAGTTAACCGGGTGAGTATGGGAGTGCAAAGTGTCAATGAAGAGCTTCTAAAAGTGATGACACGGGCTCATACGAAGAATGATATTGAACAAGCACTAATATGGTTTAAAGAAGCGGGCATCAAAAATATTTCTTTAGACTGCATGTATTCATTGCCTCAGCAAACCATGGAACAGCTTGAAGAAACAGTGCAACAAATTGTGAAGTGGGATGTGCCACATATTTCAATTTATAGTCTAACCATAGAACCACATAGTCAATTTTATAAAGATGGGAAAAATGCTTTGGATGAAGAAATTGAGGCGGATATGTATGAGTGGATTATTTCCTATTTGGAAAAATCGGGCTATTATCGATATGAAATTAGTAATTTTGCTAAAAAAGGATATGAGTCAAAGCACAACAAGCATTATTGGAAATACCATGATTTTGTTGCTATTTCACTAGGTGCAAGTGGTAAAGAAAATGGAAAACGCTATGATAATGTTACCAATTTTCAAGATTACTTTAACCATTGCTACATCAAGCAAGAAATCCCACTTCAACTTCAAGATCAGCAGTTTGAAACGCTAATGATGGGGCTTCGATTAGATGAAGGGATTAATATTGACCTATTTAATCAACGGTTTCAATGTCATTTTATGAGTGAGTATGCAGGAGCTGTCCAAGAAGCACTTAAAAGAGGGTGGATTTTCTTTGAAAATGGTTATTTGAAGTGCACAAAAGATGGGCTAAATTTATGCAATTCGGTGATTGAACTATTTATGCAATAATCGACATAAAAGATTGATAGGTGTAATAATAGTTGCAATCGATAGTCTCCTGTGATATAATCAAAATGCTTTTGTTCTGGGGGCATCGATTCCTCATCGGGTCACTCGGATCATTAGGACATAGAAAGAAAGAGGGAAATAAATATGTTAGCACAAGCTGAAAAAACAAGAATTATGAAGGAATATGCTCGTACTGAAGGAGATACAGGTTCAGTAGAAGTACAAGTTGCGGTTTTAACTGCAGAAATCAATAACTTAACAGAGCATTTAAAAGTTCATAAAAAAGACTACCATTCAACAAGAGGGTTGATGAAAATGGTAGGAAAAAGAAAAAAGTTTATGGATTACTTACGTAAAACAGATGTTAACCGTTACCGTGAACTTGTAAAACGTCTAGGATTAAGAAAATAACAATGAAAGTAGTGGACAATCACTACTTTTTAATTTGAACAGTCAAATCTCTTGAAAAAATAAGAGAGGAAGTGCATAATAAAGAAAAGGAGGTAATTTATGAAGAAAGAGTTAAAATTCTATATTTGTAACCATTGTAAAAATGTCATTGTGAAGTTAAGTGATTCATCTGTTCCTGTAGTTTGTTGTGGGGAAGAAATGCAATTGCTAGTGGCTAATACAGTGGATGCTTCGGTAGAAAAACATGTTCCTGTTATTGAACAATTAGAAAACAATATTACTCGAGTGCGAATTGGTGAAGTAGATCATCCAATGGAAGAAAAACATTATATTGAGTGGATTTTGTTAGAAACAGAAACAGAGTACCGTGTTCACCACTTAGCTCCAAATGAAGTAAACTATGCGGAATTTTTCAGTAATGAAAAAGTAGTGGCAGCTTACGCTTATTGTAATTTACATGGATTGTGGAAAGCTACAATTTAGACGATGAAAATCGTCTTTTTTTATTTCTGTATTTCTTGATATTGTGAAGTGGCAATAGTATAATGAAAACAGAATGTGGAGATAGGTATGGGGAAGATAAAAAAGTTTTGGAATAGCTGTAAGTCGCTTAGTTATCTGAGATATAAGATTATATTGGGGATAGTAACAATTGTCAATTTTTTAATTTTAATGATTTGGTTTCAAGATTTGATGTCACTTTCGTTACTGTTTTACGCAATGGGTTTTACAATCGTAATGGGTATTGGATTACTGCTACCGAAAATTATTGATCGACTTGCGATTTATCTTTTTTTAGTGGCATTTTATATTTATTTTACAGCGCAAGAAATATACTACTCAGCTTTTGGGCAATTCTTTTTATTCAGTACAGCTTTTGGAGCAAAAGAAGAAGTGGCAGGAATGACATCCAGTGTTGCAGAATTAATCACAACTAAAGTTTATTTTGTGATAGCTTTACTAATTGTCGAGCTTTTAGTTTTTATCTTAATCGGTACAAGAGAGAAGATAAGCATGAAAAAATATTTACTTTATGCTTTATCAGGAGTTATTTGCTTTGTATTTTCAGCAGGGCTCTTAGGTGTGACAAACCTAGTACTTGAAAAGCAAAGAGAAGAAGCAGGAGTTTTAAATTACTATGGAACATCTCATTACTTTTTTAATTATCTTCCTAACACCAATGTTGTGGTTAATCGATTTGGGTTAATGGGACTTTTATGTCGAGACACAGTTGGCCAAATTTTTATCCGAAATTCAACTCAGTATGGTATTGATGATGAGCTTATTGTTGAAGTTTTAGAAGCCATAGGAGAAGAGAATGCTCAAAGGACAAATGACTACACGAATATTTTCGAAGGGAAAAGTTTGGTAATAATTCAAGCTGAATCGCTGATGAATCTGGCAATTGATGAAGTGCTTACACCAACTTTGTATCAACTAAGAGAAGAGGGTTTGAATTTTGAAGGGTTTAATGCTCCATTGTTATATGGGTCAACAGCAGACACGGAGTTCTTAGCAAATACAAGTTTATTTCCGGTTTCAACTGGAGAAATTACATTTGATATGTACAATCAAAATGAGTATCCAACTGCTTTAGCAAAGATGTTTACAGAAGCGGGCTATTACAGTAGTGCTTATCACGCTAATTATGCTGAATACTATTCTCGAGATGTGATGCTTCCTAATTTAGGATATGAATTTTTTGATGTGATGGGAATGGGGGTAAATTTTTTAGATTTAGATTCTGTAACCTTAGATAAAATCAAATGGATCTACAATTGGGCTCCACAATACTTTTCGTATTTTATAACATATAATGGGCATCAGCCTTACGCAGAAGATCAATGCAGCAGCTATTTTTTAACCTCATTCAAGGAAACTATTTTGGAGAGATACCCAGATATAGATGAGAGAACAATGTGCTATTTTGCTAAAAACATGGATTTAGATGGTGGACTAGCACGGTATGTGGAAGATATTAAAAATAATAACTATGATGTAGTGCTAATGATTTTTGGAGATCATTATGCCAAGAACATAGAAACAGATGGGTACCCAACTAACAAAACTCCTTTGATTATTTGGTCTAATGAAATTGAAAGTGAAGTGATTGAAAAAAGAGCATCTACGTTAGATTTGCTACCAACCATCGCAAATATGTTTGGGTTAGAATATGATGAAAGAACGGTGTTTGGTTGGGATATTATGGATGAAAGCTACAATGGATTCTATTTTAATAATTATGGACAAATTGTAACCGATGATTTTATGTATGATCAATCAAGTGGAACGATTGAATTGTTTAATGACAACTATACTGTAGAGTCTGCACAGGAAAAAGTGAACTCATATATTATGAGAATGAATGTTTCAAGGACTATTGTTGAAACGGATTTCTTTGCACGATACCCTGAGTATGGCGTAAGTAGCAGTGGACAATAAAACCTATATTTTTATAGGTTTTTTTAATGCTAAAATAAAGTGAAAAATACCTATAAAAAAGCTTGGATTTATGATAAAATAAAAGAAATAAAAATAAGAAGAGAAGAAGAGGGAAGAAAATGGCAAAACAAGTGTTTAAGAAAGAGTTTTGTGGAAGGACATTTACGATTGAAACAGGAGAAATTGCGAAACAAGCTGGTGGGTCAGTTTTGGTTCGCTATGAAGATACTGTTGTTCTTTCAGTAGCGACAGCAAATCATACAGCAAAGGATATTGACTTTTTTCCATTAACTGTAACAGTGGAAGAAAAATTATACTCTGCGGGGAAGATTCCAGGTGGTTTTTTAAGAAGAGAGGGAAGACCGAGTGAACACGCAACATTGACATCTCGTTTAATTGATAGACCAATTCGTCCTTTGTTTCCAGAAGGGTTTAGAAATGAAGTGCAAGTAGTGAATACAATTTTGTCAGTGGATTTAGATGTTTCAGCAGAGATGGCGTCCATGTTTGGTGCATCTTGTGCATTGATGGTTTCAGACATTCCGTTCAATGGTCCAATTGCTGGAGTTATTGTAGGGCGTGTTGATGGGCAGTTGATAATTAATCCAACAGTTGCACAAATGGAAAAATCAGATATTAATTTAACAGTAGCAGGAACTAAAGATGCAATCAATATGGTTGAGGCAGGGGCTAAAGAAGTTTCTGAAAGTGATATGTTAGAGGCGCTTTTGTTTGGACATGACCACATTAAAATGCTGTGTGCATTCCAAGAAGAAATTGCTACACAAGTAAAAAAAGAAAAGATGGAAGTTGTTTTATATGAAATCAATCCAGAAATTAAATCAGTTATTGATACTCAAGGAAAGAAACGATTAGAAGAAGCAGTCTCCATTAAATTAAAATTAGAACGCTATGGAAAAATCGATGATATTACTGAAGAAATGGTAAAAATCTTTGAAGAAAAAGAATATGCAACAGAGAAAGAACAAAATAAGGCAGTAAAACAAGCAAAAGAATACTGTAATGAAATTGTAGCGACTGAGGTGAGACGTTTAATTTCAGTTGAAAAAATTCGCCCTGATGGAAGAAAACTTGATGAAGTTCGTCCGTTGGATAGTCAGATTGATTTGCTTCCTAGAGTTCATGGGTCAGCCTTATTTACTCGTGGAGAAACACAAGTTTTATCAGTAACAACTCTTGGAGCACTAGGAGATAATCAAATTATTGATGACTTAACAGAAGTTGAAGAAAAGCGTTTCATGCATCACTACAATTTCCCTCCATTTTCAGTTGGAGAAACTGGAAGAATGGGAAGTCCGGGGCGTCGTGAAATTGGGCATGGCGCTTTAGGAGAACGTGCACTAGCACAAGTGCTTCCAACAGTAGAAGAATTTCCTTATGCTATTCGTACGGTTGCGGAAGTCTTGGAGTCTAATGGTTCAAGCTCGCAAGCAAGTATTTGTGCTGGGTCTATGTCATTAATGGCAGCAGGAGTTCCAATTAAAGCGCCAGTTTCAGGGATTGCGATGGGACTTGTAATGTATGATAATTACTACTCAATATTAACTGATATACAAGGCATGGAAGACCATTATGGTGATATGGACTTCAAGGTTGCTGGAACAGCAAACGGAATTACAGCTCTTCAAATGGATATTAAAATTGAAGGAATTAATCGTGAAATTTTAAAAGAGGCTTTGGAACAAGCTAAAAAAGGCCGCGAAGTTATCATGGAAAATATGATGAGTGTTATTCAAACACCAAGACAAGAAGTATCAGAATATGCACCAAAAATGATCACATTAACAATTCCTGCAGATAAAATTAGGGACGTTATTGGGCCAGGCGGTAAAATGATTAACCAAATTATTGCAGCATGTGATGAAGTGAAAATTGATATTGAAGATGATGGAAGCTGTGTCATCTATCACTCTAGTAAAGTTGCCTTAGAAAAAGCTAAAGGAATGATTGAAAATATTGTCCGTGAGGCAAAAGTAGGTGAAATTTATGAAGGAAAAATTAATCGCATAGAAAAATTTGGAGCTTTTGTGGAGTTGTTTCCTGGAACGGATGGATTGTTGCATGTTTCAAAAATTTCATACGACCGTGTTGAAAAACCAGAAGATGTGTTGAAGTTAGGAGACACTATTCGAGTTATTGTTACAGAAATTGATGATCGTGGACGTGTTAATGTTTCAAGCAGAGACCTATTACCTAAACCGGAAGGATGGGATGAAGCACAAAAGGCTAAAAAAGAAGCTGCAGACAAGCGAAGTGGCAGTGGTGAAAAACGAGTTTTTAAGAAAAAAGATTAAACCCCTCTAGGGGTTTTTCTGTAGAAAGAGGCTAATTAATATATGCGAATGAGAAAAAAGAAGTGGGCAGAGCCTTATTTAAGTGAAAATAGTGAGTTTGTAGTTGCCCAGCCGGAAAATTTTCAAGGGAAGTGGAATGATATTTTGAAAAGAGAGCAGTTACATGTGGAGATAGGATGTGGTAAAGGGGACTATTTTATTGGAATGTCCAAATTATTCCCAGAAACGGCATGGATTGCCCTCGAAAAAGATCTTAATGTTGCAGCGGTAGCAGCAAAAAAGGCAATAGATGCAGGATGTGAGAAAAACTGCCGATTGATTTGCCAAGATGCTGAGTCGATTGAACAATGGTTTAAATCAGGTGAAATTGATATCTTGCACTTGAATTTTTCAGATCCATGGCCTAAAAATGGCTATCGAAAAAGGAGATTATCACATCAATCTTTCTTAGATAAGTATAAAAAACTATTGAAACCATCGGGAAAAGTGGTTTTAAAGACGGACAATTCCAAATTATTTGAATTTTCTTTGATTGAATTTACAAAATGCAATTGGGAAATAGAAGAAGTTTGGGTTAATTTTAGGAGTGAAGAGCATGCGGAAGATGTCATCACAGAGTATGAGCGCCGCTTTATGGATTTAGGGCAACCAATCTATCGTGCTATTTTTATATCTAAATAGTAGTATATTTATATTTTTTTGTGATAAAATAAGAAAAAGGAAAGGTGTGGTGAGATTGAGAAAAATTGTGGGGTTAATTTGTGTTTTTCTTTTAATGGGGTGCTCGGTCAATGCGAGTAGTTTAGAAAATCAATTAACAGTGAGTTTAGAGGATATTTCTTCTAGAGTTTCGGTGTCACCAAATAATCGTAAAGAGTTTTACTCTTATTACATCGAGCCTAGCGTTGGACGACGAGAAATCGGAAAAACTTATAATATTTTTGTAAAAAATGGTGTCGAATTTTTAATGAATTTAAATGTTTCTTCAATTATTAATGAATTACATTATAGTCAAACAGCGAACGAAACTGAAATAGAAACAGCACTAACTGTTTGGTTTAATAAGTCTGGAAGCTATATAGATTATACAGGGGTAACATTTGATTATGAATGTTGGATTTATAATAGTCAGGGAACATACTACGCTATTATGAACACAGAATATATGACATTTTATGCATCCGGTTCTCAACAAGAAATGACAATTGTTGTGCCAGAAATGTTGAAGATTGCTAAAACTATTTTAGTGAATGAAGAATCTGTGGTCACTTCTTATTTTTCGAAAGAAGTGATTGAATATGAACGTGAACAACTGCAACTTTATGATGTTATGATTCCAGAAAACGGAAGAATTGAAGAAATGATGGTAGATGGAACAATAGATGTTGTGGATATTGATGATGGTAGCGATACTGGGGGAGAAGTCGACTCTGGTGGTGAAGGTGAAACTGAAACTGATGTGTCGGATGAAGATGCACATGATAACTATTAAAATGGAGGAAACCAAATGAAAAGAAAAATTTTTGATGTATTGTTTGGAGAAGAAGAAAAAGAAGAGTACTATGAAGAGGAAGTGGTCTATGAAGAACCAGTTCAAGTTGAAAAACCTGTTCCTAGAAAAGTGGCACCACAGTATACTGGTGAACAAAGAGGATTTCCAGTACAAAGTGTGCCGAGTTTGAAAGCTCAGAAGACAGCAGTTAATGATGTATATGAGCCTAAAAGAATTAGCTTGGATATTGATGACTTAGAAGAGAGAGTCGTTTCTAAAACGTCGATAACACCACAACCAACAATTCAACCCAGAAAAAATAAATCGGAATATGAGTTTGTTCAAGTATTGAGTCCGATGTTTGGTGCTGCAAATAACAAAGATGTAACACCGAGAATGATAAGAAAACCAGCGACAGCAAGTTCAGGTGTATTATCTCCAATGCATGGATTTTCAACTGTGCCTAAAGAGGAACCATTGCCAACAAAGGCTTTAGGAAAAACGCCTGAAATTCAACAAGAAGAAAGAGCAGAACACGATCTTGTTAATTTGACATTGGATGAAATTTTATCTCGTACAGCATCACTATCTGGGAAAGTATACAATAATGGAGTAACCGTGACGGAGCATCAATATGAAGAAAAACAGGTTATTGATAGCCGGAACATGAGTTTGTTTGATGAAGAAGAATAACCAAGGTATTTACTTCATTGGAATTAAAGGAACCGGAATGGCCGCATTGGCGTGTATTCTTCATGATTTAGGTGAAAAAGTGGCAGGAAGTGATTTATCAAATCATTTTTTTACAGAAGAGCCACTGAAAGAAAGAAACATTCCTATTTACAATTTTAATGAAGGAGTATTTCCGGAAGATGGTATAGTCATCATTGGGAATGCTTTTTTGGAAGATTTCCCAGAAGTGCAAAAAGCAAGAGCAAACCCATCATTAACATGCTATCGCTATCATGAGTATTTAGGAAAGTTGATGAGCAATTACATCTCCATCAGCGTTGCTGGTAGTCATGGAAAAACAACCACAACGGGAATGTTATCTGCTATGTTGGGCTATAATTTACCCACAGGGTATCTAATTGGAGATGGAACGGGGGTTATTAATGAAGATAGTCGATATCTTTGTGTGGAATCTTGTGAATACCGTCGTCATTTTTTAGCATATCATCCAGAATATGCTTTGATTACAAATATTGAAATTGATCATGTGGATTATTTTAAATCCACGGAAGATTACTTTAATGCTTACCAAGAGTTTGTTGCAAACATCAAAAAAGCACTGATTGTTTTTGGAGATGATGAAGCAACAAGAAAATTGGAAATTTCAGTGAACCACTACTGGTATGGTGAGAAAGAAGGCAACGACTTTCAAGCACTAAATTACATACAAAACTCAAAAGAGATGGAGTTTGATCTTTACTTTCAAGGGAACTTTAAATATCATTTTAAACTACCGTTTGTTGGACGACATTTGTTGTGGAATGCTCTGGGAGTCATTGCGATAGGACAATTGGAAGGCTTAAAGTACGAGGAAATAGAGAAAGGGTTGAACTCTTTTCATGGTGTGAAGCGCCGTTTTGTGGTTGAAGAGTGTGGAGAAAATATTTACATTGATGATTACGCTCATCATCCAACTGAAGTTGCCCTGACCATTGAAGCTGCTAAAAGTCGCTATCCTGATAAAAAGATTGTTGCCATTTTTAAGCCGCATCGAGTTTCAAGGGTGTATCACTTTGCGGATGAGTTTGCAGAAGCACTAAATGGTGCAGATGAAGTGTATTTGTGCGATTTCACCAGCATTGATGACCAAGAAGATGGCATTGATATTGATATCCACTACTTACAGGAAAAAATTGATGGAGCTAAGGTTGTAGAGGAAAATGAAGAGGGAGCAAAACAGCTATCTTTTGAATCTCCAGCAGTATTTTTATTCATGTCAAGCAAAGATATTTACGAATTAGCTGAAAAAGTAAAGCGTTATCAAAAGTCTTGAAAAAATTTACATTAATGATATAATATAGTTAAATATAGATTAAAAATATGAACGAGGTGAAAAGATGGTAGATCAATTTATAGAATCAGCACGAATGATTTCAGAACAATTAATCCCAATATTAGGTGTCATAGCATTGATCTTTTTATGCATTTTTCTTTCAAAGGCGAGCAAATTGTTGGGAACTTTAACGACAACAGTCAAGGAGTTAGATGGAACAATTAGCTTGGTTGAGAAAACGATTGAAAAGGCTCAAACACCATTAGATACGGCAGTGAAGTTAAGTCATACAGTGGACGAGGTGCATGACAAAAGCTATGATGCAATTAAGCAAGCAAGTGGCTATGTTGTTGAAAATTTTAGTACTGTAAAGGATTATTTCGTGTCAAAAACGGGCAAAGAGACGCCAAGTGTTGCAGAACCAAATGAAGACATGACAAAAATAATGAGAAGGATGAGCGAGGTGATTATTGATGAAGACTAATCAAGAAATGGATGCAATTGAAAAAGCAGTAGAGGATTTGAAAAAATCAGTTGAAAATGAAGGTGCAGAGACAACAGCGTCAACAGCAGCATCAGCAAAAGAAAAATTTGATGATTTAAAAGATAAGGCAACAGATTCTTTAAAATCAACAGCTTCTCAAGCAAAGGAATTATTTGAACAGGCGAGAGATAGTGAAAAAGTTGCAGAGGTAAAAGAAACAATTTCTAAGACTTATCAAGATGGTAAAGAAAAATTAAATGAGTTTTTTACTAGCGATAAAATGAAGGATACTGTTTCTGGAATTAAAGAAGGAAGTAAAGAATTGGGGCAAAAAGTAGCAGATGGTTATGATGCATTGAAAGAAAATGAAAATGTTCAAAAAGTGATAGATAAGGTTTCTGAAGGTGGCGAAGTCATAAAGAAAAGTGCTAGTGAATTTGCAGAAAAAATAGAATTAGACAACAAGGTGGAAAAAGCAAAAGATGTGACAGTGAATGCAGTTGATAAATTTGCAGAAAAAATTAGAGCATGGCTTCGACCTGGTTCAAAGAATGGTGATCAGTGATGAAGCGCATCACGATATATGATGTTGCCAAGGACGCGAATGTTTCTTTAGCTACAGTCTCTCGTGTAATTAATGGTTCTGATGTTGTAAAAACACAAACACGAGAAAAAGTAGAAGCTTCAATTGAAAAATTAGGCTATAAGCCAAATGCTATTGCACAGGGATTAGCCTTACAAAAAACAACAACAATAGGGCTGGTTATACCTGAAGCTAGTTTTACTTATACTGGGCAAATTATTAATGGTGTTATTGCCGTTGCTGGAATGTATAATTACAATATTATGCTTCATACAACAGCAGAAGGTGTTACAGGAATTAAAGATGTTGTTGAAAAAATCATTAAGTCACATGTTGATGGTGTGGTTATTTATAATGATAAATTGCTATTGGATGAAATGGATGTGTTGTCTAAGTATAATATACCAATTGTTATCATCGGAAATAAAATTTCTAATAAAACAGTAAGTTCTGTTTATGTGGATATTGAAAAAGCAATTTATAAGTTGGTTTCTAATTACATTGAAAAGGGTAAAAAAAATATTGCTGTTATTCAAGATAGGAAGAATAAATATAGTATTGAGCAAATGATTGCGGGTGCAAAAAGAGCATTTGAGGATCATGGGATGAAATTTGATAATTATTTGGAAATTCCTGATCAGTATAGAACATCATATGAGTATATGAAAGAATACCTAGCAAGTCATCAACATGATTTGATTATTGCAAATCGTGACTCACAAGCAATGGCAGTTCTAAATGCTGCTAAGGAGCATGGAATAGATATTCCAAATCAGATGGAAGTGATTTGTGTTATTGATACAAAATACAACTCAATGGTTCGCCCGCAAGTTTCTTCATTTGCGATTCCATCGTATGACTTAGGGATGGTATCAATGAGAGTAATGACAAAAATGTTGTTAGAGGAAACGGAAATACAAGAAAAAGAAATCGAGTTGAGTTATTTATACACACCTCGACAGTCTACAAAATAGCGAAGAAGAGATAGAGTACTTAATGTGAAGTATCTAGAAAGGTTCTGGGTGATGAAAAGAACCTACTTTAATTAAGGAATACAGCTTGGAGCTATCTATGGAAACATAGGCGTATCTCGCGTTAAGAGAATAAAGTGCATAGGCAAAAGCTTGTGAACTAAGGTGGTACCACGCAAAAGCGTCCTTAGATTAAGGATGCTTTTTTTATGTAAAAGAAAGGATGCATTGTTCAATGCAAGAGGGATAGACGATGAATTTTATAGAAGAATTACAGTGGAGAGGTTTAGTTAAAGATTGTACAGATGTAGAAGGGCTGAAAGAAAGGATTAAAACACCTGTTACGGTGTATTGTGGATTTGATCCGACAGCAGATTCTATGCATGTGGGACATTTACAACAAATCATTCTTTTAAAACGTTATCAGCAACAAGGGCATCTTCCAATTGCACTATGTGGCGGTGGGACAGGGATGATTGGAGATCCTCGTCCAACAACAGAAAGAAAACTGTTGAGTATGGAAGACTTAAATCACAATGTTGAAAGTATAAAACAACAGTTGAGTCATTTTATTGATTTTTCACAAGGGAAAGCTCTTTTACTTAACAATTATGATTGGATTGGTAGCTTATCTTTGGTTGATTTTCTTCGTGATTATGGAAAGCACTTTAATGTGAGTTATATGATTGCAAAAGAAACCATTGCTTCACGGCTACAGACAGGAATTTCATTTACCGAGTTTACATATACAATTTTACAGGCACTAGATTGGCTGCACCTATACAAAGAGTATCAGTGTGAGTTGCAAATAGGTGGTTCAGATCAATGGGGTAATTTAGTATCAGGAAGTGATTTAATACGTAAAGTTTGTGGCGATAAAGCTAAGGTTTTTGGAATAACGTCACCATTGATTATGAAATCAGATGGGTCTAAATTTGGTAAAAGTGAAGGAAGAAATATTTGGCTAGACACTAGAAAAACAAATGCCTATGAGTTCTATCAATTCTGGGTTAATACTTCAGATGCTGATGTGGTAGATTTTTTGAAACGTTTATCTATGAAAAATCCTGAAGAAATTGAAGAACTTGAAAAATCAACGAAAGAGGTAGCACACCTTCGTGAAGCTCAGAGAGCTTTAGCTGAAGAGTTAACGGTGTTGGTTCATGGAGAAGAAGGGTTGCAGTCAGCACTAAAAATTACTGAAACTTTATTCAAAGGAAACATTAGTGATTTATCAACCCAAGAAATAGAACAGGGCCTAGCTGATGTACCTAGATTTAGTGTTACTGATGGAAAGTTACTGGTTGATGTGTTAGTTGATGCATCTATTGCACAAAGCAAGCGTGAAGCTAGAGAATGGATTCAAGCTGGCTCAGTGCAAGTAAATGGACAAAAAGAGACTAATGTGGAGATGATAATCAACAAAAAAGAAGCCTTTGATGAGCGATTTATAATTCTTAAAAAAGGAAAGAAAAATTATTATTTAGGTGAATTTTAGTGCTGTTTACAGCACTTTTTCTATAAAAAGCTTTGATTTGTGATACAATTAAGACGAGGTGGAATTATGAAAAAAAAGATATTGATGGGTTTAGCGTCATTACTTTTGATTTCTGGATGTACAGATAGTAATAATCAAGAGATGAACTCATCTGAATATAATCAATATACTCAAACCTATGAAATGATTAATACACAAGTAGCCTTTTTAGAATCATCAACAAATTTTTCGATGAATGTCGAAATAGCACAAGATGAAGAAGGAAAAATTATTTACTATGTAGTAATTGATGAGGCGACCGTTGCGATGCAAGATGTCGAGGCGATGGTAGTTGCGGTAGGAGCTAACGCAGAAGTGACCATGTTTCCAAGTATTGGGATTGTTGATGATGCAACATATAATTTAGTTCCTGCTCAAGTTAACAAAGCAGAAGGGTATGTTGAAGGGTTTGTCTTAAGTGGTGAAACTGAATATCAAACTGAATTAACTTTACGAGTGATGGTATCGTGGATTAGCTCTGCTAAGTCAGATAGAGTGAGAGAGTTTTTAGAAATTACAATAGGGACGGAATAAGATAATGACATCAAGGAAAAAGCAATCTTTTATTGCTGGGGCATTGACAAGCACGGCAGGTATTTTTATATCAAAAGCATTGGGAATACTGTATATTGTGCCATTTACAGCAATGGCTACAGAAAGCAATATGTTTTTCTATAGCCAGGCTTATACTTATTATGAGATCTTATTAAACGTATGTGCTGCTGGATTTCCTTTTGCGATTGCAGCGATGGTCGCAAAGTATGCCAATAAAAATGATTTTAAAACAGTGAGGCTAATTCGAAAGTTGTCCATGTCGTTGATGCTTTTGACAGGATTTTTGGCTGCAATTATTTTTGTTTGTTTTTCTGCACCGATTGCGATGAATGCATTGGGAAGTGAAGCGACAGCGGGAGATGTTCAAAAGTTACAAACGGCATTTATAATTTTATCGTTTGCTGTTATATTAGTTCCATTTCTTAGTGTTTTTAGAGGGTTTTATCAGGGACTAAAAGAGTTGAAAGTTTATGCAGTGTCTCAAGTGGTTGAGCAAGGAGTTCGAGTAGGTGTACTTCTGGGTGGGGGAGCATTTTTGATTTATGTTCTTCAGATGGATAGTATTTATGCGATTTATATGGCTGTACTTTCAACCTCTATTGCAGCGTTAGCGGCCATTCTATTTTATTTTTACTTTGATCGCAAGCATATTAGTGATTTAAAAAAAGCGGCTCATTTTCAAATGAAGGATAGTGAAACAAAAAAAGATTTATTCATTGAAATGCTTTTATTCGGATTACCTTATGTGGCAACAGCGTTTTTAGGAAATAGTATGAGCATTGTAAATAACGCTTTTTTCATGAATGCTGTAAAAGCAACACCAGCAACATATGAGCAATATAAGCTAATTTTAGGGATTATGCAGGTGCAAGCTAATAAGTTGACCTCAATTCCTCAGGTGCTAGCGATAGGATTTTCGGCAGGAATAGTTCCTTACTTGACAGTGTCATTAGAAAACAAAGATTGGAAAGAGCTACAGCAAAATATTACGGATTGCTTAGGAACGGTATTGTATATTGGGATGCCCTTATTTTTCTGTTTACTTGTGCTTGCAGGACCAATTTATTATGTAATGTATGGAGGTGCTCATTTGAAAGTTGGAACAGAGGTTTTGATGTGGAGTAGTCCAATTGCGATTACAGGAACATTATCTCCAATTTGCAGTTCGATTATGATGACGCTGCGATTAAGAAAGAAAAGTTTGTTTTACCTCTTGATTGGATTTGTGATTAAGGTAATTTCATTTTTCATCTTAATTGATTTATTTGGATATTCTGGAGCAATTACATCAAGCATTTTAACATCACTGGTAGTAATCTTTTTAAATCTTAGAATTATTAAAAAAGATTACCATGTTAGTTATCGAGTTGTAGGTAATCAATTGCTCAGAATAATAGTTTGCTTAGCGGGTATGTTGGTTGGGTTTACGATACTGAATTTGATGGGGTTAAATCCAGTTTATTATTCCCGTTTCACTGCTTTGATTTTGTTGGGAATGTATGGTATTGCGGGATTAGTTATTTATTATTTTATTAGTGATAAACTAAAACTTCCGCAATCAATATTTAAAACTAGTGGCAAAGAAATAGTGATGAGATTTATAAAAAAATAAGCGACCTTTAGGGGTCACTTTTATTTTGCTAAAGGAGCTTAGAATAATCAATTTCAATTTTTGAAAGAAAACCTTGCTCATTATAGGCTTCCAAAGCTATTAAAACTTGTTCTGTCAATAAGGTTGGGGTACTGGCTCCACTTGTAACAGCGATTGTTTCAACTCCGCAAAGCCACTTTTCTTGAAGATCATTGGCTGTTTCGATAAGATAAATTTTCGGAATGTGGTGATGTATAGCGATTTCTCTTAATTTTAAAGTATTGTTGGATTTTGGGTCTCCCACAACAAGAAGACAGTCGACATGATTGAGTTGCTGGAGTGCTTCTTGCCGAACTCTAGTTGCAGAGCAAATTTCTTCTTCAACAATGAGGTGTGGGTATTTTTTTTTAGCATGATCAATTAAATTAGCAACCTCTAAAATACTCATGGTTGTTTGATTGGTTAGTACCACATTGGGTAGTTGAGGAAGGTTGTCAATATCAGCTGTGGATGTAATAAGATGAACTTTAGAGGAAAGGGAAGTAATGGCTTCCGCTTCAGGATGTCCAGATTTTCCGATATATAAGACCTCAGCATTATGGAGGAGATGGTCTTTAACTATTTCTTTTGTTTTTGTAACATCACTACAAGAAGCGTCAACTACTACAAGTCCTTTTGAGATTGCTTTTTCAATAACTTGATCACTAACACCATGCGCTGTAAAAATGACAATTCCTTCATGAATGTCATCAAGAAGATCTAGTCGCGATTTTCCTTTATGCTCAACACATTCAATGCCAATATTACGACAAGCATCAATGACATGTTGATTATGAACAATCATACCGAGCATACTAATTTTAGCAGTGGGATAATCTTTTCTTGTTTTTTTTGCTAAGTTGATTGCTTGTACAACACCTTTACAATAGCCACGGGGAGTAATCGGGATAATTTTCATTTTTTATTTCCTTTCTATCTATAAACCTAGTATAATGCATATGAGAGGATGATTCTATGAAAAAGTATAAAGATTTTAATTTTAGTAGTCATGTAAATCGATTTATAGAACTAAATCGGTTTATTGAACCTACTCCAATACAGGGAGAAGTTATTCCCCAAGCATTAAAAGGAAGGGATATAATTGCGATATCAGATACTGGAACAGGGAAAACACATTCATTTTTAATCCCATTACTAGAAAAAGTGAATACGCAAAGCAATCAAGTGGAAGCGGTAATAACAGCACCTACAAGAGAGTTGGCGATGCAGATATTCAAGAATGCAAAACTAATGGTAGAAGCACAACCTAATTTGAGAATTAAGCTCATTACTGGGGGGATAGATCGAGAAAAGATGGCGGATTCTATAAAACAGCAACCGCATATCGTTATAGGAACACCAGGGAGAATTAAGGACTTATTTTTAAATCAGTCAGTGTTAAGGGTAGAGAGTGCTAGTATTTACGTTGTTGATGAAGCTGATATGACACTAGAATATGGATTTTTAGATGATGTTGATGCGATTTGTGGGCGGATGAGCAATCAGCTTCAAATGATGGCTTTTAGTGCAACGATTCCAGAAAACTTGAAGCCCTTTTTAAAGAAGTATATGCAAAACCCAAAGATTATTCAAATCGACCAAGAACATAAAAGTAATCCACAAATTGAGCATGTTTTAGTTCCATGCAAGCACAAAGATTACGCTGAAACATTAAAAGAAATTTTGCCTGGATTTATGCCGTATGTTTGCTTAATCTTCGCTAACACTAGAGAAGATGCGGCAAGAGTAGCAAGAGAGCTTAGAGCATCTGGGGAAAATGTTATTGAAATTCATGGAGGACTACAGGCACGGCAAAGAAAGCAAGCGATGAAACAATTAGAAAATTTGGAGCATTCTTATGTTGTTGCTACAGATATTGCAGCACGTGGATTAGATGTTGGAGAAATTACGCATGTTATTTCTTTAGGATTTCCCAAAGAATTAGAGTTTTATATCCATCGTTCAGGAAGAACTGGTCGAGCAGGAAAAGAAGGAGTTTGTTTCGCTTTATATAAAGAAAGTGATCATCAAGCTATTGAATGGCTGAAGTCAAAAGGTATTTCTTTTGAGCATCGGACAATTAAGGACGGGCAGTGGAGACAGTTAAAACCATACGGTCAACAAAAGACCACAAAGAATGATTTGAAGGAAAAAGAAATTGCGAAGAAAATAACTAGAAAAAATGAAAAAGTAAAGCCAGGATATAAAAAGAAAAAAGCCGCAGCAGTTCAAAAAATCAAGCAAAAAGAAAAGCGAGATAAAATTCGTAGTGAAATTAAAGTGCAACGAAAAGAACGCTATAAGGCAGCACAACGATTGAAGTCTAAAGGCTTAGCAGACTAAAAAGGATAGTGATTAGTCACTATCCTTTTTAGTGTTTATTGATCAAGATCAAAGTATTCTAGACATTTTTTAGCAACAGCGTCATTATAGTGATAGTCTATAACTTCATCTGCAAGGTTCTTAGTGTGATCCATAGCGTTTTTAGTGGCAAAGCTTGTGCCAACGATTTTCATCATAGAGCAGTCATTTTCACCATCTCCAAAAGCCATAATATGCTCTAATGAAATAGAGTGGAGAATTGCGAGTTTTTCTAAGGTCTTTCCTTTATTAATATCATTTTTCATAACCTCAAGCCAAGCACGGTTGACTAGAAAAGAGCCATAGGCAGGATGTTTTTCTATTAACTCATTTATTTGTTTAAGGTTTTTTGGTTTTCCTAAAAAACAAACTTTTGCGGTTGTTTGCCCTTGTGGTAAAGATTTAATTATTTTAATTTTATAGTTTCGACTTTGATGAATTAATGAACGAATTCCATAGGCTAGTGAAACACCAAGAGAAAGCAGGGGAGATCGTTGAGGAAAGAGAAGATAAACAGAACCTTTATCATAAACTTCCATAGAAAAAATACCGACGGATGATGCGATATCGAAAATAGTTGAAATATCATCATTGGTTAATTGTTCTTCTTCAATTGTGGTGTTGGTCGCAAAGTCATGAAGATATTGTCCGTTAAGCCCAATGAATGCTCCGTCAAACTCTTTTAGTCGCAAGACATCAATAAAACGTTGAGCACTATGGAGGGGACGACCAGTACATAAAACAAGTTTAATCCCACTTTCTTGCAGGCGAATTAGGACATCAATGGTTTGTTGTGATAAGTCGGCATGACGGTTAAGTAGCGTTCCATCAAGATCGGAAGCGACCATTTGAATGTTGTTGTTTTTCATTTTGATTTCTCCTGAGCACAAAAGTTAAGAATTTCTTCTTTTAATGTGCTGACGATTTGATTTTGAGGAATAGTTTTGATAATTTCACCTTTTCTGAAAAGAAGAGCACTATCTTTTCCACCAGCAACTCCTATATCAGCACGAGATGCTTCTTGTGGGCCATTGACAGGGCATCCCATAATAGCAACTTCAACATTGCAATGGATGGTTGCTAAGAATTGTTCAATTTCATCGACAATAGGAAGCATATCATATTGAATTCTTCCACAAGTAGGACAAGAAATTAGATTTGGGACATCATCAATTAAATTGAAGTTTCTCAAAAGATTTTTACAAATGCCTAATTCATGAACAGGGTCACTGCTAACTGAAATACGGAGAGTATCACCGATTCCATCGTGTAACAAAGCTCCAAGTGCAGCGCTTGATTTGATGGCAGAAAGATTATAAGATCCTGCTTCAGTAACTCCTAAGTGTAGAGGATAGGTGAATACTTCAGCAGCTAAGCGATACGTATCGATTGTTAAAGGAACACTGCTTGACTTAAAAGAAAGACAAATATCAAAAAAGTCTAATTCTTCAAGGATTTGGACGTGTTTTTTAGCACTTTCAATCATTGCATCTGGGCAAGGATGGTGGTATTTCTCTAAAACATCTTTCTCTAAAGAACCACTATTAATTCCTATACGAATAGGGACATGGTATTTTTTACACTGATTAACAACTTTAATGACATTTTCTTTACTGCCTATATTGCCAGGATTGATTCTGATTTTATCGATTCCGTTCTCAATAGCAAGACAAGCAAGCCCACTATTAAAGTGGATATCAGCAACTAAAGGAACGGAAACTTGGGGTTTAATCAGAGCTATAGCTTTTGCATCTTCTTCATCAAGGATAGCTAAACGAACAAGCTGACAACCTGCTTCTTCTAATTTTCGTATCTGCTGGACTACTTGCTGAACATTTTTAGTTGAAACATTAGTCATGGATTGTATAATACAGCGATTTTGTCCGCCAATTTGAAGCCCATTAGCGAAGATTGGTCGAGTTTCCCATCTTTTCATAGCGTAATCTCCTTAGTCTAAATTATATCACGGATTGATAAATGTGGTTATATTTTTAACTTTATTGATAATTATTGTTCATAAAGTATTGGCATTTTATGGAAGCTGTGGTATACTGAATAAGCATTGTTAGGAGGTATTGTCGTGGCAAGAGAGAATATTACATTCAAATGTTCTGAGTGTGGGGAAGAAAACTATATTGGGACTCGCAACAAACGTAAACAAACAGAAAAAATGGAAATTCAAAAATATTGTAACGTTTGTAGAAAAAA
>JBKECT010000009.1:0-11507 GCA_047974855.1 Anaerorhabdus sp.
CACCTGTTCCCATCCCGAACACAGAAGTTAAGCATTTCAGCGGTGAGGATAGCTACGCATGCCGTAGTGAAAGTAACTCGTTGCCAGGTAATCGATACTCCTTGCGGGTATCTTTTTTTATGGTTTTGTGAGATAGAAGAAAATGGATAAGTGTGATAAAATAGATAAAAGCATTAGTTTCTACAGTTTAAAGGGGTGTAAACATGGCGAGTGAAAAGAAGAGAATATTATGGTTGTTTCATATATTAACAATCCAAGAGGGATATATCCGATCACAAGATTTAGCTGAACAAGCTGGAGTGACAGAGCGGACTATAAAAAGTGATGCCAAAGACTTAGAAGCTTTTGCACTAGCATCTGGAGCAGTTTTAAAGTCGAAAAAAGGAACAGGATATATTTTAGAGGTTGTTGATGAAAAAATATATGAGGATGTAAAAAATCAGTTAACAATTCAGTTTATTTACACACAAAACTTGACCTGTAAGGGAACATATCGAAGGACCAACGATATTCTAAGACGAATTATTGTTGAAAAGTCATTTTTAACAATTGATGATTTGGCGGATGAACTATATTTAACACGAAGTTCAATCAAAGAAGAAATGAAGCAAGTTAGGGAAATATTAAAATGCTATAACATGACAATAAAAAAGAAAAATGAGGAAGGGTATCTAATTCAAGGGGAAGAGTTTAATAGGCGGATGTTGATGCTTTCTTTGTTTGAAGTGCATTATCATGAGGCGTTGACGCTATTTAAGAATGCAGAATTTTTGAAGTATTTCAATAGAGATGATGAAGAGCGATATGAAATTCGCCAAATATTTCTTCAAACAATACGTGAGACATCATGTTATGTAACTGATGAGCAAAAAATAAGTCGATATTTATGCTTGATGGCATCGCGAAGAAAAGAAGGGAATTTGGTTGGATTAAAAGGTAAAGATATAACATGGCTTCAATCATTTGAGCAATATCATATTGCAGAGATGATTATGACAAATTTAAATGTGTTGCATTCTGATTTTGTAATGGATGAGCAGGAGATAGCAGCGCTAGCTCTGGTACTTCTATGTGCGAATGCTATCCCTGAGTCATGTGCTGTAGAAAAAGCATATGCTACTGTCATCCCAGAGATAAATGAATTTATAGAGCTATTTATGGATGTAGTAGAAAAAGAAGAAATGATTAATCTTCGACAAATTGATGGCTATGTGCGAAAGTTACAGAATGCACTCATTCCGATTTTTTGTCAAAATAAATTTAAAGTAGCGGGGTATTATGTCGAAAGTATTTATCGCTTTGACTATTGTGTAAGGAATAGTCCGTTGAGTTTGTATATAGCAAACTATGCAGTGAAAGCTTTTAAAGTGCATAAAGGGTCAGAGTTATCTCCGACAAATGCTCTTTCAATAGCAGCGCGGATAAGAGTTATATTGCAAGAAATAGAATATTCCTTTAAACCCCTCAAAGCGACAGTGGTATCACACAGCAGTTTTGATTCAGCTTATAGCATGAGAAAAACAATTCAAATAAGACTTGGAAGATTTTTTGAATGTTTAGATGTACGGGAATTATATGAATTGCGGAAGATAGCGGTTGATAGTTATGATGTTGCCATCCTTTGTCTTCCAGAATTCACGTATAAATATGATTGGCCGTACCTTGTGGTGGATGAGATTATTACTCAAAAGCAAATGAATGAAATTTATAATCAGGTAATACTTAAAGGGGTGCAACTAGAAAAGATTATGGAGAGGATACAATTAAGTGAGATTGGAATATATGAAGATTTTGAATTTGATCATATGGAATCTTTTTATAAATTGTTGAGTTTTAAGGTAGGAAACAGTTCATCAAGTATTAATAAAATTTATGAAGAATTAATAGATGGCAAAAAAGTGCTATGCTACAAGAAAACATGTATTATCTTTATAAATAGAAAATATATAACTAAAAATATTTTTGATTTGTATCGATTGAAGCAGTCGAAACTGTGCAATGACAACGATATTACGGATATCTTTGTTATTAGCGTTGATTATCAGAATGACTTGGAAAGAGTGAGATTTATAGATAATCTAGCCTACCAGATTATTAATGGAGAAACTAGTGCAAATGAAATAGCAGAAGCAAAAAGTAAGGATATTTTAATGAAACTTGTTCGCGACAGTTTAAAAACAATACCAATTTCACTTAAGTAAGGGAAAAAGTAAAGCGTTTCCCTTTTTATATGGAAAAATAAACCATAGTGAAGATAGCGGTTTCATACTATGATTAAAGCATAGTAAAAGTAGTAAAAGAAAGGGGGGCAATGATGAAAATTTTCTTGGCATCACATGGTAAGTTGGCAAGTGGAGTAAAAAGCTCGTTAAACATTTTATTGGGGAACTCAGACAAAGTGACAGTTTTTGATGCTTACTTAGATGATCGGAATGTAGCAGCTGAAGTTGAAAAATTTTATGAGACTGTATCTGAATATGAGGAAGTCTTACTTTTATCAGATTTATATGGTGGAAGTGTTAACCAAGTGCTGTTTGCCTGTTTACAAAGGGAGAACACAAGATTGGTTGCAGGAGTTAACCTTGCGTTTGTTTTAGAAGTTGCTATAAGGGAAGCAATTAGTGATGAAGAACTATCAGAGATAGTTAATCAAAGTCGTGAAATGCTGAGAATAGTGATAAATGATGATGAAGAAGTTGAAACTGAAGATTTTTTCTAAAGGAGGTAGTTTATGATTAAAATGATAAGGTTAGATGAAAGAATGATTCATGGGCAGGTTGCAATCAAATGGTCAAGACATTTAGCTGTAGATCGAATTCTGGTGGCAAACGATGATGCAGCTAGTAACTCAATTATCCAAAAGTCACTGATGATGGCAGCGCCCCCAACAGCCAAAGTTGGAATTAAGACGGTTGAGGAATCAATCACTCTTGTGAATGATGATCGAGCAAGTGGGTTGAAGATTTTATTGATTGTAAGTAACCCTAAAGATTTACTACATGTGATGCAGAGCATTAATGAAAAGCCTGTAGTCAATGTAGGGAATTATGGACGTATAGCGCCTAAAGAAAATGATGTAGTAAGAAAAACATATCGTCCAAATCTTTATGCTTATGACCAAGAAGTAACTATTTTTAAAGAAACATTAAACTTAGGGATGGAAGTTATTTACCAAACAACACCGGAAGATGTTCCGGAAAAACTAGAAAAGATTATAATCTAAAGGAGGAATAGAATTATGATGGTAACAGCAGCGTTACAAATTTGTGTAGCATATTATATTGTTTCAATTGTCGATCCATATTTATTTTCATGGAACTGTTTAAACAGACCAATCGTTGTAGCACCACTTGCAGGATTGATTTTGGGTGATTTTCAAACAGGCATTATTATGGGGGCAGCACTAGAATCAATCTTTATGGGAATTTCAGCAATTGGTGGATCAATTCCAGCCGATGCAACAACAGCAAGCGTTATTGCGGTAGCTTATACAATACTAACAGGATCAGATACTGAAGCTGGATTAGCACTAGCATTGCCAATTGGAACAGTTATGGCATCACTTGTGGGGTTACTAACTCCAATATTCGCTTCAACAGCAGCGTATTGGGAAAAATTAGCGCTTGAGTGCAAGCCTAAGAAATTCTTATGGCAGAATTTAGCATTTTCATTTTTAACAGCACCACTTATTAACTCCATAATTTTATTTGTTGCGATTGCATTTGGAGTTAATGGGCTTAATACATTCCTTGCTTCACTACCAGCATGGGTAATGTCTGGACTTACAGCAGCAAGTGGAATGATGTTAGCAGTTGGATTTGCTATCCTAACATCAATGATTTGGAACAAAGAAGTAGGGTGTTTCTTTTTCTTAGGATATGTTTTGGTTAAGTATCTTGCATTGGGAACTTTACCAATTGCTATTATCGGAGGAGTTATTGCGATTACAATGTTCTTCGCTGAAAAAAGAGGAATTGATTTGAAAAATTCACTGCAAGGGGCAGCGACAAACAATAGTGGGGAGGACTTCTTTTAATGGAAAAGAAATTAGTTGGAACAGAAGAAAAGAAAATTTTACGGTCTATGTTTTTAAGGTCTCATTTAGTTTTCATTTCATTTAATATGGTTAAAATGGAAGCCAATGGATTTACAATTACCATGGCACCAGCAATTGAATCGATTTACAAAGGTGATGAAGAAGGTAAGAAAGCAGCTTATTTGCGTCATCAAAACTTCTTTAATACTCATGCAGTACCATTTTCTTTCATAGCTGGGCTTGCTTATGCTATGGAAAAAGAACACAAAGAAAAGCAATCAATTGATGGACAAACAATTGAAAGTATTAAAGCGGCATTAATGGGTCCAACAGCTGGGATGTTTGATAGTTTATTCTATAACTGCTTAAGAATCATCGCTGCTGGGATTGCTATTGGACTATGTGCACAAGGGAATATATTAGGAACCATTATTTTCATTTTATTATACGGAGTATCACAATCTGTTGTAAAATACTTCTTTATTAACTGGGGATATACCTATGGAACAACATTTATAGATTCCATTTTCTCCTCTGGATTGATGGGAGCATTAACAAAATCAGCTTCTGTGCTAGGGCTCACAATGGTTGGAGCAATGACGGCGCAAATGGTTAATGTACCATTGAATTGGACACTAAATGTTGGAGAAACATCAGTCGTTATTCAAGATGTAATTAACTCAATTTTTCCTGGTCTTTTAGGAGTTGTGCTTTTATTTGGACTTGTATCAGCAATTAAAAAAGGAGCAAGACCAACACAACTTATTCTTGGAATATTTGCTTTTGCACTCATCGGTGCATTTATAGGGATATTTTAAGGCTATTTAAAAAGGAGGAAAGTAGATGAAAGATGAAATGATGCACTATGGGGTAACATGTGGAATGCGATTCACAAAAAATCAAAAGCAATTTTTTCTAGAAGAGGCAATGCAACAAGCAAAGCAAAGCAAAAAGCCAAGTAAGTTGCAAAGCAATGGTAAAGTTGCGAATTTGTGGATTGGAGATTGCAATAGTAAAATGATTATTGCATGTGCCTATGATACACCGGGGAAAAGCTTGTTTCTTCATTCCAAATACTTTCCTTTTAATGACAAAAAAAATACTGAGCAATCCACTTATCAACTGATTATTAGGACTATTTTATTTCTTGTCGTGATGGCAATGGGCATAGGGTTCTTCTTGTGGAATAAAAAAGTTGAAATACTCCCAGTAGTAGTGATGGGCGTTGCATTACTTGCATGTACAGGTTTTGGGTTTGTATTGTTGAGAGAAAAACCAAATAAAGTCAATTTTAATCGGAATAGTGCTGCGGTTGCAGTGTTGATGAGTCTTGTCAAGGATAAGAGTTTTCAGTCAACGGTGGTATTTATGGATAAGGCGGTTTCCTCAAAGGAAGGACAGCATCTTTTGAAAGAGGAAGTTTCCGATGAACAAACGGTTGTTTTTTTAGATGCCGTGTCATCGGGAGAACAACTTGTTTTTGCTCACACAGAAAATATTGATGGGGAAATGATTTTTGAAAAGGAATTTCAATTAAGCGGAATTGTTAAAAAGTATGATAGTGAATCAAAAAATGTGCTGACTATGTTTAATCGAGCAATTATGATAACAACTGGTAAAATCAACAAGAAACAGTTTGTTGTTGACAATGTGCAAAGTTCCAAAGACATTGGATTAGATTTAGAGAGATTGTTGAAAATAAGAGATAGTCTTAAATGCTATAGCGCAGTACAAGAAAGGAGCGTGTAAAATGAAATTATTATTTCAAAGTGATGATTATGGATTTACAGAAGCAGTAACAGAAGGGATTTTAAAATCAATCAAAGATGGCATTGTAAGAAACACAGGATTGTTTGTGAATATGCCTAGTTCTTTAATGGCAGCAGAGAAAATTAAAAATATACCACATATTAGCGTTGGGATTGATGTGAATATCGTGGCAGGAACACCCGTTACAAAGGATGTTAGTCGCATCTCAAGTCTAGTGAATGAAAAGGGAGAATTTAGAACCTCTGGGGAAAGAGTAGCACAGGTTAAGGAAACGGGGGAAGATCCATATGTATATGAAGAGGTCTTACTAGAAACAAGAAATCAAGTACAACTGTTTATTGAGCTAATGGGAAGAAAACCAGCCTATATTCACCCCCATTCATTTATGAGTGCAAATTATATGAAAGCAATGAGTGAAGTTGCAAAAGAGCAAGGAGTTTATTTTTCTATGGAACTTTTGCAAGCTGGGAAATTTCATATGTTGGATTGTGATTGGAACCCAAAACCATTTCCAATTGAAAAGCAAGCAGTAACGGATGTTGAAGGAAATTTATTAAGAGAACTTAGCAAAGTTTTGGATAAAGAGATTGTTTTTGCTGGGGGACACTGCGGGTATGTTGATGATGAATTACTAAAGTTTTCAACCTATTCATTAATTCGCTGCAAAGATTTGAGTGCTGCAACTTCTCCTAAAATAAAGAAGTTCATAGAAGATAATAGTGTTGAACTAATTAGCTATGATGATCTAAAAGGAATTGGAATATGATAGTAAGGTCAAGGTATATTTTTACTAGCACAGGAGTTGTGGATGGTTATTTGTGTATTGAAGATGGAAAAATAGTCAGTATTCAATCAGACTATGAGGGTATTGTTGATATTGATTGTGGTGATAAAAGAGTGATACCAGGCATTATTGATACGCATAATCATGGGACAATGGGCTATGGACTCTTTAGCGAAACTAAAGACCACAAAAGGGAATTTTTGGGGTATTTGAAGGGGTTAGCATCACAGGGAGTAACGGCTTGTCTCCCAACAGCGGATATTGATTTTTTTGAAACGATTGCACACGTTGCGAAAACGCCAATTGATGGTGCAATTCCTATTGGAATTCATTCTGAAGGTCCCTATCTTAACCGTGTTGGAGAAAAGGGAGTAGATACAGGACACCCAGATATTGATTTAGATTACTGCAAAGAAATGGTGGATAAGGCAGGTGGAATGCTTAAGCTTGTAGCAATTGCCCCTGAGCTTCCAAAAGCAAAGGAAGCTATCGAGTATTTTTGTTCACAAGGTATTCGCTGTGCCTTTGCCCATAGCAATCAACTTTACAAAGAAGCATTGGAATCATTTCGATGGGGGATTACAGTGACAACACACACAGCTAATGTCATGGAAGGAATGCACCATCGCCATATGGGAGGACTTGGTGCTTGCCTTTTAAACGATGAGGTATACAATGAACTAATTTGTGATGGCTTGCATGTATCTAATGAAATGATTGAAATTATGCTGAGAGTGAAAAAAAATCCATTAGATAAAATACTAATGGTTTCTGACAGTACACCGATGTCAGGCGCACCACTGGGAAGATATAAATTAGATGGACACTTTGAAGTGAATATAGATGAGAAAGGCTTTTGTTTATCCGATACAGGAAGACTAATGGGATCAACCGTTCCTGTAATCAAAGGAATTAAAAATCTGGTTGAGAACTTTGATTTATCTTTGAGTGATGTGCTTAAAATGTCTTCAAGAAATCCAGCGATAGTGTATGGAGCAAAGAGTAAGGGAGAGCTAGCGGTAGGGAAAGATGCCGACTTTGTGATTATTGATGATCAATACAATGCCCTAAGCACATATAGAGAAGGTGTATGTATCTACAATAAAGAGAAAGATCAAAAGATATTTAATTCTGATTTCTTGCCTAAGTAAATTGAACTTACGCTGAAATTAAACACGGTACTTAGCGATATTCAAAAATAAACCGCCATTGATTGGTGGTTTATTTTTGTAATGGCAGAAGCAGCTTAAACTGGCTAAAACAAGTGATGAGATTAAAATCACTTTTATTGTATTTTATAAAGGGTTAAGGTAAAATAGCTAAGTATTACAAAAGTAGAAAGTGGGGAGATTAATGCAAGAAAAAAAACCAATTATTGGTATTTCTACAAGTTTACTTATAGATGATGGCGGAATGTTTCCGGGATATAAAAGAACCTATGTAAACAAAGATTATGTGGATGCGGTGATTAAAAACGGTGGAATACCGATGCTTATTCCATTTGGTGAGTCAGAAGAGGTTGTTAAGTCTCAAATAGAATTGGTTGATGGCTTAATTTTGTCAGGTGGACACGATGTGTCACCATTGAATTATGGGGAAGAACCTTTATCGAAATTAGGACAAACCTTTCCTGAAAGAGATGAGTTTGATCGTCAGCTTATTCAAGGAGCGATGCAAAAGGGAATTCCGATTTTAGGAATTTGTAGAGGGTGTCAAATAATCAATGCTGTGATGGGCGGAAGTTTATACCAAGATATTTCCTACATTCAAGATGGAATAGAGAGAATAAAGCATAATCAAGGGCATAGCCCAATGCTTAAAACACATAGTGTAACGCTCACGCCGGAATCAAAACTTGCAGCCATCTTCAAAACAGAGAAGTTGGTTGTGAACTCATTTCATCATCAAGCCATCCACAACATTGCACCAGAGTTTCAAGCGGTAGCAAAAGCGGCTGATGGAGTTGTAGAGGCCATAGAGCATCGTACATATCCGTTTATGGTAGGGGTGCAGTGGCATCCAGAAATGCTAGCTAAAGGGGATGAACAATCAAATGAATTGTTTATCGAATTTATAAAATTATCAAATAAATAGAAAAGGGAAAAATATGAATACAATTAAAAAAATGGGATTTTGGTCAATCGTTTTATTAACGATTAACTCAATTATAGGAACAGGAATTTTCTTGTCACCTGGAAGTGTAGCAAAAATAGCGGGGTCATGGGCTCCTGTTATCTACTTATGTGCAGGAATCTTTGCGGCTATCTTAGCGATTTCTTTTGCTTCAGCATCAAAATATGTTAATAAGAGTGGTGCAGCGTATGCTTATGCGAAGACCGCTTTTGGAGATAATGTGGGGCTGTACGTGGGAATTACACGATTTGTTGCAGCGAGTATTGCTTGGGGTGTGATGGCTACTGCGGTGGTCAAAACAGTGCTTAATATTTTTAAATTAGATCAAAGTAATTTAGTGTTTATTACGATCGGGTTTTTGGCACTCATGGCTATTTTGCTTATTGTTAATTTGTTTGGAACAAAAGTGCTGACACGAATTAGCGACTTATCAACGATTGGCAAGTTAGCAGCTTTAATTATTTTTGTAGTAGCAGGAGTTGTTGTTTTAATTGTGACAGGTGCCAATAACTTTGCGCAGATTAACACAGTGACAAATGCATCGGGAGAGACTCTTGCAAGTACAATGAATACACAAGTATTTGTTGCGGCACTAATATCAGCGTTCTATGCTTATACAGGGTTTGAAAGTGTTGCAAGTGGAGCTTCAGATATGGAAAGTCCAGAGAAAAACTTACCTAGAGCAATTCCTATCGGTATTGCACTTGTTGCGGCAGTTTACTGTTCTATCGTACTAGTATCCATGATGTTGAATCCTGTAGCACTAGTAACTTCGACAGAGGTTGTTGTCCTGGCATCAGTCTTTAATAATCCAATTGTTTCTGCTTTAGTTGTTTTAGGGGCTTTGATTTCTATGTTCGGAATTAACGTTGCTGCATCATTCCATACACCACGAATTTTAGAAGCAATGGCACAGGAAAATCAATTCCCATCATTTTTTGCAAAAAGGGAGAAAAATGGCTTTCCATTAAGAGCGTTTTTGCTAACTGCAATAATTGCTATTGTTGTTCCAATGGCTTTTCAATACAACATGGGTAGCATTATGGTGATTAGTTCAATATCACGTTTTGTACAATTTATCATTGTTCCATGTGCAGTTATCTTTTTCTTCTTTGGAATGAGCAAAGAGAAAACGTTAGATGCCAAAAAGAATGGATTAACAGATGTAGTTATTCCATTGGTGTCGCTGGGATTAACGGTGTTGTTGCTAACTCAATTTGATTGGGTTGGAAACTTCTCTATTGCTACAGAGAGTGGGCAAACAGCCAATTATTTTGCAATTGCTGCAATGGTTGTTGGCTATGTGGTATTGCCACTATTAGCGTTTATTTATAAAAAAGTGTCAAAATAGTAAATGGGACTGTTTCTTTAGTGAGACAGTTCTTTTTTATGCAATTGTGAGTGAGCATTTAAAATATAATCTTAATGTTCCGCTTTAAAAAGAATAGAAACAATGATAAAATTAAGAAATAAAGGAAAAGAAACATGAAGAAAAATGATCGTTTTATTGGTGTATGCACGGGATATAATGTTGATGGTCTGGGTGTTGTTAAACATGATGGACTAGTTTTTTTTGTGAAAAATGTGCTTCGTGGAGAAGAGGTTGAGGTTGTTGTAACGGCAATGAAAAAAACATATGGTTTTGGGCATTGTGTGAGACATTTGACTGTCAGTAACCATCGGCAAGAAGTGCAGTGTGATATTTATAAGCTGTGTGGTGGATGTCATTTACAGCACATGGATAAAGAGGAGCAGTGTTATTTTAAAAGACAAAAGGTTGTGGATTGTTTCGCTAGCATTGCAAAGATGACACCTAATGTTGTTGAAGTTTTGGATATGGATAGTCCGTACCGTTATCGAAATAAGGTGCAAGTTCCTATTCAACTAGTAAATGATGAAGTGAAGATGGGATTTTATCGCAATCACAGCCATGACATCATAGAATTTGAAGATTGCTTAGTGCAAACAAAATGTTCAAATAAAATAGTGCATAGAATGAAAGCATTATTAAAAGAGTATCAAGTCGCATCAAACTTTCGCCATATTGTGATAAAGCATAGTCACAATACGGATGAGGTTATGGTGGTTTGGGTTGTTAGAGAGTATCCGTTTAAATTTGTTGAAGAGTTAAAAGAGAAATTAATGAGTGAATTTAGCAATATTAAAAGCATTGTGGTTAATATTAATCAAAGAAATGATAACGTGGTTTTATCCTCTGATGAAGTGATTTTGACAGAGAGTGGACAGATAAAAGAAAGTTTAAATGATTTCTATTTTAATATATCTAGCCGCTCATTTTATCAGATCAACCCAATACAAACGAAAGTACTGTATGAAAAAGCGATGGAGTATGCAACGATAAAGCCAGAAGATATAGTAGTCGATTTTTATTGTGGTACAGGAACAATTGGCTTATTTGCTTCACAATATGTCAAGAAAGTGATCGGTGTTGAGATTGTTCCTGAAGCGATTGCGGATGCTAAAGTAAATGCAGAAAATAATGGGATTAACAACATTCAGTTTATTTGTGCAGATGCAAAAGATGGATCAAAAGAGATTTTGAAAATGGGTCAGAAAGTGGATGTGGTCTTTGTTGATCCACCTCGCAAGGGGTGTGATGAGGAAACGCTGAGTGCGATTGTGGAAATGGCTCCAAAGAAAATAGTCTATATTTCGTGCGATCCTTCAACGCTTGCAAGAGATTGTAAGTTATTAAAAGAGTGGGGATATAGCGTAGAAGAGGTTCAACCAGTGGATATGTTTCCTTTAACTCACCACGTTGAG
>JBKECT010000005.1:0-8931 GCA_047974855.1 Anaerorhabdus sp.
CGATGCAAGCATCCTATGAAACAGCAGTGGCGAATGGGAGTGAACGAAGTTATGAAACTTTTTCTGATGGGTATTATGCAGATATCGCCAAATACAACGAGCAACTGCAAGAGATGAGCGAAATGAGCTTAACAGAGCTCGTTGAAAGGTACGAGGAGTTTAAGAATCCATTATGGAAAATAGATGATAATTTAAGTATATTAAATCCAATAAACCAATAAAGGAGTAAGAGAATGAAAAAATATGGATTAATCTTCCTACTGATGGTAGGGATGATGGGGTGTAGTCAAGAGAGTTAGAATAGGTAATAAGAAGACTAAACCGCAACATGGTTTAGTTTTTCTTATTACCTGAAGTATTTAATGATAAAAAGTTGTTTGTTGGCTGTGGAAGTATGGCTTTAAAAATGATATAATTAAAAACAAGAAAGAAAAGAGGTAGAGGCATGCTAAATGTACTGAATCATCCCTTGATTACGCATAAATTGACACAGATGCGCAAGGCAGAAACAGGGACTAAAGATTTTCGGCAAAATCTAGATGAAATTGCTGGATTAATGGCTTATGAAATTTGTCGTGATTTACCAGTAAAGAAAGTGACGATTGAAACACCTGTCACAATATGTACCACAGAAGAGTTATCTAAGGAAATCGTATTGGTGCCAATTCTAAGAGCAGGGCTGGGGTTAGTTAATGGAATTACAAATTTAATTCCTACTGCTAAAGTGGGTCACATTGGGTTATACCGTGATGAGGAAACCTTAATGCCTCATGAATATTTTGCGAAATTTCCAATGCCTATGGATGATGCGGTGACCATGGTGTTAGATCCGATGCTAGCAACAGGAGGAAGTGCTGTGGCTGCAATAGATCATGTGAAACAACGTGGGGCAAAAACAGTAAAATTGGTTTGTCTTGTAGGTGCGCCTGAAGGGGTTCGAGCAGTAGAAGCGGCTCATCCTGATGTGGACATTTACTTAGCGGCACTTGATGAGAAGCTAAATGACAAAGGTTACATTGTTCCAGGGTTAGGCGATGCTGGAGACCGTATTTTTGGAACAAAATAGATGAGAGCATTTGGGCTTGCACTAGCATTTGGCATGAATGTTGTGGTGTGCATGCTGTGTGGTTTTTTTCTGGGAAGGTGGTTGGATCAAGTGTTTAATATGCACCCCTTATTCTTGATTATAGGCATTTTAACTGGGATTGCATCTTCGTTCCTACTGCTATATAAAATGGCAAGGAGTGATTAAAATGGGATGGATAAAGCAAACAATTAAACCAACATTAGCATTTGGAGTGGTCTTAGCGATAGGGTTGCTTTTTGTGGATGTTCGTTATAGCATATCGCTTTTGCTAGGGTTAGGATTTTCAATATTGAGTCTTTATCGCTTGGAAAGAAGTGTTAAATATGGAATTGATCAACAAAAAAAGAGAACTGGATGGATACTTGGATTTATTACTAATTTTGTTTTCTTAGCACTGCCATTTATGTTGGCGGCACTATTCCCGAGCATTTTTGATTTTTTTGCAATAGCAATAGGATTGCTTATTAACAAAGTAGTTCTTTATGGAGTTGGATTGAAACAGAAAGGAGGAGAGGATATTGAGTGATGGCATAACATTAGTCTTGCAGCAGGAAGTCCCGATTATTATTGGACTAACAACACTGTTGTGTGGGTTATGTGTGTGGGTTAGTCGAAAAATTCGTGCTGCAGATCCCTTTGAAAAACCAACAGGCGCAGTATTACTGGGGTGCTGGCTTGTTGAGACCGTGGACCACATGGTAGAAGATATTATCAACCAAAAATACGCTAAAAAGTTAGCACCTTATATAGGGACAGTTGCGATTTATATCTTTTTATCCAATATAACAGGATTGTTTGGTTTTTCAGCACCAACCCAAAATTTTAGCGTTACTTTAGTTTTAGCACTGATAACGTGGGTTATGATTCAAAAAACCTGTATTAAAGAAAATGGATTCAAATCTTATTTAAAGGGATACGTCGAACCGTTTGCATTTTTGCTTATTCCCAATTTTTTTGGGAGAATATCACCTTTGATTTCGATGAGTTTGCGTTTATTTGGTAACGTGCTCAGTGGAACTTTAATTATGTCGTTGATTTACTCCTTTACAGAATGGATATCAACAACGATCTTTAGCTTTATTCCACTAACACAAATTAACTTAGTTGGACCGTTTATTACCCCGATATTTCATGCTTATTTTGATGTATTTGTTGGGTTTATACAAATGTTTATATTTATAACATTAACGATGGTGTTCATTGGAAATGAATTACCACAAGAAGAATAGATGATAAAATAATAGGAGGAGAAAAATTATGGATATCACTAGAGGATTAGTTGCAATTGGAGTAGGAATTACAATGTTAGTAGGTGTTATGACAGGGATTGGGCAAGGATTTGCAGCAGGGAAAGCGGTTGAGGCGGTAGGAAGAAATCCTGAAGCAGCATCAAAGATTCGTTCAATGCTTATCTTAGGTTGTGCCCTTGCAGAAACATGTGCGATTTACGGATTATTAATTTCGTTCTTATTAATGTTTGTTTTTAAATAGGATAAAAAATAAAATAAAGAAGGAGGAATAAACCATGATCAATATTGACATTGCTCAGCAGTTATTTCCTAATCCATTAACGATGTTTACACAATTGTGTGCAACGGCGATTTTATTTTATTTTGTAAAAAAGTTTTTATGGGCATCGGCAAGGGATATGATGGAAAAGCGATCATCAGCAATGCAATCAACCCTTACGGATGCAGAGAAGCATTTAAATGATGCAAAAGAAAGTAAAAAAGTAGCGGATGATGAAATACTAATGGCACGAAGCAGGTCACAAGATATCATTTCTAGAGCGGAAGCTGAAGCGAAGGAGTTACGTGATGAAATTGTACTTCAAGCTAAAAAGGATGCGGACAGAACATTAGAAAAAGCTCGTGATGAAATTACGTTAGAGAAAAAACAAATGCGTGATGAAGTTGTGGGTGAAATGATTAGTGTGGCAATGAGTGCGACTGAAAAATTGATTAGTGAAAAAGTAGACCAACAAACAGATCAAAAATCGATAGAACGTTTTGTGAAAGAGATGAGTGATCAAGCATGAGCCAATTGGTCGAAAGATATGCAGTGGCATTGTTTGAATTAGCTCAAGAAAATGAATGTGTCGTGAAATGGCAAACGCAGGCTAACCTAATGAGCTTATCAATCCCAAAAGAAAGCACTGTTTTTTTTCAATCTAGTTTAATTGAAAAAGAAGAGAAGAAAGAGGTGTTGAAAAAGGCATTTTCAACAACAGTGGATGGATTACTTTTAAATTTCATGTTGCTGTTAATTGATAAAAATAGATTTCAATACATTAATGGGATTTTAGACAAGTTTAATAAGTTATGTAATCAATTTAGAAAAATTGAAGAAGGTATTATTTATAGTGCAAGACCATTTACTGAAAACCAAATTCAAGAAATTGAAAAAGCATTCTCTTTACAAAGAGGAAATCAATGTGCGTTGATTAATAAAATTGATGAACGACTAATTTCAGGATTTAAGGTTATGGTAGAAAATGAAGTGATTGATTTATCAATGAAGAAAAGTATAGAGTCAATGAAGTATGAATTATTAAAGGAAACGAGGTGACTTGAATGGAACTTAGACCAGAAGATATAAGTGCAATCATAAAAGAACAGATTAAAAATTATGAAGATAAACTAGAATCAAATGACGTTGGTACTGTTATTCGAATAGGAGATGGGATTGCTTTAATTCAAGGGTTAGATAAAGCGATGGCTAGTGAGTTGATTTTGTTTCCAAACGGTGTATATGGGATGATTTTGAACTTAGAAGAAGACCATGTCGCTGCTGTATTACTGGGTGATGATATGGGAATCAAAGAAGGAGACCAAGTTAAAAGAACAGGCAGAATTGTTGAAGTTCCGGTAGGAGATGGCATGTTAGGACGTGTTGTTAATGCCTTGGGACAGCCTGTGGATGGGAAAGATGAAATTGTTTCGACTAAATTCCGTCCTATCGAACGTGTTGCTCCAGGGGTTATGACCAGAAAAAGCGTTCATCAACCTTTAATGACAGGGTTGAAAGTTATTGACTCGATGATTCCAATTGGTAAGGGGCAACGGGAGCTAATTATTGGAGATCGCCAAACTGGTAAAACAGCGATTGCGATTGACGCAATCCTAAATCAAAAAGGGCAAGATGTTAAATGCATTTATGTAGCGATTGGACAAAAGGCAAGCACAGTGGCTCAAATTGTAGAGAAACTACGTCAACATGATGCGATGCAATACACAACGATTGTAGTAGCGACGGCAAGTGAGTTGGCACCACTACAATTTATTGCACCATATGCAGGATGTGCTATTGGTGAAGAATGGATGGAGCAGGGGAAAGATGTACTTATCATTTATGATGATTTAAGCAAACACGCAGTTGCGTATAGAACAATGTCATTACTTATTCGTCGTCCACCAGGACGTGAAGCTTATCCAGGAGATGTTTTCTATTTGCACTCTCGCTTATTAGAAAGAGCTGCAAAATTAAATGATGAGTTAGGCGGAGGATCATTAACAGCTTTACCAATCATTGAAACACAGGCTGGAGATATTTCGGCTTACATACCAACGAATGTTATTTCAATTACCGATGGACAAATATTCTTGCAAAATGAGTTGTTTAATTCAGGAGTTAGGCCAGCAGTAGATAGTGGATTATCGGTCTCTCGTGTAGGGTCAGCGGCACAAACCAAAGCTATGAAAGCAGTGTCTGGATCATTAAAACTAGATTTGGCGCAATATCATGAGCTATTAGCGTTTACTCAATTTGGAAGTGACTTAGATGAAGTAACTAAGTCTGTCATTGAGCATGGGGCTAGATTAACTGAGTTATTAAAACAAGGGCAATATAGCCCACTAACAACAGAGTATCAAGTGTTGTCACTATTTGCAGCAAAAACAGGCTACTTAAAGGAAATTTCGGTGGAGGATGTGAATAGTTTTGAGGAACAACTCCATCGTTTCTTCCGTAGTGAAAAACCTGCGATTATGAATGAGATTCGTGAAAAAGGGATTATTAGTGACGATTTAGAAAAACAACTTAAAATTGCTTTAGAAGAATTTATGACTCAATGTGCTTTGGTGGGGAAATAAGCTATGGCACAAGGGAAGCAAGAATTAAAACAAAGAATTAGATCCATTAATGCAACCAAAAAAATTACTAGTGCAATGGAGTTGATTGCTAATTCAAAATTACAGAAGCAAAGAGGACTGATGGAAAAAAACAGGGAGTATGCAACGGTATTAAAACAAACTGTTGGGGAAATCTTGTATCATAATCAAGGAATTGAAAATCAGTTTTTGAAACAAAAACAATCTGAAAAAAAATTAACGATTATGTTTTGCAGTGATTTAGGATTGTGTGGTGGCTATAACATCAACATGATGAAATTGGCACAGTCATTTATCAAAGAAGAAGATCCTATATTTCTTATAGGGACGAAACAGGTGACATGGCTAAAAAATAGACGCTTTAATCTGGCAAAGTCGTATATCAGTTCGGATAATATTACCATTAAAGAGATGTCAAAATTAGTTCAAGAAGCAGTTGAAATGTTTAAGAATGATGAAATATCGGGGATACAAGTTCTGTATACATCATTTATTAATACAGTTACATTTAAACCGGTTTTGGATGTCCTACTTCCATATTATCCTGAAAAGACAGATATAAAGGGAAAGACAGATCACATTGAAACGTTATTCGAACCTAATCCTAATGAAATTTTAGATAAACTTATTCCTATGGCACTTGAGAATGTGGTGTATAGCATGTGGATGCAGACGAAAACAGCTGAACAAGCATCACGGCGATTAGCGATGGAAAATGCAACAGATAATGCAACAGAATTAAATGATCAACTAGTCTTAGCGTATAATCAAGCTCGGCAAGCGGCGATTACTCAAGAAATTACAGAAATTGTTGGCGGAGCAGATGCTTTGTAGAAAGGAATGGAAATGGCAAAAAATAAAGGAAGAATTGTGCAAGTTATCGGACCTGTTGTGGATATCCGATATGATAATGGATTATTGCCAGCATTAAAAAATGCAATAGAAATTACAAGAGAAGACACGGAGAATCTGATTGTTGAGGTTGCACAGCATGTGGGTGATGATTGTGTTCGTTGTATTGCGATGGGCTCAACGGATGGTCTTGTGCGTGGAATGGAATGTGTTGATTTGGAGTCGCCGATTTCAGTTCCTGTTGGTGAAGCGGTGTTAGGGAGAATGTTTAATGTACTAGGGAAAGAGATTGATGGGAAAGCTCCTCTTGGTCCTGAAGTGAAAAGAATGCCAATTCACAGAGAAGCACCAACATTTGACCAACAGCAAACAACAGCTGAGATATTAGAAACGGGGATTAAGGTTATTGACCTTCTTTGTCCATATGCTCGTGGGGGTAAAATTGGATTGTTTGGTGGAGCAGGAGTAGGAAAAACGGTGCTAATGCAAGAGTTGATTCACAACATTGCGAAAGAGCATGGTGGACGCTCAGTAGTAGCGGGTGTCGGGGAAAGAACCCGTGAAGGAAATGATATGTACCATGAAATGAAAGATTCGGGAGTTTTAGATAAAACAGTTCTTGTTTATGGACAGATGAATGAATCACCAGGAGCAAGAATGCGGGTTGCTCTGTCAGGGTTAACAATGGCTGAACATTACCGTGATGCAGAGGGACAAGACGTTTTGTTGTTTATTGATAATATTTTCAGATTTACTCAAGCTGGGTCGGAGGTATCAGCGCTTTTAGGGCGTATGCCATCAGCGGTTGGATATCAACCAACATTAGCAACAGAAATGGGTCAGCTGCAAGAGCGAATCACATCAACAAACCGAGGGTCAATTACATCGGTTCAAGCGATCTATGTTCCTGCAGATGACTTGACTGACCCAGCACCAGCAACAGCCTTTACTCACTTAGATGCAAAAACAGTGTTGGATCGGGGTATTGCAGCTTTAGGGATTTATCCTGCAGTCGACCCTTTGGAATCTAGTAGTCGTATGCTAGATCCACTGGTTGTAGGAGATGAACATTATGAAGTGGCAAGACAGGTTCAAACCCTATTGCAACGCTATAAAGAGTTGCAAGATATCATTGCAATTTTGGGAATGGATGAGTTAAGTGAAGAAGATAAAATTATTGTCAACAGAGCAAGACGTGCTAGAAATTTCTTGTCTCAACCATTTAATGTTGCAGAGCAGTTTAGCGGAATTTCTGGGAAATATGTTCCTTTAAAAGATACTGTAAAAAGCTTTAAAGAATTACTAAATGGAAAATATGATCATTTACCTGAGCAAGCGTTTATGTTTGTGGGAGATATTTCTGAAGCCGTGGCTAAAGCTGAGAAGTTAAGGTAAGCTTATGATTCATTGTAAGATTGTAACTCCTCTTGGAGTATATAAAGAAGTGGATACAACAATTTTGAATGTTCAAAACCAAACAGGGCAGATGGGTATTTTACCAAACCATGTTCCATTAGTAACGATGTTGGAAGTATCAAAAATGAGTACGGTTGAAAATGGTCAAAGGGAAGAATATGCTATTGGTGGTGGATTGTTGTACTTTGAAGATAATGTGGCAAAAATCCTTGTTGATTCCATTGAAAATAAAAATGAAATTGATGAAGAAAGAGCAATGGCGGCGAAACTGAGAGCTGAGGAAAGCCTAGGGGAAGAAGTGGGTGAAGATTTGAAACGTGCTGAACTTTCACTTAAACGGGCGATTAACAGGTTATCAGTAAAAGGAGTTGATGGATAGATGTTAGAATTTGGAGTCTACCTTTTGAGCTTCTTAGTGTGTGCTATTGGACTAAGTGCTTTGGATTATGCAAAAGTAATTCGTAAAGGAAAAGAAAAAGAAGCACAGCTTTTGCATTTTGCTCTTTCTATAGCATTGGCGTATTGGGTTGGAAACTTTTTATTGATGATTGTAAAATAAAGCGGACGAAAGTTCGTTTTGTTTTTGTATGGGGAAATTGACAATTAGAGTGAGGGTTAATATAATGGAAAAAACAGCTTCAATTTTAACAATTAAAGGAGAAGAAAAGTGAATATTGAAAAAATAATGGATGCTAAGCGAGTATTAGAGGGAGTAGTGGAAACAACACCACTTATTGACGCTAGTCTAATTTGTAAAGACTTATGGATTAAAGCAGAGAACCTACAGAAAACGGGGTCTTTTAAAGTGCGAGGAGCAACCTATAAAATAAGTCGTCTTACAGCGGAAGAAAGAAAGCAAGGGGTGATTGCGGCAAGTGCCGGAAATCATGCACAAGGTGTTGCATCAGCGTGTCAAAAAAGCGGGATTGACGGAGTAATCATCATGCCTTTAACAGCACCATTGTCAAAAGTAGAGTCCACTAAAAATTATGGTGTAGAAGTTCGATTGGTGGGAGAAACATTTCAAGATGCCTACTTGCACGCAAAAGAGTTGGCTGAGCAAGAACGACGAGTGTTTATTGAACCGTATGACGATGAAGATGTTATTGCAGGGCAGGGAACAATCGGTCTTGAAATTTTAGAGAAGTTATTGGATGTGGATGTTGTATTTGTACCTATTGGCGGAGGAGGTTTAGCTGCGGGGGTAAGTTGTGCGATTAAAACACTTCGTCCACAATGCAAAATTATCGGGGTGCAGGCTGAAGGGGCTTCAAGTATGAAGAAGTCATTTGATTTAGGTACAGTCGTTTCTTCAGATGCCTTTACGATGGCAGATGGGCTAGCGGTCAAACAAGCAGGAGAGAAGACATTATCGTGCTGTTTGGATTTTTTAGATGAAGTCATTACAGTTACGGATCAAGAAATTGCAGCAACGATGCTGATTTTACTTGAGAAGATGAAACTTGT
>JBKECT010000036.1:0-7966 GCA_047974855.1 Anaerorhabdus sp.
ACAATTAAACCTTCTTTATTCCTATAATATTCCAATTTCCCTTCAGACTCTTCTATGATTTCTGCATACAAAAGTTCGATCCCTGAAGCATTTACAGTACTATTTGTTTCAGCCCTGGTCATTGTATAAACTTGTTTACAAGCTGTTTGGCTATCCACGATGATCTGTTCAATTTCATCTGCACCAAATAATGCTACTTCTTCTAACTCTTTTGTTGTAGAGTTAACTTCTTTCATTGTTAAATTTGAAAGATATGTTCTCAGCGCACCATAGTTACCTGCAATATATGCTGTTCCGCATTGCATACTAGGAACTTCCTGATCAATTGCGTTAATGCTTTCCAGCACTTTTAAGTTTTCCTGGCTTTGATTGTCATAGAGAGTGTACACAGGAATATAATCAGATATCGTTTTATTCACAACTCCATTATCTCCACTAACAATATCTGTAATTTCTTTATATTTATCATATCCCGCTAAGTAATTCGCTTCTACTGTAGTCTCCATGCTTTCTTGCAATGCTTTTCCTTCTTCTATACTTGCATTGCCACTTTCCGCAGTATCAATAATTTCACCTGCTACATCTTTTGCTTCACTTATCGCACTATTCACTTCACTAATTTTCTCACCCATATTGTTGTCAAGTTCAGAAACAAATTCATTGTTGCTTGCGATCTGATTCTCTATACTTGATGAATTTGTGCTGCTGGTTTCTTTGATATCATCAACTAATTCTATATCTGATTGTATATCTTCCGCCAACATATTTTTTGAATCATTAAGCTCTGCAACGATCGTTTTCATATAAACCTGTGAAAGTTCATCTTGTAAAAGTGTAAAAATACGGCTGCGATTATTCTCGATATCTACATTCTTTCCATCATTGTTATTGTATGTGTGATTGTAATAATATTGAACCACACCCGCTTCAGGGTTTTCTGTGTCATAGTTATTTACCTTTTTTGAAAACTGCGCCTCAAAAACAATGATATACATCACTTCGTTATTTTCTAACTTACTCATCGCATCTGTGTAATTTGTTGTAACGGCATCAAAATCACTTTCTTCAATAAACACATCAATTAAATTTTGTGAAAAATTGTGATGGACCCCATCTATTGTCACTCCTTCATCTTGATTTACCAAAATGACTTTCGTTTCTTCAATCGGTTTTGTTTGCTCATCCGCTCTAGGGATTTGCGAATAAATTATCGCAGGAACAATGGCACATAGTAATATAACCCCAATTTTTTTTATTGTATTCATTTTATTTCTCCTCTACCTTAGGTATTCTAATTTTTTTCTTGCCAAGCGCATTAACCCAAAGACCATCGCCAAGTTTAACTTTTTCTTTTCTATCCTGTGTTGTTATTGTAATAAACGGCAAATCTGTGGGTTGGCATTGCCCTAATCCTATTCCTTGTTCTCTGATCATACGTGTCAGTGGATTAGGCTTAGCTTTTATGGTCGCCGCATTAATCGCAATAACAAGATGAAGTGTATTCTCTTGTATTGCATTGTAAATTCTTGCCGTTTTAGCCGCATCATACGCCGATATAAATTCATCCCCTGCATCGGTAATAATAATCTTCTCATGGAGTACTCCACTATCTAATGCTTCAAGAAATTCTTCTTTTTTATCCAAAGAGTAATAAGGATACTTTTCTTTGTATGTCGCTAATGTATGAGTACTTCCATCCAACACTACTCCATCCTTAACATCTTGCATTAATATCCATCGAATCACATTGGTCTTTCCATACTCTGGTAACGACAGTATTGGAAGCAATGGATATTGCTTCAATAATACTTTCTCTTCGATTGCCGTTTCATAATCTAAACCAAGAATAATTTCATTCTCTTGAAGAGTTTCATTTTTCAGCAAATCATCTGGTGCAAGCGCTCCACCGACAACTTTGATCCCAGATGCAACTTCTCCGTCATACTCCTTACAGATTGTCGCAATTTTGCTATTTAAATTTTTCAACATTGAAATGTCATCTTCACCACTTGCTGGTAAAAAGAGTTGGATTACAGCTGGTATTCCATCAATCCGAACAAGCCCACTTCCCGGCTGCTCTTTAGGTAAAAATTCGCTTTTGCCTATGCTATTGCCATAATCATATTTATCAAGTCCATATAGCGCAACTCGTGTTTTAAAGTTGTTTACCATCGACATTTTAAAACTTGCAAGTTTCAATGCACTAAACATAAAATAAATTCCTAAGCTTGTACAATCTCTTGAATATTTATTCAACAAGCTTTGCAATTCCAAATATTCTTCTTTAACAACGTCATAATTATCTAAAGCAATGATTACGCTAGGTAATTTCTTCTCTACCATTCTGTTGTATACAGAAATATGATTTGCTCCAACACTTGCAAACTTTTTCTTTCTCTCTTCTACAAGCTCTGTCAATACAATATTAAATTTACTTAACTTTTCTTCATCATCTACAGTTATATAATCTGCCACATGTGGAAGATTTCTCAAATTTATCAGTGAGTTGTTTCCAAAATCTAGAACATACGCATAAACATCACTCGCCTTGTTTCTAGACACTAGAGATAGAAGAGCTGTCATCATTGCAAAAGACTTCCCATACCCACTACTTCCTAGTATTGCTATATTTCCCATTTTTTCTAATTCAACATCATATATTAGCTGAAGTTGTTGTGATGGAATATCCACCTTACCTAGCATGACGCTTTGCTTGTTTTGATTAAAATCTATTTTCACATAGTCATCTAAATAATATCTTTCCTCTAAATCTTTCAACCAAATTGGTTTCACTTTTTTTAAAGACTGCTTATGGTATACTTTGCCTACTTCATCCACAATAGCCTCAAGTTCTGTCGGAACTTTTTCTACTTTACTTTTCGGTTGTATGCCAGATAAATCTTTTGTAATTAGTTTATGCTGTCCAAGCCGATTGATGACATAGACACGCTTATCTAAGTTTTGATTTTGCTCAGTTCCATAGTAGTCTGCTCCACTCCATGCAGACTGAAACAATTCATAAATTTCATTATTACCCACTTGCAAGTAAGCACGTCCGGGTTCAACAATTTGTGCTGCATCTGCTGTTTTCAACATTTCTTTACTATCCGCCGCATCCTGAACTTTCAAACACAGTTTGAATTTTGAATTACTCCATATTTGAGCATCCACTACACCACTTGGTTTTTGTGTAGCCAGAATTAAGTGTATACCAAGCGATCTACCAATACGTGCTGTAGATACCAGCTCTGCCATGAATTCTGGTTGCTCAGACTTGAGTTCAGCAAACTCATCCGATATCAGAAACAAGTGTGGCATTGGTTCTTCAGCTTCACCCTGTTTAAAAAGACGAATATATTGATTGATGTGGTTTACTTTATGTACAGAGAATATCTCTTGTCTTCTCCTCAGTTCCGCCTTAATCGAAGCAAGTGCTCTCATACTTCCATCACGATCTAGATTTGTAATTGTTCCAATCAAATGCGGAAGTTTAGAAAATAGATTTGCCATCCCGCCACCTTTATAGTCAATTAATAAAAACGATACTTCTTGAGGGTTAAAGTTAATTGCTAATGATAGAATGTAACTTTGTACAATCTCTGACTTACCACTTCCTGTTGTCCCTGCTACTAATCCATGCGGTCCATGAGCTTTTTCATGTAAATTCAACTCCACATAGTCATCTCCAGTTACTCCTAAACGAACTGCTAATGTTTTAGTACTGTCACTCATTTCCCAACGCTGTGCAACTTCTAATTGCTCCACCTTGTGTGCTTCATACATTTCTAGAAATGTAACTGTTTTTGGAAGTCCGTTTTCAACACCAACAACATGATTGTATCCTTTCAATATTCTTGCATGATTTAGTAGCTCTTCATCAGTTGGTAGTTGATCCATTTCAAAATTTTTACGGCTGTAAATTCCATTGTCAATTAACAGTCTGCTTCTTTGTTTAGAATATATCTCGACAACAGAATGAATATTTTCTTTTAAGCTTTCTATTTCATTTTCAACAATAATGATACTTACTCCTAAATGACGTAAATCTTGCTTGAAATATTCACTAATTGGATGCTCTCCAATCAAACTTGATGATAAAATCGTAACAATATAATGTGGCGCAAAAACTAAATCATTATTCTCCTTATGACGTTGTTCACGATCCTTTAATATCTGCAAAAATGATCCGAGTATTTGATCGCGCAATACCTCTGTATACACTAGACCACGAATGTTTATTCCCTCAAGTTTTGTGCTAGGGCTGTAGATTAACCATTCCAATTCAGCTAGTTGCCTTTGATCAAAAATCGTCAATAATTGCACATCGTGATAACTATGAAATGTCATAATCTCTAACAGGAATTGTTTGACTATCAGCACAGCTAACTCTTTTGTACCAACTATCCCAACATTACATTTCTTCAAATCAATACTAATCCCTACCCCAGACACAGAATCAAACTCACTTACCAGATTTTTTGCCATATCGTAGAGTTCGTCATCTTCATCCATCATTTTCTTTCCATCTAAGTCCAATTTAAATAATGGTTTTCTTGTCTGACTTCCTAACCTTACCTCTAAAAAGTCATTATCTCTTGTCGATTTTTCAAAAATCCTACGACTGCCATCTAATGCTAACTGTATAATTTCCACAGGTTTCAGCAAATGGTAGTTACATGCATCTACCTCTTCTTGAACACGCAAGTTAATGTCAATACTCTTTCGAGTTAAATACTGTTGGTATCTCTCAATTCTTCTTTCTGTATCAATTTTGAATTTCTTTTTTTGATCAAAGTAAGAATAGACCGACCGTACAATCGACATTATTGTTGCAGCAACAGAAAGTAACACAAACATCCCTCTACCAATAAGAATTGAAATCGCAACGGTTACTGCAGACATCATTAATGGAGGAATAATCAATTTAATTAGTGTTCTATCTCCTTTTTGAGGTTTTGCAGGAGGGCCATCTACTTTTACAGAGTCGCTGTTCATCATATGGTAGAATCGAGGACTGCGATGGTATGCTTCATAATTCACTTTATTATGATTTTCCAATGACTTCCTTAACGCACAAGGAATACAACTTCTTATTTTAATGCTATCCCTTTCAAAGAAAATAAGTTCTCCTCCTAAAAACAAAAAGTCTCCGCTACTAATTTTATTCTTACCTCTCACTAATTTCCCATTTAAAAACAATTCTTCATTCCCATTAATATAAAAATTATCACCATCTTTTTTTATTAAAATCGGTTTCACAAGATTTAATTTAATATCACAATTTGAATCATTCCCAAAAACGATACTGTCTACAAAATCATAAGAATTGTAAGTCACATTCTTCCTAACCAAAATGTTCCGTTCTCCATCACGACATACGCAATCATATTCATTTGTTTCACCATTTAGGGAATAATTTTGATCCCCAAACTCAATTTTATAATTTGAAAATGATGATGAATAAATGACATCCTCTCCAAAATCCTTTTCAATAGAAAAATTCCCTTTTTCCATTGAAAAGAACATTCTTCTATTATCATATATAACAACTAAATAACGATTACTCATCCGTAGACACCTCGTCAGTATCTTCCACTATCTCTACCTCTTCAACAACTTCTTCCACAACTTTTAATTCTTCCTCCAGTTTCGCAATCTCGCTACGAACACTTTCCAGTTGTTGTTGTTTTTCCGTTCCATCCATAGAGTCAGTGTTCAACAATCTATTTTCTTCTAATCTAAGTGCATACAACGTATACTCTGAATTATTTAATGCTTTGGCACGATTAGCAGCTTCACTATAATTTCCATAGCCAATATACATCCAGTATTCCAATATAGCTTCGCTCACATTTTGATTGTATGTGGATAAAATAACTTGTTTTTTACTTTCATCCAAAGACAATGTCATAATAGCAGAATACCCTACAATATATTTCTGTTCTTTATTTAACTTATTTCCTTGTGAGTATGTAATTGTTCCATTGTAATCACGTTGTACAAAATAGCTGTATAGTCTGTTTTCAAACTCTAGCTCTTTTATATTTCCAAAATAATTAAAAATTGAAAACGTACTAATCACGACAAACAACGATAAAAACACAAACGTCAATATCCGATATAATATAAAGCTTTTCTTAGTCACAAAAACATAGTTATCATCTTGTTCAGCTTTCTTTTCATCAATATAGTTACCAACAATCAAACGTAAAGCAGTAACGTTCTCTGCTTCCAAAACAGACTGCTCAAACTTTGTCTTAAAGGCTAAATTAAAATTGGCTCCCATAATTTCGCCAAAACTATAGCGTGTAAACATTGAAAGAATTCTTGCTTTTAACTGTGTGAAAAAATCTTCCTTATGAAATTCTCCATCATATAAGTCAACCCTTTCTACAAATAATACTTCCACATTATTTCCACAATCTAGAAAAATGTTCTGCGTTTCAAATGACACTTGGTACCCCTGAGTAAACAGCGTTTCATATTGAAAAAGGCTATAAGCACACATCAACTTTTCTAACGTGGTCATCGCTTGAGTGCTAAATTCCTTCATCATTGAACAACCAAAATGATAGTTAATGTATCCTTCATCATCACTTATTTCTATTAGTTTCATCGTTTTATATTGGTCAGGATACCATACTCTAAGAATTTCAACATCATCATTTTTATATTTTGTCTTATCAATTGAGACAACAACTCTACCCTCTTCTTTAATTATTCTATCAACATTCATCATTCGTCCACCTTTCTAGTTTTTTCATGATTTCACTCCTTTATTGGTTTTAGTATCCTAGTATCTTCAAATTATCATCTATTTCCCCTAATGCACCTTTAAACTCCTCGTACCTTTCAACGAGCTCTGTTAAGCTCAGCTCGCTCATCTCTTGCAGTTGCTCTGCATTGTCTACTGCAAAACTGCCATATGATTGTGAAAAGCTTTCATAACTGTCATAGCTTCCATTCGCCACTGCTGTTTCATAGGATGCTTGCATCGCTTCTTCATATCCTTCTGTGCCTTTCCCTTGGCTGATGATTGCTGCTTCATCGATTGCTTTCATCGTTTTGGCTGTGGTGACATTTGCTATTGGCGCACTCACTCCGAGCTCCACCACTTGTGATCCTATAACCTTATAGACTGACCCTTGCTCAAATGAAATTTGCTTCTTTTCTGAATTTGCTGCGGCATCTAAACTTGAATTATTATGATTCACTATGTTCATTTCTTCATTGGCTTGTTCTAGCTCCTTTTGAGATGCATTTAGCATTTCCCATTGCCGATACAAATCTCTAATAACCAGCACTCCGCTGAATGCTGCCGCTAGATCTGCCTCCTCCATCAGCTTTGCTATTAGTCCTTCTACTGTTCCATACTCTCCTATTGTTCCAATCGCCCCCATGGATAACTTCGATATTTCTTTATCCAATTCACTAATCCTATTGGCGATATCTTCTTTCAGGTACTCGATATTCAGCGCGTTCTTTCCTTCACTATACACATCGTTGCTCCCAGGGTAATAAAACAGGGCGTGTTGCTCATATTCTCTATAGCGAGTAACTTCTTTTTCTCCCACGTGGCTCCCACCAAAGTAAACAGGCTCGTATGCAATATAAGGCTCCTTATAGTTGATAATGACTCCTGCTGCAGATAGTTCAATGTTACAAATATGGTCTCGCATTTCTATCATTTTTAACATATCCGCTGCTTTGGTTGTGTAGACCATACTTCCCATCACTCTTTCATGCACTTCACTGCCGATCTCCCCATTTAGAGCTTGCAGTGCATACTCTTCTGAAATTAAGCTGACTGCTCTCATCATTTCTCCAAGTTTTGCATCTGTTATCCCTGGGTTTTCTAAATAACTAATTACTTTTTCTTCATTATAATTATCTATAGTTATATAGTCCCTATAGTTATCCATGGTTATTTCGTCTCTGTTTTCTATATCTCCCAGTAATCCCATAT
>JBKECT010000004.1:0-15483 GCA_047974855.1 Anaerorhabdus sp.
ATACTTTCACGTTTTTTGCGACCATGTAAACTGGTTGCGTACTTTACTATAAACTCTGTATCATCAGGTAGAGATACTGCATATTTATAAAAACTCTCTGAAAAAGTTTTACAAAGTTCCATAATACCCATTGCACTGTCTTTGACCCAACGTTGATTATCAAATATGTACCAAGATTTCGATTCAGGCACATAACATATTTTTTCTTTGTATATATCGTAAAATAATCTAGCTATTCCAATATCATTTAAAGGATAGCGTGGATTTTCATTAACATTTAATTGTTGCAATTTAACTGTGATAGAATTAATGTAATTTACCATTAATACACCACCTTTTATTTATTGTCATTTTTGCTCCTTTCATAATTGAAAAAAGCAAGAAACTATGCTAAAATATAGTTGTTGAGGTTATAGATAGTTTCGAGCTATTTCTAACTAATTGAGTTCTTATCTTGCGGGATAAGGGCTTTTTTTATTTTCTTCTTTTAGTCCGTCTAATGTAATAGTAATCATTTTAATTAATTCAAGTAGTTCGTCATCAACTCCCTCAATCAATCCATCAATACGTTTTAGTTCCACTAAGACGTCGTTTAGTTGATTACGTAAGGCTTTATAAACTCTTGGGTTGCCTTGTACTATAATATCTCTGCATAATAGCCTTGAAATAATATAATCTTGTTTAGATAAGCCTGATATTGCAACCAGTTTATCTAAATGTTCAACTTCGCCAGGGGACATATTAAAACCTACGGATTTACTTCGCCAACGATTTTTTCTGTCATAAACTTTCTTGGACATTAAACATCATTCCTTTCTATACTTAATTTTGTTGCCATTTCATCTTGTTTTGACGGAAACATATGAGCATATCTATAAGTTATATCAATAGATTCATGACCCATACGTTCTGCAATAGCTACAGCCGAAAAACCTAATTCAATAAGTAAGCTGATGGCAGAATGACGAAGGCTGTGTAGCTTTATACGTTCTACACCTGAAACTTTACAACCTCTTGTCATCTCATTATGTAAATATCCCTTTGTAATTTCAAAAATTCTTTCATTAGGCTTAATTTTATATAACGTATTCATATATTCATTAAGTTCTTCTGCTAAAAAGTCAGGTATTTTAATAATACGGTTGCTCTTTTCAGTTTTTGGACTTGTAATATAATCTTTACCTTCTAGTCTTTGATAAGATTTATTAATATTTATCGTTTCTTTTTCAATATCAATATCACTAGGAGTTAAGGCAAGTAGTTCTCCAATGCGTATACCAGTCCAATATAAAACTTCAAAAGCATAAAAGGATACTGGCTTGTCCATAATTGCATCTGAAAAAGCAAGATATTCTTCCTTTACCCAAAACTTAGCATCTTTGCCTTTTTCTTTGCACATATTACCAGCTTTTTGTGCAGGGTTTTCAGTAAGACTGTAAAACCTAACTGCATGATTAAAAATTGCTGAAACTTGATTATGTAGGGTTTTTAGATAGACTGGTGAAAATGGATTTCCTTTTTCATCTTTGTAAGCTAACATTATATTTTGCCACTTAATTATGTCTGCTGGTCTAATTTTATTAATTTGTTGCTCTGCAAAGTAGGGCATTATTTTGCTATCGGTAATATTTTTCTTAGTAAGCCAAGTATTATGTTTTAGTCGTGGTCTTATATCTTCATGATAGATTGACACAAATTCTCTAAAAGACATCTCGAGGTTGCCTGATTGAGTTTGTTTAAAGTTACGTTCCCAGTCTAATGCTTCTCTTTTAGTTTCAAACCCACGCTTCGTTTTACCTTTATTCTTACCTGTAAAATCACGATAATAAAAGAATACATACCACTTTCCAGTTTTATTGTCTTTATAAGCTGACATTAAACACTCTCCTTTATTCCATAAAATTTTTCTTCGTAATAAATACGACTAACCTTACCAGATACAATCATAAATCCTTTTGATTTTAGTTCATCATTTAGTTGACGTACTACTTTGTAGGCAAATGGCTTAGATACACCTAGTTCCTTTGACATTTCTTCTGCTGTAATAAATTTTGATTTTTGCATAGTTTCATCTCCTTATTATTTTTTAAGTTATTATAGAATTATATTTGATTATTCTATATAAGTAAATTAATATCAATTTAATATCAAAACAAAAATAAACCCCGTAAAAACCTTATAAATTCAAGGTTTTTACGGGGTTATTTCTTACTCCCACTCTACTGTTGCTGGTGGTTTAGACGTAATGTCATAGCACACACGATTCACATGCTTTACTTCATTTACGATTCTTGTGGATATTTTGTCCAGTACCTCATATGGAATTTTAGCCCAATCTGCTGTCATGCCATCAATCGATGTTACAGCACGAATTGCAACTGTATAGTCATAGGTTCTCTGATCGCCCATAACACCCACTGATCGAATATCTGGAAGGCAAGTGAAATACTGCCAAATCTCTCTTTCTAGCTCGGCTTTTTTTATTTCCTCTCTCAAGATAGCATCTGACTCTCTTACAATCTCAAGCTTCATTTCAGTAATCTCTCCCAGAACTCTAATACCAAGCCCAGGGCCTGGGAATGGTTGTCTCCATACCATCGATTCTGGAAGTCCTAATTCAATCCCTAGAGCCCTTACTTCATCTTTAAATAAAGTGTTTAGTGGTTCAATTAATTTGAACTGCATATCGTCTGGAAGTCCACCTACATTGTGATGTGACTTTATTGTTTGCGCTGTCTTCGTTCCACTTTCAATCACATCAGTATAAAGTGTTCCTTGAGCTAACCATTTAATCTCTTCACCTTGAGCTAACTTTTTCACCTCTTCATCAAATGTGTATACAAATTCATTCCCGATAATTTTTCTTTTCTTCTCAGGATCACTAATCCCTTTTAACTTATCTAAAAATCGCTTTGCTGCATCAATTTTAGTGAGGTTTATTTTCATGTTTTCTCCAAACATTTCCATCACTCCCTGTGCTTCTCCTTTACGAAGAAGTCCATGGTCAATAAACATACAATATAAGTTATCACCTATTGCACGGTGCAACAAGGCAGCTACAACTGATGAATCTACTCCCCCTGAAAGTGCTAATAACACCTTATCTGATCCAACTTGTTGTTGGATTTTAGATACTTCTTCATCAATGAAGTTTTTCATGCTCCAATTATTAGTTGCTCCACAAATTTTAAACACAAAGTTTTTCAGCATATCTAAACCATATTCTGAGTTTCGCACTTCTGGGTGAAACTGCACCGAATATATCTTCTGCTCTTCATTGCTGGCCACTGCGAAAGGACAGGTAGCTGATGATGCATTAACTTCAAACCCTGGCGCTAGTTTTGAAACTTGATCGCCATGAGACATCCACACCACTTGTTTTTCAGGAAGTCCATCTAAAAGTAGGCATGGTTTAGACACCACAATATCAGCTCGCCCATACTCTTTAGTTTCACATGACTTTACCTCACCACCCAGTACATGATGAGTTAACTGCATCCCATAACAAACACCCAAAAGCGGAATACCTGATGTAAATATTTTTGGATCACAATCTAGTGCTTCATTGTCATCATAGACGCTATTTGGCCCACCGCTAAATACAATTCCCCTAACATCTCCCAACGCTTTTATTTCCTCTAATGTCATCGTATTAGGGTGAAGTTCGCTATATACTCCAAATTCTCTAATTCTTCTTGCAATGAGTTGATTGTACTGACTACCAAAATCCAAAACAATAATTTTATCTGTCATGCTTTCTCCTCCAATTTTATCTATTATACCACAAAAAAGGGACCGTGTTAGCTCACAGTTCCCATTTTTTCTAAATAGTGACAATAATCATTCTCTTCAATGACTTCATCCAACAAATCCTTTTGTGTCGGATTATCCATGTTATAACAATACACGAAATAATTTCCCAAGAAATTTTCATTTTGATCCACAATGCTCATCAGTTGACGATTGTACTCGTTAGAAAGATTTCCTTCTCCATTATAACCTTCCATTTTATCTAGCTCCTGCAAGAGATTTTGATCATCATCAATGTCTAAGATTTCTCCTAGAATCAAATCGTTTCCTTCTACTAATGCTGGGTAATCTTTTCCTTTAATCGAGTAAAGTTTCCCCCTCACATAAGCTTCTTGATGACTTGATACTCTTCCTAGTAGATATGTATTGTAATTTCTCATTCCTTTTCTAAGTGTTCCATAAACAAATATTTTCATTAATGAGTTTCCCCACCCACCACTTTAATATCTTTTTCTTGTGTTACAATGGTCTCTATTGCTGCAGTTAGACCCCTTACTATCATTTCTAAGGGCATACTTGGCATATTTTTTTTATCCAGTGTTTGTTCAGGAAGAAACGGAATATGAATAAATCCACTTCTTTTTCCTGGGTATTTTGTTTCAACTAAGTGACGGACACCATATAAGACATGATTACATACAAAGGTTCCTGCTGTATTAGATACAGATGCTGGAATCCCTTTCGACTTCACATTTTCCACTATCGCTTTGATTGGTAGCGTTGAAAAGTAAGCTGCAGGTCCATCAGAATATACCGGTTCATCCACAATTTGCTGCCCTGCATTATCTGGGATTCGACAATCATCGCAATTAATCCCAACTCGCTCTACACTGATATCCACTCTTCCACCAGCTTGTCCTATTGATAAAATAACATCTGGATTCTCTTTTTGGATTGCCTTGTCAATAACCTCTAATGATTGATGACAAATGGTTGGAATTTCTAACTTAACCACATCCCAACCTTCAATCACATCCGGAAGTTTTTTCACTGATTCTATCGCTGGATTAACCTTTTCTCCTCCAAATGGATCAAACCCTGTTACTAAGATCTTCATTTATTATAGTCCTCCTTTAGAATGCTAGTACTAGCATTAATACGATATGAATTACAATTAAGATTAGTGCCATTGGAGCTTGAGCTTTAATTACTGTCCACTTGTTTCTTGCCTCTAATACAGAAGCAGGCACAATATTAAAGTTTGCCGCCATTGGTGTCATTAAGGTTCCACAATAGCCACAAGTCATCCCTAAAACCCCAACAATCGCTGGATCTCCTCCTTGCATAATGACAAATGGTACCCCAACTCCGGTTGTAATAACCGCAAATGCCGCAAACGCATTACCCATAATCATGGTGAAAATAACCATTCCTAAACAGTAAAGAATAACACCTGTCAATACTCCTGGATTTGGAAATCCCATTGAAATAATACCAGAAATGACATCGCCAACTCCCGCTGCTGTAAACACTGATCCTAGTGCTCCTAAAAGCTGTGGAAGTAAACACGCTGTTCCTACTTGCATTAGTAAGCGGCTTGTATTTTCACGTGTCTCATTAATATTTGGCTTACATAATGCTACTGCAACTCCTAAAGCTACAAGACATGCTCCGCCAATCATCACCGCTCCATTTAGTGATGCTCCATCAACCTTAACAAATGCCAGAATTGCCGCAACTGCTCCAATAAGAACAGCTGGAATAAAGATTAAACTACCAATTGATTTATTAGCTTCAACTCGTTCTTGTTTTGTTGTTTCTTTAAATGTTCCTGCTACAACAACTTTAGCCGCTGCAAGTACACCCATTACACAAAGAAGTGCTCCTGTTACTGGATAAGGAATCTTATTTCCTAAAATGAAGATAACTCCCAATAAGAACCAGAAAACAAATGTTCCCAATCTTTTAACTACATTCTCATGCTTTAGTCCGCGAAATGCAGCATCAACGCTGACAAGTCCACACAGAGCATAAATAATTTCTGGTGCGACATTTAATAAAAAGTTACTCATTAGCGTGATCCTCCTTTCACCAATTTACGATCGTATAAATAAACTTGAATAATGGTTAATACCACTGTAATTACCATTATTGGAATAGCCGCAAGTGAGATACTTTGTATTGTTACATCATATCCAAGTCCTGCCAGCGTTCCTTGAATCAAGACAACTCCACTCGCTGCTGGAAAGCAGTTTTGTGCAAAAAAGTTTGCAAAGTTTTCCACAGCTGCAGAAAGTCCTTTAATCTCTTCATCTTCTGCATCTGTTAAGTCAGACCCTTTTTTAGCTACTGCCGCAGCTGATGCCATGGGTAAAATCAAAGGACGAACAAATTGAACATGTCCTCCAATACGAACATTAAATGCAGAAGCCAAACTACGTATCACCATATATAGAGATAATACAATTCCTCCTGAAACATTTTTAATGCGTCCAATTAACTCTTCTGATCTTTCTTTTAATCCATACCGCTCAATAATAGCGATAACTGGGAATATAATTAAGAAGATGGACATTAGTCTATTCTTTACAAATGACTCTCCTAAAATTGCAAGGATATCCAAAAAATTAATTCCTCCAACAAGCCCTGTCACAATTCCTGAAACTAGGACAACGGCTAAAACATCTAGTTTCAAGGCAAATCCGATAACAATAATCACAATACCTATCAATACTATATAATTCATAATGCTCCTCCTTATGTTTTAATTATACTAAACAATCTTTAATTTGTAAAACTTACATGAAATGTAAGTTTTTACATTTTAGTATTAAAAAACAGAGATTTCTCTCTGTTATTCTGTAATATAGTTATCAAAATACCCTTGAATTAAAATAACTGGTGTTCCTTTATCTCCTGATCCACTAGTTAAATCACAAAGGGATCCGATTAAGTCAGTTAATTGGCGTGGTGTTGTTCCCTGTGATGCCATATTTCCGACAAGACTTCCCTCTTTTTCTTTAATACTTTTTTCAATCGCTTTCTTTAAATCTTCTCCTGATAAATCTTTAAAATCATTATCTGCTAAATACTTCAGTTTTAACTCGTTCGGTGTTCCAATCAGCCCATCTGTGAAAGCAGGCGATACACAAGGGTCTGCAAGTTCCCAAATCTTTCCTTGAGGATCTTTAAATGCTCCATCCCCATAAACCATTACTTCCACATGCTTCTTTGTTTGATCTAAGATTTGTTTTTGAATATCTAAGACTACCTCTTTACATTCCGAACGTGGAAATAGTTTTACCGTCGTTTCTGTTGCTTTATTTGAACCTAGCAGACCAAATTGTTCATTATATCCTGAGCCATCAACACTCGCTGTAAGCAAATCATCTAGTGAACAAACCACTTTCGCTCCATTAGCCATTAAAATTCTCTTTGTACGAGAGCGTGTATGGATATCACAGTTAATCACGTTTTTTGTATAATTCAAAATAGTCTTCGCTTGATTTGCGAAAATGACTTCTACTTCAGCCCCTGTGCTGCGAATCAATTCTTCGTAGTAGGCAACATAATCCACCCCTGTAAACTCATGTTTATTTTCACCAAATAAAGCTCTATATTTTTCTAATGACAATACATCACTATAAGGATTAACTTCAGCAGCATCCAATTTATCTAAAGAAACTAACTCATTTCCAACCTCATCACTTGGATAACTCAACATCAATACCACTTTTTTTGCCCCCATTGCCATTCCTTTAAGCAGCATTGCAAAACGGTTGCGAGATAAAATAGGGAAAATAACTCCTATTGTTTCTCCACCTAACTTCGCTTTAACATCATTTGCGATAGCCTCAACAGATGCATAATTTCCTTGTGCTCTAGCTACTACTGATTCTGTTACCGCAACCACATCACGATCTCTCAGTTGAAACCCTTCACTTTTAGAAGCCTCTAAAACACTCTGCACGACAATGCTAGCAATATCATCCTTTTCACGAATAATCGGGCAACGAATTCCCATGGATACTGTTCCAACTTTTCTTGTCATTTCTTTATTCTCCTTTATGAGTTGCACTAACTCCTCATTTATTATAAACTGTAACTGGATATAAGTTAAATTAGTTTTTAATAAATTTGATATAAGGAGAGATTATGACAAACATTAAACTTGAACAGTACAAAATATTCAATGAAGTCGCCGCAACACTTTCCTTTTCTGTTGCCGCTAGAAATCTCTTTATTAGCCAACCAGCGATATCCCAGACAATCAGACAAATGGAAAAAGAATTAGGAGTTCCTTTATTTTTGAGGCATTCCAAAGGGGTTTCTTTAACTCAAGAGGGGGAGTTACTCTACAGCTATACTCAAGATGCTTTAAACTTAATTACCACCGCTACAAACAAACTTTCTAACTTTCAAGACCTTAAAGAAGGTACCCTCACCTTAGCAGCCGGAGATAGCTTTAGTGAGTTTTTCCTTACCCCTTTCTTATCTAAATTCCATGAATTGTACCCCCTTGTCTCTATAAAAGTAATCAACCGAACCAGTTCTGAAGTCCGTGAATTATTGAAAACCGGACAAATTGATTTAGGCTTTATGAGCTCTCCAGAAAACGAGGAATCCATTAGCTTTCATGAGTGTTTTTCAATTCAAGATATTTTTGTCGGTAGAAACCCCTCAACACAACGCTATAGTTATAAGGATATTGCAAAGCTACCACTTATTTTATTGGAAGGCAGCTCCACCTCTAGAACCTACCTAGAAAAGCAATTCGCTAAGCAAGGACTTCGCTTAACACCGCATATGGAACTTGGTGCCCACAGTTTACTTTTGGACTGCGTTAAAGAATCATTTGGGGTTGCTTGTGTTGTCAAAGAGTTTTCTCAAAAATCGCTTAATCGCAAAGAAGTCTTTGAGCTAAATGTTCAACCACCACTTCCAAAAAGAAAAATGGGCTATGCTTATTTAACTCGAAAGTCACTCTCTATCGCTTCTCTTAAATTTATCGATTTGCTTCAAACCACTTAAAAAGCTCAGATTGCTCTGAACTTTTTTATGGTAAAAATGGTTGTCCATCATCATTTTGTCCATCCAATGATTCCAAAATTTGTGTAGAGAGCCCTCTTTTTCCAGAAGCTCCTTTGACATCATGATTATTGGCTCCTTGAATTTTACTGCTTCTAAGTCGATAACGATGGCTTAAAAAATGATCTTCACCTTGGACATCCTTCACTTCTTTTTTGGTTTCTTTTTCATGATAATGCCGAACATTTGAATTGCGATAGCGAGCATAAATGAGAGCGTAATAAATAAATCCAATCGTCATCACTATCCACCCTGCATCTTGGTCAATCAGATAAATCCACCAAAAGAAAACACTAAGGGCTTCTAAACTAGCTGAAACCATAAATAGCCTAAATGTGTTTAGTGGAACAGAACCCATCACTTCTTTTGTTCTTGCATTGAGCGCCAAGTAATGTATCATTTGCCCACTCATTTTTTCTTGTTGATAACTATATAACCACACAGGTAAATAAGTTGCTTTCCATTGTTGTCCCACAAGATCTACAGAAACAGTTGACCACCGAACACCTCGATTGTACTGTGCAAGTGTTGAATTAATCCCAAAGCGTGCGACATCTTCCAATTGTAAACTAACTGTATCTTGTACTGATGCTTTATTAATATCTCTTTTTTCTGAAGTAAATCCCCTCAGATAATTTGCGTTCCAATGAACGCAGTTCTCTGTATCAAATGGCATAATTGAATTGATGATGTTGTTAGTTTTAGTCGCTGTATAGCTTAACTTGTCTTTGCTGGCTTCTATCGCTAAATCATCAACTAAGATTTCAAAATTACGACTCACTTTATACAAGTCCGCATCATAGTAGGTCACCGTGTGTTTTCCACTTCTCACAAAATATTGACGTATTAACTTTTCAGCTTCACCAGAAAATTTCGCCTGTGCTCGTATATCCACCAACAAATACGGAAAATACACTCCCAAAATATTCTCAGACTTAAATTCTTTTTTAAATTTAGGTAAAGCGTAAAAGGTTCTTTTCCCTACAAACTTTTCTATCGCTTCTTTTGCTTCTTCTTTTGTTATCTTAAATGGTAGCACTGCATCTGGTGTTGCTCCATTTGGTATTTGTTCATTAATTGACAAGTAATTACGACACCAATGGCATCGAGCCTGTGCTGATTCCTTTGTATCCACAACTACTTCAGCTCCACAGCTAGTACACTTTAATGTGATCATTGTGTCTTGAGCATCACCATTTATATCTTGTGCACCCATTCCTGTATTATCACCTTCAAGCCCTGCTAAATCAAGATCTTGGACCAGATCAGCAGGCAGTTCATGACGACAAAAATTACATCGTAGCAGTCCTGTTGCAGGATTTAATGAAATATCTGTCGATCCACAGCTTGGACATTTATCTTGTCCATTAATTGCATTTGGATTCACATTAATAACTGTATTTTTTTCTTGCGCAGTTACTTCATTCTCCTTGGTTTCTTGCATCGCTTACAATCCTAAAACTTTTGCTTTTGCTGCATCAAACTCTTCTTGAGAAATAACTCCTTTATCCAACAAGTTTTTCAATTCTTCCAATTTTGTATAAGGGTTTTCTGTTGTTGCTTGTTGCGCTTGTCCTTGGATATTTTGTGCTTGTGGTGTTGATGTTCCAGTTTGTTGCATTGCTCCCATCATTCCGCCAGCTGCATTCATTCCCATACCCATGAACGCCATACCAGCTCCACCTTCATTTTCACCAGCTGCCTGCATTCCACGTGCTGCCGCCTGTTGCATGAAAGAATTGCCACGGTTTCCTGATAGTGCATCTGCTTTTTTAACATCGCTAAGTAATGCTTTTGTATCTTCATCATATTCAATTGCTTCAAGTGCAACTTTAACAATTTCTAATCCACGATCTGATTTCCATTTATAGCCATCTTCTACTACTGCAGATAATGAACTTGCAAACCCAACTTGGTCTGCTTGAATGCTATTCATGCGGTTTCCTTTACTTGGATCTTGAACGTAGCGAGCAAATGCTCCAGATAAACTTGAAACAACCTCTGTAAATAATTGAGTCGCTGCATCATTGTTCAAATCTGCAAAATCAAAAACTGGTGCACTAGTTCCTAAATATTTAGCTGGTACATAGTTTTTTACAAACAAGATTGGATCCACAATTTTCATGGTATACGCCCCACGAGTAATCGCACCAACTTGTGCTCCTAAATAAGCATCATCCCAATAAATTTCTGATGAAGTTCCAAATCGATTATTAGGAATTTCTTTCATGTTGACATAGATTGCCATTTGTTGTGCTCCAGGTTGTCCACCAAATTTAAATCTTTCCCATGTTGTTTTTAGAGTTGATGCAATAATTCCATCTCCTGCAAAGAAAGATCTTGAGTTAGGGTCATCACTTTGATAAACATATCCCCCAGCTTCTGCAATAAAGTTTGTTACTCCACCATCTTGCATTAAAATCAGCGCTGTTCCTTCAGGAACTACAAAACGGCTACCATTTGAAATAATATTGTCTGATCCCTTTGTATTTGATCCACGCCCATTGTTTGTCTCTGACTTTTCAACAGGAAATAGTGCCGCTGTTGCTGGTACTCCCTGTTGTGGTACAAAATAATCAAGCCATTGGTCTGCAAATGTTCCTCCCAATGCTCCTGTAAATGCTTTAATAAATCCCATATTTTCATTCCTCACTTTCTAGTTTAATTATACCATTTTCATTTTGTTTGTATACATAAAAAAGGAATCTCTTCCCTTTTATTTTTTAAAATAGTACAATCCTATTCCTGCTGCTACTGCCACGTTCAATGAATCAAATTGGTTCATCTCAATCTTCACACTTTGGTCTGCTTTTTCAAGAATTGCATCAGAAATTCCTTGCCCTTCATTCCCCAATATTATCGCAAGTTTTTCTGGTTTATCACAACTTGACATAGGCAATGCCTCATCATTTAACGCCATTGCAAAAATAGAAACTTGTTCATTTTTTAATTTTGCAATCGCTTGGTCTAGTGCTACTTTTTTTACCGCAATTTTAAATAGTGCACCCTGCGTTGAACGAATTGTTTTTTCATTATACAAATCCACGCAATCTGCAGAACAAATCACACCATCATACCCAAAGGCTAGTGCCGTCCTAATGATTGTCCCCATATTGCCTGGGTCTTGTATCCCATCCAACAAAACTAATCGTTGACTCTGTTTGATTTCTAGCTTTGGGAAAGTACATACTGCCATCATTTGACAACCTGAAGGATTTTTGCTCAGTTTCTTCATCACTTGTTCATGACAAACATAATCAGCACACACATCCAGCGTTGTGTGATACCCATCCTGAATTAAAATCGTCTCCACACACCCAGTTTGCAGTGCTTCTTGAATTAAATGTTCTCCCTCAATAAGAAAACGTCCTTCCTCATCCCGCCCTTTTTTAGTATGTAGTTTTGCCCATTGTTTTACTTTGGTATTTTGAACTGATGTAATCTCCACTACTTCACACCCTTTCTTCTTTGACGAACTACTTCAAAGCTAAGTGCCGCTACTGCACTGGATGCATTTAGTGCATTTTTAAAATCATTAGCATAAGGAATAACTATATTTTGCTCTATTCCACTTAAAACAGAGCGGCTTAGCCCCCTCATTTCACCACCAATAGCTAGCACAAAAGATCCTGTGTAATCCACATCATAATAATCCACTGCATTCTGACGCATCGCCGCAATCGCCTTGCATCCTTTTGCCTTACACTTTTGAATATCCTTTGCAATATCACTACTTGAAACCCATGCTAGATACTCACTTGCTCCAGCACTGGACTTAACAATTGCCCCTTCTGCAAAAGACCAATCTCTTTCCCTTAGAATAACCCCTTGACAACCAGCACTATATAATGTTCGCAGTGCATAACCTAAATTAAATGGATCTTCTATTCCCTCTAACACACAGATGAAATGCTCACCTTTCTGTTTTAGTATACTGTCCAAACTTTGATACTTTCTTTCTTGTGCAAATGAGACAATTCCACCATGAGTTTTCCCATCACATAGCTCATCTATTTCATGCCGTGGTACCCTTTTTATAACTACCCCTTGTTTTTGAGCTTGTTGAAGAATGAAATCAGTATTCCTATCTTTTTTTTCTTCATCAATATAGATTACATCGACCACTCTTTTTTTAGCCAGTAAAATTGCTTTGGTACTTAATGCCCCTTCAAACTTCATTCTTCACACCTCCGTATCATATCCCCCACTTCCACCTCAAACGGAATTTCACATTGAATTTTTCTCATCGGTTGGTTTGCAATTTCCATCACTCCACCATCTTCATCACGCATTTCATTTAAGATAAACTGCTGGTTATCACAATGTGGACCAAATACTTCTAGTTTTTCATTTGGTCTAATCACATTCCGAACTTCAACCAGTGCTTGTTTTGTTTGCTTATCATATGCTAATACAACACCTACAAATAAATGGGTAACCCCAGCACCATTAACATCATACAGATGTGATGAAGCATTAGGCAGTCCTTTATAAAATCCGATTGATGTAGGACGATTTTCAGCTTTAGAAAACTCATTTTGATAATAAGTTAGCCGCTCTTCTGAAAGAGGTTTCTCTGTTTTCGCTAACTCACTAATCAGTTTTCGATAAGTGCTGACAACACTGGCTATATAATATCCTGACTTCATTCTTCCTTCTATTTTTAAAGATGCAACATTCGCCACCATTAAATCGTACACCACCTCTGCTGCCATCATATCTTTAGAACTCATCGAAAATAAACACTCTTCTTTGCTTAGCTCTGTATCTCCTTGATACAAGTGGTATCTCCAGCGACACGATTGTGCACACCCTCCACGATTAGCATCCCTGAGTGTCATTAAATTACTTAAGGTGCAACGCCCTGAATAGTTAACACACATTCCCCCATGGACAAAGGCTTCAATATCCAGTGGTGATTGATCACAAATCATTCTAACTTCTTCAAGGGAACACTCTCTTGCAAGCACTACACGATCCACCCCCATTTGTTGATAATATTGAGTGGCTAAACTGTTGGTTGTCGTCCGTTGGGTACTAAGGTGAATTTCCAATTGTGGGGCTGCTTCTTTAATAATATGAATCATCGCTTCTGATGCAGTGATCACTGCTGTTACCCCTGCATCTTGTAGCTCTTTTGCATAGTCTGCTAACCCTTCAAAATCTTCATCATGTGGAATCATATTGATGGTCACATGGATGTGAGCTCCATACTCTTTTGCATAACGGCATGCTTCTATAATTTCTTCCATTCCAAAATTAGATGCTCTTGAACGAAGTGAAAAACGCTTACCACCAAGGTAAACTGCATTGGCTCCAAAGCGAATCGCAATCTTCGCTCTTTCTAAATCACCCGCAGGTGCTAATAACTCAATTGTCTTCCTCATACTATCCCTACTTTACTAAATTTGTTTTCTGATGCATATACCCTGTGCCAAGGGGCATATCATCATATTTTTTTTGAAACACCGCTGCAACTTCCACACTATCTTCACCACACTCAATCGCTCTAAGTGCTTGAAGTATATCCATTATCATTTCCTTTTCCAGAAAAATGCTATCAACTCGCAGATAGGCTAGTTTTGCTTGGCTAAGTTGAAAGCTCTCCTCTAAGGCACACAGAATATGATCACTAAACACATGCGTTCCATGCTCATCTTCAATAATTGGCATCTTGCCCTCTCTAGTCGACTCTACAATATAACCATCACGCTTATTATATAATGTATTTTCGATTTGAATTTCATCGCAGTAACTTTGAACTAGTTTTCGTTTAGATGTTGATAACTTCAAATAACCAAATCCTATAACCTCACTTGGTCCATCTACCTCTTTTAAAATCGCAAGCATTTCATCCAAGGTGATTTCTTTTGAAAGGACACTATGATTTATCCCCTGTTTCATAATCCATGCAACATCTCTATAATTAGTCAGCAGTGTATCTGGATCATACACCAACTTATCTAGGTACCCAAGTTGTTGAGCAATCATATAGATTGCTGGATCTTGGTAGTAAATCCAGTCCACTCCACACTCACAAATTTCTTTCATATAGTCTGTTGCTTGTTCTAATTCTTTATCTACATACATTCTATTCATTAACACAGCACTTAACAATTTTCTTTCCTGTGCCAACACAATACCTGCTTTTATCTCATCCAAAGAAAAACAATGAGCGCTCTGCGTCCCATGAAACTTATCCGATAAAACAATGACATGAGCCAATTCTTTCATTTCTTCAATCCAACTCAAGTCTTTAATTGACACAACTATCTTCATTGTACCCCTCTTTTCCATTACTTCTAGTTTACCCTATTTTCTCATTTTTATAAAGTATGACTCTTGACAAACCCCACTTTTTTCTTTTATAGTAGCCTTGTATTTCGATGCGTTAAGTGCTATCTCTTGTGGAAGAGGTGATAGACGAAAAGATATCTTGCGGTGTCGTCATACCTTCCAGGGTTGTGATTCTTTTTTCACACGATGGAAAAAGGAGAAAACAATGATAAAACAATCTATTCAAAACTTAAAATCACTGAAATATCTAACTTTAATCGCTATCTTTATCGCTTTAAAAATTGCAATTAGCTCTATTTTTATCCCTGTTCATACTAATTTAAGAATTTATTTCACCTTTATTATCTC
>JBKECT010000021.1:0-43667 GCA_047974855.1 Anaerorhabdus sp.
TTCTCCTTTTAGAACTACTCCTGCTCTTGTTTTCTTGTTTTTTTTTCGGGTTACTTATAATTTTATTATATCACACCCTTTTTGTGCCCCTTCACAATTTTGTACTTTATACACAACTTCATAACCACTCACTGAACAAAATTTTCTTACTCCAAAATCTTTTATGGTTTATTTTAATTTTTGTTTTTTTCCATCTGTTTTTATGTTCAAATTATATTTAAGATTGAGTCTATTAATTCAAATATTTGCTTACACTCCTCGTACCGTTCAACGAGCTCTGTTAAGCTCATTTCTCTCATGTCTTGCAGTTGCTCGTTGTATGAACTCATTGAGTAAGCATACTGTGATTTCCAATATTCTTCATCTAATATTGATGCTCCATTCGCCACTGCTGTTTCATAGGATGCTTGCATCGCTTCTTCCTCGCCTTCTGTGCCTTTCCCTTGGCTGAAGATTGCTGCATCATTGATTGAATACATTGTTTTTGCTGATGAAATGGTTGATAGAGGGTCAGAAACTGCAATTTCTACATACTGCCCACCGATTTCGTTAAAGATGACTCCCATTGAAAAGTCTAATTGTCCTGCATCGTCATATTCTCCTGCTGTATCATATGCATCATTATTTTCTACTACATCTTTTTCATCAATTAATTTTGCTAGCTCTTCTCTATCCTTTTCCAATTCTTGCATTAATACTACTAAGTCATAGATTTCTATTGCAAGTGATAGCGGAACTCCTAGCATTTTTGCCAGTGCTTCCCTCCCAACTTTTTTAGCAATTAAAGTCGCAACATCCACCCCCTGATTTTGTAAAACTAACATCGTTACATCCACTCCATATTTATTTATTCTGCGTGATATTTCATCTATTTCTGCATCAATATTGTTTAGCAATAATCCTCTGTTCATCTCTTCTTTTTGTTTTCTATAATCTCTATTGCTCTCAAAATATGCAAAAACTCCCTCTTGCTGGAAATCCTCAGACAGTCCAACTTCTTCTCTTTTTCCTATAAGCGTTACTGTTAATGTACTATACTCAATGTTCACAATGTACTCTTGAAACTTGCAGTTCTTTATCATCTCTGCCGTACTTCCGACCATTGCAAACTCTCTATTCACTAAATAAAGTTGATCTTCACTTATAATCCCTTGCTCTGCTTGCTTTGCAAATATCCCCGATGCATAGCTTGTTATTTGTTTTACCAGTTCCAATTCCTCATCGCTATGTCCTCCTAATTTTTCTAAATAGGCAAACATTTGTCCTTGATCAACGTTCTCTAGACTTAAAAATTGGTCTATGTTTTCTATATTTACCATACTTCTATCTATGCCATCCGGCAAAACTCCCATATCAAATGTGATATCTATAAATGCCCTTTGCTCCGCATTCTCCATAAATTTGCAATCTTCCGAAAAAACATTATTGCGAAACCCTTGATCTTCAAACAAACTTAAGTCCAACTCTCCCGATTTTATATAATTTCTCTTTGTAATATCAACTATCTGTGCCATTGTCATTTTTGTTGATGCAAATTCTACAGCACTCAATTCTTCGACTAATACTTTAATATCATACGCTAAATCGTCAGCATGAATTCTCACCGCACTTACCACATCATTGTAGTCATTCATCATTGTATGAACTTCGCCTAATCTTACTACCTCATCTTTCATTTCTCCTATATTGTACAAAAGAGACCCTTCAAATCCATTTAACTTTCCAGCAGAAAGCTCTTGAACATATCTATTGATCCCATTTAAATACGCTCCCTCTTCTTCTTGTGTATTGTATAAAATAGGGTATATTGTTTCTTGTTTTGCTGCATCAAAAATACTGGCATCCCTATCTTCACCAAGTTTTTTTATCTTTTCATCGGCTTCATCCAACTCTAAAATTGCCACTACCAGTGTATTCTCTCCATTGGACTTATACCCGCTTATTTCTGCAACTTTCGCTTCTAACTCTTGTACTATAAATATTGTATTCGATAGCTCTTCCGAAAAGCTAAAATAACTCGCCTTATCTGCCAACATAATGTCTCTGATAATTTTTTTACCAAGAAAATTAAATTCAGAATCTGTTTCATTTGAATACAAACTTTCAAAGTCCATCTGTACACCTTGCTCAAAAACTAAAGATGATATCGCTGCTGTCTCTAATGCTGTCCCCAATTTTTCCTTATCGCCGTTTAATTCAAACATGGTGTAGTCATCATTAAAATAATCATGTATAAATAAATCACTCGGTAAAACCCATTCTCCTTGCCTCTCTTCTTGCTTTTCATCCAAAAGCAGATTTATAGATTCTCTGCACAAATTTTCCATTACTTTACTACTAGGATAGAAACTCTTTGCAGCTTGCTTAAAAACTTGCATAATTTCTTCTAACTTGTCATTATATTTTTTATTATACGTGCTTTTAAAATTTTTTATTTTTTGTTCAACTAAGGCTGCACTATCTCTATCGCTATCAACTAAACTTTTTTCTGCTGTGTATATCATTTCTCACTTAAACCTCCTATTTCACTCGACATCTCTTCGTCTATTTCTACATATTTTCCAATAATCTTTTTAGTTAGCACAATATACTCCTTATAATAGCTAATCTCCGCTTGCAAGTATTCATATCCTTGCGATGCAAATTCTTTCACATTTTCAACATATGCTCCTGTTGCCTCATATCCTTCAATTTCATCAAGAAACCCTTTTAATGTTTTTATTTCTTCCACATATTTATCAATTGATTTCTCACACTTTTGTATATGTAAATTAAGTCTTTTATCCACTAGAATTTTTTTCATCTCTGCATCTCCTTAATACATAAATTTTACACTATTCATATTATTAATACAATATACTATAAAATACTGTTTGTTGACTGTATTTTGTTTTCACAGTTCTCCATCCTCTTAACGCTTCTACGCAAAATTCATGAGTTGCCCGATGTCTTCCATTCGCTCTTACCTTAATGTAAAAATAGCACAAATGCACTGCCTTTGCATTTTTTCAGCAGATTGCTAATGTACTATTTTAATTTGTATAATAGTTCTATCAACTCGTTTAACTTGCTCAAATGATATTGTGCCTTTGTTTCCTCAACAGGATTTTGCAAAAACAGATATGCATCCATCAACTCTTTCTTGTGATCATCACTCAAGTTTGCAAGTTCTAATCCTTCCAACTCTTTCATTCGCCATTGAATTTCATCTAAAAGGGCGTAAAACTGATGTTCTCTTTCTAATTCTTGTAATAAATGATGAAGTGTCCACTGTGCATTATTTTCATTAACAACTCCGATAGCTCCATCAAATTCAACATCCTGTTGCAACAGTTTCACAAGCTGCACTAATTCATCTCGACTTACTTGGCTAAAAAGTAGCACAGCACTATCCATCAATACTTGACCAACTTTTTCTTGCTTGATAAATAAATCTCTAACACTGCCCTTTAGATCATCTTCATAAATAAAATCACATTCCACATGCAGTTGTTCTGCGTGCTTTTTTATTTTTTCAAATTCCAATTGGCTCACACCTGCTACTTTGAGCATTCTCATCTCACTAATCTTGAACACGTCCGCTACCCGTTCCAAATGTCGATTTTTCCAGTGGCAACCATTCCAGTGCTTTCTTTATCATCTTATCCCAATACTCCCAATCATGTGAACCACTGTTTTCTACATAGGCATGTTCTTGTTGCATCTTTTCTAAAATAGCATGAAACCGACGATTTTCATTCAATAAAAAATCTTCTGTTCCACAGGCTAAATACAGCATCGGAAACTCGCCCGATTGATTTGCTTGTTTAGCTAAATGAACATAGTCTTTGTCACTGCCACTTAACTTTTCTAAATCACCAAATATACTTTCATAATAATGGCGATTGCGAAATGGAATTTCTTCTGTGTACTTTGATTGCAATGCTTGATCTATAACAAGTCCGCTTGACAATGCAACAATTGCACCGAATACATCTCTGTATTTTAATCCATTTATCAATGCTCCATAACCACCCATGGAAAGTCCACCAATAAATGTATCTTCTTTTTTCTCTGATAAATGAAACATCCGCCGAGTAACTTGCACTAATTCTTCTCCAATAAACTTTCCTCTTTTTTCATCAACTGCTTCTTGATCAATATAGAACCGATTTTCTCCAGCCGGCATAATCACCGCTAGATTTTTTTCTTGAGCCCATTGCGCTATCCTTGTGTTACTTACCCAATCTCCTTGATCACCAAAAATCCCATGCAACAGATACAAACATTTTAGTGGTTCTTGTTTTGTTTCCGCTCTTTTATTTCCTCTTGCTTTGTCGACTGGTAAGATAACTTTTAGCGTTACTGTCCTCATTAAACTTGTTGAATAAAAATTGACATCCATGATTGCCATAGTCATTCCTCTTTTCTCTTGTTCTATTTATTATATAAGAAAAAGCGCTAGAAATTCTAGCACTTTTTTAATCCAACTCGATTTTGTGATTGATAAAATAGACTGTACCAAAAAATAAAATAGCAATGTAAATAACGCCAACCAATGCTTCTACCCCTAAATAAAGATTAACTCCCGCTATATTATTGACCACTTCAGTTGTCGCTATGTCTCTAAGTACTTCAGTCATCTTAATCCCTGACAAGCTTGACACCATCGGCCAAATGATGTACCTATAAATAATTCCACTCAGCCATGTGGTCGCCACGACAAATGCAAGCCCCCACAAAAAGCGCATCTTTTTAGTTAGCTGTGTTTGAACAAAAGTCATTAATGCAAATGGGAACATAAATGAAAGCACCGAAGTAACAAATCCATTGAGCATTTGGATAGCAAACGTGCTTGAAAATGATATTCCCTCTACTATCAACATAAACAACTCTGTGCCATTCATCCCCATCTCGTTTAATGATATGATTAGATATCTTAATAGTGGAAACAGAAAAATCATAATGCAAATAGTGGCAAATATTCCAGTTATCACCCCTATAATAAAACAAACGATTAACTTTGATCCTAGAATGGTTTTAGCATCATAAGGCAATGTCAGAGTTAAATATCCTGGTTTTTTATACATTGAGCGATAAAAATTTGTGATGATCCAAACGTAAATAGCAACAAATATTCCCAAAACCCCTAACATGGTAAGGAGGAAAATCATTGTTTGAAGATCTTCGGTCGCTCTTGCATTATAATCTCCAATTGCTATAGCCCCCACAATAGAAAGGATAATTCCAACTAAGTAGATTTTACCCAAACTCCGATACGCCCCTAAAATTTCATGTTTAATTAATTTTAACATTTGAACTCCTCCTTGAAAATTTCATTAATGGATTTTCCGCTTTCTTCAACCAGTTCTTTTGCGTTTTTATGAAGCAGAACTTCTCCCTCTTTTAAGAAAATAACTTCATCAAATATGGTTTCAATATCACTAATCAAATGCGTTGATATTAATACCAAACTATCCGCTTGTGCATTTTGAATAATAATCTCTAAAATTAATTCCCTAGTGGCTGGATCTACCCCTCCAATTGGTTCATCAAGAATATAAATTTTCGCTTTACGACTCATAACTAAAACCAATTGCAACCGCTCTTTCATCCCCTTAGACAAAGTTTTAATTTTCATCTTTGGCATTAGCGCTAGTCTCTCTAACAATTCCTCTGCTTTTGCTCTATCAAAATCATCATAAAGATCATCAAAATACTTCACGATATCTTTTACAAACATCCATTCCGAAAAATAAACTTCATCTGGTAAATATGAAATCGCTTTGCGGCTATATACCCCCAGCGGTTTTCCATTAACCTCAATTTCGCCTGTATATTTATGGTACAATCCATTCAACACCTTGATTAGCGTTGTTTTCCCACTACCGTTAGGTCCTAACAGTCCAACAACACCTGAATATTTTAACTGAAGAGTTACTCTTTTTAAAGCTTTTTTTCCACCACCAAAGCTCTTGCTTAGGTTACTGATGGATAAAAAATTTTGTTCATCATTATTCATAATTTTCCTCCTAAATATTACCATATTTATTTTAGTTTATTATGTACATTAAGTCAACTCAACAATAGTGATAACTCACTCCATGCTACTGATGAAGTTAACAATTTCATCAGTAGTCGTTTCTTGTTGCTTTTCCCTTGTTATTGTTGCGGTTCCATCTCCACTTTGTTCCCCATAATATCCAAAAAATGCATGGTTTCCACCTGCGATTTCATCAACTATAAATCCCTCTAATTTCTTTCTGTTGATCACTTCATCATGCTCACCAACTAAAATTAATGTAGGTAATAGCATTGGTTGACTTGGATATGCTCCAAGTAAAATCAACCCCGCAATTTGGTCTTCATTTTTCTCTGCGAAACTCGCTGCCATCGCTCCCCCTAAAGAGTGTCCACCTATATACCACTGACTTATTTCAGGGTGATTTTCAATAGCATTTGTTGCAGCATTAATATCAAATACTGCCAAATTAAAAGGCATCTCAAACAAAAAGGTCTCTATTCCTTTGTCTGACAACATTTGCATCAATGGTGCATACGCTTCTTCTTCTACCTTTCCTCCAGGATAAAAAATAAACCCTATGCTTGTTTCACTATCTGATGAAAAAACCGTGTATTTTCCTTCATCAATTCCTCTTTCAAAATATGCTTGTGCTATCTCATCTGCGTGGTAATAATCTTGAGTATAAATAAAGAACGCACCCACTCCGATAAGTATTAATCCTACTATCAAGATTCCAATTTGCTTTAATCTTTTCTTCATTTTATTTTTCGCTCATACACAAAGCAAGTATAGGGAATTCCACTTGTTACTCGCTTTATTTCTTTCTTTTCAAATGGTTCTAAATCAACTTCAGGGAAAGTGGTGTCGCCTTCAAACTCTTTTTCAATCTCTGTTATATAAAAACGATCTACAAAAGGAATGGCTTGCTTATAAATAGATGCACCACCAATGACAAAAATTTCTTTTGTCGCCATAGAGAAAGCTTCAGCCAATGAGTTTGCGACTTTACATCGTGGTACCTTATAGTTTTTATCTGTTGTCACTATAATGTTCTCTCTTTCATCTAAGACTTTACCAATTGTCTCAAAAGTTTTTCTTCCCATCACAACACTTGTATTTTGAGTTACCTCTTTAAAGTAACTCAGTTCACTTGGAATAACCCAAGGCATTTCCCCCCTATTACCTATCACCCTATTTTTATCCATCGCAACGATTAATGAAATCATCTTGTTTCCTCCATCATATCAAAAGCCTTATTTATCATAAGGCTTTCCTTTTATTCCGCTAACTTCTTATCAATATCGTCTAACTCTGCTTCCAATTGACTAATAAACTCTTTTTTATCTTCCATATCTTCTTTCAATTCATTAACCGCTCTCTCACTAATCATTCCAACCATATTTTCTTGCATGCGTTTTAATTGGTTTTTTTGTGAAGCAATCATTTCTTGTTTTCTTAATCTTGTCTCAAGCATCCGATTTCTCCACTCCTGATGACGTTGATCTCTATTTTCTTTTAAATTATCAAAGTATTGATCCATCAATGCCCTAAAATTTGTCCACACTTTGTTTTCATTGTCTTTTCCAGCAAACCCAATTTCCTTCCACTGGCTACCTAAATCTTTCATAGCTGCTGTATCTTCTTTAGAATACTCCGCTCTTTCCAAAATTTCTTGAGCTTGTTTAATCATTCCTTTTTTCTTTGAAGCATTTTCGCTTTCAACTGATTTCATATGTTGGTTGTATTCTTCACGTCGTTCATAAAATTGTTGTCGAACTTCATTAAATTCTTTCCACAATTTGTCTTCATGCTCACGTCCTGCACTGCCCACTTTTTTCCATTGTGCCATCATTTCTTGGAACACTTTACTTGTCGCATTCCAATCGTCAGAGCTCACCAATTTTTTAGCGTCCTCAATTAATGCTTCCTTTACCTTTTTAGCATTTGCGAATTGATCTTGCAGCTTCTTCCAATTATCTTCTTTTCTTTGGAAAAACTTTTGACGTTCTCCATTAAATTGTTCCCACAACCGATCATCTTCCTCATGTCCCGCTGTTTTCACCATCTTCCATTGCTCCATCAACTCTGACATCAATGTTGTGGTTTTACTCCAATCCGTTGAATTAGCCGCTTGCTTTGCTTGGGCAATTAATTCTTCTTTTGCCTTGGCATTTTCTTTGTACTCTTCTCTTCTTTTGGCGAAGAAAACATCCAAAGATCCTTCAAATTCCTCTTCAAGCGATTGCTCATAAGCTGAATCCATCGAAGAAATTCTTCTCCATTGTCGTCTCAATTCTGATATTTCTTTTAAAATTTGCTGATCTGCTGCTTCAAAATTAATTGCTTTTGCTTGTTCAATTAACTTCTTTCTTTTCTCAATATCCAACTCTAAGTCATCAATTTCTAAAAATTCATCATTTATTCTATTCATTTTTACCTCCAACTCTTTCCTTTATTTTACACTAAAATCACTTTAATTTCATATAAAATTTAATTCTTAAGCCAATTTGCCTTATGATAAAACAGCGACGTCATTACTCCAGCCATTGTCCATGTCACGCTATATCCCCATGCAACAAGGTTAATTGTGTTAAAAATCGGCATCCCAAAGCCCAAGAAAAGCTGTCTTGAAACAACTAGTGTTGCGATAGATACTGCCATTGGGACTAAAGTAATTCCATTTGCACGCAATGCCCCTGAATACACTTGATGGAAAATAAGTCCAATGTAGAACGGAATCATTGTTCTCATCGCGGTTGCACCAACTTGAATTACCTCAGCTTCAGATGCAAATATTTTTACGCACTCATCTGCAAAAATCCAAATCGGTACACCTAGCAAAACAATGGATATTAATGCCATCTTTAATGTGCTATTAACTCCCTTGCGTACTCTTTCCATTTTGCCTGCACCAATATTTTGTGAGCAATATGTTGTAATCGCTAAAGAGAAGCTGTTAATTGGTAAGGCTATGAAGTTATCAAATTTAAGTGCTGATCCAAAGCCTGCTACAGCAGCAGATCCAAAGCCATTAATATATGCTTGTACTAAAACGTTTGAAAAAGAAACAATCATATTTTGAAGTCCTGATGGAATTCCAATGCGAACAATTTCTTTCAACACCGGCACGTCAATCCCAATTTTTTTAATCTCCAAGCGATAACTTTCTTTGGTTGTTAATAATGTAATGATTACTAAAATTGCCGACACGCCTTGAGCAATAAGCGTTGCCCATGCTACCCCAGCAACCCCCATATTAAATTGAACAACAAACACAAGGTCCAAGACAATGTTAATGATGCTAGCACAAACCAAAAAATAAAGTGGTCTTTTTGAATCCCCTGTTGCTTGCAAAATCCCAGTCCCAGCATTGTATATTGTCACAAAGATAATTCCCAAAAAGTAAATTTGAAGGTATTCAGTTGCTTGCGCCAAAGTATCCAAAGGAGTTTGAGTTAATTCTAAAAACCAGCCAGATAAAAAATATCCAATTCCCATTATAATCACACCAAATACAAGTGCAATCGTGATAAATGTGTGGACTGTAACCGATAATTCTTTATCTTTTTGTGCACCAAAACATCTTCCCACAAGCACTCCTGCCCCTGTTGCCAGCCCCATAAAAAACCCAATAATCAAATTAATCAGTGGTGTACTAGCACTTACCGCAGCCAGTGCTGTTTTACCTACATACTGGCCGACTACGATAGAATCCACTGTATTATAAAGTAATTGAAATAGGTTTCCTAATAAAAGCGGAATAGTAAACATTAAAATACTTTTCCAAATAACCCCTGTTGTTAGCTTCGATTCTTGTCTAGTCACATCGTTTCCTTCTTTCCCTTAATTTATTTATTATAGCACCTTTTATTCTGTTTGAATCGCTAAATTACACAAACTTAACAAAAAGAGCTTTCGCTCTTTTTTATTTTTTATCCAGAATTAATTCCAAGCTTTTAATAATTTTATTGGTGTAGTTTTGGTGATCATTTTCAATTAACATCCCATATTTTTTCACAGCCCCAATAACATATAAATTTTTATAAACCCCATGTTGTTCTCCTACTGCTCCATTAGTGGCATTCCAGCGAACATCAGAAATAAGTCCCACAATTTTTTTACTAGGGGTTTGATCGCACAATGCTGCAAAATATCCCACTTCACAAGCAACTCCTGAATCAATTTCTAATCCGCCATCTAAATTCGCAATCAAGATATCTGATGCAACTAATTCTTTGGTATCCAAGTTAAAGATATCCAGTGAAGTCACTTCGGCACTGTCATCACTTTTATCATTAATTTCAGAATTTTCTTGTGGTAAATAAATTTGAACATCATATTTTTCACGAATTACAGCAACTACTTTTTTATTCCAATCTCGACTTGCTTCATCAAATAGAGGTGATGCAAAATAAATTTTCTTCATTATTTCTTCTCCTTTTTCTACTAATTTAATTATAGTCTATTTCTCTATAAGATAAAAGATAAAAAAAGGAGACTTGCTCCTTATTCTCCACCCTCTACTTCCGGTGTTGGTGTTGCCTCTGGTATTGCCTCATTTCCATCATCCAATCCTCCGACTGTCATTTCATCATCAGGAGTTGCTGTTGGATTTAGTCGTGCTTCAACATCATCACGAAGTTCTTGTGCTAATTCTGCATCATTGGGCTCCGATAACAATTGATCAACATATTCTGCCATCATTGCATTTTTCACACGCCCCACAAGCACAAAGGAATCCGATGCACTTTCTGATGTTGGTAAGTTGTGAATATTAATTTCTAAATCATACATTCTCATCGTGCTAGTTGATGTAAAGTAAGTTTCTACTGCCAGCGTTGATGTCACCGCATTATAGACTTCATCCAATTTAGTTCTAATCACTTCTTCGTTTGCTGAATCTTCCACATCCACTGTAATTCTTAAAGTTGCTGAGATTAAGTTAACAGATGCCGATTCCACCCCACTTAACCCTTCAATAGAAGTCTCAATTGTTTTTATTTCAGCTGAGGTAATAGCAGGGTCTAAATCACCATCATAGCGATTCCCAAAAATCGGTTTTCCTGTGCTTAAGCTTGCAGATATAAGAATCCACCCAAAAATCAATATAGGTACAAGGATAATAATCCCACCAATTAAAATGATTTTTCCTGTTAAATCCATTTTCCTTTTTGTTGTTTTCTTCTTATTTTGTGACATTGTATCTCTCTCCTTGCCCACTTCTTATTTTATATTACAAGATTTCTAGCTTTTTTGCTACTGTTTTATACGTTTTCCTAGCTCTTCTACTACCATTTTGTTCGTTAGCCCTGGATTTGCTTGCCCATTTGACTTTTTCATAATCTGTCCAACTAAAAATCCAACAGCTCTATCTTTTCCATTTTTATAGTCTTCAATCGACTGAGGATTTTCATTTAGTACTTCCTCCACCAATCCTTGCAGTAGACCCGTATCGCTCACTTGTTTTAATCCCTTAGACTCAATTAAGTCTTGTACTACTTTGCCACCCATCATTTCAGGAAACAACTCCTTTGCTTGTTTTCCAGAGATTTCTTGTTTTTCAATTGATGAAATTAGTGACGCAAGCTCTGGCGCTATATTTTCTACAGCACTTATTTCTTGACTTGTTTTATTACACCAGGCTAAAACATCAACAGCCACCCAATTCCACGCCAACTTAGCGCTTGTTGTATGCTCCATAACCTTTTCGTAAAACTCTCCTAACTCTTTGTTGTTAATGAGCAAGTCACATTCACTCCCTTGAAGTTGATAATCTTTTTCATAGCGTTCTTTCTTTTCTTCAGGAAGCTCTGGTAGGTTTTCTTCAATCTCTTTAATCCATGCTTCATCTAAACGAATTGGTGGAATATTAGGCTCTGGAAAGAATTTATAATCCACTGCCCCTTCTTTTAACCTCATCACAACCGTTGTTTTTGAGGCTTCATCAAACCGTCTTGTTGCCTGTTCGATTTTTCCTCCTGCATCTAATACCGTTTTTTGACGATCTATTTCAAACTCAATTGCTCGTTGTACATTATTGATGGAGTTCAGGTTCTTAATTTCATTTTTCACTCCAAATTCTGTTGCTCCTTTTGGTTTCAGTGAAATATTAACATCACACCGCATTGATCCCTCTTCCATCTTGACATCAGAAACTCCTAAATAATAAAGAGTTTGACGAAGTGATTCCACATACGCTGCTGCTTCTTTTCCAGAAGTCATATCTGGCTCAGATACAATTTCTATAAGTGGTGTTCCAGAGCGGTTAAAGTCAATCAATGTTTCTTTTTCCATATGAAATTGTTTTGCTGTATCTTCTTCCATGTGAATTCTATTAATTCGAATTTTTTTCTTTTCCCCATCTACCTCAACAACAACATAACCCGCCTGTCCTAACGGATGAAATTGTTGGGTAATTTGAAAGCCTTTTGGTAAATCAGAATAGTAATAATTTTTTCGATCGAAGCGAACTAATGGATCTATCTCTAAGTGAAAAGCCATGCAGGCTTGCAATGCTTTACGTACTGCCTCCTTATTGACACTAGGTAATGTTCCAGGATGTCCTAGGTCAATTTCATTCACGCACGTATTAACTTCTGCCCCAAATTGACAAGGGGCACCAGAAAACATTTTAGTTTTGGTTTTTAATTCGCAATGGATTTCAATCCCTATAACTACATCGTATTCCATCTATTTCACCTCCGCAACCTGGTCTTTTAACCCTGTTTCATTTTCGAACGCTTGCGCAATATTAAACATCTCACTTTCCTCGAAAGGACGACATGTTAAATTTATTCCTGTTGGGCAATTCTCAACAAATCCCATCGGTAAAGTGATTGATGGATAGCCTGAAAAATTACCTAATATCATAAAGTTGTCCGCTATCAACACTTCATCTGTCATCATCTCTGTGCTTTCAGCATCAACTTTTGGAGCAATGTTGGGTGCTGCCGGTGCCACAAGACAATCTATCTCTTTAAATTCTTTAGCTAGTGCATCCACCAAGACACGTCTAACCCGTTGAGCTTTTCTAAATAATTTTTCTTGGTTTTCTACAAATAATCCATAACTTCCAACCATCAATCGTTGACGGAGGTAATATCCAAACCCCGCTGTTCTGGAATTTGCCATCACTTCTTCTGCGCTTGCCCCTTCTTGTTGAACCCCAAATCGAACACCATCTAAATTGGCGTGATTTGCTGTCGCCTCACAGTTTGCAATCAAGTAATATGTAGGTAAAATACTTCTCATTAAGTCTTGATCTAACTTTATTTTTTTAATAATGGCACCTTGTTTTTCCATGACTTGAATCAGTTCATTAAACTGATTTTTTATTTCTTCATTGTGAATGCTTTCAACAACATTCTCCAAAACACCAATAGTTTTCCCTTGAATCTTGCCACTTGCTTTTTCAGTGTAACACTCAACCTCTTTCAATGAACTTGTCATATCCAATTCATCACGTCCAGCTAACACCTCTAATGCATATGCTGCATCCATTACATTCGTTGTAAAGTAGCCTACATGGTCTAAACTAGAAGCATAAGGAACAATTCCATAACGTGAAATACGTCCATAAGTCGGTTTTACCCCCACAACTCCACAAAATGCTGCCGGCTTTCTAACCGAGTCACCCGTATCTGTACCAATTGCCAACGGAACTGCTCCACTTGCAACTAAAGCTGCACTTCCTCCAGAACTTCCTCCAGAAATACGGCTTAAATCCCATGGGTTTTTTACTGCTCCTGTTGCGGCATTAAGGTTTGTCCCCCCCATACCCAATTCATCCATAGATGCCTTTGCCACAATAATAGCCCCAGCATCTTTTAGCTTTTTTGTTATTGTTGCATCAAACACAGGAACATAATTATCTAAGATGCGACTAGATGCTGTGGTACGTATACCCTTTGTACTCACATTGTCTTTTAACGCCACCATCACACCTGCCAATTTACCCTCACAATTCATGCTTTCAAGTTGATCTTGTACCTCAACAAAACTAACCACTGCATTTAGTTTGGGTTGATCTTGGTGTAATTTTTCTATTGTTTTCTCAGCCACTTGCTTTGCACTATCTTTTGTTATTTGTTTTTTCATTATTTTACCACCTTCGGCACAACCACATGCCCACTTTTTACTTTTGCCACATTTTTCATTGCTTCTTCTTGTGATATCACATGAGACACTGTATCCTCTCGCAAGTAACTTGTTTCTGTTTCAAATGGATACACCATTTCCTCTACCCCTTCGGTATTAATTCGATTTAAAAGTTCCATTTGCTTTTCTAACACTTCAAACTCTGCAACACTTCTTATAAGTTCCTCTTCTGAACAATTGAACATACATTGCTGGGCTAAGGATTGAAGATGATCTTTATTTCTTTTATCCATTTATTTTTCCTCCTTCATTTTTTCACTAAACTCTATTTCACTCATTGTTAATACCCCTAATTCTTCAGCCTTTGCAAGTTTTGATCCAGCCGCTTGTCCATAAATAACGATATCCGTTTTCTTAGATACACTCCCTGTCACAATGGCACCTAATTTTTCTAAAAGTGCTGTTGCTTCAGAGCGTCCGTATTGTTCCAATACTCCGGTTAACACCACTGTCTTTTGTGAAAAATACGATTTCACTACTTCACTTTGTTGATAGCTCATCACTACTTGTTCATCTTTTAAATTGGAAATTAACTGCTGACTACTCTCTTCAGAAAAGTATGCCACAATAGCTTTAGCAGTAATCTCCCCTACATCTCCAATCTCTTGAAGTTCTTCTTCACTTGCACTCATTAGCTTTTCTATGCTTTTATAATGACTCGCCAACATCCGAGCTGCCTTAGATCCAACCTGTCGAATACCAAGTCCAAACAACAATTTATCAAGTCCCTTATCCTTACTTTTTTCAATTGCTCGAATTAAGTTATCGTAGGATTTATCACCAAATTTATCTAGTTGAATCAGCGCTTCACGATGATTTTTTAACTTATAAATATCATCCACTTTGTTAAGCCATCCTGCTTTATGAATTTGCTCCACTCTTTTTTCACCCAATCCTTCGATATTCATCGCATCCCTTGAAGCAAAATGAGCAATGCTACTCACAATACGAGCTGGACAATCACTATTAATACAATAATGTGCCGCTTCATCATCAAAACGATAAAGAGGCATTCCGCAGTCAGGACAACTTACCGGAAATACGTAAGGCTTTTGGCTATGATCCCTTTCTTCTTGTAAACTTCGCACAACCTCAGGAATAATATCTCCTGCTTTTCGAACCACAACTCGATCCCCTACGCGAATGTCTTTTTGCTTTATTACATCCTCATTATGAAGCGTCGCCGCACTCACTGTGCTACCTGCTAAATGAACAGACACTAGCTTTGCATTAGGCGTTGCCTTTCCCGTTCTTCCAACAGTAATAAAAATATCCTCCACTGTAGTTATCACTTCTTCAGCCGGAAACTTATAAGCTATCGCCCACTTTGGAACCTTTACTGTATATCCTAATTGTTCCTGCATGGTAAAATCATTCACTTTAATTACAATCCCATCTATGTCATAGGGTAATAGGTACCTTTTTTCACCCATTTCTTTAATGTAATTCCATACTTCTTGACTACTTTTGAATAGTTTGGTATTTTCATTAATTTTAAATCCTAATTTCTTTGCCCACATTAAAGACTCATAATGAGTTTTCATTCCATAATTTTTTCCATCTGGAATATAATACCAAAAAGCATCCAATTTTCGTGATGCAGCAACCTTAGAATCCAATTGTCGAATTGACCCTGCGGCTGCATTGCGAGGGTTTGCAAATAGCACATCACCTTTTTCTTCTCGAATAATGTTTAGCTGATCAAAACTAGTTTTCGGCATATAAACCTCTCCACGTAACTCTAACTCTTGATCATAATCTACAGTTAACGGAATAGATTTAATGGTTTTAACATTTTGGGTTACCTCTTCTCCAACTTCTCCATCTCCTCGAGTTAGGGCTTGATTGAAGTTCCCATCTTGATAAAGAATAGACATCGCAAGTCCATCAATTTTTAATTCTACGCAATACTCCACTTCGCCACATTCTTCTTCAAGTCGTCTTGCCCATGATTTTAATTCCTCTTCATTGAACACGTTTCCCAAAGATAACATTTTACGTTTATGCGCTACTTTGTTAAACTCCTCTAACACCTGTCCACCAATACGCTGTGTTGGGGATAAATCATTTCTATATTCTGGATGCTCTTCTTCCAAGCGATTCAATTCTCTTAAAAGTTGGTCATAATCAACATCCGAAATGGTCGGCTGGTCTAAAACATGATATTCATAATTGTATTGATCTAATTTTTCACGTAATTCATCAATTCGCTGTTTCATAACAATACCTCCAAAATCTTCATTATTATACCATAGAAACACACTACCTAACCACTTTTCTTAGAAAGTATTTTACCCATTTTTAATAAAAAAGATGATTTGTGACAAACCACCTTCTAATTATTAATACCAATTAAACAAACGGGAACTTGTACCCATTTCTTTTTTCCTGAACCCATCAATTGTTGTCTTAAATTTGTTGTGTAAATCGGAAAGCTTTGATTGTCTGCAAAATTATAAATAACACTTTGTTTTTCATCAAATTTTTGAAATGTAACATAGTGTGCTCCTACCAGTAATCGCCCATTTCCCCACCCACAATAAGCATACCCATACAAGCATGCACTATGCTCTTTTGAAAATGATGTCAAATCAATTTTATTTCTTATCAGTTGCCACCACTTTTCCACTTTTATGCTATATCCTTGTTTCAATAAGTATGCTTTAATACCTTTCACTTTAATTCCTAGCCACCCACGAAATGAGACATAGTTGGATTGTTCCATCGTTTTGATTAGACTACTAAAATTGCTTTCTTTACCCATCATTCGCTCAACATTGTATAGAGCTATAACACCACACCCTATCTGACTCACTGTTTTATTACTTATTTTATAACTTGCAAACTCACAACAGGCTTGTCCATTTATAAACTCGCTTCTGCACACTTTTTTTATTTGGTCTTGTTCTTTGTTTTTTAGATAATTATCTTCGCTACTAAACCCTGCCATCCATCGTGTTAAACGACTCATTATGCTACCATCTTTTTCTTAATTGATGGATGATTGGCGATAATTTTTTTTACACCATGCGGAAATGGGAATGCAATTTCAAGAAATCCACTTTCATACTTCAATACCACCCCATCACCAAACTTAGCATGAACAACTAGCTCTCCCTTTTTCCAGCGTGATGTTGCTTCTGATGGTTTTGTTTTAAGAACTACTTTTACTTTTGTTGTCTCACTTACAAGTTTAGACACTTCAAACTCTTCAGGAGTTCCATAGCTAAAACTCACTCCTTTATGTTCAATAGTCTCTTCATCCAACTCATCAATAAATCGCGAAGCTACTCGAGGCTTCGATAAAATAAAGCTAAAGCCTGATGATTCTGATAAGAATAATCTGTTTTTAGCTCGTGTAAAAGCAACATACGCTAATCGCCGCTCTTCTTCAACTCCACGAGTACCATCTTCCACCATTGCTCGCTCACTTGGAAAAACTCCATCAGACATCCCACAAACAAACACGGTATCAAACTCTAATCCTTTCGCAGCATGGATTGTCATCAATTGTACCACTTCATTGCCTACCGTTTCCTCTTTTTCACCATACAAAGACACCAGTTGAAGGTATTCGTCCAACGTACTTTCAGGATAACTTGTCATAAAAGATTGAATATCGTTCATCAATTCTTTTAAGTTCTCTATTCTCTCTGTTTCATTCCCATCTTCTAACATGGTACGATAACCACTATCCGCCAATACCATTTCAAGCACCTCAAAAACAGGCAACTCGTCATTGACCTTTCTCCACTTTTCAACCATTGCCACAAATTCATCAATTGTTTTCTGTGACTTCCCTGATAAAAGAGGCTCTTGTTTGAGCACTTCATACATGCTGGTTTTTAACTCTTTTGCTTTATCGAAAATAGTGTCTAGACTCTTCTTTCCTAATCCACGCTTCGGTTGATTAATAATTCTTTTAAATGCCAAGTCATCTGCTGTACTAATCATTCGTAAATAACAAAGGGCATCTTTAATTTCTGCACGCTCATAGAACTTTACTCCCCCATAAATAATATAGGGAATGCGTTCATCTAATAGTCCTTTTTCTACAGCACGAGACAAATAGTTACTGCGATACAACACCGCCATATCTTTATATGCTGTTCCCTGATGATTTAGTTCTTGAATTTTATTCGCAATCCAATAAGCTTCATACTCTTCTGACGTAGTTGAATAGTGTGTAATTAAATTCTCACTTTTATTTTTGGTGTACAACTCTTTTTCAATTCGATGCCGATTACATCGAATAACACTGTTTGCCCCTTGCAATATTTTGTCAGTAGAGCGATAGTTTTCATTTAAGAAAATCGTTTTGCAGCTCACATAGTCTTTTTCAAAGTTCATAATTATGTTGACATCTGCTCCACGCCAAGTGTAAATAGTTTGATCTGGGTCTCCTACAACAAGCACTGAATTTTCTGTATGAGCTAAAAATTGAATTAAGGCATATTGAACAGAATCAATGTCTTGAAACTCATCCACTAAAATATGTTTAAAATAAGATCCCCATTTTTTGCGAATTTCAGGATGCTCTTTAAACATCTTAACGCAGACAAGTAGTAAATCATCAAAGTCTAAGGCATACATTTCCTTTTGACGATTGCAATAATACTCATAAATTTTAGCCTTATTTTTCTCGCCACTAAAATCTCCAGCTAGCTCATACGCTCTTGCAATCGTTATTTCCTCACCCTTGTTAGCTGAAATGTAGTTTAGAGCAGAATAAAAAGAAAGTGCTCCTTTATCAATTTCAAATTCTTTATAGGCTTCTTTTAAAATTGCTTTTTGATCATCTTGATCCATCACTGTAAAATTTCTAGGCATCCCCATCGCAGGAATGTCCTCTCTTAGTATACGAACGCACAGTGAATGAATGGTACTAATCCATGGTTCTGAACTTGGATTATCCAGCAGTTTTCTTACTCTTAATTTCATTTCATTTGCTGCTTTATTCGTAAATGTAATAGCCAGAATTTGGTTAGGATACACTTTTCTTTCTTGAATCAGGTGGACAATTCTAGTGGTTAATACCCGTGTTTTTCCACTCCCTGCTCCCGCAATAATCCTGACATATTTTTCATTTGCTAAAACCGCTTCTTTTTGAGGATCATTCAATCCTGAAAGTAAATCCATCTCTACCACCTCGCTTTTTCTTCTTACATTATACAGAAAAACTCATTTTAATGCTATAATGATTATAAAGGATAAAGGAGCTTTTGACATGAGAAAATACACAACCCATTGGAAAGACTATGAATGCATCGATGCTGGGCAAGGTGAAAAGCTTGAGCGTTGGGGAAATTATGTTCTGCGACGTCCAGATCCACAAGCTATTTGGGCTACCACAACCAATGATTCCTCATGGAAAAGTTGGGATGGATGGTATCATCGCTCAAAACATGGTGGCGGCAGTTGGGAATTTAAGAGCGTCTTGCCTGAATTTTGGACCGTCCAATACAAGGACTTAACATTTAAAGTTTCTCCAACAGGCTTTAAACATACCGGGCTTTTTCCTGAACAAGCAGCAAATTGGGATTGGATGCAAGAAAAAATTAAGGAAGCACAAGTCCCTGTTCGGATTTTAAACTTATTTGCTTATACTGGTGGTGCAACGATGGCTTGTAGCCAAGCTGGAGCTCAAGAGGTTGTCCATGTGGATGCTTCAAAAGGAATGGTCAATTGGGCAAAAGAAAACATGCACCTTTGTCATCTCGAAAATAACACCATCCGATTTATCATTGATGATGTATTAAAATTTGTTCAAAGAGAGAAAAGAAGAGGTAACACCTATCATGGCATTGTCATGGATCCTCCATCATATGGTCGAGGGCCAGGGGGAGAAATGTGGAAATTGGAGGAGCATATCAGCACTTTAATTGATGCTTGCTTGGATATTTTAGATAAAGATGCTATCTTTTTCCTTATTAATGCATATACTACCGGATTCTCTTCTCTTTCCCTTGAAAATATTTTAAATAAAACACTTCTAAGAAAAATGCCTCACGGTAAAATAGAAGCTGGTGAAATAAGTTTACCCATTACTAAAGATAATCTTTTTCTCCCTTGTGGCATTTATGGAAAGTGGTACTTAAAATGATTTCAATCCTATACGAAGATAATCACCTTTTGATTGTGCAGAAACCTGTAAATATACCCGTGCAAGAAGATTCCTCTAAAGACCCTGATTTACTTAGCCTATTGAAAGAGGATTTAAAAAAGCGTTATGACAAACCCGGTAATGTTTACCTTGGATTAGTTCATCGCTTAGATCGTCCCGTTGGTGGTGTGATGGTTTTCGCCAAAACATCTAAGGCAGCTTCTCGCTTAGCAGAACAGGTTCGCACTCATCAAATTAAAAAAATATACCATGCTATCATTCAGGGACGTGTTGCACAACGCGATTCATGGGACGACTATTTAATAAAAGATGAGAAAAAAAATAGAGTCTCTGTTACTAGTGCACAAAATTCAAAGGCCAAAAAAGCCACATTGCACTATCACACCATCGCCAAGAAAGAAGATTTGTCGCTTGTTGAAATACAACTTGAAACAGGTCGACCTCATCAAATTCGAGTTCAATTCTCAAGCCGCAATGCACCGCTATGGGGCGATCAACGCTACAATCTCAATGCCACTGTTGGGCAACAAATTGCTTTATGGGCTGTACAACTTGAACTACAACACCCTATAACAAAAGAAAAACTAACATTTACTAGTCAGCCACCAAATCAGTATCCTTGGTCGCTATTGAAAGGAGAAACTTATGCTTGAAAAAATTAAAACAACTTTATCACGATATAAAATTAAAAAAGTAACTCTATATGGCGGCCTTGCCATTCTATTAATTCTCTTTGGGTTAATTCAAACTCCAGCAATGCTTCAAAATAAAGCATTGAAAGACTTAGGCTATTCCACTGAAGAAATCACAGCCATTCGCTCTCAGCGACTTACTTCTACTATTTTAAAAAACGACTACTATTCTACTAATTTAGCACAAGCTATCCTCAACAATACGTTGAATACAGAGTATATCAAATTATATGCAGTGACTGATAGTTGTGATGAAGACGAGTTTCTTCTTTACAATCGTTTAATTCATAAAGGATATTCAGAAGAGGTTGCTTTGACTCTTTTTGATCAATTGAAGTTTTATGAAATTACTCCACTTTTAGTTTTTGACTTTCAAACCGACATTAACCCATACATACAAGATGTCCTAGCAAATTCTGCAACAAACAGTTCTAGCACATTCGTTTTAAATAATTCTTATTTCACTCCCTATGATACTGTTAACAGTGTCATTAATGAAGGAAATTACGATATGTTAGTTAATAAGTCTTACGGTCTATCAGAAATTTACACACCAGCATCATTATCTGAAGTCTCAATATGGTATGCTTCTTCTGGTGTCACCTTAGATTTAGGTGCTGCGGATGCTCTTAAAGCGTTATGTGATGCCGGAAGAGAGCTAGGTCTTGTTGTTTATGCTGCAAGTGGATATCGAACTTATGAATCTCAAAGTGATCTCTATAGCCGTTATGTTAGTGCATCTGGTCAAGAAGCAGCGGACCTGTTCTCTGCACGCGCTGGTCACTCTGAGCATCAAAGTGGTCTTGCCATTGACCTTGCCGCAGGTGGCGAAAGCCAAAATATTCCATCTTTTGTAGATACCCTGGAATTTTCTTGGGTGGTGGAAAATGCTGCCAGTTACGGGTGGATTTTACGCTATCCTGAGGGGAAAACATCCATTACTGGCTATGATTATGAACCTTGGCATTATCGCTATGTTGGTGTAGAATTAGCTCAAAAAGTGACTGCTTCAGGACTAACTTACGATGAATACTACCTATTATACCTTGCACCACTACCAACTGCCGAAGAATAAGGGCACTGCCCTTTTTTTTACACTCTTGCCCATTTTCATTTTTTTTAGTAAACTATTGTTTATAGACTAAGGAGTGACTTTATGAATAAAATTGGATTAGTACTTGAAGGTGGAGGAATGCGTGGCGCCTATACTGCTGGTGCTTTAGCTTGGCTCATCGACAACAAAGTTGACTTAGATTATCATGTAGGAATTTCAGCAGGAGCTGTTCACGTTTATAGTTATTTACTTAAAAATAAAGATTTTTTACATGATATTTCAGTAAAATACATGTCCGACAAACGAAATGTTGGTCTTGTCCCTTTATTAAAAGAAAAACGTTATGTTGGCTATGATTATATGTTTGATGATCTTTTATTAAAACAACTTAATTTTGATATTTCTTCACTCAAAAAGCAAGATACTTCAGTAGAAATTGGAATTTATGATTTATCAAAGTGTGAAACGCTATTCTTCTCTATTGAAGAAATGGACAATCATATGCGAATGATTAAAGCCGCTTGCACGCTTCCTGTTGCAGGACGCATTGTCGACTATAGTGATCACCGTTTCTTAGATGGTGGTATATCTGTTATGATTCCCATCGAAAGAAGTATTGAAATGAAAAATAATCGCCACTTAATCATTATCACAAAACCTGAAGGTTACGTGCGAAAAGCTGCAGGAAAATTCATGCAATCATTGATGAAATTTAACTATCCAAAATATCCTAAATTGGTAAAACATTACACTTCTCGCCACGAATCTTATAACCGACAAATGGATTTAATTCAATCCCTTGTTCAAAAAGAGGAGGCTTTATTAGTTCGCCCATCGCAAACCATCCCAGTAAAAAGGTTCAGTGGAGACCCAGAAAATCTAGAGAAACTATATCAATTAGGCTATTCCGATATGGAAAACAGAAAAGAAGAGATATTAAACTTTATAAAACGCTAATTATAGCGTTTTATTTTTGGCTTTTTAGTTTGTTTACTGTATAATGAATATGGTGATTTTATGAAAGAATTCAGTTTGAAAATTTTTGCAAATCAAGAACTTATTCCCTTGATTTTCGCTTGCTTAGCTGCAGGTCTTTTTCTGTTTCTAATTTTTATGGTACTCCCTAAAAATAAAAAAACAGAACTTTTTGGAATTAGCCTAGTAACTATTTGCTATGCCATTTTATCCTTTTGGAATTTAGGAACAACCAATTTTCCTCAAACTTGGTGGCAAGCTCAAGTGGATAATGAAACCATTCTCTTTGAAGTGCTAGGAGATACTACTCAATTTGATGGCATCTATCTCATCGGTGGAGAAGGAGATAATAACGCTTTAGAGTCTGGTTATCAAGTTTGGTTTAACGATCTTGAAGTCTATGGAAGTAATGATAAAAATGTATGGACCCCTTTAGCAACCGTTAATAATCAAAGCAACTATCTCGGTTGGATTGTCACTGAGGGTGAGTGGGATTATCGCTACATTTCTATTAAGAGTCCCTCATTCAGAACAGTTATCCATGAGTTTGGATTAAAACAAAGTGGAACAGATAATTTCTTACCACTCCAACTAGTGAGCTACTCTAACCCTCAAAACACTTACTCCCCACAATTAATCATTGATGAACAAGAAACCATACCAGCCTTCCCATCCGCTTACAACTCTTCTTATTTTGATGAAATTTATCATGCAAGAAATGCATGGGAGATTGCGAGTGGACAAGATATGTATTCTTCAGTGCATCCACTTTTAGGAACAACACTAATGTCCTTTGGGATTCGGCTTTTTGGTATGAATCCATTTGGTTGGAGAGTCATGGGAGCACTGTTTAGTGTTATGATTCTACCTCTGTTTTACCTTTTAGCAAAGCGTTTGTTTAAAAATTGGAAAGTCTCATTATTTAGCACTGCACTTCTTGCGTGTGATTTCATGTTGATTACAACAGCACGCATAGGAACTCTAGAGCCATTTAGTATTTTCTTTATTCTCTTAATGACTTACTTTATGGTTATCTATTTACAAACACCCACCAACAACCTTAAGCAGCAACTATTTTCTTTAGCTCTCTGTGGTCTATCCATGGGACTAGCAATATCTACAAAATGGACCGGTGCCTATGCTGCTGTAGGCTTAGCCATTTTATTCTTTACCCATTTCTTTAAACATTTTTTCACCAGTGTTAAAGATAATTCCTCACCCTTTAAGAAAAATTGGTTAATTATTTTATTATGGTGTTGTCTTTTCTTTATTCTTATTCCATTTTTAATTTACTGTTTTTCTTTCTTCTTTACTAAAGTGTGGAAAAATGATGCTTGGAGTATTGCTAATGTCATTTCCCACTCTGTTGGGATGTACAACTATCATTCAACACTGACTGCCACACACCCTTTCCAAAGTGTTTGGTATCAGTGGTTATTTGATATTCAACCTATTTGGTATTATTTTGAGCAAGGTCGTGACCAAATTCTTTACTCTATTTCTTGTTTCAATAATCCTTTAATCAGCTGGGTTGGTGTCTTTAGCATTGGCTATGTCATCTGGCATACCGCTAAAACAAAATCACAGACAGGATTTATCATTTTGATTAGCTATTTCGCTGCCCTTATCCCTTGGGTTTTAATTGATCGCTGTATCTTTTCTTATCATTATTATCCAGCCATTCCATTTTTAATACTAGCCATCAGCTATATGTTTTCTATTGAAGTTCAAAAACGACCAAAAATCAAGACCATAGCACTACTTTATCTTGTCGCTGTTATCAGTGTTTTCATTATTTTTCTACCGGCTCTTACTGGTTGGGGAAGTACCTCACCTTATTTAGATTTCTTAACTTGGCTACCATCATGGTATTTTGGGAGGTAATGAAATGAAAAAGTGGCTTAATACAAATAAATATATCTTATTTTTCAGTTTGGTTTTAAGTATCCTTTTCTTATCTCCTTACCTTATCAATTCTTTTATTCCATTGGGGCACGATACAACTTTTCATTTAAGCCGTATTGAAGGATTGGCACAATCAATTAAGGACGGAACCCTTATTCCGGCAATCTATCCTTACAAAAATAATAATTTTGGTTATGCTAGTCCTCTTTTTTATAGCGATTTATTGCTTATACTCCCCGCTTTACTTTATCTGCTTTTTAACAATATTTATTGGAGTTATTTCTTCGCTCTATTCTTAGCTACTTTTTTTTCTAGCTTCGCTATCTCAAAACTAACTCAAACTTTTACTAAAGCTACATGGTTACCTTTCATTTCATCTGTCTTATATTTGTTTTGTAACTATAGAATTACCAATGTCTTTGTCCGTGGTGCCTTAGGAGAAGTCTTTGCAACCTGTTTCTTACCCATTGCCGTTTTAGGTATTTATAATGTTTTATTTAGTGAAAAGAAATCATGGTTAGCACTTGTTATAGGTTTTAGCGGATTGATTTTATCTCACAATCTTTCCTTTCTTTTAGCTTGTGTTTTATTCTTCATTTTTATTCTTATTAATTCGAATAAACTATTCCAAGAGAAAAGATGGATTCCTATTTTAAAGGCGACCATCACCACTTTCTTGCTTACTGCTTTTTTCTCACTTCCTATGTTGGAACAATTAACTTCTCAAAAGTTTTATTTGAATTATTACGCAACTTCAATGGATTTAAAATCCTATGCCCTACCCCTATCCACCTATTTTATTAATCAAGCAACATTTAGCTACCAAAATACGATGGCCTCTAATGTAGGACCATTTATCGCCATAGCACCTTTGTTTTTCCTTTGGTTTAATCGCAAAAAAGTGAATTCTTTTCTTTTCCAATGCACTATCTTAGGTTATATTTTCATGATCCTTCCTTTAGATATATTCCCTTGGGAATTTTTCTCTTTCTTCCGTGTTTTGCAATTCCCATGGCGTCTTATGATTGTTTCATCGACGCTTTTATGTCTTCCTGCAACACTATCGTTAGCCGATTTACCTCGCCCTAAATTAGTTCTTCCCATCACAGGAACCATCCTTCTAATTTGTGCTCTTTTCAGAGTTTCACCTGTTTTAAGCTGGAGCTATGGCATTACACCACAGACAAAATACAGTGAACTTTTAGATGGAACTTTCTCTGATCCTGCTAGCACATTCTACCTTCGTGCAGAACTTGCAGGAGCAGATTATCTTCCACTTAACTCACTCGATTATCGAGAGGCAAGCTTGTGCATACAAGAGCTTGACCAAAGTACCAATGCATTAAGTGTTGTTACTTGCGATCTTATTAAAGATGGCACTGTACTTTCTTATAGCTTGAATCAAGCAGGGATTTACATCTTGCCACTAACTTATTATAAAGGCTACCAAACTTACTTTGTGAGTAGTGATGGAGATAAGGTAGCTGTTCCAACTGAAAAATCTATGTTGACACTTGTTCAAATCACGACAAAAAATGGTGGAACATTTGTTACAGAATATGCCGGAACCACCACACAACACCTGTCACTTTTCATTTCATCAATAACACTTGCAACATTGTTAATTATGATAATCAAAACAAAAGGCGCTCTATTCAAATAGGCACCTTTTTTAATTAACTTCTTAACACAACATTTAATTTTTCTTTTAACTGCTCTAATACTTGTTGATGAACTCCCTGAATTTCATCCTCAACCAGCGTATGATCTTTTGATTGGTAAACTACTGTTAAAGCAATTGATTTATATCCTTTTTCAATATGGTCGCCTTGATATACATCAAAAACCTCTACCGATTTAACTAATTCTTTTCCTGTTTCTTCGATAACATTAGTAATCTCTTTAACCAAACATGACTCCTTTGCAACCAGAGCGATATCACGAAGAACGCTAGGATAACGATTTAATGTTTCAAATCTTGTCTTCTTTGTCTTACAGCTTAGTAAGTGGTCAATCACAAATTCACCATAACTACAATTAGTGATTTCTGCTTTTTGCGCAACTTGTGGATGAATTTCTCCAAAAATCCCAATCAACTGATTTTGAATATACAATGTCGCACTACGATAAGGATGGAAATGAACTACATCTTCAGTATTGACTCTGAAATCTAATTCATCCTCTTCAAATCCCCACTTGGATAACCACGTTGTGATTATTCCTTTCAATGCATAGAAATCTGATTTTATTTTTTGTTGATGAAATCGTGACTCATGTAAATTTTCAGAAATCAAAATCCCACAACGCTCTTGCTTTGCACCTTCTTGGTAAACTGAAGAGACTTCAAAAAGATTTGTATTGTTTGCTTTTCTTGCTTGATTATAACTTAAGCATTCCATCATTGATTGCATTAAGCTGTTACGAATGAATTTGCGATCTTCGCTAATCGGTGACATCAGTTGAACAGGATTTCCAAATGGCATTACTGAATCATTAATGAATGCTTCTTTAACTAGTGTGTAGGTTACAATCTCACTCACCCCTAAACCCGTTAGTGTTTGACGTAGTTGACGCTTAAATTGTTGACTATGGCTTAGACTGCCTACTGTCATTTCTAGCTTAGGAAGTGTTGTCGGCAATGAATCAAAACCAATTAGTCGTATAATCTCTTCATCCAAGTCCTGTGCAATCAAAATATCTCTACGATAGCTTGGAACTTCTACTTGAAATGTATCTCCACTTACCTGTGGCTTAAAATCAAGTGCTGCCAAAGTTTCCACAACCTCTTCCATTGTGAATTTTGTCCCCAATAGTGTATTACAATGAGTCAGACTTTCTTCTACATAAATTGGCTGGTATCGATTATCACCCACCTCAACCGTTTCCTCTATTGCCATCGCATCAGCATACTCCATTAGCAACTCTACAGCACGATTCATCGCCTTCTCTTGTGCTAAAGGATCAAGCCCTTTGCTAAAGCGAGCTGCTGCTTCAGTAATTAAATCTAATCTCTTTGAGGTATTGCGTATAGAAACGTGATTGAAATTTGCTGCTTCAATTAAAATAGCTGCTGTATTTTCATCAATTTTACTACCTTCGCTTCCCATAACCCCTGCGATACCAATCATCTCTTCACTGCATTCAATAATAAGATCTTCTTTTTCAATTTTATAAGTTTCACCATCTAGTGCTAGAAAATTGTTCTCAACCCCACTTCGAACAACTAATTCTGGTTTTTTCATTTTACTTAGATCATAGAAATGTAATGGTTGACCTGTCTCTATCATGACATAGTTTGAAATATCTACCACATTATTAATAGACTTAATTCCAGCAGCTTGAAGTTGCTCTTTCATCCATTGTGGTGATTCTTTAACACAAACACTTCCGATAATCTTTCCTAGCAAATGAGGACACTTATCTGTTTTTGATTCTACTTGAAGCTTTGTTGCAACAACTCCTTTTACTTCTTTTGATACTGGAAGTTGTACACTACGCTTTAAGATCGCACCTACTTCTTTCGCCACACTAAACATCGCCATACAATCGGCACGGTTTGGTGTCAAAGAGGTATCTAAAATAACATCGTCTAACCCAAGATAGCTAAGCACTTCTTTATTCCCAACAACTGCTGCTTCATCAAGAATTTCAATCCCGTTAATTTGGTCTTCTCTTAAATATTTATCAGGTACACCCAGTTCTTTTAAACTGCATAGCATTCCCTTTGATAAAATTCCTCTCACCTTAGCTTCTTGAATCTCAATACCTGGAAGTTTTGCACCAACAAGAGCGACAATCACTTTAATTCCCACTTTGCAGTTAGGTGCTCCACAAACTATTTCTAATTCTTCGCTGCCTGTGTTTACAATACAAACTTGAAGATGGTCTGATTCTGGGTGAGGCCTGCATTGGATTACTTCACCTATAACTAGCTTGTCTCCTTTAGCCATCCTTTCAATTTGTTCTACTTCTATTCCTGCTGTAGTTAGCTTTTTAGCCAGTTCCTCAGGAGAAATACCATCCAAAGAAACATAATTGCTTAGCCATTTTGTACTTATTTTCATTGTTTTTCCTCCTATTCAAACCGATTAAACATCAATAAAAACTGCTTTTCATTGGTGTAAAAGTGGCGAATATCATCCACTCCATATTTCAACATTGCTACTCTCTCAAGTCCAACTCCAAAGGCAAAGCCGCTATATTTCCTACTATCAATTCCAGCCATTTCTAACACATTAGGATGAACCATTCCCGCGCCTAGAATTTCAATCCAGCCACTCCCCTTACAAATTGAACATCCTTTTCCATTACAGATATGACATGTAACATCCACTTCTACAGAAGGCTCTGTAAATTGAAAGTAGGACGGACGAAATCTAATTTCTCTTCCTTCACCAAACATTCTATTTGCCATAAATAACAGCGTTCCTTTTAAATCAGCTAAAGTAATATTCTCTCCTACAACCAATCCTTCTGCTTGCATAAATTGATGAGAATGGGTCGCATCATCATCATCTCGCCGGTATACTTTTCCAGGGCAAATTACTTTAATTGGTAGTTTTCCCTTAGCTTCTTCCAACTCTCTTGTTTGAATGGCTGTGGTGTGTGTTCTCAATAATTCCTCTGCATTAATATAAAAGGTATCTTGCATATCACGTGCAGGATGATCTGCAGGTATATTCGCTCTTTCAAAGTTATATAAATCTTGCTCCACTTCTGGCCCCTCTGCTACCGTATAGCCCATGCCTAAAAATAGATCTTCAATCTCTTGACTAATTCTAGTTAGTGGATGAATCGTTCCCATACTCATCTTCAATCCTGGAAGTGTAATATCAATTTTTTCTTGCTCCATCTTTTCAGCCATTTCCTTAACTGAAAGAACTTGCACTTTTTCATCTATGGCTGCGGCTAAAGCTTGTTTGCACAAATTAACCTCTTGACCAAAAATTGGTTTTTCTTCTGCGCTTAAATCTTTCATCTCCAACATCAACTCCTGAACTGGTCCTTTTTTTCCTAGATACATAACTCGAAGTTGCTGAAGTTCACTCATCGTTGTTGCTTCTTGAATCTTTGCTTGTGCTTCTTGTTGCACCTGTTTAATTTTATCCATCTTTTTTCCTTTCTGCAAAATAAAAAAATCGCTCCAACAGGAACGATTTAACTCGCGGTACCATCCTGATTTACCTTTTTGCAAAGATACACCTTAATTGATTGATAACGGGGTTATTCCCGGGAATGATTAATTCCACTATAATGGTGAATTCATAAAATCCCTTGTAAACAACTTTCAGCCTTGGTTGTTCTCTCTCATCAAGTTTCCTTTTATTACTACTCCATCACTTTGCTTTAATATAATTATAATATCAAATTTTTTAATCAATTTAAATAGTAAATTGATATATTTAACACTTATTTTTATATCTTCTGCTTCTAAATAGAAGATTAATCCCCACAACCACAACCAAGCTACCAAAAACAGTGCCAGATAACCCATTTGAGAAAGAATTATCAGTTGTAGATGCAAAAGACATTATTGCTGTCTGTGTCAGTACAAAACTTATTAAAACAGATGAAAAACTCAGTGCCTTTAATGCCTCTGCTTCAATATCTTGTTTTTTACGATACTTAATAAGATCCACGCTTTGTACTCCAAATTCCACAAATGTGTAAAGGGCAATTAGAAGTGCCATCACCATGCCATAATTCTCGGATGTTCCACCATAGAAAAGGCGAATAGAGTAGGCTACATAACAAAGAACATTTACCATTAAAATCACGGCAACTCGTCAAAAAATTTTAAGCTTCTCCTGTTTGCTTTTTCCCTGCATCCGCAGTACATTGTATCTTGCTATCCCTAAACTACAACTAAATAGTGCATTAGCAAACATAAAAAGTGAGGTGGATATTATGCTCAAAATAAATTTTATTACCGCTGATATTCCATCTTTCCCAACGAATATATAATGGAAAAAACGCTTCTTATTTTGATAATATTGATTTGCCACAGACCAGCTTTCTCTAACTGTTTTCTTTTTACAAATAGCACAAAAAATCATCATTGATGCAGCTAGCACTATAATTAGAGCAAACACAAAGGCACTAATCAAACTCATCTGGTCACTATTTGAAAGGGCATTTGCCTCCAATAATGAAGATATGATAACTAAAAAATAAATTAATATTAAGGCAACATCCATGATGCCTAATATTTTGTTGAAATAGAGTTTCACTCTGCTTTGTACTAGTAGCACAATACTTAATCCTACTTGGATTAAACTAACACCACACACTATCCAAATCACTAGATACTCCACCCTATTTTTAACGATTAAGAAATCTACCAATGACACAGCTACAATCGCTAATGCAACACCAATAAGTAGTAATCCCATTTTGTAACCCGCTCGTATCTGTTGTAACTCACTTTTATTTAGATAACGACAACACTCCTTTTTTGAAATCAAAAGGATGGCTTCTAAGATACTACAACCAATTAAAAAATTAGACGTTGAATATACAGAAAGAGCTATCAGTCCAAGCTGTATTATCCATTGAATCATTAATAACTTTTTGTATTCTTTTGCATTTACTGAAAATTTTCTCATTTTAATTGACGATAAACCTATTCCCTTTTTCACAGATAGCAAAAATTTCTTCGTACTTCTCTTCCACTTGTGCATCAACAACTTTTACTCTTTTTTCAACTACACGCAAATAAGTCAGTGGTGCACAACCCCACAAAATAAATCCAGGAATCGCAAATAAAATACATAACCAAGTAAGGGGTGGTGTCGCTGTAATCGCAAACACAGAAACTGCCATAAATGCTGTTCCAATAAGTCCAACCGTTAATGCCAGGGATACTCCTTTTGATTTTATTGATTTTTTTAAGCTATCAATATCCTTAATACATGCTTCAAAATTCCGTTGTAGGCGTGTTAGTTCCGCTTTATTAATAATTTTTCTATTTCGTCTCAGTATTATTTTACCTCTATTGGTTAAAGAACTCATTTCATCAATTTCCCATCCAAAATTCCCATAACAATCTATCAACATGGATGCTCGTTCTCCATGACCACCTATTTCCTTATATTCATACGCAATAAAATTTTGTGTATTTTCTTCACCCATTTTCAAACTCCTTTCCTTATCAATGAAGCTGGAATTTCAACTGTAAAAAGCGATCCTTTCTGCGGTTCACTTTCCACTAATATTGAGCAATCCAAAAGTTGCAAAACCCTCAATACTAAAGCTAGTCCTAATCCACTTCCATCTGTCGCTCGAGAGCTATCACCTTGATAAAACTTATCAAATATTCTCTTCTTTACCTCTTTGTCCATACCACATCCCATATCTGCAACAGAAACTATAATTTTTTCTTCTGTGACGATTTGAGATAATCGGATTGTTCCTTTCGATGGACTGAATTTAATAGCATTTGAAATCAAATTATTCCAAACTAATTCTAACAAACTTTTATCCGTTGCAATCCAGACGCTATCTTCAATGTCCACAATTAAATTAATATCACCCCATGATTCTTCAAACAACAAAACACTCTCACACAACTGTTTCGATAAATCAAAGGGTTCCGATTTAGGAATCACTGTTTGATTTTCTAACTTGCTGAGCTTTAAAATGTTTGTAATTAAACTTGAAAGTTTCTGCGTAGATGCAACAATCGCATTGGTACATTCCATCTTTTTTTCTTCCGATAAATTTTCTTGTTTGAGGATTGTAGCATAACTTTGAATTACCGCAAGTGGTGTTTTAAATTCATGCGAAACACTCGCAAAAAAATCAGTTTTTAATGTTTCAATACTTCCCAAATCCGCAACCATCTTATTAAAATCATTAATCATCACATCCAAATAATCTGCATTGTCTTTTTGATGTTGCGGTGCAACATAAATTGAGAAATCTCCTCCCGCCACTGCTTTAGTTGCCTCTGCCAACCGCTTAAGTGGTTTATCATACACCTGTTTAATCTTATAGCGTGTTATGCCAGTTATCGCCGATGCAATAGCACACCAATAGAGAAGCGGAATAACGACTTGTGCTGTTTCACCCCAACCCAATTTATTCATTCCCACAATAATTCCAGTATGAATCCCAGCCATCAGCAACAAAAAAAAGAGTGATGAAAAAAAGATGGAAATTGGGAAAAGTGTCTCAGTCTTTTTTTTCATTTGTGATCACCTTATACCCCAACCCTCTCACTGTTTTTATTTCAAAGCTGTCGCAATGTGAAAATTTATCACGTAATTTGGTGATGTACACATCCACCGCTCTTAAGCTTGTATCTGAATCCACGCCCCAAAACTCATCCATTAATTGAATTCTAGAAAATGTTTTTTTAGGATATGACAGCAATTTATATAAAATATTAAATTCTCTTGTTGTTACAGGGATTTCCTTACCTTGAAACTCAATCGTCATCCCTTCAGCATCTAGTACTAATTCACCAATAACCAGTTTCCTCTCATTTTCAATGTTGGCTCGGCGCAACAAAGCTCGTACTCGAAGTAGCAGTTCATCAAAATCAATAGGTTTAACCATGTAGTCATCCACTCCCAATTGGAAGCCTTTTTGTTTGGATGATAAATCATCTCTAGCGGACATAAATAGAATAGGGATATGTTTATCTACCTTTCGAACAGCCCTCGCAAACTCAAATCCATCAACGTTAGGCATCATAATATCTGAAACAATTAATTCATAGATACCGCTATACAGTGCATCATAAGCATCATTAGCATTCAAAACACCTTTTACCTCATAGCCACTATCACTCAGATACATACAAATTGCTCGATTAAGTTGTGCATCATCTTCTAAAACTAATAGATGTATCATCTTCCTGCCCTCCATTTTATATCTCTATTATAGCTCTTTTTTCACCAACAATTGTTTCTAAATTATTAAAACAGCAACTGATATCCATCATCGCTGTCAATTTCACTTTACTCTTATAAAAATCAGTTCTTTTTTTGGCTATTCCTATAACTTTCAGCAAACAAAGCATCTCCTGATAAAAATTTATCCACAAATTTCTTTTCTATTTTCTTGTATGCACTAACCACACTATCCTCAATTTTCTTGTATCCTTCAGTCACTGTCTTTTGCACTTTATTCATTTCACTTCTCCTTCTATTTAATTCCCTTTACAAGTGGAATTAATGCTAATAACACTAAAATGCCAACAAGCCCAACTAGCGTTCCTTGAATCATCATTCCCCAAACCATTGTCATGCACATTCCAAGTCCAAGACCTAAAGCCCCAATGATTCCAACAAGTAAATAGCCTATTGTTTTGCCATTAATTTTAACCGGAGATTTGTTTTCAAGCTTCCTCCAAACGATAACACCAATAAGCGCTAGTACGAGCCCACAAACCCCCAAAATTGTTCCTTGGTTTGTTGCTGCAAACTCAGGTACAAGAACCAAAACCATTCCTAATCCGAAAAACACTAAACTAATTACTCCAAATACCAATGCTACAAAATTACTCTTTTTCATTGTAAATACCTCCTTGTTTGATTTACAAGTACATCATATCTTGAAATTGTTAAGGGAATACTTATAAAATGTTTAAGAATTATTAAATCAAAAAAAATCGCCCACCGAGACGATTTTAATTTATAACACAAAACACTACCATTTTATGACTTATTTTTTAAATTGTTTTACAATTTCAACAATTACTATTGGCCCCATTGATAACACTAATGCCGTCAATAAGAAACTCCAACTTAATGGGACTAAGTTAAATATAGCATTAGCCGGTGTATACATTACTAAAAACTGCAATAGGACACCAACCCCAAACGACAACCACAAGTATTTATTATTAAACAGTGACTTAGAGAAAATTGTTTTTGAACTCTTCATATTGAATGAGTGAAATAATTGTCCCATCGACAAAGTCATAAATGCCATACTCATTCCAACATCATGACTAGCTTGGTTTCCAATTAAATAAGAAATTAAAGTCAAGCTTCCTATCATTATCCCTTGCCAAGCTATAGTCCAGCCCAAGTGATTTGCAAAGAAACTTTCATTTTTAGGTCGTGGAGCATCATTCATAATCCCATCTTCAGCTGGTTCCATTCCTAGTGCGAATGCTGGAAGTGAATCGGTAATTAAGTTAACCCATAGTAAGTGAATCGGAAGAAGTGGAACACCATAATTCATTCCAAATAAACTTAGCACTGAAGCCATAAAAATAGTAAATACTTCTCCAATATTGCTTGAAAGTAAAAATTGAACATTCTTCTTAATGTTAGCGTAGATTGTTCTACCCTCTTTTACTGCTTCTACAATCGTTGCGAAGTTATCATCTGTTAAAATCATATCTGCAGCGCCTTTTGAAACATCGGTTCCTGTAATACCCATGGCACATCCTATGTCTGATGCTTTTAAAGCTGGCGAATCATTTACACCATCTCCAGTCATCGCTACTACATGATTTTTCTCTTGCCACATTTCAACAATGCGAACTTTGTGTTCAGGTGCTACTCGAGCATATACACGAATATTTTCTCCTGCTTGTTTTAAGTCCACATCACTCATTTGATCAAGCTGTACACCCGTAATTGCCATATCGCCATCTTGATAAATCCCTAACTCTTTTGCGATTGCAGTTGCAGTTGTTAAGTGATCTCCTGTAATCATCACTGTTTTGATTCCTCCAGCCTTTGCTTCTTCAATTGCTTTTTTAACTTCTAAGCGTGGCGGATCAATCATTCCAATAAGTCCTACAAACTCTAAATCTTTTTCGATAACATCAGATTCAATCTTCTCTGGGATTTTATCCCATTTACGAATTGCCACTGCTAAGACACGTAGTGCATCTGATGCCAATTGCTCATTAATTTCTAACGCCTCATCTGATTTATTTTTGCAACGACTTATAACAACATCCGGTGCTCCCTTAGTAATTGATATAATTCCATCAGCTGTTGTATAGAAAACACTCATCATTTTACGATCAGAATCAAACGCTAATTCACCACTTCTTTGATATTGTTTATACAATTCTTCTTTTACTTCACCCAAGCGATAACTAGCTTCAACCAAAGCCGTCTCTGTTGGATCCCCTAACGAAATAATACGATCTCCATCAATTTTAATTTCTCCATCTGAACACAAGCTGAAATAACGCATCATTTCTTTGAATTTTTCTTCTTTCCCTGTGAAGTCAGATAACCCATGCTCACTTTGGTACGCTTTCACCACTGTCATTTTATTTTGGGTTAGCGTTCCGGTTTTATCACTACAAATAACACTCGCCGATCCAAGTGTTTCAACGGCTGGCAAATAACGGATAATAGCATTTTTCTTTACCATTTTACTTACACCTAATGCAAGCACTACCGTAACCACTGTTGCAAGTCCTTCCGGAATAGCGGCAACAGCTAAAGCAACTGATGTTTTAAAAGCATCAAGCCAACCCATCCCAGATTGATATTCTAATACAAATACCACCACACAGATAACAAGACACATAATTCCAATAATTTTACTTATTTGATCCAACTTTATTTGAATTGGAGTTTGCTCTTGTTTTTCATTCATTAGCATTCCCGCAATTTTACCTACTTCATTGCTCATCCCAACGCTTGTAACAATCATCTTCCCACGCCCATAAGTACACGTTGTTCCTGAGAAAGCCATGTTTGTTTGATCTCCCAATGGCACTTTTTCTTGAATAATTGCCTCTGTTGTTTTGGTTACTGGCAGTGATTCTCCAGTTAAAGTACTTTCATCAATTTGAAGATGATGAGATTCAAGCAAGCGTCCATCACTTGGAATAAAATCTCCCGCTTCAAGCAACACAATATCACCTACAACTACCTCTTTTGCTTCGACAGTTTGTCTTTGCCCATCTCGCAAGACAGTAGCTTGAGGTGCACTCATTTTTTCCAAAGCTTCTAGCGATTTCTCTGCATTACTTTCTTGAATAACTCCCAGCAACACCGTAAATAAAACCACCACCACAATAATGACACTTTCTAACCACTCATGTGGATCCACAAGAAAGGAAATTAATGCTGCTGCCAAAAGCAATAGAATTAAAATATCTTTAAATTGTAGTAATACACGTTTAAAAAAGCTATCTTTCTTAGGTTTATCTAACTCATTTCGCCCATGTAATTCTCTATTTTTAGCGACCGCTCCTTCATTTAATCCATTTAAAGCATCCACTTGATACTCGTTTAATATTTCATCAATACTTTTCTTATAACTCATTTCACACCATCTCCTTAACTTCATTTATTTTAACTATTATACCATATTTTTATTCCCTTTTACTCTTATTTTTTCATATTTGTTCTATTATGATATACTGAAGAAAAGGAGGGATAAGATGAAACGTTTTTACGGTCTTGCAGATGGTCAAGTTCAAGGTGTCGGGTTTCGCAGTTACATGCAACTCATTGCCATTCAACACCATTGCACCGGATGGGTTAAAAACCTTGAAAATGGTACTGTTGAATTTCAACTGCAAGGTGAAAAAGAAGATCTACTTCTTATTCTCAGTTTATTGCAAAAAGGAAATCAATTTATTAAAGTCAATGACCTTCAAACCAAAGAAATTGACCTTATTTCAGAAAAAAAGTTTCTAGTGCGATAAAAAAGAATTCTAATCAGAATTCTTTTTTACTGTGATATTATCCCTATGATTAACGATTACTTTAGGGTGTTCTAGGATATACTGAGCCAAGATATCCACCATATCATCTTGATATTCTGCGACTACTTTACCATCTGTAATCATTTCAAAATTACCTCCACCTGATGCTCGATAATTGCTCACCACTAAAGTATAAGCTTTATCTAAATCTAACAACTGTCCCTCTTTTTTCATCTCCTTGATTCTATGACCTATTGGATTTGATACCACAATCGTGTAGTCCAATCCATCCACCATGTCATAGTCAAAGTGCATAGGTTTAGGATATAGAAACAAATCACTCACCACAATATCCCCTTTTTCATTTAAACTAAAGTATTCTGCGCACTGTTCTAAAAAATTCTTTAGCTCTTTCCCACTAATTTCTACCACAGTAAGGGTATTGGAGTAAACATAGGTCGAAACAATATCACGCATTGTGATTTCTTTTTTAAATCCTACCGCTTCATTAAATAAGGCCACGGCACTAAAATCTGCTTGTGTCTTATCCAGCTGAACTTGGTTCATAAACGAAACGACTGGATGTTTTTTTAATCTCGCTTCAAATTGATTAGTCACTTTTAAATCTTTATCTGTTTCTCCTAATGGTTGATCTAACCACTGTTGAAACTCTTTTTCAATTCCCTTTACATCCTGCACAATAGCGCTGTTTTCTACTTCTGTCACAGGCAAAAGAGATACCGTTCCAACTTTACTATCAGCATCAAATTCAATCATTGCCACTTCACTACCATTTTGTGCAGTCTGAACAACTAAAGTACCACAGCATTGTTCTGCCAAAGAGCGATGTTGATGTCCTGTCACTAAAATGTCCAATCCTAATTCCTCGCATAACCGATAGCCACAGTTTTCTCCTGTTTGCTTTTCCGTTGCTTTTCCTGTTGTTAAATCTTTTTCAAATCCGCCGTGATAAACTCCAACAATGGCATCCACTGTTTCCTGCTTTCTGATTTCAGCAACTGCTTCTGCCGCTTTTTCAAATGCCGAGTCAATCTGCACATTTACTAAGTTCTCTTTTTTCTCCCACCGTGTAATAAAATCTGTAACAATTCCAAATAATGCTATTTTTACTCCATTAGGAAATTGGTGAATGCGATAAAGTGGTTCTCTTTTTTCGCCAAGCTGAACATTATTGGTTAGCAAATCAACTCCAACATAATCCAAGTGTCGCTGTAGTGCTTCCACTCCAAAGTTAAAATCATGGTTCCCTAAATTCAAATAATCGTATGGTATCCTTTTAACGGCTTGTGTTGCTGGACTTATTTCTTGAGGATGAACTCGGTTAAAATAGCTCGCTAAAGGACTTCCTTGAATTAAATCTCCATTATCAATACATAAGGTATTTTCATCTTTCATTTTTTCAAAGAGACTTGCAATTTTAGCAAGTCCCATCGGCATCATTTGACCATCACTGTAGCGAGTAGCTAAAACAGTGGCATGGATATCACTTGTACAAAGTAGCTTAAATTTTCTTTTCATACCTACTCTCCTGTTGCCAGTTTCTTTCTAATTCTTGTAGAAAAGTATTCAATAACCATAACCAAGAAAATCATCCCAAATAAGAATGCACCGACCATAGAGTATCTTCGTGAATTAATAGCTTGGATTAATGGGGCTCCAATTCCTCCTGCTCCAACAATTCCCAGTGTACTCGCATCTTTAATATTAATATCAAAGCGATAAATAACTGTTGAAACAAATCCCGCTGTTAACTGTGGTAAAATCCCTACTCTGATTTTTTCGAAAGTGTTGCATCCTGCTGCATTCAGCGATTCAAGAATTCCTGTATTTAAATCTTCAATTGATGTGGCGAATAACTTACTTAGCATCCCTATTGATACAATCGACTGTGTCATAATTCCACAGATTGCTCCAGGGCCTGTCACACGAATCCACATCAAAGCCCATACAAGTGATGGTATCGTTCTAATAAGTAATACAAACGATCTTGTAACAAAAGATAGTTTTCTGCCTACGATATTCTCACAGGATAAAAAAGCAATTGGTATAGCCAATATAGCACCGATTAACGTCCCTAAAATAGCAATAGCTAAAGTTTCCAGCAACAACATGGGTACTCCGTCAGCTGCTGTACTAAAAAGCAATGATAAATCCGGATGGGTTAGACCATATACAATTCCTGAAGCTACCTTTAATCCCACATCAGTAATTTTCGCAGATGTAATAGAACTCGCTGACCACGATACTAAGACCATTAGTAACAACGCATATAAAACATAATATATCGCTTTACGTGGTCTTTTATCAAACATTTCTAATATTGTCATCTGTCCCTCCTACACTAACTTTCTACGAATAAAGGTGTTCAGTTGGTCAATGACAAGTAACGTTACAAACAGTGTCAACAAGATCATTCCCAAATCATTATAAGCTCTCCAACCAATCCGTTCATTGATTAAGATACCCAGTCCTCCTGCTCCAACATACCCTAAAATCGCTGCTGCACGTACATTTGTTTCAAAACAATACAAACTATGACTTAAATATATTGGCAGAATTTGAGGCATACAAGCCACCCAGAATGCTCTCAGCCGAGAACACCCTACGGACTCCAACGCTTGAAAAGCACCCATATCAATGGTTTCAATACTTTCAAACATCATTTTGCTTATAATTCCAAAAGTAAATATCGCTAAAGAGATGGTTCCTGCAAATGTTCCAAGACCAAATACAAGAGCGAAAATAGTCGCCATTACCAGTGTTGGTACAGTTCTTACAATGCCTAGTACAAAGCGGCAAATAAGTACAACTGGCTTAACTGGGTTTATATTATTGGAAGCTAAAACCGCTACAGGAAGCCCTGCACCAACACCAATAATAGTTCCCAGTAAAGACATTTTTATAGTATCGATTAAAGCGGGTAGTATGTCTGGAAAATAACTAAAGTTCGGATTAAATATTTTCCCTAAAATAGATCCCATATTTCCAATTCTCTTTATAATGATTGCTCCATCAAATTGAGTAAACCACAAAGCCCACACAATCACTAAACCGGTTGCCAATAAAATCAAAGGCAATCTAGAACGGGGACGAGTCACAGTTTTCCCATTAGAAAGCTCAACCACTTCAGGTTTAAAAACTTGATCAAATAATTTAATATTCCTCATTGTAATAACCCCTGCTCTTGCAGCACTTCACTATTACCACCATAAATTTTATCCAAGACTTCTTTTGTTACTTCCTTTGATGGACCATCATAAACAATTTCCCCAGCTTTGATTCCGATAATACGATCTGTGTATTCCAATGCTAGTTCTACGTGGTGAATATTCAACAAAATAGAAATATTCATATCTTGATTTATCCTTTTAAAATCACTCATTACTGCCTTTGCAGTAATCGGATCTAATGCCGCTACAGGCTCATCTGCTAAAATAATGTTGGGATTTTGATTCAATGTTCTTGCTAATGCAACACGTTGTTGTTGACCTCCAGACAATTGATCACATCGTGTATAAGCTTTTTCCAAAATACCTACCTTATCTAACGCAGCTAAAGCAGCCAATTTCTGTTTTTTTGTATATGCACCAAACAAAGTTTTGTACCATGGCATATCAGGGACAACGCTTGTCAAAACATTATTGATTACAGATGAACGAGTAATCAAGTTAAAAGATTGAAAAATCATTCCGATTCTTCGACGAAATTTTCTCAGTTTCTTAGACTTTAGTTCTCGAACATTAATCCCATCCACCAACACTGTTCCATTAGTGACATCGTGCATTCGGTTTATCGTGCGAATTAGCGTTGACTTCCCCGCACCAGATAGTCCAATAATTCCCACAAATTCTCCTTGCTCAATTTGCAAATTAACATTTTTTAATCCCTGTACTCCATTTGGGTACACCTTACTAACATTTCTAAATTCGATCACTTGGATTTCCTACCCTTCCTTAAAAAAGGGAGTAGCAAATTGCTACTCCTTTTGCTAGTATTTTAAATTTCTACTATTTTGCTGCTTCTAATGCTGCACGAGCTCCATCATAATCTGCATCAACTGCTTTTGCATATCCTGTATGTGAGTATACAGAGAAAATCGCTTGTCCTTCTTCCGTTCCAATAACATTGATCATTGCATTTTGAATTGCTTCGATAAAATCTGCATTGTACAATGTTTCATCAGCTCTAGAAATAGCAACTGCATCATTGTAGATTCCTTCAGTGACACCAATAACTGATAATTCATCCCAGATACTTCCTTCACGACCAAATCCAGTTTTTCCTGTTGAATCAGTTTCAGTTACAGGAAGTGTCCACGCTTCTTCATAATCTAAACGTCCATCAGCATAACAAACAATAATATCAACTTGTTCTGCCGCTGCTTGAGCAAATGCTGTACCATATCCTGAATCAAGTGTAACTACATTTGATAAATCAGTAATTTTTTTGTCATAGTTTTCTAATAACCATAATGTTGGATAGATATATCCTGCTGAACTTGATGTTTTTTGAACAGCCCAAGTTGCTGAGTTTAAATCTTCCCACGTTAATTCTTCACCATTTGCAATTTTAGCAGCTAATTCTTGTCCTTTTGCTGTTGGTGCTGCATAAATTAACGAACGGTAGTAAGTTACTTCTTCATCCGTATTCAATGTTTTGTTTGCTTCACCATTCCAAGTTGCTGCATCTGTTGAGTCATTTGATAGTCCTGCACGAGTAGCCGTTAAAAGCACATCAATTCCATCACTATATAACGCATATGTTCCACCAGGTACCCACCCGATATCTACTGTACCCGCATCCATTGCTTCTCCTGTAGCATCATAACTACTTCCAACAGTGATGTTGATTGTTCCTACATCATAACCCTCTTCAAGTAAAGCCGCTTGTAATAATTCTGGTAAATTTTGAGTTCCTGTAATAATTACATCTGCATCCTTTGATGGCACAAACTGCAACTCTAAATCTTCAATTGCAATCACTCCATCTGTAGCTGGTGTTTCTGTTGGTGTTGTTGTTCCTGATGAACATCCTACAAGAACTAAAGCCATTAATGCCGCAAATAATTTTTTCATTTTCTTTTCCCTTTCCTGTTGTGCCCTGCACTCTTTTAATATACTATATTTAGACACTTTTTCAATACTTATAGATACAAAACTAAAACTTTTACATGCATTTTACTTAATTATTAAAAACTCTTTGCATATCCTCCCATTTACTCGTATAATAAAAATAGACACCTTAGGAGAAATCTATGAATAAGCGATATAATATCATTGAAAAATCGATTGATTGTGCAGCTTTCTTTATTGTTCTGTACCATTTTTTGCGGTTTGTAAATGTTATCTCTTATCCAATTCAAGCAATGATTTACCTCGATTATTTTATCATTTTAGTTCTTACTGCGGATTACCTCTACCGCTATCGACACGCAGCCGACACCTCTGCTTTTTTAAAGGAAACATGGGTAGAGCTTTTATCACTTATTCCATTTAGTGGTTTCTTTAGAGTTTTTCGCATTTTTAGAATCATCAAAAAATCAAAATTCGCACAATTTTTCAGTTTTGCCCATCAATTATTGCATACCAGTGGCCTATATTACGCCATCGTCATTGTTTTTCTTTTAGCTACGCTTGGTGGAGCTATCCTTTTTAAAGTTGAAGAAAGCATCCCTACCTTCAGTGATGGGATCTGGTTTTCTTTTGTTACTATGACTACGGTCGGCTATGGTGATTTCACTCCAACAACCGAACTGGGTCGATGGATCTCTATTGCCTTAATGATTCTTGGTGTTGGTTTTATTAGTGTTCTTTCTGGGGGTATAGCTTCTTTTTTGGTACGTCAAAGAAGACAAAAAATAAACAACAACACTCCTTACCGAATCGATTTATCCGATCTGAATGAAAGCGAAAGGCAAGATGTTGTATCCTACCTTGACTTCATACGACACAACAAAAAAAGATAATTAAACTATTAAAAAAGCACATCAATGATGTGCTTTTCTTTTTATCTTCTTCCAGTATTTGGAATAGTAAATCCACCAGAACAGTTAGTTGGTTTTACATCCTTACTGAATGTAATATTCACTAATTCATCTG
>JBKECT010000039.1:0-26117 GCA_047974855.1 Anaerorhabdus sp.
CTGAATAATAAGATTCAACTCTCAAGGATGTCGTTTTCAATAATCCCTTCAGCGATTCATAGTGTTGTTTTGCTAAAATTTCTGTCGGTGCAAGCAAAGCTCCTTGATAACCAGCAAGACTGTTGGCATACAACCCTAGCGCTGCAACCACGGTTTTCCCACACCCAACATCACCTTGAACTAAGCGATGCATTGTGTTTTCTTTCTGCAAATCTTCTAAAATCTCATGCGTAACTTGAACTTGGTCTTTTGTTAGCTTAAATGGCAATCCATTCGCTAAGCAAAATACATCATCAAAATCAAACTTTTTTCCTTCAGTTTGTGTTAATTCCAAATTTTGCTTACGAATGAGCTGAACAGCAAGATTAAATTTTAAAAATTCATCATACTTTAATCGTCGTAGTGCTTGTGTTAGATCTTCTCTCTCTTTAGGAAAGTGAATTCCTTGTAACGCTTTTTCTTTTGAACAAAGCTTATACTTTGCTCGATAAATTTGAGGTATCCCCTCTTTCAAACGATTACGACTTGCCACAAGTGCTTTTTGAATTGCACTTCCCACCATTTTTTGTGTCATAGAAAGTTTTAGTGGGTATACAGGTTGAATGCCCAGCTGTTCTTGTAGAGATTTCAAGTTATACTGAGCAACGGTTATTTTGTTCTTCCCTTCATACCGCCCAATAATAGTTATCTTTGTTCCCACTTTCAATTTATCAAGCCAAGGGCGATTAAAAATTGTTGCTTCTAGATACTCCTCTTCACTTTCAATTTGAAATTTTGTCATTGTCTTTGATCTTCCAAAGCGAAAACTCCTTGCTGCAGTTTTAATAACTCCTTCAAAGATGACCTTTTCTTTCTTCTCCCACTCTTTAAATGGAGTAAATTTTAATTCATCATAGCGAAAAGGATAGTAGCTCAGCAAGCTTTCATTATCGGTAATTCCAATCTGTTCAAAAAGTTCAATTTGTTTTGGTGTCAGCTTACACTCTCTTAATGAAATCATCACTATCTCCTTCCATTTGCCTTATTTTATTTTATCTTATTTTCCTTAACTTGAACAGTGAGACTCTCTAATTATTAGATAAAAAGAGATATCAATTGATACCTCTTACTCTACTCCAAATACAAAACTGTAAACCGGCTGATCTCCTTGTTGAATTTCTATTTCAATATCATATTTTTCTTCAATATAAGCTTGAACTTCAGCAACTTCAGCTTGTTCTACACCTTCTCCAACGATAATGGTTACAATTTCTGTGTCTTGATCAATCATCTTGTCAATCAATTGATGAATCACATCTTTTTTATCTTTGCTTGACGCAACAATTTCTTTTTCAAAAATCCCCATGTAATCGCCTTCTGCAATAGCCACTCCTTCAAATGTTGTATCCTTAATTGCATAGGTTACTTGCCCAGTTTTAGTATGCTCTATAGCTGTTTCCATCTCTGCTAAGTTTTCATCAATAGCAACCTCTGGGTTGAACACGATACAAGCTGACAATCCTTCAGGAATACTTTTTGCCCCTAAAACATGAATATGATCGCTTTCAAGAACATCTTTTGCTTGCTGAGCTGCTAAGATAATATTTGAATTATTGGGTAAAACAAAGATATGTTTTGCTTTCAACCCTTGAATTGCCGCTACGAAATCTTCTGTTGAAGGGTTCATCGTTTGTCCGCCTTCAATTACTTTATCCACGCGATAATCTTTGAACAGTTGAACTAATCCTTCTCCTGCAGCCACAGCTACAAAAGCATATTCTTTTTCTTCAACGACAACTTCTTTAGGTACTTCTTTAGCAATTGTTTCATTGTGCTGTTCTTGCATATTTTCAATTTTCAATTTAACAAATTCCCCATAACGTTGAGCGATATTTAAGGCATCTCCAGGTGTTAATGTATGCACATGAACCTTAACAATATCATCATCTTGAACCACAACAATAGATTCTCCCAATTTTGACAAACTATTTCTTAATCTTTCTTCTTTAAATGTTTTTAAATTTTCTGAGCTTAACCGAATAATAAACTCCGTACAATATCCAAATTCATCTCCAACTCCCTCAAATGAAGTCGTTGATACTGTTTCAAGTTGCTCCAACGCTTCCACGCTATTGCCATCTATTGCGGCCTTAAACCCTTCGAAAACTTTAACCAATCCTGTTCCACCACTATCCACAACTCCCACTTCTTTTAGAACTGGTAGCAGTTCTGGTGTATAATCCAATGTTTTTTGAGCTTCTGCACACAAAACACCTAAATATTCACTTACACTTATTTCAGGATGATTTGTAACATATATTTTTGCCATTTCACTGCTTTCGCGAATTACTGTCAATATTGTGCCTTCAACCGGTCTCATCACAGCCTTATAAGAAACATGGCTTCCATTTAAGAAAGCATTTGCCAAATCCTCAACCGTCGCTTCTTTTTTACCATCTAAAAATTGATAAAATCCCCTAAAAATTTGCGATAAAATAACACCTGAATTCCCTCTTGCACCCATCAATAATCCTTTAGATAGCGCTTTTGCAACTTGGGACAGCTCATTGCTTTCCAAAGAAACTGCATCTTTAACACCGCTTGAAAATGTCATTGACATATTTGTTCCTGTATCTCCATCTGGCACAGGAAAGACATTTAAAGCATCAATTTCATTGCGGTGGTTATTTAAATTATTCGCCCCACTTTGAAGCATTGACTTTAAATTTATTCCGTTAATTGTATTCATATCGATCTCCTAATTAGCCTACAACCCGAACGCCTTGAACATAGACGTTCACTGAATTTAGCTCAATTTGTAATGTTTTTTCTAGCATATATTTTATTTTCTTTTGGACTTCCATTACAACTTCAGATACTTTTACTCCATACCCTACAATCACAAATACATCCAATTCCAGAATGCCATCTTTTTTGCGAACCACTATTCCTTTTGAATAATTTTCCTTTTTCAACAACTCTGCAAGTCCGTCTCGCAAAATTTTCTTAGACGCCATCCCAACAACTCCGTAACATTCTGTTACAATGCCGCCAGTTAATGTAGCAATAGCTTCTTCTGAGATATTTATATTTCCTAAATTTGTGCTTTTTTCAATAGACATAGTACATCCTCCTAGCCTTGTTCATTATACAGCAAAAAACTCAAAAAGGCAAAAAGAAACCCGTATATTTCACAGTTTTATCACATAAAAACAAGGTGTTTTTACCTTGCTTATATGTGCCATTCTCCATTATTCCGTCTCTTCTTCTACAGTCATCCAACTCAAATCATTTGGATCTTCACCAATTGGAACTGCAACTTTATTTCCGCTGTCATCTAAGATATCATTGCCCTCGCTATCGTGATAATACTCCTTTTCTATAGGGTCCCCATATTGATCCACCATCACATTACCCAAATCATCAATCCAGTACTCTTTTTCTTCATCAATGGCATCCCATGGGCAAATAGAAGTATAGGCTACCTCTAACCCATCATCCGCAAAAAGACACAACCCATCTCCAACTAACGACGAAGAAATCTCAGCATAAGCATTTAATACCGGCATTGAAAAATAACTCGCAAAGAAATAATTTCCATCCATCATTAGTAATTGAATTGCATTTTCGTCATATGACAGCGAATATTGACTAATTTCTGAAATTTGCTCAATACTTTGTCTTTCAACATCTTCAAAAGCCTTCGCTAAATCCATTAATTGTTCATCACTGTTAAACCCTGTCAAATAAGGAATTCGAGCAATAAGCAGTAGCAAATCTTCTGTCATTGGAATTAATTCTCCATTTTTCAAAAGAATTTCAGGAGTTTCTTCATAACGATATGCAATAGGCTCTTCCTCAATAATTTCAATCTTTACAATATTATCTTTCAAAATTGTCACATTTACATTCGCAATAAGTTCTGATTTTTCAATTCTTCGCTCGATTTGACTTGGCATCAAAAAATAAACAACACTTTGTTTTGTTATTCCACTTAACTCTTCTACATATTCTTGAGTTAAATAATTGTTACCTTGAATACTAATCACTTTTACTTTAGACATAGGCGCTAAAAACGTAAGAATCATAATAATTAAAAATCCAGCACTACAAGCCACAATAAAAAGAAGAGGTTTGTTTTTTAAAAAATCAAACTTTTGTTTTATTTTTCTTCTTTTTTCAAAAACTTGCTCCACAGCATCATTTTCAGCGGATACATTTATCTCACTCTCTCCTTGCTGTGTTTTTTTATGCTCTACCAATTGAATTTCTCCACTTCTGTTTTTAAATCATACCCCATTTTTTCTTTTGCATCCATTTGAATCATTTCAATCAACTCTAAAAATTCTTGTGCTGTCGAACAATTTTCATTCACAATGAAATTCACATGTTTAGGGCTAACTAATGCTCCACCATGGCGTTTACCACGATATCCCAGTTGATCAATGATCTCCCATGCCGAAATGGTTTCTAAATTTCTAAAAATACTCCCTGCACTTGGAAACTCTAACGGCTGTGCTTTCATTCTTCTTTCTCTACGATCGCTCATAATTGATTCAATATCATTTTTATTACTCAGCTTTAACTTTAACCGTACCGCAACAATAATCCAATCCGGATTGTCTTGAAAGATGGAGTGGCGATACTGAAAATCACACTCTTCTTTTTTCATCCATTCGAATTTATGGTCACGATAAACCATGACTTCATCTATGATATCTTTCATTGAATTTTTATAAGCTCCGGCATTCATAAAAGTTGCTCCACCCAAAGTTCCAGGAATACCTGCGGCAAATTCCAAACCAGATAAAGAATGTTTCATCGCTTCATAGGCTAATGCAATAAGTGAACCGCCAGCTTGGGCGACACACTCTTCTTTGTCAAAATAAAACTCTGTTAGTGGTTGTCCCAAACAAATCACAATTCCTTCATAAACTTCATCTGAGCATAGTAAATTACTCCCTTTACCAATGACCTTGATAGGAAGTTTCATTTCTTGTGCCATGCATACAATTTGATCTAACTCCAACATACTTTCTGGGTATGCCACATAGCGTGCAATACCACCAATCCGTAAGGTTGTCATACGAGAAAGTGGAACATCTTGCTCAACTTTACAAAAACGCGACAACTCCATATACTGCTTATTTTCTTCACTCATCTGATTAACTCCTCTATCCAATGCAAGATATCTTCACTCGCCTTAGGTTTTGCAAGCTCACTAGCAGAACTACTCATCTTTTTAAGTTGATTTTCATCATTCATTAGCTCATCAATCTCAGTAATTAAACGCATTTCATTTAATTCAGTCTCTAAAATCATTTTAGCCACTCCAGCTTGAACCAGTTGTTGAGCATTTTTTGTTTGATGATCATGTGGCACATACGGGCTTGGTATAATTATTGAAGGTATTCCCATAGCGACAACTTCCGCTGCTGTTGTTGCTCCTCCACGAATTACCAACAAGCTTGCCTGTTTCATAACATGCAACCCGTCAATATATTTTGCTAATTTTACATTGTTTGGAACATCTATCCCCTGCTTGAAACTTTCATAACCAATTTCACCTGTAACAATAAGTACCTGATAAGATTTATCTTTGAACTGGCTCACTGCTTTTTTCAAAACCTCATTAACACTGGATGAGCCTAGTGAACCCATTACAAAAATGACGGTTTGTTTTGCTGGATCTAGTTCCAACAATTGCAAAACAGTTTCATCTTTTTGAATCATCTCCGCTTCACTTGCCCGTGGATTCCCTAAAATTCTTGTTTTATCTTCTCCTAAATCTTTTTTATTTTCTTCATAGCAGCCCACAACAGCATCTACAATCCGTGCAAGAAAGCGATTCGCTTTTCCTGGCACAGAATTTTGTTCATGAATCATCGTTTTTATTTTTAAATGAGAAGCTGCTAAAACTACAGGCACCGTAATGTAATTACCAAATCCAATGACAATTTCTGGTTGATATTTTTTAATAATCTTTTTACTCTTGCTATAGCTTTTGATTAATCTTAGCCCAGATGTTAACTTATTAATCAGTGAACCATTCATTCCTGATACTTTAAGTCCATAAAAAGAGTATCCATAACGAGGAATAATATCTTTTTCCATTCTATTTTCAGATCCAATAAAAACAATACTACTATGAGGATATTTTTTTTCTATTGTTTTTGCCAGGGATAGCGCAGGATAAATATGTCCTCCTGTACCTCCTGTAGACATTAAAATTCGCATACAGTAATCTCCTTTCCAACTACTTTTGCCTTTTTTCTAGCTCTACAAGTTGTAGATAATTGGTTTCAATAAAGTTTGCCAATTCCCATGTCACAACAACATTGATACTCACCGCTATCACAAGCACAATATAAAAACGCACAATTTCAGATATACCAAACAAGGTAATCACGAAGCTTAGTGCTACTTCTTCAATAAAATACAATCCCAAATAAATCGAAAAACATAGTGCAAAATAAATTAATTTATTTTTCATCTCAATCACCTTTATTATTTTACCACGATTTTATATTTTTTTACAGATAAATGGGAATCCCTAGAAGAGGTCCCATATTTAAAATTAAACATATCAAAATAGCTGTTGGTGATATGAAATACCTAAGTGATCATAAGCCTTTTCTGTCGCTACTCGACCCCTTGTTGTCCGGTTAATAAAGCCAATTTGGAGCAGATAGGGTTCATAGACATCCTCTAATGTCATAGGTTCTTCTCCTATAGACATGGCTAAAGCATCCAAACCTACAGGACCCCCCTTAAATCGCTCAATAATTCCTCTTAAATAGTTCAGATCAACCTCATCTAACCCTAAAGTATCTACACCTAACTTATCCAATGATTCAGATGCAATTTTCTCTGAAATTACACCTTGGTTTAAGATTTGCGCAAAATCTCTGATTCGTCGCAATAATCGGTTAGCTATCCTCGGTGTCCCACGAGAGCGCTGTGCTAGCTTTTGGATTGCCTCTTCCTCAATCGAAACTCCAAGAACTCCAGCGGTGCGTCGAATAATGTTTCCCAACTGCTCTTGGGTATAGTACTCTAACTTTGAAACAATTCCAAAACGGTCTCGTAATGGAGCTGTTAAATCGCCCGCTCTTGTCGTTGCACCAACTAAGGTGAATGGTGGTAAATCTAAACGGATAGAGCGTGTAGTCATCTCTTTCCCTACCACAATGTCAATACAAAAATCCTCCATTGCAGGATACAGTACTTCTTCAATTACCTTTGGCAATCGATGAATTTCATCAATAAATAACACATCGCCAGGTTCAATTGTTGACAATATAGCCGCTAAATCACCACTTTTTTCTATACTAGGCCCACTGCAAACCTTAACCTTTCCACCCATTTCATTCCCTAAGATAAATGCTAGAGTTGTTTTTCCTAGTCCTGGGGGGCCATACAATAAGACATGATCCAAGACTTCTTGCCGTTGTATTGCCGCTTGAATAAAAACATTTAAGTTAGATTTCAAGGCATCTTGACCTACATACTCACTTAATCTTTTCGGGCGAAGTGATGCCTCTTCTTCATCCAAATCAGTTTCAACCGATAATATTCTCTCATCCATTTCATTCACCTCTTTTTGCTTTCATTAGATACTGCAATCCCATCTTCAAATAATCATCGCTGGTAAGATTTGGATGCTCTCTAAAGTAATTCGCAAGAGGTTTTAATTCTCCTGCCTTATATCCTAATGATTTTAATCCTGTAAGTGCATCTTCCATCTCTGAGTTAAGTGACTTATCTTCACTTCCACTTACCAGTTTTCCCTTCAAGTCCAAAATGATCTGACTTGCCGTTTTAGACCCAATTCCAGGTAATACTTTAAGAAACGCAATATCGCTAGTTTCAATAGCTTGAATTAACTGGTCGACTGAAAATCTTCCAAAGAACCCCATTGCTGTCTTTGGTCCGACCCCTTTCACTGAAATAAACTTCAAAAATAAAGATTGATCTTGTGCAGATAAAAAGCCATAGAGCGCCAACTCATCTTCTCTAACATGCTGATATGTGAAGACTTGCACTTCCTCGTTCATTACAACTTTTCCCAGATCACTAAAAAATACTTTATATCCAACTCCTTGAACATCCAGTACAATCCAATCTGTTCCCATTAAACACACTTTACCTCTTAAAAAAGCTATCATTTTCATCACCTTTCTTAATTTTACCACATTTTTGCTTTGGAAGTACAAACACTTTCATTTCAACCCAAAAGATTGCAAAAGATAATTTCTGAGCTAACTCTTAAATCTCTTTGATGATCCTATAAGCTTTTCTTCTACCCATTTTTATAGATTTCTATTTTATATCTTTAATTTCTGTTTCACCATATAAAAACCGTACCTCTTTACCTTTGTTCAAGATTCGTGGTACAGTTCACTTCACAGTTCTTTACATCTCTGTATATTCAAATTTAAATTCATTTATAAATATGGTGTCACCCTCTTTTGCTCCTGCTTCTGCCAACGCTTCATCAACTCCCATTTTTCTAAGCGTTAGTGCAAAACGGTATATCTCTTCTGTTTTGTCGAAATCAATTGTTTTAAATAGTTGGACCACACGCTCACCTTCTACTCGCCACTGACCATTCCCTAAATTTGAAACTGTAAAGTCAGGTGCTTTTGGTTTGAATTTATACAATACTCCTTCTGCTTTTCCATCTTCATCTTCAATAGGAAATGATGGTGTTATTTCTAATAAATCAGCAAGTTGATATAGCACATCAGATAGTCCGTCTTGGAGTAGGGTTATGGTTGGAAAAATCACTAAATCAGGATAAACCTTTTTGAATTCTGCTAAATTAGCTTCAGCGTTAGCACAATCCATTTTATTAGCAATAACAACCTGCGGTCTCTCTGATAGCCTCATTTTATATTGAGTTAGCTCATCATTAATAATTTTGTAGTCCTCAACCGGATTTCTTCCATCTTCAGCTCCCATATCCACTACATGTAACAACACTCTGCAGCGTTCAATGTGACGCAAAAACTGATGACCTAATCCTTTCCCTTCACTTGCTCCTTCAATCAAACCAGGTAAATCAGCCATGACAAAGCTTCTTCCATCAGGTACTTGAACAACTCCTAAATTAGGAATAATGGTTGTGAAATGATAGGCAGCAATTTCCGGCTTAGCTGCACTTACTACAGATAATAGTGTTGATTTTCCTACCGATGGAAATCCAATAACCCCTACATCTGCTAATAACTTTAACTCTACTTGTACTTCAAAATTTTCGCCAAGTCCACCTTGCTCTGCATATTCAGGCGCATTATTTCTTCCAGATGCAAAATGCCAGTTTCCTCGTCCTCCCTTACCTCCTGCCGCAACAACAACACGTTGATGAGGTAGAATTAAATCTGCAAGAAGTCCTCCTGTATCAAGGTCACGGATAAGGGTTCCCTGCGGAACTTTGACAATGATGTCTTTTCCATCTTCCCCATGCATTTTGTTACCTTTTCCATTACCTCCATTTGTCCCCACAAGTTGGCGACTATACCGGAGATCTAGTAGGGTTGATTTATTAGTATCCACTTCAAAAATGATATCTCCCCCACGACCACCATCACCACCTGCTGGTCCACCTAATGGAACATATTTCTCTCGACGAAAAGCCACAAGCCCATTCCCGCCATTGCCTGCTTTAATTTTCATTTTTACACGATCGATAAACATATGATTTCCTCCTTTCCAATAAAAAAGCCCCAATTATGGGGATTTTTACTATGCTTGTGGATAAACAGAAACTTTCTTTTTTGTTTTCCCTAAACGTTCAAATTTAACAATACCATCTGTCAATGCAAACAAAGTATCATCTCCCCCACGACCAACATTGGTTCCTGGGTGAATTTTTGTTCCTCGTTGACGGTACAAAATTGATCCCGCACTAGCAAATTGTCCATCCGCTTTTTTAGATCCTAATCGTTTTGAGTGTGAGTCACGACCATTCTTAGTCGAACCTACCCCTTTCTTCGATGCGAAGAACTGAATGTCTAATATAAATCTCATTTTTCTATACCTCCTGTCTTGTAATGTTTATGTATTCTTTATAACTTTCTTGGATTGTTTCTAATTGTATTTTTGCTGTCATAAGCGCTATTTGTGCAGAAGTATCTTCGATATCACTAACTTGAACAGATATTTCATTTTTCTCCATTAAGCACACGCAAGATGAACTAAAATAATCCAATGCATTTAACAAACCAACAGCAACTGCACTAACTCCCGCGCAGACAATATCTTTTCCATGATCTGCATACTCTGCATGACCTTGAATATTCAAATTAGCTACCTTATCCTGCTTCATTTGAATGATGATTTGAATCATCGACTAAGCCTCAATTTTTTCAACAACCAATTTTGTATAAGGTTGTCTATGCCCTTGCTTACGATGACTAGATCCTTTTTTCGCTTTGTACTTGAAAATAGTGATTTTCTTTCCTTTTCCTTGTTTTTCAACTTTGCAAGTTACTTTTGCCCCATCAATATATGGAGTTCCAACTTTTATTGAACCATTTGAAAAAAGAACAACTTTGTCTAAATTTACTGTGTCTCCAGCTTCTGCTTCTAATTTTTCTACGAAAATTATTTGCCCCTCTTCCACACGTAACTGTTTTCCACCTGTTTCGATTACTGCGTACATACCGCACCTCCTTCTTGTTTTAATCTGCAGACTCGCCAACAAAAGGAGGCTTGAAGCTCTTAAATCCTTTTTTGAGCGGTTATAGACCGATTAAAAGAAGTCGTATAACAAAGGAAGAATACCATATTTATCCCCTAGAGTCAATCTTTTTCTCAATGAATGCTGCCGTTGATCCCAAATCAAACCAAAACAAAGACCCACTTCCTTCAACACTATCAACTCCATATTTTGCTTGATGATTATCTAAAATAGCACGAACAATAGCTAACCCAAGTCCAGTCCCTAGTGTAGATCTCCTAAAAGTTTTATCAATCCGGTAGTATCTATCCCAAATATAAGGTAGTTGATCCGCCGGTATTCCTCCGGCATAATCTTGAATTTCGAAATGAACAATCTCTTCCTTTTTAGTAATACGAATCCGAATTTCCTTATTTTCTTCACTGTGCTTTACTGCATTAGATACAAAATTATAAATCACTTGTCCAATTTTATGTGAATCTCCATAAGCAATAATCGATGGTTCGCTGTCCAAGACAATCTGGATATTGCTATCCTCAGTCAGAATTTTAAAAGCTGCAATAACATCTGTCACTTTTTCGACAATATCAAAATTCTCTCGATTTAATTGATAATTATCTGATTGCATTCGTGATAACTCTTGCATATCATTGACAAGGTGATCCATATAATCTACTTCTTTCACAATAACATCCAAATGTTCTTCTCTTTTCTCTTGAATACTCCCTGAAATATCTCGAATCATTTCTGCATAAGCTTTAATCATCGTTAATGGAGTTTTAATATCATGTGACATATTAGCGATTAAATCCTTCCTCAGCTCATCCACCTTGGATAACTGAGTGGTTGCATCATTCAATGTTTTTGCTAATTCATCAACCTCACTGAAGTATGATCCTTCAAATTTGACCTCATCATATTTTGCTAAAGCCAACTTATCTGCTGCACTTTTCATCTTAACAAATGGACCTGACAGTCGATATGAAATAAATAAAGAAATCACGATGGATGCAAATAAAATAATAACAGCATACGTTAAATATTGCTCCTGCAAAAATATAATTAAAGAGCCTATTGGTTCCAATGGACTATTCACATACAAATAAAAATTTCCTAGATTCGCTTCTACTTTTCTTCCATACAAAAGCATTTCCTGATTACTTTTTGTATTAATTATAAATTCCGAAACTAATCCTCCTTGATTTTCCAGCAGAGTTTTCATTTGACTCCCTGAACGATTAGGAACCAATCTTTCTTCTCCTAGTTGAACTTCTTGAGAAAAAAGGCAACTTGCACCCAGTCCATCCGCTTGATAAACAATACTACCAAACTCATTAAATACCAGCACACAGACATTATTATTAACGGCGAGCTGAAAAGCACCGCTAACTGCGGATTCACTTCCAGCTTCATTTTCTATTATGCTTGTTTGAATTGCACTCGCTACCTCTTCGATAGCTTCAATTTTATTATCTCGATAATATGGTCGAATTAATGAAAACTGCAACAATCCTAAAACAATTAAAATCCCTAGTGCAAACAAGAAAAAATAGAGCCAGACATTAAATTTTATTCCTCTAAGTCTATTCTTCAAATTTGTATCCCATCCCTCTTACTGTAACAATTTTATCACGATATTTTCCAATGTTATGTCTTAACATTTTTATATGAGTATCTACAGTACGATCTTCTCCATAGTAGTCATAGTTCCAAACGTTTTCCACCAATTGGTTGCGAGATAGCGCAATATTTTTGTTTTTGATCAAGTAAAGTAATAGATCTATTTCTTTTGGTGTCAAATTAATCTTCTCGCCATCAACCATCACTGTTCTACCCGTTTCATCCACCACTAAGCCGTCCACTTTATATTGTTTTTTATCATCATTTTGAGATTGATTCCGATCTAAAACCACCTTAATTCTTGCCATTAATTCCTTCGGCGAAAATGGCTTAACAACATAGTCGACAATCCCCAATTCAAACCCAAATAATTTATCATACTCTTCTTGGCGAGCTGATAGCATAATCACAGGAACAGGCTTAATTTCTTTAATTTTTTTACATGCTGTAAAACCATCAAGGCGTGGCATCATTACATCCAAAATCACGCAACTATAGTTTGTTTTTGCTACCATTTCAATTGCTTCAAGTCCATCACTTGCCTCATCAACTTCATAGCCACTAAGCACCGCATATTCTCGAACAACTTCACGTATTTTCAATTCATCATCTACAATTAAAATTTTCGCCATCTTGTATACCCTACTCAGCTTCACTAACTCGTTTAATTGAATTAACCAAGCATGATCCTTTCTCATCCATTTTACCACTAAAAAACAAATAATCTCCTCGATTCAACTCTTTTTCTACTTTTTGATAAATAAAAGGCATAAAAACCAAGTCCATATCAGCCGTTTCATCCTGTCCAACAACAAATGCCATTAAATCTCCTTTTTTAGTTCGATGTTGTTTAATCTTTTGAATGCAACAAAACCCATCCACTTGTCCATGCTTTGACTGCAAAACAACTAAAGAGTCTACCATTACATCATTTTTCTTTTTAACTTCCAATATTGGGTGTTCACTTAAGAAAAACCCCATGACTTCTTTCTCACGTTCATTTTGTTCGGCCTTATCCTCTTTAGCCACGATTAAAACCGGCTTAGATACCAGTCCCAAATCTATTCTTGCTTGATCTGCAGTTTCAATACGAACTAAATCAGCATATCGTATAGCGTCATCAAGAGAAAGTCTCATTGTCTTGCGATTTTCTTTAAACTCATCTAGCGCTCCTGCATCAATAAGACTCTCAATCATCTTCTTATTGACTTTTCTAGTCATAATGCGAGCTACAAAATTATGAAATCCTTCAAATTTTCCTTTCTCTCTCTCTTTTTTTATTTCTTCAACTGCTGCTTGCCCTATATTTTTTATTACCAATAACGGAACTCGAATTTTGTTTTCAGAAAGAATATAAAAACTTTCACTCTCATTTACTGATGGTGGTAGTAACTCAATATTTTTTCTCCTACACTCATCAATATATTCAGCAGTCTTTGAATCAGCCCCAATCACACTATTCAGTAAGGCACAGTAAAAGTAATATGGATAATTCGCTTTTAAGTAAGCTAATTGGTATGCCACCATACCATAAGAGACAGAATGTGCCTTGTTAAATCCGTAGCCTGCAAACTTAATAATTAAATCAAACAAATTTTGCGATAGCTCTTCTAAATGACCATTTTTACGACATCCCTCAATGAAATCTGCTCTTAGTTTTATCAAATCACTTTCTTTTTTCTTGGACATTGCTTTTCTTAAGATATCAGCTTTCCCAAGCGAAAATCCTGCCATAATTTGAGCCACTTGCATAATCTGTTCCTGATAAATCATAATCCCAAATGTTTCTTTTAAAACGGGCTCCAGTGAAGGGTGTGGGTATTTAATTTTTTCTTTTCCTTCTCTTGCACTTAAATACATCGGAATATTTTCCATAGGTCCTGGTCTAAACAAAGCAATGGTTGCGACAATATCATTGAAATGTGTTGCCTGCATTTTCTTCAACAAGTTTTTCATTCCATCTGACTCTAACTGAAAAACACCGACCGTATCCACTTTTCTTAATAATTCGAATGTTTTTTCATCCGCTAAACTAATTTTTTGAATATTAAAATTTTCATTATCCTCTTGTATCGCTCGAACAATTTGATCAATGATTGTCAGGTTTCTCAACCCCAAAAAATCCATCTTAATTAACCCTATATTTTCCAAGTAATCCATCGTATATTGTGTTGAGACAAGCTCTTGTTCAACTTGTATCGTCGGAACCACTTCATCTAGTTTTTTATTTGATAAAACAATTCCAGCTGCATGGGTGCTAACATGCCGTGGTAGCCCTTCTAACTTCAGTGCAACATCAAATAAATGTTGATTTGTTTTATTTTTTTGGATTAACTGTCTAAAATAAGGGGCTGTATCCAAGGCAATTCTTAATGTCATTTTCGGTGAAAATGGAATTGCTTTTGTGATTGTATTGATTTCGTGTAACGGAACCTCCAATACCCTACCTACATCTCGCAAAACTTGTTTGGCTTTTAATGTCCCAAAGGTCACAATGTGGGCGACGTGCTCTTGACCATAGGTTTGAAAAACATATTGAATGACTTCATCACGTCGATCATCTGGAAAATCTATATCAATATCTGGCATTGATATTCTTTCAGGATTTAAAAAACGCTCAAATAGCAATCCATACTCAATAGGATCTACTTGAGTAATCCCCAAACAATAAGCTACCAACGAACCGGCAGAGCTTCCTCTTCCAGGACCTACATTTATTCCTTCTTTTCTAGCAAATCTAATAAAATCCCAAACAATTAAAAAATAATCTTCAAAATTCATTTGAATAATAACATCCAATTCATATTTTAAACGTTTTGTGTAAACACCGGGAACCTCTTCCATACCTAAACGTTTTTTAAGCCCAGTTAAACACAGCTGCGTTAAGTAATGGCCTGCTTGGATATTCTCTGGGGTGGCAAATTTTGGCAAAAATGTTTTAAATTTTGTAATATCGACGTCACATTGATCAGCAATCCAATTCGTTTCCGCAAGATCTTCTGCATGATACAGCTTTTCCATTTCTTCAATACTTCTGATGAATCTCCCCTGTTGTCCCGAAAGAGAATGGCTTTGAATTGTTTTCCCCGTTTTTATTCCTTGCACAATTCGGTATAGTCCCTCATCTTTTTCATTCTCATAATAAATTTTGTTCAATGCTATAGTTTTAATTCCTAAGTCTTTAGCAATTTCTCTAATTTTGTCATTTCTTATCTTCCAAAATGATGATTCATTTAAAGAAAGAACAACCGTTATATCCAGATGTTGCTGAATTTTAGCTAGCAAATCCCTATAGGCTCCATACTCTTCATTAATTAATAAAGATTCCTTAAGCCCACCTTCTCCATAAAACAAAATGAAGTTACCTGATGCATATTCACTAACATCTTTAAACAGAAGTGGCTTTCCGCTAGAAACAAGACTGGAGCATCGAATTAAGTTTTCATAACCTTCATTATTTTTTGCAATCATCAGCAATGAAAATACCTCTTCTTGCATTATGCAGTCAATTTCCATCCCATAAAGTGGTTTTATTCCCATTTTCTTACAAAGTTGAGTAAATTCCATCGCCCCCATGAGCACGTTTTTATCCGTTAGCGCCACGCTTGAAAAGCCCAGCTCCTTCGACTTCTGGACTAATCGCTGAACACTTAAACTACTGTCCAACAGAGAATATGAACTTCTTGCATGCAAATGAACAACCATGACTATCTTCCTCTTTTTTATATTTTACCATAAATAATGAATTTAAGTATAAAAAGGTACTCTAACTTTCTATTTTATGGTAAAATATTATAGATAAGTTTGAGGTGTTAAATCATGGTAGAAAAGAAAAATGACATAGCGAGTAATTTAACTCCATCTGCGGATACACAAGAAGATGGAGTGGTTTCATTTTCTGCACCTGCAGAAGTTGAAAACACAAAAGAAAAAAAGAAAACAACCAGAAAGAAAAAAGCAACAGGAGAAGAAAATTCAAGCACTCCTACAAAAAAGAAAACTACAGCAAAGAAAACTACTGGTGATGGTGCAGCGCCAAAGAAAAAAACAACCAGAAAAAAGAAAGATTCCGATGAAAAAAATAATTTAGATTTAGTAATTTCTAGTACCTCTTCTGAATCTGCAAAATCTGATACTATATCAGCAGAAAATGTAATTGGTAGCGATGATTCTCTTGTGGATAACTCTGCTCAACTTACAGAAAACACAGTTACATCTGTCATGGATAATGGTGTCAGCGAAGCTTCTGCCACAATAGAAGACTCAATCCAAGCTATAGATGATGTAGTAAATAGTGACACTGAGACAAGCGATGTTGTAGAAGTTTCTATTGATAATGTCATTGAAGAAACTACTGTTACACTTGATGACACTTCCCATACGGTAGATGATGTAATAAATAGTGACACTGAGACAAGCGATGTTGTAGAAGTTTCTATTGATAATGTCATTGAAGAAACTACTGCTACACTTGATGACACTGCCCATACAGTAGATGATATAGTAAATAATGACACTGAGACAAGCGATGTTGTAGAGGGTTCTATTGATAATGTCATTGAAGAAACTACTGTTACACTTGATGACACTGCCCATACAGTAGATGATATAGTAAATAATGACACTGAGACAAGCGATGTTGTAGAGGTTGCTATCGATAATGCCATTGAAGAAACTACAGCATCAAATGAAATCATCAAAAATACTTCTGCCGCTACTACCGATGCCGAGAAAACTATAACTTTGAAAAAAGTGTCCGATAGTGTCACAACAGATTCTACAGCACCAAAACGTAAAACAAAGTTTTGGAAAAAACTCCTGGCATCATTGATTGTTATTATTCTCGCTGTAGCTCTTATTGTTGGAAGCCTTGGCGGATATTATGTTTATAACACACTGCAATCAACCCCTGATTTAGTTATGAGTGACTTCATTTCACAGGAATCTTCTATTGTTTATGACAGTGAGGGAGAAGTCATTTCTGAACTTGGCGCATACTTGCGTGAGAATGTAACTTACGAGGAATTACCAACATCTGTTATTGATGCCTTCATCTCGATTGAAGACTCTCGTTATTTCACTCATCCAGGTTTTGATATCCCTCGTTTTACTAAGGCTTTTATCGAAAATCTTAAAACTATGTCATTTGAACAAGGTGGATCAACTTTCACAATGCAATTAGTAAAAAATACTTATTTTACCTTGGATGATATTAATAATTCAGTTTTGGCTGACAAATCTATTCCACGAAAACTTCAAGAAATTTATCTATCATTAAAGCTAGAGACAGAAATGTCAAAAGAAGATATTTTCATTAATTATTTAAATAAACTAAATTTTGGAGGAAACATTCGAGGAATTCAAAAAGGAGCTCTTTACTATTTCGGAAAAAATGTCTCAGAATTAAATTTATCAGAGGCTGCTTTGTTATCGGGGATTGTCAATCTCCCTAACGCTTACAACCCTTATACCTATCTTGATCGAGCTACTGAAAGAAGAAATACCGTTCTCGATCTAATGGCTTATCACGGATACATTTCAAAGGAAGAATGCGATCTAGCAAAAGCCATCAATGTAGAGGATTTGTTAATTGGTGAAGATTATACTTATAGCAACACGGACAGCTCCTACCAAAGTTATCTTGATACAGTTATTCAAGAAGCAATAGAGTTAACCGGAAAAGACCCAGCTTTAGCAAGTATGAAAATTTATACTTACATGGATAGGGATGTCCAAGACGTTATGGATGGCATTCAAAATGGAACTGTCGAAATTCCATTCCCTGATGATTTAATGCAAATTGCTATGGTTTCTATCGATAATAGCACAGGTGCAATCGTAGCGATTGGTGGTGGCCGTAACTATGAAGGTGCTCGCTTACTTAATCGAGCTACTTCCGGATTTAAGCAACCAGGTTCAGCGGTGAAGCCTTTCCTTTCTTACGCACTTGCTTTCGAGCATTTGTATTGGTCAAGTAATCACGTTCTAACCGATCGCCCTATAACTTATCGTGGTGGATCTCTTGTTCTTAAAAACTTTGATGGTCAATATCGTGGTGATGTTACTTTGCAACAAGCTGTTGGTCAATCACTAAACATTCCCGCTATTGAAGCCTTGCAAGCTGTCATTGACGAAATTGGAAAAGAAGAAGTCGTGAAGTACCTTCAAACAATAGGATTTACAAAAGTAACTGAAGAAAACTTTGATACAAGTTACGCTATTGGTGGTACCTCTTATGAAACAACCGTTTTAGAGATGGCTGGCGCACATGCAATGCTGATTAACAACGGAATCTATAATGAACCGCACACCATTCAAAAAATAGTTTTACAAGATGGAACAACAATCTACCCAGAAAACCAAAGTGTAAAAGCACTAAGTTCTGGTGCCGCTTATCAAGCAGCTCAACTTATGAGATATTGTGTCGAAGGTCCATATTTCAACTATATGCAAATTTTAAAAAGAGATTATGCAGTTTATGCAAAAACTGGTACCACTGACTGGGGTAGTGATGGCTTAGTCTATAACATCCCTCGAGGTGCAGCAAAAGATAAATGGATGGTTTCTTCTACTACCAATTACACTACTGCAGTTTGGGTTGGCTATGATAAAGGAGTTAAAGATAAAGGAACTTATTTCAATTCTTATAAGAGTTCACTAAACTTAACTGGAAGAATTAGCTCTCTGTTGTTAGATACACTACATGAAGATGAAGAGGATCCAAGCGATATTGTTCGCCCTGATGACATTGAAACAATCAGCTATGTTTTAGGTAGTTGGCCATACGCTTACCTTGAATCTTGGATGGATCCTTCTATATCTACAACAACTGAAATTAGAAAAGGTCATCCAGAACTAGTTTCAATTCAGAATTCCTTAGACGCTTCATCACTATCTTCAGAATTAGCAGGCATTGATGTTAGCGTTTTAGAAGACGGTACCTTAACCGTAACCTGGCATGCAAGTGGAAGATGTGCTAATGGAACAAAAGATTTAACTTTGAATGATGGAATCAATTATATTGCTGCAACTGGCGCTTGCATTTTAGATCCAGCTATCTTGTTTGGATCACCACACTATTACGCAACGGTTTATATTAATGATGTACCAATCCACGAAATTAGTAGCGACAATGGCTATTATTACGGATGGCCAGGAGAAATTTATGGCAGCGTGAAAGTTTGTGGTGGTTTTTCCACAACTAATGGATCAAGCAATACAATTTGTTCAACGCCAAAATAATAATCAAAAAAAAATTGCAAGTAATTATTGCAATTTTTTATTCTATCTCTGACTTCAAATCACGCGACATTAAGTCTTGTATCGCCAAATGTGGTTGTTTTCCCTCGTATAATACACGGTATACTTCTGTTGTAATAGGCATTTCAATTCCTTGTCGAATTGCTTCCTCATAGACTACTTTTGCCGTCATTGCTCCCTCAACTGTTTTTGTATTTTTTTCCCAAAAGTCTTTAGCTGAATTTTCTTTCCCAATTTGGTATCCTGCTTGAAAATTTCTCGAATGATGAGAAGTACATGTCACAATCAAGTCTCCAACTCCAGTTAATCCTAAAAATGTTTCAGGTTTTCCACCTTGTGCAATCCCAAACCGAGACATTTCAGCAAGTCCGCGTGTCATTAGAGCTGCTCTTGCATTGTCTCCTTGATTTAATCCTGATAAAATTCCACTGGCAATAGCTAAAACATTTTTTAATGCCACTCCTATTTCTGCACCTATGACATCCGTATTCCGATATACTCTGAATTTATCATTTGAAAACAATTCTTGAACTATAATCGCTGAGTCTTCATTCTCACAAACCGCATTAACACTAGTTAGTAGTCCCTCAACAACCTCTTCTGCATGGGATGGACCTATGAGTGAAATAACATCTTTTAATTTTGTTGGATCCATCGCTTTTTTAATAGTTACCGATAGCCTTTCATGAGTATCTGGATGAAATCCTTTAGCTACATTTATAATCATAACTTTCTTTGTAACTATTGGGCTAATTTGTTGGCATATTGATTCAATTGCCTTTGTAGGTACTGCCAACAACAATATGTCTGCATCTTCAACACAATCAATCGTTGTTGTTGCCTTTAGTTTTGGACTTAAATTCACTCCCTCAAAGTATTTACTATTTTGATGGTTTTCCTGAATATCCTTAACTTCGTTCTCATCAATTCCCCAAATAGTGACATCAACATTGTTACTTGCTAAAACTTGTGCCAAAGCCGTTCCCCAGCTTCCACTTCCTAAAATACAAATTTTCATTTTCATCATTCCTTTTCTCTTATAATTAAACGAATTGGTGAACCATCAAATCCAAATGATTCTCGCAGACGATTCTCAATATAGCGCTTGTAACTAAAATGCATTAAATCTGCATTATTTACTGACAATACAAACGTTGGAGGTGCAACTGCAACTTGTGTTGCATAATATATCTTAAGCCTTTTTCCATTAATCGCTGGGGCAGGAGTTATCATTTGAGCATCCAATACCACTTCATTTAATACATTAGTCGCAATTCTCAACTGACTATATTGATAAACATCTTTAATCATTGGTATAATATTTTGTATTTTTTGTTTTGTTTTTGCTGAAAGAAATAAAATCGGTGCATAACTTAGATATAAGAATTCTGCTCGAATTAATTCTGTTATTTTATTCATTGTTTTATCATCTTTTTCTACGATATCCCATTTGTTATAGATAATTATAATGGGTTTCCCTGCCTCGTGAGCATATCCTGCTACATGTTTATCTTGGTCAGTAATCCCCTTCTCTCCATCTAGAAGAAACAAAATCACATCTGCTCTTTCAATCGCAGTCATCGCTCTTAAAACTGAATACTTTTCTATTTTTTCATAAACTTTACCACGTTTGCGAATTCCCGCTGTATCAACAATCACAAAATCTTCACCATCTTTTGAAAATCCTGTATCAATTGCATCCCTTGTTGTTCCTTCAATGTCACTAACAATAACGCGTTCTTCATTTAAGATTGCATTAACTAAACTAGATTTTCCTACATTAGGTCTTCCAATACAGGCAAATCGAATACTATTTTGATTTTCTTCATAATTGTCTTCTGGAAATAAAGAAATCGCTTCATCTAAAATATCACCAATCCCAATTCCATGTTCTCCACTTACAGCATACGGTGTTCCTAATCCTAAATTATAAAACTCATATGTTAAATCTATTTGAGAGACATCATCCACTTTATTTACTGCAAGAATTACAGGTTTTTTTTGCCGTTGAAGCATAGTAGCAATATATTCATCATCAATGGTTACACCATCTTTACCAGCCACCACAAAAATAATCACATCTGCTTCTTCAATAGCAATCTCTACTTGTGCCTTTATTTCTTCTTGAAATGGTTGATCTAGAAGTTGTATTCCACCTGTATCAATAATCCTAAATTCCTTTGTGAGCCATTCGCCTTTACCATAAATTCGGTCACGCGTTACTCCTGCTGTATCCTCAACTATAGATAATCTCTCTCCTATGAAGCGATTAAAAAGCGTTGATTTCCCAACGTTCGGTCTTCCAACAACTGCAATAATCCCATCCATCATTTTATTTCTCCTACATTTCTTTTATCTTATTTTGAATAATTTTCTCTATGGTGTCTACCACTTCTTCTATTGTCATGTCTGTTGTATCCACAACTAATGCATCTGTTGCCTGTAATAATGGACTATTTATCCGATTTTGATCTTGCTCATCACGTTGCACTATTTGTTTTTTTAAGACTTCTAAATCTGTTTCAATCCCTTTTTGTTTATTTTCTAAAAATCTTCTTTCTGCTCGTGTGTTTGCATCTGCAGTCAAAAAAATCTTTACTTCGGCGTCCGGCAACACCACAGTTCCAATATCACGTCCATCCATCACAATCCCTTTTCCTTTTGCGATGGCTTGTTGTTGCTTAACCATCTCTTTACGAACATTCAATAACTTTCCAACATCACTTGCTCCTAAAGAAATATTTCCATGACGTAACTGTTTTGTCACATTTTCATCATTTAAATAAACTTCGTCATTACCAGAAAAGCGAATATCCATTCCTTTAATTATTCGAAGCACTTCACTTTCATCATCTAAAGAAATTCCATTTTGAACACTCAAATAAGCCACGCACCGATACATTGCTCCTGTGTCTAAGTATTGATACCCTAACCTTTTGGCTAATTCTTTAGCAATCGTCCCTTTTCCAGCTGCAGTTGGCCCATCAATTGCAACATTGATTCTCATTAAATTAATCCTCTATTTAACAAAATCCAATATACCGCTACTCCTACTACAACCAAACAAATTAGGATAAAAATAATCAAAATAAAATTTAACATACGGTTAGAATTATCAAACTTCTCTTCCATCTCTGTCAAATTTCCCTTATATTCGTCCAACTCCATTTTAATTTGTGTTGTTTCTCTTAGTAAAGTTTCTCTCTCTGTTCTTTCTTGAACTAATTGTCTTTCTAATTGTTTTGACTGCTTAGAACTTGGGTAGCTTTCTTCAAACGGAGAGGCAACATATTGTGTTTGTGGTTGTTCCACACTCTGTTGTGCTACGAATTGTGAAAAATCACTTTCAAATTCAGAGCTTTTACTGTACTCAGGTGTTCCTGTTAACATCGTTGTTTCATCAAAATAACGCTGATTATTTTTTGTCTCTGGTTGAATTTTTTCATTTGTGTATCCAAAAGGAGAAATAACCTCTTGTTGCCTATACGTTGCGTATTCCTCAACTTGTGACTGCCCTCTTTGTGCTCGTGGTGGTTCTTGAAAGGACACTTCATCCTCCGCATCTCCCCATCGCTGTAAAGTTGCGGTTTCTAATAGTGCTTTTTCTGACTTTTCGTGAGCCACTCTTTCTCTTACTTGAACTGGTTTCTCTCCACGAATTTCACTAAGAAGCTTTGATTGCAGCTGATCTTCTGTCGTGATTCCTTGTTCACGATTATAAGATTTAACTTCATCTAATAAATATTCATCCAAATATTCATTGTCAAAAGTAGCCATCTTTTGAGTATTTTCCATAGCTCTTTTTTTCTCTTGAGCTAAATCTACCCTCGCTTCAAGTTCTTGGTAATCTTCTCCAAATAAGTCCTCTTCCTCTTCAAAGAAATCATCCTTCCAAATGTTAGGTCGAACTCTTTCAGGCTCAGTTGCTTTTGGTTTTTCAGCAATCTCTTGAAACTCTTCTTCATCAATTTTATTTAATCTATTCGCAAAGTAAGATAAATCATTTGGAATTGCTTTTTCATCTACATCATTTTGTAAATCATTTCTCAAATCTTCATATTTTGCAGTACGTGAAAATTTACTCATACAGACCTCCTAATTACTTTTTATTATTATATCATAATAATGAACAATTTGTTAAAAATTCCTTTGTTATTGGGACTTTTTATCGTTTCATTAAATCATTTGATTTACTCTCTACTGAATTATATGCACTCAGATATAGATATCCTATAAAAAAAAGTAGATATTAACCGGTTAAAATAGATTCACTTCATGAAGGTGCATAATTTTTCTATACCAATTAAAAAAGGACTTGACGCCCTTTCAATTTTATTCCATTTAATTTACTTTAGTAATGGTGAAATTCGCTTGTAAAGAACCACTGTTATTAACGAAACAGAAACTGATTTCAATATGTTAAATGGCGTTGTTGCCAATAAAACAAAAGTAAATTTATTTTTGATTATCGGTATAATTGCAGTTCCTGCTTCAATAATTTTTTCCATAGGAAATCCCATATTTGCATACATTGGTAGTATTACAAAATAATTCAATACTGCTGCAATGATAATCATACTAACACATCCAATAACTAACCCTATAACGGCTCCTTTGAAACTTTTATTTTTTTTGTAATAATAAGCTGCAGGGACAACTAATGCACATCCCATTAAAAAATTAGCAAATTCCCCTACATATCCTGTGGTTGTTGATCTAAAAATAATTTCAAATAAAATTTTTAAAGCTTCTATCGCAATAGCTGCGATAGGCCCCATTGAAAATCCACCCACCAACACAGCCACCTCACTAAAGTCTAGTTTATAAAATGATGGTGCGATTGGAATTGGGAAACTAAAAGACATCAATAAAAATGCGATAACCGATAAAATTGCAATTTGAGTCATTTTTCTTACTTTGTTGTTCTTTGTCATATTTTCCTCCTGTCTGACTACCCCTCAAGTAATAAGGAGTTTCATAAAACTTGGGTAGTTTTTCAAAAAGAAAAAAACATTCTTCCATCCAGACTTTACTGTCGCCACTGGGATTAAACCAGTTCAACCTTTCGGCTCGCGGGGTATACCGCCGGTCGGGAATTTCACCCTGCCCTGAAGTTTTACTAAATTTAGTATATCTTTTTGTTATTAAAAAGTCAATAAAAAGGTGTTTTCACACCTTAAGCACGTCCTGAATACTTTCCATCTTCGGTTGAAATCAAAACCATTTCATCTTGTTCAATAAATAATGGTACTCTAATTTCTAGTCCAGTCTCTAATGTTGCATTTTTTGAAGCTGAAGTTGCTGTATCTCCTTTAACTGCTGGTTCGCATTCAACTATGCGCAATTCTACTTTATCTGGTAAAATTACACCTAATACTTCACCACCATCATAAATAGAAATGTGAATATTATCATTTGCTTTCATGAACTTCATTTCCCATTCTAATCTTGTTTTTTGAATTTCAATTTGCTCATAAGTTGTCGTATCCATAAATACTAACGCATCCCCTTCATCATATAGATATTGCATTTCTCTTTTCTCTATATGAGCTTGTTCAACTTTCCCACCACCTGTAAATGAAAGTTCATTAATTACGCCAGAGCGTAAATTTCTAACTTTTACTTTTACAATCATTTGACGCATTGCTGTTTTATTATGCGAAATATCTAATACAACAAAAATATTCCCTTCATTTTCAAACGTAACCCCTGGTTTTAAATCATTTACTGTTATCATCTCTTCACTCTCCTACTCTATCTATTTTAAAGAAAGACACAGTTTTGTCAACCTTTCAGGGCAAAATTCGATAATCAATAATCCTCTTGCTTTCCTCATTAAACTCTATTATCATAGCCTTATTTAGATAATGAACTTCATACTCACCATCTCTTTCATGTTCCACTTCGTAGCTTTTATCACCCCTGCCAATTCTATTATTAGCGTAATCACAAGCTACTGCGTCTAGTAATTGTATATCAATCCCAAGCTCATTACTGGCTTGTTTCATATAAATAAACACTTGTAATTGCTTCTGCAATTGATATTCCATCATCCCCACCCAGCTAATGACACTAATAAAATAAATTAAGAAAATTGTTGAAATCCCACCATTTTTATACATTCACAAGCACCCTGCATACTTCACTTCCTTTTCTGTTATAACAAACATACAAGCACCTCTCTTCCACTTTAAAGTGTCCAGTTTCAATATCAGAATAAAAAATTCTGGTTCCAGGTGATAAATATACATGCCCATTTTTAATAATTAACTCCTGCTTCTTTGCATCATCCATAAAAAACACTCTTCTATCATCTACTTCAAATTCAGTCCCAGTTACCAAAATTCTCCGTAGTTGATACGTTGCAATTTCATCTTGCGCTGTTTGATCCATACGGTCATAGCTTTTAAAAAGTGTAAAGATACCCACCACAATTGGAAATAACATTGTAACAATCAATATACATATTAATCCATACGCAGCTAAGGATCCACTTTTTCCTCTTCCCACTCTTGTTGACATTCCTTTCTTTGCATTAATGCCTCTCTCATTTCCTCATCAATTTGCTGTTGAG
>JBKECT010000040.1:0-117058 GCA_047974855.1 Anaerorhabdus sp.
AGCTAGCAGCAGGTGAAGATTTTGCTGCGCTTGCTGGTGCATACTCAAAGGATATTATTACCCAGGAGTCGGGGGGAGATTTCGGTGCTGTAGACAAGACATCTCGCACTGTGTCGCAAAAAGCTGTTGATACGCTGTATTCGCTCGAGCTCAATCAAGTTTCTGATGAAATAATTGTGCCCTACGGTACTGGATCTGCGTTGGCGTTGATTAAATACACCGAAGAAGTTGAGGGCGGTGACCGACGCGGTTCGCATATTATTATTCCGCTGCAGAACGTTGACGAAATGCTGAACGACATTAAGGCTGAGCGTCCATATCGACTATACATCTCTCGTCCGGCAGACGAGACCGCCGAAACCCCTTGAAATCTTCTCTGTTAAATGCTAATATTATGCGAGCTTCGTAGGAGATGTTTTAGGCGCTTGATCGCCGCATCGAGCGACGAACAAGCGCGGGCTCGTGGTGTAGTGGCCTAACATGCCTCCCTGTCACGGAGGAGATCGCGGGTTCAACTCCCGTCCGGACCGCCATTTATAGTGTAACCTTCATACTAGAAGGTTTTTTTAAAAAATGCAGATGTAGTTCAATGGTAGAACGCGACCTTGCCAAGGTCGATACGTGGGTTCGATTCCCATCATTTGCTCCATGTTGTATTGACGAAATAGCATATGATTTTAAAGACAACTTTAGAATACGATGCTGTTTTTTTTATTTGTTAAGCTGTTGCGGTTTTGAGAAGACAGCGGATGGAAGTATCTGCTGGATAGATGTCATAAAATGAAGTTACAGAAATTAAATTATGCATTGAATATAAAAAAATCCTTATGGATTCTGTTCATATTTTATCACTGTATGTTGAATAAAAATATCTTTTTTAATTATAGCATGTTTTTTAAAAAATGTATGGGATTGAAAAAAGCTAGAGCATTGTATAATTTAGATAAGAAATACAGTTGCTATCTAAAAGCGATGGAGGTGATTTGGGTGAGTTTGATGTATCTAAAAAGCTCATCATCACTATGATTACGAAGGTTCCTGTGGTTTATTTTAGATGGCTTAGAGATAGTACTTGCAACAAAAAAAGATAGGAGTATAATAGGGAATGAAAGTTTAAGGAGGATGTTATGGAATTATTATTTTTCGTATTAAATAAGCTGGATTGCTTAGATGATTTATTGAAGGGGTTTTCAGACAACCAAATTTCTGGAGCGACAGTTATTGATTCAACAGGACTAGCACATTTGCTTGCGGAGAGTGACTATGGGTTTGGTATGTTGAGATCATTACTTGATTTATCTCGCTCGCAAAATAAAACAATCTTTATGGTATGTAAAACAGAAGAAGTAAAGCGGATTGAAGAAGTAATTGAATCTTGTGTTGGTGATTTAGATGAACCGAATACAGGGGTCTTGTTTACAGTTCCGGTAAATTATGTAAAAGGGATTAAGGGGTAGTAATCATGAATGAATTATATTATTTAGCCATCGTTTTATTCGGTGGTCTTTTGGCGGGTCGAGTTGTAAAAGTATTTAAGCTGCCAAATGTGACAGGATATTTATTGGTTGGACTACTTTTGGGTCCTTCTTTTTTGGGATTACTTCCACATGACGCTTTAGCACAGTTGGACTTCTTGTCTGAAGTGGCATTGGGATTTATTGCTTTTTCTATTGGTTGTGAGTTTAAAGTGAGTTATTTTAAGCGTGTAGGGTTCACGCCAGTTGTTATTGCAGTTTTTGAAGCATTAGTTGCAGTATTGTTTGTACTGATTGCACTTGTGCTAGCGGGATATGAGTTGCCGTTTGCTATTGTGTTGAGTTCAATTGCAGCAGCAACAGCTCCAGCGGCAACAATCATGGTTGTGCGACAATACAACGCAAAAGGATCACTTACCGAGACACTGTTAAGTGTTGTGGCACTAGATGATGCGGTAGCACTAATTGGTTTTGGTGTAGCAACAGCAGTTGCTCAAATGATAATTAATCACCAAACAGGATCACTGTTTACAGCGATTGCACATCCATTGATTGAAGTGGGATTATCGCTTTTGGTTGGTGGTCTTATAGGAGCATTGTTTGCGATTCCTGTAAAGTTTTATAAGGAAGATTCTAATCGGTTAAGTTGGTTGATTGGATTTGTTTTTATCACTTTAGCCATTTCATCTTATTTGAATTTATCTACCTTATTAACGTGTATGGCAATGGGAGCAATTTTTACAAATGTTTCATCTCGCTCTTCAACAATTCTAAATATTCAAGAATCGTTTACACCGCCATTGTTTTTAGCGTTCTTTGTTTTGTCAGGTGCAGAATTAGATATTAGCATTTTAGGCAGCATTGGGGTCGTTGGGATTATTTATATCTTGGCTCGTTCAGCAGGGAAAATTGCAGGAGCCTACTTTGGTGCAAGTATTATGAAGGCAGAATCAAAAATAAAAAAATACTTAGGATTTACATTGTTACCACAAGCGGGGGTTGCCATTGGGCTAACGATTGTGGCACAAGATGTGATTCCTGAGTATGCAGCAACAATTAGAGCAGTTATTTTATGTGGGACACTAATTTATGAAATTGTAGGGCCATCCATTTCAAAAATGGCACTAAAAGCAGCTGGAGAAATTAAAGAATAGGACATAAGTTCTATTTTTTTTATTTAAAAAAGAACTATTATATAATTTTAGTACTGACATTACATGGTACTTGTGATAGATTAACAGTGTGGAGGCACACGATGAATACACAATTTAAAAAGGGAGTATTGGAATTGTTAGTAATGATGATTGTTGCTAAAGAAGACCTATATGGATATGAGTTGGTGAAACTTGTTTGTGAGACGGTTGAAGTGAATGAAGGGACAATTTATCCTTTACTAAAGAGAATGACAAATGAATCAATTTTTGAAGCATATTTGCAAGAGTCTACAGAAGGACCACCACGAAAATATTATCGAATAACAGAGCATGGTAGAGTAACATTAAAAAAACTGACAGCGGAATGGATAGAGTTTTCAGGGAAAGTAAACGAATTTATACAAGAAAGGGAGAATGAAAATGGATAGAAAAGAATTTTTAAGACAACTACGAAAAAGATTGAGTATGCTAACAGATGATGAAATTGATGATATTATCAATGAGTACGAAGATGTCATCCATCAAAAAATGCAAGATGGTAAAACAGAAGAAGAAGCTGTGCATGATTTCGGTGACTTTGAGGAACTCTTAAAGGAGATTTGTGGTGCGTATAAAATAAAATCGGATAGAAAATATGACACATGGAGTAAAATCGAAGAAGTACTCAAAGATACAGTGGATGAGATTAGTAATTTTATTACCAAATTGTTTTCGCAGACCAATGGACATGAAGAAAGCAGATTAATTGCAATAATCATTGTTGGTCTATTTATCTTAATCATATTAAGAATTCCATTTTTGATTGGTATTAATTTGTTTGAAGGAATTGTTAAGAGCGTGTTTTTTATTGGTGGAGATGTTCTGGTAATTTGCTTAAGAATTTTGATAGATATCTTGTTTTTTTTAATCGCAGTTTTGATCGCTGTCGGAATCTACAAATCATGGAAGAATGGTGAGGAATTTGATTTAAAAGCTATACTGGGTGGGGCGAAAAATGGAGATAATTCAAAGAAAAGCAAAGTGAGTTCACATGCTAGCACACAACAAATGAAGGATGAAGCTTCTAAAGATATCCCAACAGAGCGAGAAGTTGAAGCTGAAAAAAAACACAGTGAGCATTACACAGGAAGTAGCGCAGAGCCACTAAATGCATATAAAAAAAATAATTCTATCATTACTTTACTAATTTGGATTTTCAGAGTATTTGGATTTATGATTGTCATTCCAATAACCATTGCGATTGTTTTGCTGTCATTAACCCTGGGATTATTTGTTTATTTAAGTATTCCGAGTGGAAATTTCATAGGGATATGTTTAGCGATATGTGGACTGATAGCTGGATTTGCACTAGCGGCAGAAATTTTGTGTGGAGTAATGTTTTTTAAAAGGGAATTAATTAGAAACTGGGCAGGAAAATTCGTGATGGTTGGCTTATTAATTGGTATTGGGGTGCCAATGTCAATCTACCAATTAAAAGTATTTGAAGAAGTGGAGTTGGAGTATAGTGAAGTGGCTTTGGTGGATTATGATGCAAATAACACATATACTTTTTATAATATTGACACGATAGAGGTAGTTGAAAATCCTAAAGTTTCAGATATGCACATAGAAGTTCAGTCATATTGTCCTGTTACATTAGAATACATTAATGTTAATGGGACAACAATTTCATTGAGTGATAAGAATGTTGATATTGAAACTTTAACTTGGATAATTGATTGTTTAAAGAGTGGGAAAGTAAGTGTTAATCAAGGAAATCTGTATGACATTCGAGTTATGGTTCCAACTCTTGAAGAGTTCAAATATATAATAATGGAGTAAAAAAACTGTGGATTATCCACAGTTTTCTATTTGACCATATCGATTAGAGTTTGCTTGGGTTTGAATCCAATTTCTTTCTTTAAGACTTGTCCGTCCTTAAATGAAATAATCGTTGGAATGCTGATTACTTCAAATTGTTGAGCTAAGTCTGGTTGTTGATCAACATCTATTTTTGCTACTTTAAAGTCATGCCCCTCTTGAGATATTTCTTCTAAAATAGGCCCTAACATTTTACATGGGCCGCACCATTCTGCGAAGAAGTCCACAAGAACGGGTTGTGATGATTGCAAGACTTCTTGATTGAAATTTTCTTTTGTTAAGTGAATAATTGACATAGAGCGTCCTCCTTTTCCTATTGATTACTTTATCATAGCCAAGTAGGGTGGTAAAGCAAAACGCCCAAATTGAAATTACACAAAACTTTCACAATTTCAACATATGAATTACACAGTGTAAAAATATAATGAAACTATCAAATAAGTAGTTATTTGATGAGTTTAAAAATTTTCTTTCCCCCGTAGTTCTGAGAAGATCAGAACAAAAGAAGAGAAGGCGTGAGTAACCTTCTTTTTTTTGTTTAGCTGTAATTGTGAATTTGTGCAATGGTCATTTTATTATTCTATGGCTACAACCACTGTGTTATGCAAATAATCTATGGGTAAGGTAGTGTGCTTTTGAGTATTTAAAGCAACCTAAGGTTTTTCCATTGGTGAAAGAAATGTTTTTTTTATGGTGAGCGAAAAGAGACTTGAACTCTCACGTCATATGACACAGCATCCTTAATGCTGCGCGTCTACCATTCCGCCATTCGCTCATCTAAGCATATTATAATAGAGTTTTAGATAAAATGGAAGAGGAAGTTTGCTTGGGTATTGATTACCTCATGAAAGAAATTTCTAGTTTCAATAGCCGTCGATAGATTTATATTTTAGCAATAGTTACTTCGAATCCTTCATTGATAGACCGGCTTTATTTGCTTGAATCAGTACGTTATCCAGAGGTAGATGAAAAAACATCCATTTAACCATTGTAATTAAGAATATTTCTGTGGTGATGCTAGTACTTGAATAGCTGGATAGTGTAAACAATAAAATTGCAGCATGAGCACTTGTGTTGTTATCTACTAATTATAAATTCTCTGCAATTTTATAAGTTTATTTAAACGCATATTTTAGCCTATCATCAGCAATAAGTGATTACAATATAATTGAAAAAAAGCAAATTTAAATTGTATTTTGCTCCTTAAGTCTGTATAATTAATCTATTGTGCAAAAAGGAGAAATTCATGACAAATATTCAAAAAATTATTAATATTGCGGTTATTGCCCACGTTGATGCGGGAAAGTCTACGTTGGTAGATGCTTTTTTAAGTCAATCGGATGTATTTAGAGAGAATGCAGAGGTTGTCGATTGCGTCATGGACAGCAATGACTTGGAGAGAGAGAGAGGAATTACCATCTATTCTAAGAACTGTTCCGTAAACTATAAAGATTATAAAATTAATATTGTGGATACTCCAGGGCATGCGGATTTTTCTAGTGAAGTAGAGAGAATTATTAAAACGGTAGATACGGTTATTCTTTTGGTAGACTCTAGTGAAGGACCAATGCCACAGACTCGCTTTGTGCTTCAAAAAAGTTTAGAGTGTGGACTTAGGCCGATTTTGTTGATTAATAAGATGGATAAAAAGGACGCTCGTGCAGAAACGGTTGTCGATCTTGTTTACGAGTTGTTTTTAGAACTTGACGCTAATAATGAGCAACTAGATTTTCCAATTCTTTATGGTGTAGCTCGCGAGGGGATTGTGCGCTATAAAATGGATGATGAAAATACGGATATTACTCCACTATTTGAAACGATACTCAATCACTGTGAAGCTTATCCTGACTATCGTGAAAAGAGCTTACAGATGCAAGTTTCAGCATTGGCGTATGATGACTATATTGGACGTTTGGGAATTGGACGCGTTTACTCAGGAGTGCTAAAAGAAGCAAGTCAAGTGGTGATGTGTAATCCCGATGGCAAGGCAAAAAGAGGAAAAGTGAATCAAGTGTTTATTTATAAAGGGTTGAGTCGTGTGGGAGTGCAAGAGGCACAATGTGGAGAGATTGTTATTGTTGCGGGATTGCCTGACATTGAAATTGGGGATACATTGTGTAGTGCAGATGCGGTGAACCCGCTGCCATCACTAACGATAGAAGAACCAACATTATCCATGAATTTTATGGTTAACTCTTCTCCGTTCGCTGGTAAAAGTGGAAAGTATATTACCTCTCGAAATATTAAAGAAAGACTTGAGAAAGAATTAGAAGTGAATGTCGGACTTCGTGTTGAAGAAACAGATTCAACAGACTCTTTTAAAGTTAGTGGACGTGGAGAACTTCACTTGTCAATTCTGCTAGAAAACATGCGTCGTGAGGGGTATGAAATTGCTGTAAGTAAACCGGAGGTTATTTTCCGTAAAGAAAATGGGCAGGTAATGGAGCCGGTTGAAGAAGTTGTGTGCAGTGTGCCGACAGAGTACTCTGGTAGTGTTATTTCTAAATTGAACTTGAGAAAAGGGATAATGGTTAACATAGAGGAAGAGGGAACTTATTCACGAATTGAATATTTAGTTCCAACGCGTGGATTAATTGGATATCGCTCAGAGTTTATTAACGATACCCGTGGCGAAGGAACACTGCTTCGACGTTTGTCTGGATATGAAGCTCATAAAGGAGAAATTACACAGCGTAATAATGGTGTTTTGATTTCAACCGAGCAGGGGAGTGCGATGACGTACGCTCTATGGAATATCCAAGAGCGTGGACAATTATTTATTGGTCCTCAAACGGATGTTTATGAAGGAATGATTATTGGCAGAGCAGCAAAAGATTTGGATATGGGAGTGAACCCCATAAAGAATAAAAAGATGAGTGCAGTACGATCATCTGGAGCGGATGAAGCTATGAAGCTTGTACCGGCAAAAATCATGTCATTAGAAGAAGCGTTGGAATTTATTAATGATGATGAATTGGTTGAAATTACACCAGATAGTATCCGTTTAAGAAAGAGATATTTAACACCGCAAGAACGTAAACAATATTCTAAGAAATTGCAGTATGCAATGGAAGAGGAAGAGTAGAGCAGGAATAAAGTGACATTCAAAAAATGATGCAGTTAAAACGGAAGAATAGCGTTTCCGTTTTTTTTTTTTTTTTGCAAAATAAAAAACCGCACAGTGCACGGTTTAGTTACAATCATCTTTTATGGAAGATATTTTGAGATAAAGGCATCAACAGTAGCCCAATAAGTGTCTGGGTCAACAAGGTCTGACTGTCCATGACCTGCACCGGATATGACTAATTTTTCTTTTGGTGCATTTGAAGCAGTGTATAAAATATCTAGCATTTCATAAGGTACAAAAAGATCTTGGTCACCGTGAATGAAAAGTGTTGGGGTGACAGAGTTGGCGATTAAATCAATAGGTCCTTTTCCGATGTCGTAGCCCGCACGAACAAGTGTCACAGTTTTAGCGGCATCCATAAAAGGGTGGGCTGGTAAGGAGAAGATAGAACCAAGCTGGTACTTGAAAATATCCCATGTTGTTGTGTAGCCGCAGTCTTCGATAGCCGCAACAACATTAGTTGGTAATTCTTCACCAGTGGTATTGAGCACAGTAGCAGCCCCCATGCTTACTCCATATAAAACAATAGAGGTATCGCTATCCTTTTCAACAAGATAATCAATCCAAGCTATAATATCGAAACGGTCATCCCAACCCATACCGATATAATCACCATCAGACAATCCATGACCACGTAAATCAACAGTTAGAACGTTATATCCCAAGTTATAGAAATGCTCTGATCGTAATTGCATTGAGCTACCTTCTGATGTATAGCCATGAACAACAATAACGTAAACATCACTGTTTTGATTAAAGTCATAGGCATGAAGAGCCAGAGAATCATTTTCAATGATAACATCGGTGTAGGGAACATCTTCAAAGAAAGAACTTTCGGAATCATAATCATTTTCATTAGATGTTTCTTCGTTATCAAACACTATAGATTTATCGGTAGCAGGGTTTAATGCTAAGTCATAAAAATAGTTTCCAACAAATCCAAGAGCAACTAAGCCTAAGATACTAACCCCAAGTAAAATCTTGAGCAATAATTTATATTTTTTATTCATATTTTTTCTCCTATGATGCAAGTTTAGCATAACTGAAATATAAAATTAATAATAAAATAAAAATTTTAGTAATGAAAGGGAATACATTTAAGAAAAGAGTGAAAATTAATTGTTTTAATTGAGTTAATGTGATAAAGTTTTATTGTGAATTGATTGTCAACTAGTTAAAAGGGGGATGAACTATGTCGTTGTTTAAGCATGATTCAAGACAATTTAAGTTTGATATTTTAAGAGAGGTTGCGACAGCTTCATTCGAAGGAAACTTAACTGAAGAAAGAATGCAGGAGTTTATAAAAAAATTAGTACCAACAACGAAAGCGGATTTTAGATGTTGCGTATATAAGGAAAGAGAAATATTAAGACAAAAAACACGACTGGCTATGGGGAAGATGGCAAATGACGAGACTGAATACAAGCCACGACAAATTGTACAAGTGATTGATGCAGCGTGTGATGGATGTACAATCAAGAAAATAAGAATTACGGATAACTGTCGTAAGTGCATGGCTAAGAGTTGTGTTGGTTCATGTAATTTTGATGCGATCAGCATGGGGCCAAATCGAGCGATGATTGATTATGATAAGTGTAAAGAGTGCGGTGCTTGTGCTAGAAATTGTCCGTATCATGCGATTATCCAAACGGAGAGACCATGTTCATCTCATTGTCCTGTTGATGCGATTCAATGGGATGAATTTGGAATTGCACAAATTGACGAAGATAAGTGTATTAACTGCGGTGGTTGCCAGTTAGCGTGTCCATTTGGGGCGGTTGAAGATATTTCGTGGGTTGTTCCTGTTGTTGATTTATTAAAAGAAAATCAAGGAGTGCGTGCCATCATTGCACCTGCTATTCAAGGTCAGTTTGATGATGCAACGCTACCACAAATTAAAAAGAGTATAAAAATGTTAGGGTTTACTGAAATTTATGAAGCAGCTATTGGTGCAGATGCGGTGGCATATTATGAGCAGGAAGAACTAAAAGAACATGTTGACAAAGGAGTACCATTAACGACTTCTTGTTGCCCTGCATTCGTAAATATGGCAAAGCTTCACTTTCCTGAACAATATGAAAATAATGTTTCATCAACAGTATCACCAATGATGGCACTTGCAAGAAAATTAAAGTGTGATTTTCCTAATGATAAGGTAGTCTTTATTGGCCCATGTTTAGCAAAAAAGCAGGAGGCAATGGAACAGTTTACAGCGGTGGATTATGTGCTTACTTTTGAGGAGTTGGCAGCAATGCTTGTTGCAAAGCGAATTTATTGTGAAGAAGTAGAGCCTGATGAAGGAGATTATCCAAGTGTCTTTGGCAGAAACTTTGCTCAAGGTGGTGGTGTTTCAAAAGCTGTAATTGAAGTTGCAAAAGAAAAAGCAGATCCTGATTTTACATCTGTTTATGCCGATGGTTGTTTTGAATGTAAAAAGCAGTTATTACTTTTAAAGGCAGGACGATTTGATGCTAATATTTTGGAGGGAATGTGTTGCAAAGGTGGATGTATTGGAGGTCCAGCAACGGTGGAATCTCCAATAAAAGTAAAAACAAGAATGAATAGTGAAAATGCAACAGCGAATAAAAGAGAAATTACAGAGTCAGTACAACTGTTTGATTTTTCAAAGGTAAATATGCATCGATAAGAAATTCTTACGAATTTCTTTTTTTGTAGTATAATAAAAAAAAGGAGATCTGCTTATGAGTGTTCAAGAAAGATTTATACGCTATGTTCAAATCAATACGCAATCAGATAGTACAAGTGAGTCTATTCCAACAACACAATGTCAACTAGACTTGGCGCAGTTGTTAGAAAAAGAAATGATCATTATGGGGATGAGTAATGTTCAATTAACTCAGAAAGGGTATCTTTATGGTGAGTTGCCCGCAACATCGAAGAATAAATGTAGCACGATTGGGTTTATTGCACATATGGACACATCTCCTGACTTTAGTGGTGCAAACGTATCGCCACGGCTTGTGGAAAATTATGATGGCGGTATCATAGAACTAAATTCAGAGTGCTATTTAGATCCTAATGAATTTCCTAGACTTTTAAAACAAAAAGGGAAAGATTTAATTGTTACTGATGGGACAACATTACTTGGTGCTGATGATAAAGCTGGAATTGCTGAAATCATGGAAGCGTGTCAATATTTGTTAGAACATCCAGAAATACCACACGGTGTGGTTAAAGTGGCATTTACTGTTGATGAAGAGGTGGGTCGTGGTGCTGACTACTTTGATGTTGATGGGTTTGGCTGTGATTTTGCCTATACAATGGATGGTGGGTCGATTGAGCTTATCGCTGATGAAACCTTTAATGCAGCGGCAGCACAAGTCGTAGTGAGAGGGGTCAGTATTCACCCAGGTAGTGCTAAAGATAAAATGATTCATGCAGCTAATATTGCGATGGAGTTTCATCATTTGTTACCTCGTGCAGCTCGAGCAGAAACGACAGAGGGATATGAAGGATTTAATCACTTGCTTGATATTCAAGGAGATGTGAGTGAAACTGAAATGAATTACATTTTAAGAAATCATGATGGTGCAAAACTTGAAAAACAAAAAGAATTAATGCTGTTGGCAAGAGATTTATTAAATAAGCGCTATGGTGAAGGTGCTGTTGAAGTTGAAATAAAAGATAGTTATCAAAACATGAAAGAAGTTTTAAAAGATCAACCAAAGGCTGTAAACATAGCTAAAGAAGCTTTAGAAAAGTTAAACATTATTCCTGAAATGGAAGCTGTTCGTGGTGGAACAGATGGTGCTCGATTAACATTTATGGGACTCCCATGTCCTAATCTTGGAACAGGAGGACAAAATTTTCACGGTCCTTATGAATATTGCTGTGTCCAAGAAATGGAATTGGCAACCCAACTTATTTTGAAAATTGTCGAGTTGGTAGAGGGAGAAGAACGATGATTTATACATGCACATTAAATCCGTCACTGGATTACTATATGGAATTTAAACAAGTGATTGAAGAAAAGAAGACTAATCGCAGTCAACTTGAGTATTATGAAGCAGGTGGGAAAGGGATTAACGTTTCGATCGTGTTAAGCAATTTAATGATTCCTTCTCGTGCTTTTGGGTTTTTAGGAGGATTTACAAAGGACTTCTATATTAGTTTGTTAGAAAAGTATGAGTATCTTCAACCAGCATTTACTTATATTAATGGGCACACAAGAATTAATGTCAAGGCAAGTACAGATAGAAGCAATGTTGATTTAAATAGTGCAGGACCAACAATTACCCCTGAGGATATGAAACATTTAAAAAGTAGAGTCGATCGTTTAGATGAAAATGATATTTTTGTTTACTCTGGAAATACACCGGACTACCTTCAAAGGTCAGCAGAGGAGCTTATTGACATTTGTAGCAACAACAAGGTCCGAGTGGTGTTGGACACCAATGCTGCTCTTATAGAAAGGTGTCTGCAACATCAACCATATTTAGTTTGTCCAAGCGTGGAGGATTTAGAAATCATGGTAGGTAGTGCTTGTGACACTGAAGAGAAGATTATTGCAGCAGCAGCCAAGTGTGTGGAGTGGGGTGCAAAGAATGTAATGGTTTATCGAGGAGAATCACCAGCGATTATGGCAGTAGAAAATAAGGTTTATCGAGTACAACCAATCAAGAAAGATGGAGTTTTGTTAGATACTGTAGGAACTCAAGATGCGATGGTAGCAGGATTTGTGATGAGTTCTCTGCGAACTCCAAACGTGGTAGAGTGCTTTCGTTATGCGAATTGTTGTAAGGAAGCAACAATCTTTTCAAAAAGTTTAGAAATTAGAGATAGAATTAATGAGCTTTACGATGAACTTACGGTCGAAGAGGTCTAGATGAAATCAGTTGCACAAAAGAATTAAAAAAGTGTATAATAACACGGTGAAAGGAAATAGAAAAATGAAAAAAGTGATTACAATTATAACAATGTTTTTTGTTGCGGGGTGCTCAACACCAACCACAGAGATAACACCGACTCCAACTGCGGAGGTAACAGCAACACCAACGCCAGAGATAACTGAAGGTACAAGCGAAGTAACGGAGTTCCCAAAGGCAGACATGAGTGCATATTCTCTTTTAACTGATGAGAATCACGTGTTCCAAACAATAAGCATGGAAACATCTGTAGCGTTAACTGGGTCGGATACAAGAGTTGTTATTTATTATGGGTATGCAGATTGTCCATTTTGCCAACAAGCAGTACCAGTTTTAAATGAGGCAGCAAAAGAAGAAGGATATACTGTGTACTATGTGGATATTCACAGTACAGAAGGTAGCGATCAAACGGCTTTTGAAAGTTTATTTCCCTATGTAGAAAGCTTTTTACGACTTGATGAAGAGGGAGAACCAGCGTTCTATGTTCCGATGGTTATGATTGCTCAAAATGGGAAAGTTGAACAAGTTCATATTGGGTTAGCGCCATCTGCAACATCTGCAACAATGACCGAAGAACAAAAAGAAGAGTTAAAAAGCATTTATATCGAAATGTTCGAAGACGGAAAATAAGAAGTGGGACTAGAAATAGTTCCTTTTTTGTGCGAAAAACTTCTTTTTTAGATGCTAATTTGATAGAATAAAAGAAAGTGAGGAAAGCTTATGGAAATAAAAATGTTCGTGTTAGAAAATTGCCCTTATTGCAAAAAGGCAAAACAAGATTTGGAACAGTTATTGCAAGAGGAACGCTATCAAGAAATAACGATTAAAGAGATTGATGAGGAGAAAGAGGAAGAATTAGCAAAGATGCATGACTATTATTATGTCCCTAGTTTTTATATCCAAGATAAAAAAATTCATGAAGGTGCTACTGATCAAGAAAAAATAAGAATGATTTTGGAGCAAGGGCTTGAGGAATTGGCTTAGTCAGTTGTTTAATAAAAACCATGGGAAAATTTTTTTAGTTGAAGACTATTTTGTTATTGCAGAAGAGATTAATGATTATGTGGCGTCGGTTGCCTATAAGATTTGTTTGGGAAGTAAGCGTGTGGTTGTAGGGCGTTGTGATTTAAGAATTGGAATGAATGAAGAGTTGTATTATGCTGGGAATATAGGCTACTCTATCAAAAAGAAATATAGAGGCAATGGGTATGCTTATGATGCAGCAAAGTTATTGCTAGGTATAGCAAAAGGAAATTACATGATGGAAGAAGTGCTTATCACCTGTGACCCAGATAATGTAGCGTCACGAAAAACTTGTGAGCGGTTAAATGGGAAACTGGAAGCGATTGTGGATGTACCTGAAAGCCATTGGCTAATCAAACAAAAAGAATATAAGAAATGTATTTTTCGGTATTCATTGAAAGGGGAACAAGATGAGAAAAATTTTAAGTGTATTAACTAAAAGACACGTGATTGTGGGGTTGCTGATTTTAATTCAATTAATTTTTATGATTTCACTCATTTACCAACTGAGTGAGTATGTGATACGGCTGAATCAACTCTTAACTGCTTTCAGTATCATAGTGGTTATCTATTTAATCAATCAAGATTTAAACCCTTCTTATAAATTGGCGTGGAGTATTCTTATTTTGACGTTCCCTATTTTTGGTGGTTTTTTCTACTTGTTATTTGGAAACAAAAAAGCACCAAAGGCATTGAGGAGAAGTATGCTGTCATCAATTCAAAAGACGCTGCCACTACTGTCACAAGATCACTCTGTGTTAGCTGAAATTGAGGAGCAAAGCAAAGATGGTGCAAATCAATTTAAGTATGTATTAAAAAATAGTTATTTTCCTGTATATAGAAATACAAAATTAGCATATTTCAAATTAGGAGAAGAGAAATTTAAGGCGTTGGTTGAAGAGTTAAAGAAAGCGGAACATTTTATTTTTTTAGAATATTTTATTATTGAAGAGGGCTTATTTTGGAATACAATTCTTGAAATTTTAGAACAAAAAGTAAAAGATGGAGTGCAAGTTCGCATCACGTTTGATGATGCAGGATGTGTTCAAACACTGCCGTATAATTATAAACAGCAGTTAGAAAAAAAAGGGATTGCTTGCTGTGTGTTTAATCCTTTACGAGCACGGTTGGTGGTTCAGATGAACAATAGAGATCACAGAAAGATTGCGGTAATTGATAATAGAGTGGCCTTTGTTGGTGGGATTAATTTAGCAGATGAATATATTAATGAAGTAGAGCGGTTTGGGCATTGGAAGGATACTGCCATGATGTTGCAAGGTGATGCAGTATGGAGCTTTACGGTGATGTTTTTACAATTTTGGCATTATTTGAGCAAAGGGGAAGAACAAGAATACTTAAGCTATAAGCTGGATCATGGCATTCAAGGGGATGATGGCTACATTCAACCTTTTAGTGATACTCCAACGGATGATGAAGAAGTGGGTCTAAATGTCCATATGAATTTAATCAATAAGGCAAAGAAATCAATTTATATTCATACACCGTATCTAATCATTGGATATGAAATGCAAAAAGCATTGATCCTTGCAGCAAAAAGTGGAGTGGATGTTAGGATGACACTACCCCATATTCCAGATAAATGGTATGTGCATTTAGTATCGCAAGCAAATTATCGCAAATTGATAGAAGCGGGTGTGAGGATATACGAATATACGCCTGGATTTATTCATTCTAAAATAATTTTAGTCGATGATGATTTAGGATTTATTGGAACAATTAATATGGATTACCGCAGTTACTATTTGCATTATGAGTGTGGGGTTATCGTGTATAAGGATCAAGTTCTAAGTGAAATGAAAAATGATTATGTTCAAACATTAGCACAGTGTCAAGAAATAACAAAAGAAGATATGGAAAAAACTTCTTTTGGAAAGAAACTAGTGCAAGCACTTTTGAATTTATTTTCTCCATTAATGTAATCGAAATGAGGAAGACATGAAGTTTGTTTTCCTTTTTTACTTAATAGATAGGTCAAAAAGTGATATAATAGAAAAAATGGACTGGAGGCATCTAGATGAAAAGAGCACTTGTTTTAGGTGGTGGTGGAATGCGTGGAGCCTATGAAGCGGGAGTAGTAAAGGCTTTAGATCAGCTAGGAATAGAATATCATCTGATTACTGGAGTTTCTATAGGAGCGTTGAATGGTATTTTGCTCATCCAAGATGGAGTGGATAGTGTTATTGACCTTTGGAATGTCATGGACTTATCAAAAGTGATCAATGGGAAAGTTCCATCAATGGAAAGTGTAGAGCAATTTATGCAAGATGCAGAACATATTTTGCCTTTACTTAAAAGCTACATTAAGGAAAAAGGTGTTGATATCGCCCCATTGGAAGAGCTACTGAGAGAGCGATTTAATGAGGAAAAAGTGCAAGCAAGCTCCATTGACTATGGGATTGTCGCTTTAGAAGTTCCTTCTTTGAAACCTTTGTTTGTGACAAAAGAAATGATGCGTGGAGAGAATGCAGTAAATTACTTATTAGCATCATCAGCTTGCTTTCCTGCATTTCCACTAGCCCAACATGATGGAAAAACATACATTGATGGTGGATACTTTGATAATTTACCTATTGATTTAGCCTTTGAGATGGGGGCAACAGAGGTTATTGCGGTGGACTTAACTATTGCGCCAACGCATTCAAATTTTTTGAATAGACCTTCAGTAACCTATATTAAACCAAAATATTCTTTGGGGTTAATGTTTGATTTCAGTCGAGAGAATATGCAAAAAAATATGATTTTAGGGTATCTTGAAACGATGAAAGTGTATGAGAATTACGATGGGTTAAAGTATACTTTTGAGAAAGATGGAGTGCAGTTTCATCAAGGATTCCATCAAACTCTACTGCGACAAGATCATCGTTGCAAGAAGGTCTGGAAGATACTAGATGATCGTTTGGTGTATAATAAACTATGTAAGGAAAATGGGTGTTTAACATTAAGTGAGGAAGAAATAAATTACGCAATGTTAGAACAGTTAATGAAATGGGTGGATAAAGATCCATATCATTTATATTCTTTAAAAATGGTGATGGAAGAGATTGAAGTTGAGTTTAGCAAAGCTCAAGATGAAGAATTTGATATTTTACCATCTTTATCAGTGAAAGATGTTGTGTCGGCATTACAATCAATGAGTCGATTAGAATTGGTGAAAAAGATTTTACATCAAGAATTATATCCATCGAAAAAAATAATATCACCAAAGATTTTGGAGACAGTGTTCTCACTTGAAATGGCAGTAGCAAGATGGGTTATGGTTAATATGACTGGAGGTAGAAAATGAATAAGATAGCAAAGTTTGAAAAGGTCAGTTATAATCAATTTGAAAGTGACTGGAAAGACACGTTTGGAGAAAGCGAAAATATCAAAGCAATTTATGATTTAATTCAGTTACCACAGCGAGCAACTAAAGGCTCAGCAGGCTATGATTTCTTTTTGCCATGCGATATTGTGCTAGAACCACAGAAAACAATGAAAATTCCAACTGGAGTTAGAGTTAGAATTGATAAAGGATGGGTCCTTCAAATTTTTCCGAGAAGTGGGCTGGGGTTTAAGTTTACATTGAGACTCAATAACACGGTGGGGATTATTGATAGTGACTACTATTTTTCAGATAATGAAGGGCATATGTTTATTAAGATAACGAATGAAAACTGGGAAAGTAAAGTGTTACAATTAAACAGTGGTGATGGATTTGCACAAGGAATTTTCTTGCCATTTGGGATTTGTGAAGATGATCAAACCGAGAGTGTTCGTAATGGTGGATTAGGAAGCACCAGTAAATAGAGGGAAAAGAAATGAAGACTGAAAAATTAGTTCAATTTTTAAATCAAGCAGTGACAAGTTATCATACTGTGCAGGAAATTGAAAAAAGATTACAAGAAGAAGGGTATGAGGAAAAGAAAGAAGTAGCAAAGTGGGAATTAAGAAAAGGGAAGAAATACTATGTTAAGCGAAACGAGTCAAGTATTATTGCGTTTTCAATTGGAAGTAAATTGGATCAATGGAGTTTTAATATTGTATCTTCCCATAGTGATGTTCCGGCATTTAAGTTGAAACCTAACTGTCAAATTAGTAAAGATGGTGCGGTGCAACTTAATACTGAAGTGTATGGAGGTCCACTTTATTCTACTTGGTTTGATCGTTTGTTGAGCGTTGCCGGGAAAGTGGTTGTTCGGGACAAGAAAGGGTTACACTCAAAGCTTGTTTGTCTAAAAGAGCCGGTAGGGATAATTCCAAATGTGGCAATTCATCTAAATCGTGAAGCTAACACAGGACTTAAATATAATGAACAAGTGGACTTATTACCTTTTGTATCGCTAAACAGAGAGTTTAATTTTATGGATTACTTTGCAAAAGAGATAGGTGTTAAAGCCAAGGATATTATTGATAGTGAGTTGTATCTTTACCCTGTAGATAAAGCAAAAGTGTGGGGAAGTGAAAATGAATTTATTTCAAGTTATCATCTGGATGATGCACAATGTGCATATGCAACGCTGGAAGGATTTTTAAAAGGGAAAAACAAGAATACAATTGGAGTGTATTGTTGTTTTGATAATGAAGAGGTAGGAAGTGGAACACGCCAGGGGGCAGCATCAACCCTTCTGTGTGATGTTTTAGATAGAATTCAAGAAGCTTTAAAAATTAGTGACGAGCAAATGATGCAAGCGAAGGCATCAAGCCTGATGATTTCGGCGGATAATGCACACGCGTATCATCCAAACCACCCTGAAAAATTGGATCCAACCAATGTATGCCACTTAAACAAGGGCGTGGTGGTGAAATATAGTGCTCAAAAAAGATATGCAACGGATGCTGTATCTGCGGCGATATTTAAAGAGTTATGCGCTGCAAAAAAAGTGGATGTACAGTTAGTAAGTAATCGTTCAGATGTTGCAGGGGGCTCAACGCTGGGGCCAATTAGTACCAGAACATTAAGTATTCCAACAATTGATATTGGACTTGCACAACTGGCAATGCATTCAGCTTATGAAACAGCTGGGGTTCATGATACAAAGATGATGATTGATGTGGTTGAGGAGTTCTTTAACACACAACTCATTCTTGACGATGAACATTTTGAAATGAGAAAAGAGGACTGATGATGGAAAACGAGAAGTGTTGGTGTGGTAGTGAAAAAAACTATGCTCAGTGTCATCAGAAACAGGATGAAAAAATAGCCCAGATGAAAGAAAAGGGGCATATTATACCGCCACAATTTTTAATCAAAACGCCAGAACAAATTGAAAAAATTAAAGCTAGTGCTAAAATTAACACTGCCGTTTTGGACTTGGTGGCTAGTGTTATTTGTGAGGGAATGACTACGGAAGAGATTGATGATTTAGTTCGTAATTTTACCCATGAGCAAGGAGCAATCTGCGCGCCTTATCAATATCAAGGATATCCAAAAAGTTGTTGCACATCAATTGATGAAGAAGTTTGTCATGGAATTCCACATCGTAAAAGAAAACTGAAAAACGGCGACATTGTGAATGTTGATGTATCAACCATTCTAAATGGTTATTTTAGTGATGCTTCTAGAATGTTTTGTATTGGTGAGGTAAGTGAAGAAAAGAAAAAACTAGTGAGAGTGACTGAAGAGTGTTTAAAACTGGGGATTGCAGCGGCTAAACCATGGGGGTTTGTTGGGGATATTGGTGCAGCAGTGAGTGCGCATGCCCATGCTAATGGGTACTCTGTTGTTAGAGAGTTGGGAGGACATGGGATAGGCTTAGAATTTCATGAAGATCCATTTATTTCTCATGTAGGACAAAAGGGGACGGGAATGCTTTTAGTTCCTGGAATGATGTTTACTATTGAACCTATGATTAATGAAGGGCGGGCAGAAGTGGTAATGGATCGCTATAACGGGTGGACTATTTATACAGCAGACAAAAAAGCATCAGCCCAAATTGAGCATATGCTTTTAATTACGGAAGATGGGGCTGAAATTCTAACTTATTGATAGAATGAAAGTCTCTTTTTTGTGATATAATAGCAAAAAGTAACAAACTGGATAGAAAAGAGGATAAAATGGAAGATAAAGTATATGTAACCGGGCATCGAAATCCGGATTCAGATTCTATTTGCTCAGCAATTGCTTATGCAGAATTGAAAAGATTATTAGGTGAAGATGCGATTGCCTGTCGTCTAGGGCCTCTAAATGAAGAAACAAAATACATATTGAAGAAGTTTGGGTTTGAGAACCCATTGTTATTGAGTGATGCACGCAGTCAACTTAAAGATATTGAAATGGATCCACCAAACACGATTAGAGCATCAAGTACTATTTTTAAGGCGTGGAATGAAATGTTGGCAACTGGGCACCGAAGTTTATGCATCGTGGATGAGAAAGAGAGTATAGTAGGAGTTATTTCAACATCAAATTTAGCGTTAACGAGAATGATGAATGATGAAGAAATTCAAGAGTTGATGGCTAGTGCAACTTTGTCAGCATTAAGTGAAACAATCCAAGGTAGAGTGGTTGTGGACAAGAGTTCATTTAAAAGCAATGGCCGTGTGTTGATTGTTCCAACGATGACAGTTGATAATTTTGCAGATGAGATTAAGCAAAGTGTTTGTGTGTTGTCAGATAATATCGAAAAACAAAAGAAGTTGATTGAACTTGGGTCAGCTTGTTTAATTGTGACCTATGGGAAGCCAGCAACACCAGAAGTTAAAGCATTAGCTGAAAAATTTGAATGTGCTGTAATTGAGAGTCAGTTATCAACGATGGATGTAGCACGAGTGATTAATGAGTCATTCTCCGTGGATAAAGTGATGACAAAGAATGTAATAACTTATCAAGAAGATGAATATGTGGATGATGTTGCGAAGAAGATGATGACAACACGGTTTCGTAGTTATCCTGTGTTAAATGCTGAAGGAGTTCTTGTTGGTGCGATTTCTCGTTTTCACTTACTAAATCATCGTAAGAAAAGGTTTATTTTAGTAGATCATAGTGCAAAAAACCAATCCATTAAAAATATTGATCAAGCCTATTTGGAAGAAATCATTGATCATCACCATATTGGAAACATTGAAACAGACCATCCGATTTATTATCGTAACCAACGTTGTGGATGCACTTCAACGATTGTTGCGAAGATGTATCAAGAAAATGGGTTTGAGCCAACAGATGGAGTCGCAGGGTTAATGCTTAGTGCGATTATTTCAGATACCTTGTATTTTAAATCTGCAACTGCAACCCCACTGGATAGGGAAGTTGCGCAGTGGCTTGGTGAGTTAGCGGGTGTAGATGTTGAAAAATATGCGGTAGAAATGTTAAATGCCTCGGTGGCCTTGGTTGATGCAACAGCAACACAAATTCTAAATCGAGATTTGAAGAAGTATGAAATAGGACGTTATCGAGTGGCGATAGGACAAACAAACTATCACAATATAAAAGATATCCAGGCTATTTTACCAGAGTTTAGAGAAAATTTAAAAAAGGAACAAGAGGAAAAGAAAGTGGACTTATTAATTATGATGTTTACCCATGTGATGGCAGAGGGCAGCATGATAGTTTATGAAGGACCATTATCCTATATTATGGATACAGTGGTAGCAACACGGTTTGATGATACATCAGGATATGATGCAGACATCATCTCTCGAAAGCAACAACTTGTCCCAAAGTTATCAACATTATTAAAAAATATGTAGAATCAAGACAAACAGTGTAAGATGTGCTATAATCAAAATACAATAAGGTGATTACCTTAAAAGGGAATAGAGAAAATCTCTAGCTGCCCCAGCAACCGTGAAACGGACGACTTAATCAAAACCACTGTACAGTGTATGGGAAGGGATTAAGAAGGATGATGTTAAGCCGGTAGACCTGCCTTGTTGTTGAAAACTTCTTCTGGGTGAAAGAAAGTGGCTATTTAACATACGTTAGAAGCTGTTTTTAAAGTCACTCATTTGAAAAAATGAGTTTTTTTATGGATAGAAAGGAGAAAAAATGGAAAACAAACGAGTTCAAAGCCTAACTAGGATTGCGATTATGGCAAGTATCCAAAGTGTGGTATTCCTTATTTTTTCCCAAGTGCTATATCTTGAGGGGATTACGTTTGTGGTATGTTTGTTTGCCTGCGCTTTTGAAAAAGATGAAGCGGTGTTTGCCTCTTTTATCTTTGGTGTGGTCAATATGCTACTGCAAGGAGCAACCATTTGGACAATGATGTATATTCTTATTTACCCAAGCTATAGTTTCATAGTTGGAAATTGGAAGTATACACTGCTAAATAAGCCAATGCTGTTGGTGGCTCTTTGCGGTGTGCTATCATTTTTAACAGGACAGCTATTAGAACTTCCATTTTTACTCTTTTCAACAAAGGCAACTATCTTCTATCTTGTGATGGGGTTAAAGACATCGTTGATTCAAGGTTGTTTGAGTGCAATTTTGTGCTTGTTGCTATTTGATCCATGCTATGATGTTTTAAAAAAAATAGAAGGGAGATTAAAATGAAGAAAAAAGTAGTAGTTTTGTTATCTCTAGTTTTGGTGGTTTTGCTTGTTATCGTTGCTACAATTGCCATGAAGCCCGCAAAACAGACAGGAGCTAAAGTTGTTTTCATTACGGTCATTGTTGAAGGAGAGGTTCTCTATGATGAAAAGATTACTTCAAGTGAAGAAATTTTAGGAGAGCTGTTAGATGATACTGATGAATTGAACATGAAAGTAGAAGAATCTAGCTTTGGGCGATTCATTGTAGAACTCTATAACGTTGAACAAGGGGATGCAGCTACGGGTCCTTGGTGGATGTATGAATCTGAGAACAATGAAGTTTGCCTTCAACTGGGATATTGCCCAGGAATTGATGAAGTTACAATTCAAGATGGTGACCAATTTACATTTGAGTTAAGCTCAGCATATTGATAAAAGGTAGTGCAATGCACTGCTTTTTATTTTATTTTTTAGTGTGAAGCGTGGTATACTAGTTCTAGAAAGTGAAGTGGTGATACGATGTTCTATCAAATCGATGACAAGCAGTTAAAAAAAATAGTATTGTCAGAAGTAAATGAGCAATCTTGTGTAGGTAAATTAAGCTTAGCAGAGTTAAAAGGCTTGAAAGATACGTTGGGAATTGATCAGGAAATATTAAGTGCTTGTGAGAGCAGTCAAGCCAAATATAAAAATAGTATAGATAGTTATGATGATTATACTTTTGGAATTTTAAATATCATTGATGTTCATGACCTTTACCATGAAAAGGATCGGGTTGCTTTTTTGCTGAAAAAAGATCAATTTTTCTTTATTGAATTGGTGGATTATAATCGAAGTATTGAAGATATGTTTGAAAAAGTTATTGCAAGACATCAAAATAATGCCCAGTTTGAAGTTGTCGTTGCTGCAATGTTAAGTGCATTTTTGCAAGATGGTTATGAGGTATTAGCTGAAATAGATGACGAAATTATCGAAGTGGAAATGAAAATTGTAGAAGAAACGGGAGACTCTAAACTCAATAAAAACATTTATGAGCTAAAGGACAAGACTAGCGTGCTTAAAAATTACTATCATCACCTCATGGAAATTGGGTTAAGTATTCAGGAAAATGAAAATAATTTGTTTACATCAAAAGAATTGCACCATATTAAAATATTTACTAATCGCTGTATGAGACTGTGGTCAGCATGTCAAAGCACGCAAGAGGATTTAGTACATTTAAGAGATGCTTTGAGCTCCATGTTGGATTATCAGCTAAACCGTATCATGAAATTATTTACAGTAGTTACAACGGTATTTTTGCCACTGACCTTAATTGTAGGATGGTATGGAATGAATTTTGAATATATGCCTGAAATTTCTTGGCGATATGGCTATATTGCGGTAATTATATTGAGTGCTGTGGTTGCGGTGAGTTGCCTGTATATGTTTAAAAAGAAAAAGTTAATGTAATAAAAAATAAGTGAGAAGAACTCACTTATTTTTATTAAAGAATTGTTTTAATTTTTCAAAAGTCACATCACTGATGACGTGCTCAATTTTACAAGCATCTTCATGAGCAATTTCTTCAGGAACACCAATAGATTCAAATAGCTCACCTAAGATGCGGTGTTTTTCATAGATACCTTGTGCGACGGTCTCGCCTTTAGGGGTTAGTTGGATGCGTCCGTGCTCATCAATCACAATGTAGTGCTCTTCCTTTAATGATTTCATAGCACGGCTCACACTTGGTTTGGAATAGCTCAAGTAGTTTCCTACATCAATCGCTCTAACGATATCTTGCTTTTGTGATAAGACCAAAATGGCTTCCATATACATCTCTGCAGATTCTTGAATTTTCATAACGACACCTCACTTCTCTTTCATTAGCATAGCATAAAATAGACTTAAAATTCAAAGAAAGTGATTGACAAGGAAAGGGATAAGAGATATTATAAAGTAAGAGTTAGCTATAACTAACTAAATTGATGGTCAAGTGTAGGGAGGAAAGAAGATGTCTAATTTAAAAAAAGCTAAAGTGGGATCTTTGGTTAAAGTCGTTAAGGTGAATGGACAGGGAGCATTAAGGCGTAGAATTATGGATATGGGAATTACTAAAGGGGTAGAAATTAAAGTTGTGAAGTATGCACCGCTGGGGGATCCTATGGAGCTGGTTGTGCGTGGATATTCTTTATCTCTTCGTAAAAATGATGCAGCAAGCATCGACGTAGTGGAGGTGTAGCATGATAAAAATAGCGTTAGCAGGAAACCCTAATAGTGGGAAAACAACCTTATTTAATGCCTTAACTGGGTCAAATCAATTTGTTGGAAACTGGCCGGGTGTAACGGTAGAGAAAAAAGAAGGAAAATATAAAAAGAATAAGGAAGTTATTATTACAGACTTACCTGGAATTTATTCGCTTTCCCCTTATACGTTAGAGGAAGTAATTGCACGTAATTACTTAATGAACGAAAACCCAGATGCTATTTTAAATATCATTGATGGGACTAATATTGAAAGAAATTTATATTTAACAACTCAATTTTTAGAACTAGGAATTCCTGTTGTTGTAGCGATTAACATGAGTGATGTAGTTGAAAAAGAAGGTAAGAAGATTGACTGCAATCATTTACGTAAAACATTGGGCTGTGAAGTTGTGGAGGTTTCTGCTTTAAAAGAAACAGGAATACAGGAAGCAATGGATCAAGTATTAAATGTGGTTAAAGAAAAGAAGACACCAACATTAATTGAATACTTTAGTCCAGAAATTGAGCAATGCTTGACTTGGATTAGTAAAACATTATTAGCTGATGTGGATGAGAATAAAAAGCGTTGGACAGCAATTAAATTATTTGAAAAAGATGAAAAAGTGTTACAAGCAATGGCTTTAAGTTCTGATAAAAAAGAAATGTTAGCAACAGAAGTTAAAAAAATCGAAACAAAAGAAGAAGATGATGCAGAGAGTATTATCATTAATGATCGCTATATTTACGTTACTGAAGTAATGAAAAATGGCTATACAAAAAAAGCAGATAAGAAAAAAACAGTTAGTGAGAAGATAGATGATGTCGTAACGAATCGCTGGTTGGCACTTCCTATCTTTGCGATAGTAATGTTTTTTGTCTATTATATTTCGGTGACAAGTGTTGGAACTTTACTTACCGACTGGACTAATGATGTTCTATTTGGAGAAATAGTGCCAAATTTTGTTGAATCTGTGTTAATATCACTCAATGTAGCCCCATGGATGCAAGAGTTAATTTTGGATGGCATACTAGCTGGGGTTGGAGCAGTATTGGGATTTGTCCCACAAATGTTTGTGCTGTTTGCTTTCCTGGCTTTCTTAGAAGCCTGTGGATACATGGCTCGTGTTGCTTTTATTATGGATAGAATTTTTCGAAAATTTGGATTGTCTGGGAAATCATTTATACCGATGCTTATTGGAACGGGGTGTTCAGTACCAGCGGTTATGTCATCACGGACAATTGAAAGTCAAAGGGATCGTCGCATGACGATTATGACAACACCGTTTGTCCCATGTTCGGCAAAACTTCCTATTATTGCTTTGGTTGCGGGAGCATTGTTTGGTGGTGTATGGTGGGTAGCACCGTCAGCTTATTTCGTTGGAATTGGGGCAATTGTAGTTTCAGGAATAATTTTAAAGAAAACAAAAAGATTTGCTGGTGATGTATCGCCATTTGTTATGGAGCTTCCAGCTTATCACTGGCCAACACTTAAAAACTTAGCACGCTCTGTTTGGGAACGTGGATGGAGTTTTATTAAGAAGGCTGGGACAATTATTCTTCTCTCATCGATTGTTATTTGGTTCCTAACTCGCTTTGGCTGGGTAGATGGCAGTATTCAAATGGTAGACAGTATTGAGAATGGCTTCCTTGCAGTGATCGGAAACTTCTTTGCACCAATCTTCGCTCCATTAGGATTTGGAGAATGGAAAGCAACGGTTGCAACCTTTACAGGCTTGGTTGCTAAAGAAACGGTTGTTTCAACATTTGGTATATTGTATGGTTTTGGAGAAGTTGCGGAAGATGGAATTGAAATTTGGACTGTGCTTGCTGATTCATTCACAACAATTTCAGCCTATGCTTTCTTAACATTTAATCTTCTATGTGCACCATGTTTTGCCGCCATAGGAGCAATTCATCGTGAAATGAACTCTGGGAAGTGGACTTTGTTTGCACTGGCATATCAAACAGGATTCGCTTATGTAATAGCATTGCTGATTTATCAACTGGGAACTTGGGCAACAACTGGAACTTTTGGTATTTTAACAGCAATTGCATGTGTGCTTTTAGTGGGACTATTGTACTTATTCTTTAGACCACAACCGAAAGTAAGGGTGAAATAAGATGATGGACTTTTTACAACAACACGGTGGAACACTTGTGGTTGGGTTAGTTTTATTGTTTGTGGTTGTATCCATCATCCGCCGCTTATATCGAAATAGAAAAAGTGGTAGTGTCTGCAGTCATTGTGACGGTTGTAACGCAAATTGTTCACACGATTCAAAGTAGTTATCCGATTATTCTTTTCGTTAAGAATAAGTAGTATAAAAATTTACTGTAACAAGCGAAAAAAGCACTCATGGGCAGAGGGCTTTTTTCATTATCTTCACTAATATGTGATATACTGTTAAAAAGAGGTGTGTGCACGTGAAAAAAAATAGAATGCTGAGATTTAGTTGTCTTCTTATCATAGCTAGCGTGGTACTAAGTACTGTCATGTATCGACAGTACTATTCATTTTTAAATAATCCACAGCGAAGTCGTGACACACAATTTAACTACCAACAAGAAGATGTGAGTTTGAGAATGTATGTGGCTGAAAGTGATGAGCATCAAGCACTGATTGATGAAGCATCAAAACAGTTATTTGTTAGTTATCAAAAAATGATTCAGGAAGGAAGTTATCGTTTAGAGGGGGAAATAAAAGAAATTTCAACTTCTCTAATGGTTCTATCCTATACTGTTTTTCAAGAGGGTATAGAAGAAGTTAGATATGCTGGGTATTTAATTGATGTTGAACAAAATAAGGTGATGCTACTTTCTGATTTGTTAGAAGAGAGAGCAATTGATAGAATTGTGAATGAGTACCTTTATCAAAAAGAGGTACAAGAGGGATCTAAAAGTAGCTTGGAGTTATTAGAAGAAACCATGAACTATAATCATTATTTCAGCTATTTTTTTATTGCAAATGATCAGTTAGTTTTTTTATTGGATCATAAGAATTGGGCGTTTCCACTTGCTGAGTTAAGTGAATATTTTAAAATAAAAATAGATTGTCAACAAGGCGTGCTCTCAGAGTTCCGCTATTACATTGATCAAAGCAAGCCGATGATTGCCTTGACCTTTGATGATGGGCCGCATGAAAGTATTACATTGGATATTGTAGAAACCTTATCAAATTATAATTCGACAGCTACTTTTTATGTGGTTGGAAATAGAATTGATGATCATCAAGAAGTGTTGAAGAGAGTAAGTTTTTATGGTCACAGTGTAGGTAATCATTCATGGAGTCACCCCTATATGACATTTTACAGCATTGATAAAATTCAAGAAGAATACCAAGCTACCGATGATAAAATTGAGTCTGTAATTAATGAAGAAGCACAAACAATCCGCCCGCCTTATGGAATTGTGACAAAAAAATCATTGAATGCGACAGATAAATTATTTGTGATGTGGAGTGTTGATTCGACCGATTGGTTACTTAAAGATGCAAAATTGATTAGTGATAAAGTGGTTAGTGAAGTACAAGAGGGAGATATTGTATTGTTGCATGATATTCATTATGAAACAGCTCAAGCTATGGAAGTTTTGATTCCCAAACTGATTGAAATGGGATATCAGTTGGTGACAATTGAAGAGTTAATGGAAAGCTATAATATCGAAGGAGAAGTTTATCGTGGCACAAAATAGATATGCAAAAAAAATAGAAGATTGGTTTAGGGCAAATCAAAGAGAGTTAGTGTTTAGAAAAACAAAAGACCCTTACGCGATTTGGGTCAGTGAAGTTATGGCACAACAGACACAGATTAAGACGATGCTTCCTTATTATGAAGTATGGATGAAAAAATGGCCTACAATTGAAATGTTGTCGAAAGCAAAAGAGATGGAAGTTTTAGAAGTGTGGCAAGGGTTAGGATACTATAATCGTGCTCGTAAATTGATTGATGGTGCAAAACAAATTATGCTACAGTTTCAAGGTGTTTTTCCCCAAGATATTGAGAGTATAAAAACCATAGCAGGAATAGGTGAATACACAGCGGGAGCTATTTCAAGTATAGCCTTTGGTCAAGAAAATCCTGCAGTAGATGGCAATGTGTTACGAGTTTTAACCAGAATGTTTAAAATAGAAGATGATATTACAGCTCAAAAAACAAAAGCAAAAGTGACAGCGATTTGTAAAGCGTGGATAAGTGGGTCACATCCCTCTGATTTTACTCAAGGATTAATGGAGTTAGGAGCGACGATATGCACGTTTAAGAATCCGCAATGTGCTTGCTGTCCGATGCAACATGACTGTAGAGCTTATGCAGATCAAACCCAATTAAATTATCCAGTAAAAAAGAAAGCGAAACAGGCGAAGCAACTTCACTATTATACTTATGTTTTAATGTACAAAGGAAAGATTTGTATTAGTGATGATGAAAGTGATGGTCTATTGAAAGGATTTAAGCGGCTACCACAATTTGGTGCTCCGATAGATATTAAAGGAATATGCCATGCTGAAGGAAAAAGTAAACACATTTTCTCACATCGTATCTGGAATATGGTGTGGCAGTATATCGAGTGCGACAATGAGATTGCTATTGAAAATGCAAGGTGGATAAAAATGGAAGATTTCAATGAAAAAAAACTAGTGATGGGACATCGTAAAATTATAAAGAAGTTGAATATATTTTCTGAATGTTAGTGCTAATATCCAATAACTGATTAATTAACTTTTGTGGTTTTAAAACTGTTGCATCAAAATTGAATTGTAAAATCCAGCTAATAAAAGTTGGTGAAAGCGAAGTTGAAAGATTGATGATAAAGAAATCATCAGTTTTTTTTTCGATAAATAAAGATTGTCCTAAGTCATCTTGAACTTGATGTAAAACACGATTATTGAAACGGATAGAAACGTTTTCAACTTCACCAAGAGTTAGTTTAAATGTAGATTCGATGTAAGCTTTTGTTGATTTTTTTATTGGATCTGCTTTACCATCCAATAAAACATGATCCATTTTATCAACACGATAATGAGTTAGATTATTGTACTTTTCGGAGTAGCCTATGCAATAGTATCGTTGATTTTCAAAAATTAAAGTGAGTGGAATAAGGGAGTAGCGAGTAGCGTTTTTGCGGTATTGTTTTTCATTTTTAAAGGAGTAGTCAAAATATTGAAACGAAATGCGTTCTTTTTTATTTAAGGCTTCTTGCAGTACGTGTATAGAATAAAATAAGTGTTCATTTTCTTTTTTATTTGTGGAAAGACGAAGGTTTTGTTGGATTTCTTTTGCTTGGTGATTGCTGAGTAAGGAAGTGCATTTTTGAATTAGCTCTTTAGATTTTTTAGAGCTGATAAATTCAGCAGAAGCTATCATGTCTACTATAATTTTTATTTCGACGGCATCAAAAGAGGTGCTTGCAAGATAGTATCCTTGTTTTTTTGAGCGTGTAAAAAGAATATCCATACCCCAAGATTGCAGTAAGTTGATATCATCATAAATGGATTTTCTTTCAGCCTGGATATTTAACTTATTTAAATAAGTTAAAATTTCAGACATACTGATGGGGTGCTGCTCATCGCTTTGTGTGGTAAATAGGGTGATGAGGTAAAGTAGCTTATTTTTTTTAGTTATAGCCATAAAGAACTCCTTTTTGTTATTTTATCACACTGTCCATAAAAATGTACAGTTCATTTTTAAACTTGTGATACGATGTGGTTACTTGATGGAGGTTAGAGATATGAAAAAGAGAAATTTATTGTTGTTTGTTTTAGGAATTGCTCAGATTACAGTGTATTATGCTTTGTATGGCTATGTGACACAACCCTTTGTTTTGAGCCTGATGTGTGTTATCTTAAGCATTTATGCTCTGTCTCCATCAAAGAAAACCTTAGTGTATACAGCGGTTCATGCTAGCTGTGTACTTGCATTAGAAATGGTGTTGTTATTCCTATTCCGAGTTGGACCTAGCAACCTCTTGGTATGGATAATTGCGATTAGCGAAGCCATTTCTGTTGCATGCTGGGGACTAATCTACTGCAAAGAAAAGAGCTATAGCCGATTTAGAATTAGAATTATTGTTGAACTGATGATTGCCCTTTTCTTAAGCTTTTTGGTTCTTTCATCGCTATTGCCAGAATCCGTTGTTACAGGATTTAGGAGCGATTTATTTATGTCAGGAAGGCAGGGTATGATCCAAGTTTCACTTATCTTACTGGCTCCATTTTTGGCAGAAATTCAATATACTAGTTTATTTAAACTGTTAAGTATCATGACTATAAAACGCTCCTCAAAAGTAGTCCCAACAACAATGTTTTCTCAAGCTGAAGAAGATAGAATTAACTACTAAAATATGATAAAATAAATTGGCGAGGTGATGTTATGACTCAATGGCTAATGAAGAAGTTTATTAAAGATTACGAGAATGTTCAAGACGCACAAGTTCGATCACATTATGGAATATTAAGTAGCGTTATAGGAATTGTCATTAATCTTGGATTGGTAGCGGTAAAAACAAGTCTAGGAGTTTTGACAGGCTCTATATCTATTTTATCTGATGCTGTTAATAACTTGTCAGACATGGCAAATTCGATTGTGACTTTATTTGGGTATAAGATGGCGGCAAAACCTGCTGATGAAGGGCATCCATTTGGACATGGAAGAATTGAATATTTGAGTAGTTTATTTGTGGCAGTGGTTATTTTAATGCTGGGAATAGAATTACTAAAAATATCGATTGATAAAACAATTCATCCGACATCATTGGAAGTGAATGGGTTTATTTTACTTGTACTTTTTATCACCATTTTGGTGAAAGTTTGGGTTTATCTCTTTAACAAAAAACTTGGAAATAAAACAAATAACCGTGTTTTATTGGCGACAGCAGCGGACAGCTTAAATGATGTGCTTGCGACAACAGTAACACTTGTTGCAGCATTAAGTGCTATGCTTTGGGGGATGACATTAGATGGAATTATGGGAATTTTTGTCTCACTATTTATTCTATATTCAGGAATAAATATTGTGCGTGATACAGTGGACGAAATTATTGGGAAACCTGTGAGTATAGAGTTAATTGAAGAAATTGAAAAAACTATTTTAAGTTATTCAGAAATATTAGGCATTCATGATTTGTTGATTCATGAATATGGTCCTGGAAAATACATTGGGAGTGCTCATGTTGAACTGAATGCGAAGAGTAATTTTATTGATGCACATCAGCTAGTTGATGAAATCGAAAGTGAGTTGGAACACAACATTCATATTGTGATGACCCTACATATGGATCCTATTGAGAGTGATAATAAAATTGTTGATGCTTATCGAACACAGGTGAAAGAAGTGATTGAAAGTATCGATGATAAATTTCAAGTAAATGATTTTAGAATGGTGGTATGCGAAAACTCTACAAACTTAATTTTTGATGTTGTGGTTCCATTTGAAAAAAAGATTAGTTTTGATGAATTAAAACAAGTGATTGATGAGACATTGCAAGCAAATCAAAATAAAATTAAAACGATAATTAAATTTAAAAGAGGGTAAATGATAATAAACCCTCTTTTAAAAAAGTCTCGAAAATAGAGAATAAAAGATAAAACGCAAAAAATAGTGTATCCTTATGGAGGAGGATATAAGAATGTCATTAGGGGAATCACTAAAGTTTTTTCGAGAAAAAAAAGGATACACACAAAAGAAAGTTGCAAAAATATGTCATATCAGTGCAAAAGCTATTTCACGATATGAAAACAATAAAGCAGAACCTGATTTGGAAACTTTGCAACACTTGATATCGTTATATAACATGGATGCGAATGATTTGCTAAGGGGATATTGTGAATTTGATGATCTTCAAAATTTTAACTTGAGAGATGGCAAGTTAAGGCTACAAAATGTAGTGGAAACAAGAGATAAAAAGCGAGAGGGTATTGCAAGCAAGGTGTTGGGAATATTGATGGAGACAGAAGAAAATTATGATCCAAGTGTGCGTGGTAGGGAAAAATAAAAAAGCACGACTGTGCTTTTAGAAAAATGATTGGATAAAGGTGTTGATTAAATCAATGCCACCAAGAAATGTTCCTAAAGAGCTAAATAAATTTGCAAGAACAACAACCAGTAGAATATGAGTCACTCGATTTTTATAAAATCCTGAGAAAGTGCTGAGGTCGTCTGCGATATTTTTAAAATCTTTGACTTTTGGCTTTCTGATGAAGGCTTCTGTAATTCCAGCAAACCAGCCGGCGGCAAGTAGTGGATTAAGAGAGGTAATTGGGGCAGCTATAAAAGCTGTGAGGATAGATAAAATATGGCCTCCTGCTAAAAGTGTTCCAAAGGCAGATAATGAACCGTTGACTAAAGTCCAACGAATTATTTGTTGAAGTCCAATCGAACTATCCACTGTAAAAAGGGACAAAATCATGATGACAATGAAAATTGGAATAAGCCAACCGATTAGCTGTGATGTTTTTTTCTTTGGGGGCACTGAGGTTAGTTCTTGAATGTCTTGTTCAAGGAAGAGCTCTTTAGATACGCCTGGAACATGAGCTGCCCCAAGGACTGCAAAGACTACCTTTCCCGGAGCGTTTTTTATATGATACGCTAAGGTTTGATCCCGTTCATGAACTAAGACCTGTGAAACGATAGGAAAATCTTTAGAGATAGCGGTTAAAGAAGCCTCAAGAATATCGGACTGTTTTAATTGTTCAATATCATCTTCTGAAATTTCTTCTTCGTCAAAGATTGATGAAATTAAAAGGTAAAGTAGTTTCATCTTTTCTTTGAATGATAATTTTCGATAGATACGTGAAAAGGTAGTCGATATTTTTCGATCGGCTAAGACAAGGTTAGCACTACTTTCTTTTGCACTTTGAATTCCCTGAATCATTTCCTGACCTGGTGCGATATCCATTTTCTTTGCCAAGCGTCGCTGATAAGAACTTAAAATAAGGTTGGCTAGCATATAACCGGTTTTTTTTTGCTTGATCACTTCAATAATATCGGTATCTTCCCAACGATTGGGGGACTGGATAGAATCAAAACGATCTTGATCTAACTCGACACAAACACTTTCTGGGCGCAGTTGTTTGATGTATTCTTTCACTTCTTGAGCGCTTGCTTGTGAAACATGTGCAGTACCTAACAAATGAATGGTTTTTTCTTGAACCTGTAGAGTTGTTAAGGATGAATTCATAAAATACCTCACTTTTTCTATATTTTAACATTATAACACTGTATAAAAAAAGGTAAAGAGAACAGTTATACTCTTCAACTTTTATAGGGAATGTGCTATAATAAAAAAAGTTAAGGGAGGTTTGTTTTGTGGGAATTTATAACCTAAGTTTAACATTTGATACTGCTAAAGTAATTATCCGAATGATCCTAGATATTGGGATTATGTGGATGTTGTTATATTATGCAATTAAACTTGTTAAAAATAATGCGAGAACAATCCAGATTTTTAAAGGGATTATATTAATTTTATTAGTGAATGCAGTTGCAACACTCCTTGGATTAACGACAGTCAGCTGGTTAGCTGGGATGTTTGTTAACTGGGGTTTTTTGGCTGTTATCATTGTTTTTCAACCGGAAATTCGAAGCTTATTAGAAAAAATTGGGACAACGAGTGTTTTTTCAAGACTTTCTTCTTTATCTGGTAATGCTAAAGAACAGTTGGTGGATGCGGTGGTTACTGCAAGTATGCTGCTTTCAAGGAATCAAACAGGAGCCTTGATTACGATAGAACAAACGCAATCCTTAAGTGATTATGTAAATACTGGTACAAAAATTAATTCGGTAGTTAGTGCAGAGTTATTGACTTCTCTTTTTGTAACATCGACACCTCTTCACGATGGAGCAGTTATCATTCAAGGTGATCGCATTGCTTGTGCTAGTGCTTATTTCCCGTTAACCAATGCTCCGGTGCCATCCCGTTATGGAACACGTCATCGTGCAGCACTAGGTATTAGTGAATTGAGCGATGCTGTAACAATTATCGTTTCAGAAGAAACAGGAAGTATCTCTGTTGCAGATGGTGGACAAATAACGCAAGTCAACCGCAAAGAGTTAAGAGAGTATTTGACTCGTGTTATCTGTGGGCAAGGAACAGAAGTGCTTGTCACTGAACCAAAGAAAAAAATTGTAGCGCCTGTTGTAGTTGAACGCGAAGAACTTAAAAATAATGGAGAAGATGAATATGTTATTGAACCTGCAAAAGAGGAACAAGGGGCTAAATCGGAAACTTCAGTGCTGGGTCGTTTAGCGATTAAACGTTATTCGGATGAAAAAGAGTTTGAATACGAGGAAGAGGGAACTAGTGAAATCGTTTCTTCACCTGAAGTTGTGAAAACAGCTGAAGAAAGCCAGAAAGAAAAGAAGCGGTTTGGACTATTTAAAAAGAAAGAAAAGAAGAGTGAGAAGAAAACAACGTCAGGAAGCACAGCGCAAATAAAAAAATTGGAACAAGAAGAAAATGATATTAAATTGCCACGTAAGAAAGAAAATATGACACCAATATCATTTGAACTTGAAAAGACAACATCAATTCCAACACAAAATTATTATTTGCCAGAAGAAAGAAGAGTTGAAAAAGTTCCAAGGTCAGTGCAAAATAGACAGGACAATGCGGGATATATTAATCAATATGCGAGTGCAGAAAGAAACACGGAGCCATTAGTTCGCAGGACAAGATCGGATCAAAGTAATCGGAATACTCATGAACAAACGATGCATCCGGTCAGAGAGATGGAAAGAAAATCTGGAGTAAAAATTAGAATGGATGTTAGTGATGATGAATTCGCAACAAAAAGCCATTCTTTCCAATCACAACTCCGACAAGCTGGAGGAGTTGTAGAGGATGCCGTGGAAATAGAAGCTCCTCAATATTTACGCAGAGGAGGAAGCAGCAATGGCAAAAAATAAAAATAAAAAAATAAAAGACGCAGATTCTAAGTTAGAGTTAGCAAATAAAATATCGAATCAAAGAGAGCGAGTGGCAAGCACATATGCACGCTTTGAAGATGTTTTATTTCGTGTGTTAAATGGTGTTAGTTCTTGGCTGGATCGAGTTTTATTTAATTCACGATTTACCATGATTGTTTCTCTTGTTTTGGCGGTGTTGATGTATTTAACGATTAATTACAACTCGCAAAATTCTATTTTTGGAAGTGCGATGGTGAATGCAAAAGAGTTAACGGGAGTATCTGTCGTTGCACGATACAATGATGATGTGTTTGAAATTTCAGGGTTACCAACAACGGCTAACGTAACTATTACAGGAGAGGGATCAAATGTTAATACAGCGGCTAGCCAAAAAGGAACTGTTGTTGCAAATCTTGAAGGGTTAACAGAAGGAGTGCATCAAGTTAAATTAACAGTTGAAGGATATGGCGATAATGTTAGTGCAAAAATTGATCCAAGTGTGGTTGTTGTAACATTGGAGAAAAAAACTACAGGTCAATTTGATGTCGGTTATGACTTTATTAATCAAGATAAAATGAACAGTATTTATAGTTTAGGAGTACCAAATTTTGATTACTCTATGGTTAACGTAAGAGCTTCAAAAGATACGCTTAGTAGTATTGCCTTTATTAAAGCGTTGATTGATGTAACAGGTGTCACAGCTGACTTTCAACAAGAAGCAGTCTTAGTGGCCTATGATAATAAAGGACAAGCAGTTGCAGCGGACATTGTTCCAAGCACAATTAATGTTTCGGTTGCAGTGACATCGCCGAACAAAACAGTGCCGATTGTAGTGGAAACTACAGGGGAAGTTCCTAATGGGATGGCCATTGAAACAATTCAAATGGATCATGAGTCTGTAACGATTTATGCATCTGATTCCGTATTGAGCAAAATTGAATCAGTGGTGGTTACTGTAGATGCGACAACATTAACTAAAGATACAACAGTATCTCGTGCGATTACATTGCCTGCAGGAGTAAAACAGTCAACCATTACGCAAGTAACGATGACTGTTAGCTTAGCAGAGGGTGTTACTCGTATCGTTGAAGATGTACCAATCTTGGTAAAAAACAATGTAAACAAATACACTATTGCTCCATTGAATAGTCAAACAACAGTAGATGTAACGGTATTTGGCACAGCAACTAATGTGGCAAAGGTTAATGCAGATAATATTGAGGTATACTTTGATATGAGTGCCGCAGTGCTAGGGGATCAAGAATTCTCATTGCTGATTGAACAACCATTTGGAAGTTTTGTTCGGTACACCTTACCTCAAGCGGCGATTTCAGTTAACGTGTCTGGTGCAACGGAAGAAGGAGATTAGGAATGGGTAAATATTTTGGTACCGATGGTTTTCGTGGTGAAGCCAATACGATTTTAGATGCACAACGAGCATTTGATATTGGACGTTACTTAGGCTATTACTATCATCAAAAAGGAGAAACAAAAATTTTAATTGGTAAAGATACAAGATTGTCCGGATCAATGTTGGAGATGGCACTTGCATCAGGACTTGCAGCACAGGGAATAGAAGCATATCTTTTGGGAGTCTGCCCAACGCCTGCTATTGCTTATTTAACAGTGCGACAAGGGTTTAGTGGCGGAGTTATGATTTCGGCAAGTCACAATCCTTATTATGACAATGGAATTAAAATTTTTGATGGGAGTGGAATTAAAATTGGTTCTGAAATTGAAGATTTAATTGAGAAGTATGTTGATGGAGAGATAGAAATTCAGTATCAAACTCACGAAGCAATTGGTCAAGTGATTGATTATCATCATGGACTGGATTACTATTTGAACTGGTTGAAAGAAAATCATCAGTTTAGCTTACAGGGAATGAAGATTGTTCTGGATTGTGCAAATGGGAGCGCAAGTACAACGGCTTATCAACTGCTTTCATGCTATGGTGCAGAAGTTGTGGTGATGAATGATACTCCGAATGGAATAAACATTAATGAAAAGTGTGGATCAACCCATCCTGAAGCGTTGCAAAAAGCAGTTCTACAACACCAAGCAGATGTTGGATTTGCTTTTGATGGTGATGCCGATCGATTAATTGCAGTGGATTCAAACGGTCGTCAAGTGACAGGGGACCACATTCTATATCTTTGCTCTAAGGCTTTAAAATTAGAGGGTGAGCTGACTAAAAATACCGTAGTAACAACAGTAATGGCGAACTTAGGATTATTTAAAGCGTTGGAGAAAGAGGAGATAGAAACAACGATAACAGCAGTAGGTGATAAATATGTATTTGAAGAAATGCAAAAATCCGGTTGTATTCTAGGGGGAGAACAATCAGGACATATTATTTTCAGTCGCTATTTGCCGACGGGTGATGGGCTATTAACGGCACTTCAACTTTTAAAAGTGATGAGCAAGAGTGAAAAATCATTAGTACAGCTGGTAGAAGGGCTTAACATTTTCCCTCAACTATTGGTTAATGTTAAGGTTCAAGATAAAAAGAGCGCATTAGCTAGTGAAACTTTGAAAAAAGAAATTGACTTGGTAACAGCAGAACTAGGTGATTCTGGGCGAATATTAGTGCGTCCATCTGGAACAGAACCGTTGATACGAGTTATGGTAGAAGCTGAGAATGATGCAATTTGCCAGCAACAAGTGAATCGGATTGTAAGTATTTTAAAGTAAGAGAATGAATAATTCTCTTTTTTCTTTGTGCCATTGTTAAAAATTGAGTATAATAAAAGAAGAAGGTAAGGAGGACTTACAATGGCACGGCGGGTAATTAATGTTGTAGAAGATGAAAAAGATCTGAATGAGTTAGTGAAGAGATATCTTGAAAAAGAAGGATATGATGTCCGCTCTTATTTGAGCTTTGATGAAGCTTTTGCTCATACAAGTGAAGATGATGTTCATTTGTGGATTTTGGATATTATGCTGGATGATAAAAGTGGGTTTGACTTAATTGAAGCAATTCGATTAGCAAATCCCACAATCCCAGTTATTTTCATGTCGGCTAGAGATAAAGAATTTGATCGCATCATCGGGCTTGAAAAGGGAAGTGATGACTATATTACTAAACCATTTTCGCCCAAAGAGCTAGTTCTACGTGTTAACAAATTGATTCAAAGAGTGTATAAAGATGGAAATGAACTGCGTACCGTTGATGGATATGAAATCAATGAACAACAGCATGTGATTTTTGATAATGGAAAAGAAGTGGAATTAACAGCCAAGGAATTTGATTTATTATTGCTTTTTGTGAAACATAAAGGAATTGCTTTTTCTAGAGATCAAATTCTTGAAAAGATATGGGATGAAAATTATTTCGGAACAGACCGGGTAGTGGATGATACTTTAAGAAGACTGAGAAAGAAATTACCGAACCTTAGCATCCAGACAATTTATGGATTCGGTTATCGGTTGGGTTAATGAAGCGATTAAGATTGTGGTTAAAGGAATTATCGCTGTATCAACAACTCCTTGCGATTATTTTTTTGGTTGCAACAGCGTTCACTTTTTTCTTTTTTTCATTTTTGATGACATCATTAAATAACTTTATTGAGGATGAAATGTATAAGACCATTCATCGTTCGCAAGAAAATGTTGCGTTTTATTTTGAGAATGGCTTCACAGCAGCACAAATTTCTGAACATACCGATCCCAATACGGCTCATTTGCTGTATGATCAAAAATCAGAAGTCTACCATTTTGTAGGAAACACACAATTGAATTCAGAAGATATCCTTGCGACACTTAGAGAAGTTGTGGTGAGTGATGAAGCGACTGATGCAGTTTATCTTCAAGGAAATCAAAAAATAATTTATAGCACTAAAGATTTGGGGAATGGGATGATTCTAGTGTCGATGGTCAATGTTGAATATTTGTCACAATACCGGAGTACCTTAGTGGATAATGTCATAAATTTAAATTTGATGATTGTTCTATTTTTATTCTTATTGTTGATGCTGTGGATTGGAACGATTATTCATCCATTAAATCAAATTAGAAATTATATTGATCGAATTCGTATTGGAGAGAGTGCGACATTGAAAATTGATCGACGTGATGAAATTGGATCTGTAGCAGATGCTTTAGTGGAGATGCAAGCGGAAGTAGAAAGTCAAAAAAAGATACGAGAAGAAATGGTTCAGAATATTTCTCACGATTTAAAAACACCTATCGCAACTATTAAGTCGTATAGTGAGAGCATTAAGGATGGGATTTATCCATATGAAACTTTAGAAAAAAGCGTGGATGTTATTATTGAACATGCTTCTCGTCTAGAGAAGAAAGTGTATAGTTTAATAACATTAAACAAGATGAACTATTTGTTAAATGAGACCATAGAGGAAATTCCTTTAAAAGGAATTATAGAGAAGGTGTTTCTTTCGTTAAAAGTTATTCGTTCACAGATAGAGATTGAAACAAAATTAGAGGATGTTGTGTTTTATGGTCAAGAAGATCCATGGCGTATCGTTGTGGAAAATATATTGGATAATGCACTGCGTTATGCGAAGTCTAAAGTTACGATTGAGCTGGTGAAAGACAAATTATCAATCAGTAATGATGGACCACTTATTGAAAGGGAACACCTAAAAAAAATGTTTAGGGCCTATGAGAAAGGAACTGATGGACAGTTTGGGTTAGGGCTATCTATAGTGGATAGAGTATGTAAGAACTATGGGTATCTTGTTGAGGCGGATAACTTAAATGATGGTGTTATCTTTACAATAACAAGACAAAAAATACAAAAAGATAAAAAATTGATAAAAAACAATAAAGAAAAAGACTAATTTTTAGTCTTTTCTTTATCTATTTTAATGTTTCAACAACACCAGCTAATGTTCCAGCAATGTTTTGGATATCAGATGGAATAATAATTTTTGTTGATTGTCCATTGGCAACTTTTTCGAGCGCTTCAAATCCTTTTAAAGTTAAGAACCCTTGATTAGGATTAGAAGAATTGATTAATGAGATACCCTTAGCTTGAGCTTCATAAATTCTTTCTAAGGCTTTCGCTTCACCTTCTGCTTCAGCGATTAAAGCCTCACGTTTAGCTTCTGCTCTAAGAACCATGGATTCTTTTTCACCTTCTGCAGTTAGAATGGCAGAACGTTTGTCACCTTCAGCTTGAAGAATTTTTTCACGTCGTTCACGCTCAGCACGCATTTGTTTTTCCATAGCTTCTTGAATATCACGCGGTGGAATTATGTTTTTAACTTCTACACGACCGACTTTAATTCCCCAAGGATCTGTAGCTTCATCGAGGATTGCTCTCATTTTGGTGTTGATGATATCACGTGAGGTGAGCGTTTCATCTAATTCTAAGTCACCGATGATATTACGAAGGGTTGTTGCGGTCAAGTTTTCAATAGCACTTAGCGGGCGTTCAACACCATAAGTATAAAGTTTTGGATCAGTGATTTGGAAGTATACAACCGTATCGATTTGCATTGTTACGTTATCCTTTGTAATTACTGGTTGTGGTGCAAAATCTTTTACAATTTCTTTTAAAGTAACACGATTGCTAATGCGATCAATAAACGGAATTAAAATGTGAACCCCGTTACGTAAGGTTTTATTGTAAGAACCAAGGCGTTCAATGACGAAAGATGTTGCTTGTGGAACAACTCGCACAGATTGAGAAATGAGTGCAACTGCAATTCCTAAAATAGCTAATAAAGATATTGTACTGTTCATAGTTTATAAATTCCTCCTTTATTGTTTATTTATGCCGTATGAATTATAGCGATTTGACGATAACCTTTGAACCTTCAATAGCGATAATCTCAACTAAAGTATCTGCTTCAATATGCTCCCCAGTGGATATTGCATGCCATTCAATACCTTGAATTTTGATGGTTCCCCATTGACTAGGTGTGATAGCACTAAGTAATTGAACTTGTTGTCCAATGAAGCGATCAGCATTAGTTGGAATAAAATTAACTTGAGTATATCGTTTAACTAATGGACGACAGAAACCGATGAAGGCAAGAGAAACAATAAGAAAAATGGCAATTTGAATAGTGATGCTCCACCCTAACTCTAAAACGATTAAGGCGGCAATAGCACCAGCAGCAAACCAAATGGATAGTAGAGCGGTAGATGTCAAAAGCTCAATGATTAGTGAAGCAATTAAAACAATGATCCATAGCCAGAATATCATGACTGTCCCCTCCTAACTGGATTACATAGTTCAATAATTAACATTTTTTCTTTCTTGTTGTAGTCAGCATGAAATTTCACACCATCTTCAGTGTTTTGAATTAAGTTATTCACTTCTGTGGCGAGTTCTTTATTGGTAATACGTCCATAGCCTTTACCCAAAGAGAATTTATGCAGCTGACTTTGTGGAATTAATTTTAAGTCTATTTCTCGCTTAGTGACCGGACGTAAAGCAATTTTTTTATCTTCTTTATTGATGCCAATGCAACACCATCTAGTGTTTTCAAAGAAAGAACAAGCTGCTGAATTTAAAGTGAAATTGTTTGAATATAGTGTCATAATAGGAACATTATTCGTTGCAGAAACCCACTCGAACATTAGAATTCCTCCCTTCTTTTTTTATTATAGCTTATTTGCATTGTTCTTACAATACTTATTTTTCTTTTTTATCGTCGTTTACTTTTCAAAATTAGGAATTTAAAGTACAATAGAAGAGAAAAAGGGGGAGTTTAATGGCGACAATTAATATTAATGGCATTCGCTGTTATTACCAACTTCAAGGGGAAGGCGATGCAGTAGTACTCCTTCATGGATGGGGGCAGAATACGGAAATGATGCAGTTTATTCAAGACCATTTGAGCAATCGCTTTCAAGTGCTGAATTTGGACTTTCCAGGGTTTGGGCAAAGTGAACAACCTCCTGTGGCTTGGGGAGTTAGTGACTACGCCCAATTTTTAGAACAACTGTTAAACAAGTTAAATATTAGTAGTCCTATTTTGATAGCTCACTCCTTCGGATGCCGGGTTGCATTTCATTATGCCGCAAAGAAAGGTGCCAGTAAAATGGTTCTAACGGGAGCGGCAGGATTAAGAGGAAAAGAGACAAAGGTTCGCATGAAAACCAAGGTGTACAAGAGAGTAAGCTCACTCCTTAAACTGATGGGAGCAGAGAAAACTCAGGAAAAATTAAAATCAGTGATGGGTTCAGCGGATTATCGCCAAGCAACAGGAGTGATGAGAGATACTCTAGTTAAAGTGGTTAATGATGATGTAAGCGATTTGTTAGATAAGATAGACTGTCCTACTTTTTTGTTTTGGGGAAAAGAAGATGACGCTACACCCCTATGGATGGGACAAGAAATGGAAAAGAGAATGAAGAATGCAGGGTTAGCTGTCGTTGAAAACGAAGGACATTACGCTTACTTCTATCAACCACAACAGTTTTGTCGTGCATTAGATTCATTTTTAGGGGGAAAATAGAATGGAAAAATGGATGGGTTGGATAGCTTACGGTATTTTATTTTTTTCATTTGCTTTTGTGCCAACTAAAAAAGCATTGCATATGTTTCAACAAAACCGGTATGAACTAAAGCGCTATACAATGTGGTTAATAGATCGACTTCATCGTTTAAGTCGTGTTGATATTATGGGTGTTGGAGGATCTATTTTCTTATTAGCGATGGGTATAAATAAGAGTTGGGTTGCATCAGTGATGATCATCGGTCTACTTGTTGGATGGACCTTAATCGTGTTTCAAAAAGAAAGTCAAAAAGACTATATTAAGCCATTAGTTTATACAGCAAGAGTCAAAAGACAAACCGTTGTGATGGTATTGTTATATTGCATACTCTTGATTATGCTTAGCTTTTTTAAACCATATCCACTGGGTTTGATTGCGATACTAGGATTACTTAAACCATGGGCTTTTATTTATATCATGCATTTTATCACCTTGCCAATTGAAAAAATAATTAAAAAGAAATATGCTGATGAAGCAAAGTTAATCTTAAAAAATCATGGACAATTAACAAAAATAGGGATTACAGGTAGCTATGGAAAAACATCCAGCAAGAATGTTTTGTATAGCTTGCTGTCAGAAAAATATCATACTTTAATGACTCCCGCCTCATACAATACACCGATGGGAATTACACGAACAATTCGTGAACACTTACAACCTATTCATGAAGTGTTTATATGCGAGATGGGTGCTGACCATACAGGGGATATTCAAGAGTTATGCAACTTTGTAATGCCAACTATTGGTCTTGTAACTTCAATTGGTCCACAACATTTGAATACATTTGGGAGTATTGAAAATATCATTTATGAAAAAATGCAGTTGATTGAAAAATTACCTGAGACTGGATTAGGAATTATAAATCTAGATAATGAGTATATTAGAGATTACCAAATAAAAAATTCTTGTCGTTTAATTCGCTATGGTATCCATAACCAACAAGGTGATTATCGTGTTGAAGCTATTGAATATAGTCCTAAGGGAAGTAAATTTGATGTGGTGTTTCAAGCTGAGAATCACCATTTTGAAACAAAGTTATTAGGAGAACATAATATTGCTAACATTATAGCTGCAATCGCAATTGCTCAAGAACTTGGGATGTCATGGGATGAAATGATTTTAGCAGTTAAACAATTAGATTTTGTAGAGCATCGCTTACAGTTAAAGAAAATAAACGGGTATACCTTTATTGATAATGCGTTCAATTCTAATCCAGTCGGAGCAGCGATGTCACTTGAAGTGTTGAAAACAATGCCAGGAAAAAGAGTTATTGTCACACCAGGAATGATTGACTTAGGAGATCAACAAGATTTAAAAAACAAAGAGTTTGGTGAGCGGATGCAGGGCTGTGTTGATATAGCAATTCTTGTTGGGGAGAAGCAAACACAATCAATTAAAGAAGGCTTAATTGCAACAGGTTTTGATTTAAATGAGATTCATGTATGTAAAACGGTGAAGGAGGCTTTTGATTTAGTTTATCGTTTGGCAACATCAGAAGACACCATATTATTAGAAAATGATTTACCGGATGCGTTTAATCATTAATAGAAAGAGGATAGAATAATGGAAAACAAAAGAAAGATAACACGAGAAGAAATCTCAGCAGGATCCTTAGCACTAACTGCCCTTTTATACATCGTGGCAGGAGTTGCTATGTTATTATGGCGACAGTCAGTTCCTTTGGCAATTAAGTTGTTTATTTTTGGTTACATGGTTGTTACGGGGTGTGTTGGGCTATTTTCTTGCATCTCAAAATTTTCAATCACAAGATGTATACAATCCTTAATTCCTATTGTCTTTGGTTGGATTTTTGCGTTTAATACATCTGCTATTTCATCAACATTTGCTTTTTTCTTAGGAATTTATATTGCCGTGATGGCACTTGTACGATTGATTGACTTTATTGTCCTTAACGCAAATAAGTTACCTGGAAGATTTGTTGTGCTATTTAATGCAGTGGTGATGTTTCTGTTTTCGCTTCCATTGATTTTAGATCCAAAGATGTTTGATCAACGAGCTATCTTTATCACAGGATTATTCTGTATTTTCTATGGGATAACAAACTTAGGAGATTTCTTGGTTGAAATTGCTCCAATGAAAAAAACAGATCGTTACAAACGGAAGATTAGAATAAATTTACCGATTATTTTCACAGCATTGCTACCACGAAAAACAATAGGACACATTAACCAATTACTGGAAGTAGAAGAAGATGGAGTTTTGGAAGAAGAGAGCTATAAAGAGGATACAACGGCAGACTTGGAAGTTTTCGTCCATGTGACAGAGTCTGGATTTGGAACTATGGGTCATGCTGATTTTTACTTTGATGGGCAAGTCCATTGCTATGGAAATTATGATTTCCAATCGTTTAAGTTGTTTGGATCAGTAGGAGATGGTGTTTTCTTCACTACTGATAATCGAGATGAGTACATTAAATTTTGTGCGAAGGCAACAGGAGATTCTATTTTTGCGTTTGGGCTAAAATTAACCGACGAACAAAAAATTCGAGTGAGAGAAGAAATTCAAAAAGTGAGAGATCATACATTCCCTTGGTATTCATTAGCAGAAAAAGAAAAGCGTGGCGAAATAAAAAACGAGAAGAAACCAGATGATTATGCTAGCCAATTGTATGAAGGAACAAAGGCAAGCATGTATAAGTTTAAAGATACATCATTTAAAGGATATTTTGTGATGACGACCAATTGTGTTAAGTTAGTGGACCGTATCTTGCGTTCGGCAGGAGTTGTTGCAGCACTCCCTAACGGGATTTTGACTCCGGGAGCTTACTACGAGTTTCTTGACCACCGCTACAGAATGAAAAATTCTATCGTAATTTCTCGCCAAACTTATCATAATGAAGCATCAATCAAACATGAATAAACACCTCCGGGTGTTTTTTTTAAGGTTCTTTTAAGTGGTATGATGTAATGTTTTCTTATAAGCGAGGAAAGAAAGATGAATGTTAAGAAAATAAAAGATTGGTTTTTAGGGTTATCGAAAAGAAAGAAAATAATTATTGCTGGTGTGATGTCCTGTCTTTTAGTTGTGGCAGGAGTTGGGATTTATAACTTATCTAATAAAAAAACAGCACCAAGAATGGCAAGTGATGAAAACTATGTAAGAACGGTGTCACTCACACGGTCTAGTTTAGAAGAAACTGTAAGTGCGACTGGAAATATTGAAAGTCAAGAAACAAGTTCTGTATCTACAAATTTAGAATACACGGTGGATCAAATTTATGTGCAAGTAGGAGATACTGTTGAGGAAGGAGATATCATTTGTACTTTAGACAGCAGTGAAATTGTGAAGAAAATTGAAAAAGCTAAGGAATCTCTAGAGGATAATAAAGAAAATTTGCAAGAGAGTTATGACAATGCACTTTCAGCGAAAGAGAGCGCATGGGAAGTCTATAGTAGCCAAAAGACAACAGTAAGCACTTTGAAAACAGCGTACCAAACAGCACTCTCTAATTATAATGTGGCACTGAACTCAATTAGTACTCAGCAAAGTTTATTTGATAGTGCAAAATCGGTATTAGATACGGCCGGTTTAGCGATGAACAGCGCAGAGTCAGCTTGCTTGAACGCAGGATACCTGTCAGATTGCTCAGACGATGTAACCACTGCTGAATATATGGCATACCAAAGTGCAAAAGAAAATTACAACAGTGCGGATAGTACATATCAAACTGCAAAAAGCAATTTAGATAGCGCTAAAGCTAATTCTAATTACACAACTCTAGAAAGTGTGATGAATAGCACGAAGTCAACATATGATAGCGCGAATAATCAACTGACTACCTTAGCATCAAATTGCAGTACAGCTGATGCAAAAGTAGCAACGGCTTATGAAGCACTAGTTGAATCATCAACGACATCAACAGAGTTAGAAGAGCTTTATGAACAACTTGAAAATTGCACTTTAACAGCCAAAACAAGTGGTAAAATTACAGCGTTAAATGCGACAGTAGGAAGTAAAGTTAGCGGAACGGTTGCTACAATTCAAAATACATCAACATTAAAAATTGTTATTTCAGTTGATGAATATGATATTCAAATGATCGAAACAGGACTATCGGCTAGAATTACAAGTGATGCTGTTGATGAAGAGTTAACGGGAGTTGTTTCTCAAATCTCTCCAGTAGCAACGACAAGTGCACAAGGGTCTTCAAGTGGATTTGAAGTTGAAATTTCAATCACATCAGAAGAGTCTAGCCTTCTAATCGGAATGAGTGCAACGGTTGAAATTATTATTTCAAGTATTGATGGAGTTTATACAGTGCCATTGGATGCGGTTGAAACAAAGGAAGATGGGACATCTGTTATTTATGTACGTGGAACAAGTGATGAGTTTGAAGAAATTTCTGTAACCTTAGGAGAAGAAACAGACTATTATGTTGAAATATCAGGAGATAGTTTACAAGAAGGGATGGTTGTTCGTGCAAGTGCGAATGAAGAAGAAGCCATTGTAAACAGTGCAAGTGATAGTGAAGAAACAACAGAAGGTGGTTTTTCTATTGAAATGGGTGGTGGAATGCAAGGTGGTGGTGGGACAATGCCATCGGGCGAAAATATGCCAAGTGGAGGTAATATGCCCTCTGGAGGAGGACAATGAGTAAGGAACCAATCATTCACTTAACCAATATTGTAAAGAAGTATTTCATAGGCAAACCAAATGAGTTAGAAATATTACATGGGGTTAATTTGGACATTTATCCAGGTGAATTTGTATCTGTTGTAGGTGAGTCTGGCTCTGGTAAGTCAACACTGATGAATATCATTGGAATACTTGATCGTCCAACTCAGGGAGATTATGTTTTAGATGCTTATAAAATATCTGAAATTAAAGATGATAAACTATCAATGATTAGAAGTAAGAAAGTGGGATTTATTTTTCAAAACTTTAACTTGATAGGAAAGATGAATGCTTTGAAAAATGTTCAATTACCAATGCAATATGCAGGGATGAATAAAAAAGATAGTCAAAAAAAGGCTAAGGAATTATTGACTCTTGTTGGTATGGGAGATCGAGAAAAGCATTACCCAAATGAGTTATCTGGAGGACAAAAACAAAGGGTAGCGATTGCTAGAGCCTTAGGAAATAATCCAGCAATTCTTTTGGCAGATGAGCCTACAGGTGCTCTTGATTCGGCGACATCTCGAATCATTATGGACTTATTTCATAAACTTCATCGAGAACAGGGAATTACCATTGTTTTAATTACCCACTCTCAAGAGTTAGCGAAGGAAACAGAGAGAATTGTAACTTTAAAAGATGGAAATATTGTGAGTGACAGTAAAGGAGGAGTGCGGCGTGAATATTTGGGATAACGTTCTTCTTTCACTTCAAAGTCTTCGCTCTAACAAGATGCGAGCATTACTGACAATGTTGGGAATTATTATTGGTATTGGGTCTGTGGTAGCTATTGTAACACTGGGTAATTCAATGACTTCATCTATTACAGATTCCATGTCTAGTTTTGGTATCAATAATGTGACGGTTTCTTTAGTGGATAAAAATAGCACATCATCAAGTGGTTCTACTTCAGTAAGAATGTTTGCTAAAAGTAGCTATGAAGAAAGTGACTTAATTACTATGGAGATGATTGAAGAATATCGCATGGCCTTTGAAGATGATATCGCTACATTGTCATTATCGGAACAATTATCATCAAGTAGTGTTATGAAAAATGAAAGTAGCACTACACTTAATATCATTGGAACAAACACAGATTATAAAGATGGAAATAACTTGACAATGTTGACTGGAAGATACATAAATCAAGAAGATATTGATAACTATAAGTTTAATTGTGTTATTTCTAATGAAGCGGCAGAAACGCTATTTGGAAGTGTGGCCTTTGCGGTAGGTGAAAGCATTGAAATATCAATCAATGGATTTTATAAAACGTTTACGATTGTCGGTGTTTATGAATACGATGATAGTGGACAAGTTGTATCAAGCAACTCGTCAATTACAACAGACAGTTATATTCCTATTACTACAGCCAAACGATATAGCAATGCTCAAGATGGCTTTAGTATGTTTACGGTAGCTTCCAATGGAGAAGTAGATAGTACAGAATTTTTAAACAACACGACAGCTTTTTTTCAAAGTTATTATACAAGAAATGATTCATATACAGTAGAAGCGTCTAATATGGAAAGCATGTTAGAGTCCATGACAAGCATGTTGTCAACAATTACTCTTGCGATTGCAGCGATTGCAGCGATTAGTTTATTAGTTGGAGGGATTGGGGTAATGAACATTATGCTGGTTTCGATTACTGAGAGAACTAAAGAAATTGGAACAAGAAAAGCACTCGGGGCAACCAATTGGAATATCCGACTGCAATTTATTGTGGAGGCTATTGTAATTTGTTTGATCGGAGGATTACTTGGAATTGTATTAGGCATTATTCTTGGTGCTGTGGGGTCGTCGATTTTAGGATATCCTGCCAAGGCAAGTGTTGATGCGTGTGTCATTTCGGTTATCTTTAGTATGAGCATTGGTATTTTCTTTGGTTATTATCCTGCGAACAAGGCTGCAAAAATGGATCCAATTGATGCACTGCGCTATGAATAGAATAAATTTCAAAGCTTAAAAGACTGACTTCTGGTAAAGTGGTCAGTTTTTTTTGCAATTGGGGTCTTGAAGTTAAATGAAAATAATGTATAATTAAACTAGATACCACATATAAGCTCTTTAATACGGTAAGAGCGTTTCTACAAGGGAGCCGTAAATTCCCTAACTATGATGGAGAACTTTTTTAGTTTTCTCTATCAAGAAAACTTTTTTTATTTGGTATCGACAAAAAAGGGGAGGCATAAAATGCTAGAAAAATTATTTAAGTTATCTGAAAAGAAAACCACGGTCAAAACAGAAGTACTTGCAGGGATTACTACTTTCTTAGCTATGGCGTACATTTTGGCAGTTAACCCAGGAATTTTAGGAGATGCAGGGATGCCTGTTGAATCTGTTTTCTTGGCAACTGCAATTGCATCTGGAGTTTCTTCAATTTTAATGGGGCTTGTAGCAAACTATCCAATTGCATTAGCACCAGGAATGGGAGTGAATGCTTTATTTGCTTATACCGCCTGTTTAACAATGGGGTTATCATGGCAAGCGGCATTGGCTGCAGTCTTTGTTTCAGGAATTATTTTCTTATTGATTTCAATTACAGGAATTCGTAAGCTAGTAATTGATGCAATTCCTAAGAACTTAAAGTTGGCAATTGGTGCTGGAATTGGGTTCTTCATTGCGTTTATCGGATTTAAAAATGCGGGCATCATTATTTCAAGTGAAGCAACAACTGTTGCACTTGGTAATCTTCATGATCCTCAAGTGTTATTGGCGGTATATGGATTATTCTTAACGATTGTACTTATGGGTAAAAAAGTGAATGCAGGAGTATTTTGGGGATTAGTTAGTACAGCAATTGTTGGGGTTATTGTCACTAACTTCGCCTTAGTAGCATGGCAAGTAGCACTTCTTGGAGCACTGGTTATTGCTGCGGTTGTTTTAATCAAAAATGAAACAGCAGTTATCGGAGTTACAATTGCACCACTTGTGCTAGGGCTTATTTTAGCAGTTACAGGTGTGAGTGTTCAAACTAATATTCTACCATCAGCAATTGTAAGCTTTAACTTCAGCATGCCAACATTTATGGCGGTATTTGAAGGCTTTGGTGAGTTATTTTCTCATCCATCTTCAATTATGATTATCTTTTCTTTCTTATTCGTTGATTTCTTTGATACTGCGGGGACTCTTGTTGCGGTTGGAAATGATATTGGATTAGTTAAAGAAAACGGAGAAATGGAAGGTGTTGAAAAAGCGTTACTTGTGGATTCTGTAGGTACAGTTATAGGCTCGGTGTTAGGAACTTCAACAGTAACCTCATTTGTAGAATCTGGATCAGGGGTTGCGGCAGGAGCTAGAACAGGATTGGCAGCGTGTACAACAGGGATTTTATTCTTACTTTCAGTTTTCTTCTCACCACTGCTTAGTGTTATCACAAGTGCAGTAACAGCACCAGCACTCATTGTTGTTGGAATTTTAATGGCTCAACAAATGAAAGGAATTGAATGGGATAAATTTGAAGTAGCAACCGCAGGTTTCTTTACCATTATTGCGATGGTTTTATGCTATTCAATTTCTGATGGAATAGCACTTGGATTTTTGACTTATACGATTGCTTGCTTAGGAGTTGGAAAAGGAAAAGATATTACGCCAGTGCTTTGGGTATTGGATATTATTTTCCTTATTTATTTCATGCTTTAAGAAACAAATTGAATAAAAAACAAGAAAACTCTTATTCTTAGCTGAAATAAGAGTTTTTTTGCATGCGAAAATTCCTTTTGTAAATTGTCTTGACAAGGGGGAGATTGGTTGGTATACTTTAAAAGTTAGTTAATGCTAACTCATTTGATTAGGAGGAAATGAGAATGAAATTAAGAAGATTAGGACTAGTTATGCTTGCCTTGGGGATGCTTACTGGTTGTACTGGTGGTCAAACTGCTGAGGGCGACGTAACACCAGAACCAAGTGCAAGTACTGATACAGCACAAGCATATCCAATTGTGATTGAACATGCTTTTGGAGAAACAGTTATTGAATCAAAACCAGAAAGAGTAGTTACAGTTCAATGGGGAAACCATGATGTTGTTTTAGCTCTAGGTGTGGTACCTGTAGGATTTTCAGCAGCTAACTATGGGGTTCAAGATGATAGCGGATTACTTCCATGGACAAAAGAAGCACTGACACAATTAGGCGAAGAAAACCCAAATGTGTTTCAAGATACGGATGGATTAGATTTTGAGGCGATTGCTGATGCGAATCCAGATGTTATTTTAGCTCCTTATTCAGGCATTACTGAAGAAGACTACGCACTGCTTAGTGAAATTGCACCAGTTGTGGCATATCCTGAAGCTGCTTGGATGACTCAATGGAGAGAGCAAGTTCAATACATTGCCTTAGGGATGGGCATGGTTGAAGAGGGTGAGCAATTAATTGCGGATACAGAGGCACTTGTAGCCGAAAAAGCAGCAGCGTATGACTTTGATGGTGTAAGTGTTGCTTGGGTTAACTTTAATGCTACTGATATGTCTAAATTACACTTATATACACCAACGGATCCTCGCGGTGCATTTTTGGAAGAGCTAGGATTTACTTATCCAGAAAGCATTATTAGTTTAATTGAAGATCCATCAAAATATTCATTGCAATTAAGTGCTGAGAATGTGCAAGCATTATATGATGTTGATGTTATTGTTGGGTATGGGGGAGAAGAGTTGTATGAAGCAGTAAAAGCAGATCCAGTACTTGGACAAATTCCAGCAATTCAAAGAGGATCAGTCGTATTTATTGGTAATGGTACACCACTTGCAGCAGCAGGAAATCCAAACCCACTTTCAATTAAGTATACAGCGGATGAATACTTTGCATTATTGGGTGAAGCTGTAGCAAAATTAGATGCACAATAAAAATCAAACTAGCGATATTCCAAAAAACTTTCGTAAAGTGATGTTAATAGGATTACTACTTCTTTGTGTAGTAATCCTATTGTCTATCTTTATCGGTTCTAATTTATTGCCGGTGCAAGAAGTATTAGATGCACTGGTTGGAACAAAAGAAAACGTGTACAATGTGAGTCTTGTTGATAAACGTCTTGCGAGAACCTGCTTTGCTTTACTTTGTGGAGCATCACTTGGGCTATCAGGAGCATTGATGCAAGCCGTTACTCGTAATCCGGTTGCTGACCCATCAATTCTTGGAGTTAATACAGGAGCATCGCTAGCGGTTGTTTTTGGAATTGCATTTTTAGGCATTCAAACACAAGTTGAATATATCTTTTTAGCACTTATCGGAGCTGCGTTAACTTCATTATTTGTTTATGGAATAGGCAGTTTAGGCAGTGGTGGAGCAACACCGATGAAACTAATTTTGGCAGGTGCTGCAACAACAGCAGCACTTTCTTCAATGGTTAGTGCTTTATTGATTCCGCGATCATTTGTGATGGATGTTTTTCGCTTTTGGCAAGTTGGTAGTGTTGGATCTGCTTCATGGGCAACGGTACGCTTGTTGATACCATTTTTCTTTAGTGGTCTTATGATTGCACTTGTGTCATCGCCAGCGTTAAATGCATTAGCATTAGGAGATGAAGCCGCAACTGGGCTGGGTGTGAAAGTAAATAAAATTCGATTTATTGCAGCTGCTGGAGGAGTCCTTCTTTGTGCAGCAGTGACTGCACTTGCAGGTCCAATAGGATTTATTGGGCTTTTAGCAATTCATTTAATGAGGCTTGTACTAGGCCCAAATTTAAGAATAACAGTTCCATTGTCAGCGTTATCTGGTGCGATTATCTTAACATTTTCTGATGTAATAGGAAGGCTATTAGGATCACCGGGTGAACTTGAAGTAGGTGTGGTCACAGCGTTTATAGGAGCACCAATCTTGATTTTAATTACGATGCGTAAAAAGGTAAAACAATTATGAGTGTAATCAGACAAGTAAAAAAAGAGCGGTTAAAAAAATATCGCATAGGAGTCATCATTTTAGTGCTGATGTTAAGTATTGCTATAGTTTTAATGCTGATGTTGGGGAATACGATATATCCTGTTACGGATGTCCTTCAGTCTGTTTTAGGGAATACAGATGCTCAATCCCATTTTGCTATTCAAAGCATTCGTCTTCCTAGGATGTTGGCAGGACTTTTAACTGGATTTTCTTTTGGTGTTGCTGGGTATGTGTTTCAAACGATGTTAAAAAACCCGTTAGCTAATCCCAATGTCTTGGGAATTACAACAGGATCTAGTGCAGGAGCTGTCTTTTGCATTGTACTTTTACAATCGAGTAGAGCAGAGATATCACTAGCATCTATTGTAGCAGGACTTGCTACAACACTGCTTATTTATTTATTGGCAGGAAGAAAAAATTTTTCAAATAGCAAACTAATCTTAATAGGAATAGGGATGCAAGCGATGTTAGGCTCCTTTATTTCGTATCTTCTTCTAATTAGTTCAGAAAATAATGTACCGTCTGCTTTGAGGTGGTTAAACGGAAGCTTGAATGGAATTCAAATGAAAGAGTTAACAGGGCTTTTTATAGCCTTATGCATTGGGATACCATTTCTAATTATTGCATCAAAAAAATTGGCTATTTTGGAATTGGGTGATGAACTTGCGGTATCACTTGGAGTGAAGGTCAATCAAACACGGTTACTATTGATGCTTACGTCTGTGCTTTTGGTTGCATTAGCGACAGCATTAACAGGACCCATAGCTTTTGTTTCTTTTCTAGCAGGACCAATTACAAAACGGATTGTAGGAACAGGGGCATCACCGCTCTTGCCATCGGGACTATTTGGTGCCATCTTGGTATTATTTGCGGATATTTTAGGTCAGTTTGCATTTCAGACACGGGTTCCAGTAGGAATTGTTACTGGGTTAATAGGAGCACCCTATTTGATTTATTTATTGATAAGAATGAGTAAGCGAGGAGAATTTTAATGGATAATAGATTAGTAGCAGAAAAAATATCGTCGGGATATGAGCGTAAAATTATTGTTAATGAGGTGGATTTGGTTATTCCTGAAGGGAAAATAAGCGTTATAATTGGAGCTAATGCTTGTGGTAAATCAACTTTATTGAAAACCCTATGCCGGCTCATTCAAACTAAAACTGGCCAAGTTAAACTGGATGATAAAGAATTAAAAGAGTATGGAACTAAAACTTTGGCAAAACGAATTGGATTGCTTCCGCAGTCACCATTTGTACCTGAAGGAATATCAGTTACAGATTTGGTTGGGCGTGGCAGATTTCCTCATCAAAGTGCAATGGGAGGCTGGTCTAAGAAAGATTATGAAGCTGTAAATGAAGCGATGGAGACCATGAACATTATGGATCTAGCAGATCGTAGTGTTGATGAGTTATCTGGTGGGCAAAGACAGAGAGTGTGGATTGCGATGGCATTAGCCCAACAAACAGATATCTTATTTTTGGATGAGCCAACAACTTTTCTAGATATTACATATCAAGTTGAAATATTAGATTTGTTGATGGATTTGAATAAAAAGCGAAAAACTACCATTATTATGGTTCTTCATGATATTAATTTATCAGCACGATATGCCGACTATTTGTTTGCGATGAAAGAGGGCAAATTAATTCGTGAAGGAAACCCTAAAGAAGTGATTACATCAGAGTTGATTAAGGAGGTATTTGATCTAGATTGTGATATTATCCAAGATCCAATATCGCAAACGCCACTTGTTGTTCCAATAGGGAGACATCATCGGAAATCTCAGGAAAACTCTAAATAGATTTTATACAATTTAATTTTATAAAATCATTGACAAACCATCAAGGAAGAGTACAATAAGAGTATGGAGGAGAATAAAATGAGTATTTATAACTTTAAAGTAAAAAAAATGGATGGTGAAGAAAAGTCATTAGCTGATTATCAAGGGAAAGTGGTGTTGATTGTTAATACAGCAACAGGATGTGGACTAACGCCACAATATGAACCACTTCAAAAATTATATAGCACTTACCATGAACAAGGATTAGAAATTCTAGATTTTCCTTGCAACCAATTTGGTGAGCAAGCTCCTGGAACAAATGAAGAAATCGCCACATTTTGTACAGGTCGTTTTGGGATTACCTTTGAGCAATTTTCAAAAATTGATGTTAATGGAGAGAGTGCTGATCCTTTGTATGTTTATTTAAAAAGCAAAAAAGGTGGACTTTTTAAAAAATCAATCAAATGGAATTTTACAAAATTCTTGGTAGATCGCCATGGGAAAGTAATCCGTCGTTATGCACCGACAGTAGATCCTATGAAAATTGAGGGCGACATCAATGAAGCACTAAAAGGGTAGATGCATGGCGTATGATGAATTGAAACTTGAAAACCAACTGTGTTTTCCATTGTATGCTTGCTCTAAAGAGATTGTACGGCTGTATAAACCATACTTGGACCCCTTGAATTTAACTTATACACAATACCTTGTTATGCTGGTACTGTGGGAAAAAGGATCGCTGAGGGTAAAAGAGTTAGGTGAATTATTATACTTGGACTCAGGAACATTGACGCCTCTATTGAAAAAAATAGAAAAGTTGGGATATATAGATCGACAACGAGATAGTGGGGATGAGAGAAACTTGATTGTTCAACTCACTAAAAGTGGAAAGAACATGGAAAAAAAAGCAGTATCAGTGCCCATGTGTGTAGCAAGTAAAATGGGAATTAGTGAGAATGAAGCAAAAACATTGTACAAATTGTTATATAAAGTAATGAGAGAAAAGGCTGAGTAATTAGCCTTTTTATTTTTTAAAAAAAGAGAAAGACTATTCTTTCTCTTGATTACGATTATAAATAACCTGCATTCCTTTGAAAGCAAGGTGTGGATCATAGCTGTCAATTAAGGTTGTTTCACTAGAAATAATTCTTCCAAGTCCACCTGTAGCGATAACGATTAAATCATCAACACCCAATTCTTGTTTCATGGTTTTAATGATATACTCTACTTGTCCGATATAACCATAAACAACACCAGCCTGCATTCCGTGAATGGTATTTTTTGCTAGAATTGAATCGGGTTTAACAATTTCTATTTCAGGCAGTTTTGCGGTTTGACTCCAAAGCGCTTGCGCAGATATTTCAAGACCTGGGGCAATAATGGTATGACAGAAGGTGCCATCATCAGAAATGTAGTCGAACGTTGTAGCGGTACCAAAGTCAATGATTAAACAAGCTTTGTGGTAAGTGTTATAAGCAGCAGCAACATTGACGATGCGGTCTGCTCCAACCTCTTTTGGATTATCAGTGTGAATCTTAATCCCAGTTTTAATTCCTGGTCCTATGATAATAGGTTCTTTATTTAAATATTTCCTGATGCAATTAGTTAGTGAATGCATCACTTTAGGAACAACACTAGATATAATGACATCATGAATATCATCAACATTAATCTTACTCCCATCAAGAAGTGTGCTCAAACAGATTCCGAACTCATCAGAGGTTCTAGGTGTTTTTGTAGTTAATCTAAAATTTCCAATGATTTCATCTTCCTCTAAAATCCCCATGGTGATGTGTGTGTTTCCAACATCAATTGTCAATAACATATTAATCTCCTTTTAGCTGGTTGCATTGTTTTAAAATCTCAAAGGCAACCTCTTCTTTTGATAAGACAGGATAGACTTTATCAGAATCTTTAGTGATAAAAGTTATCTTATTCGTATCCTTTTTAAATCCTGCTTGAGGATCGGTTAGATCATTTAAAACGATGCAGTCGCATTTTTTACTCTCCAGTTTTTTCTTAGCATTTGCTAAAGTATTTTCTGTTTCCATCGCAAAACCACAAAGAACTTGATTAGCTTTTTTATTTGCACCTAAGAAGGCTAATATATCTTCAGTAGGAGATAGGTTAAGAGTCAAAGCGGTGTTAGATTTTTTTATTTTCTGATCATGAGCAACAGCTGGAGTAAAGTCGGCAACAGCAGCGCTTTTGATAATGATATCTTGTGTTTGATAGCATGATTTAACTGCATCAGCCATCTCTTTGGCACTAGTGATGTCGATAGTGTTAATCCAAGGGAGTCTAGTCAGCTGTGTAGGTCCACTAATTAAAGTAACTTCAGCACCTAAGCTAGAAGCAACCTTTGCCAAAGCGTAACCCATTTTTCCACTAGAGTGATTAGTGATAAAGCGTACAGGATCAATTTTTTCAACAGTGGGTCCTGCGGTAATTAAAACTTTTTTTCCTGTCAGAAAACGATCTTTGACTAAACTATTTTCGATGGCTTCTTCAATGATATCTAAATCAGCGAGACGGCCATTTCCAATATCACCACAAGCTAAAAATCCATCTTCACTATCAACTAGCATGTAACCAAGTTGTTTGCACAGTTTTAAGTTTTCTTGGGTGATAGGATTTTCTAACATCCCTACATTCATCGCCGGACAAATTATTTTAGGACAAGATGCGGCAAGAAATGTTGTGGTTAACATATCGTCTGCAAGACCATGAACAACTTTAGCAATAACATTGGCTGTTGCTGGAACAATAATAAAGCAATCTGCCTTTTTTGCAAGTGAAATATGGTGAACATCATATTGGAAATTGCGATCAAAAGTATCGATACTAACACGGTTGCCGCTGAGGGATTCAAATGTAGTTGGATGAATGAAATTAGTTGCATTTTTTGTCATAATGACATGGACATCAAAATCCTTCTTTTTTAAAGTGCTGACTAAGCTACATGCTTTGAACGCTGCAATGCCTCCGGTAACACCAATAACAATACATTTTTTCATTAGATAGAACTCCTTTCAAGAATGGGGTATAGCGCTTTATATAGTAGTGGAATGACAGCGGAAGCTAAAAAAGCTTCAGCAAGGGAATTGGTTGCGATGATTCCTCCTAGAAATGGAAGTAAGTCATGGATTCCAAATCCTTTAACCTCTGAATAGGCTGAACCGAAAAAGATCGCAATAAAGGCTAAGACTAAAGCGCTGTGAAGTAAGGTTGCTCCAAAAGAAAGGACAGCAAGTGGAAAAACTTTTTTGTTGGTCTTTGCAGATAGAAAAGACCACAGATAGCCACTGATAAAACCTAGAAAAATACGAGGCACAAAAACCACAATTAAGCTAGCTAGGTTTCCACTGTAGCCACCAATGGAAATAAAAGGAGAAAACACAAAAGAGGTTAAGGTTGGTTGGAAGGTATTGATTGCTAGACTAAGTAATCCAAAAACAAATCCAATTCCTGCTCCAAAGCGTTTTCCAAAAAGAATCCCTGATAAGATAACGGGAAGATGTAGTGTTGTAGCTCGAAGTAACCCAATAGGAACAAAGCCTAAAGGCGTAGTGGATAATACCACCATGATCGTACTGAAAAAAGCAAAGTAAATCAGTTGTCTTGTTTTTTTTGATCTCATAAAACCTCCTGTCGCTTCCAAATGGAATGCAATGAACTAAAATCAAAAGTTATTTCTCTCTTATTATACAAGGGTAGCATAGAAATTGCCACTTTTTTGCGTTATAATGTAGAAAAGAAAAGAGGGACAATGATGAAATGGATGGTTGTAGGTGATATTCATGGCTCTATATCTGCGGCGAATAAGATAAAAGAAGTGTTGTCGAATAAAGAAATAAAAGGGTGTCTTCTTTTAGGAGATATTTTGTATCATGGGCCAAGGAATCCTATTTTGGAAGAGTATAATCCTAAGGCTGTGGTGGATATCTTAAATAGCATGAAAGAAAAGGTTATTGCAGTACGAGGCAATTGTGATAGCGAAGTTGATCAAATGGTACTAGCGTTTCCGATGATGTCTGATATGAATCAACTTTTTCTTCAGGATAAGAAGGTAATTTTGACACATGGACATTTAGAGGGCGATTATTCAACCATATTGGAAAAAGGTGATATTTTGATACAAGGGCATACGCATATTTTAAAGGCTGAAAAAGTTGGGGATTATTATCTTTTGAATGCTGGTTCACTTTCCTTACCTAAAGAAAACAACCCAAGAACATATGGAATTTTAAGTGATAAAGAGTTTGTGGTGCTAGATATTGAAGATAATGAAATACAAAAAATTTTATGGGACTAAAAAAGATGGGTTAGCCCATCTTTTTTGAATAATCTAATCGTGCATTGATCTCTTGTATGATTGTGTTGTTTTCTAAATATAGGCGAGGTAGCCTTTCACTTAGCCCAGTTAAGATTTCATAAGGAATGGTGCCAATCTCTTTTGCGACTTGAGTGACATCAATATGTTTTCCGAAAAACTCAACTTCTGTTCCCAGTGGGTAGTGCTGTGGTAATTTTACCATACACTGATCCATGCAGATTTGCCCTACAAGAGGAACAAGGGTATTATTTATCCAAACCTGACGATTTTGGTTTCGACGATTTAGTCCATCAGCATAGCCGATAGGAACAGTACCAATGATTTCTTTTTCCTTGGCGACATAGGTTGCTCCATAACCAACGCTTTCTTCTGCTTCAATTTCTTTAATACAAGACAGTTTGGAATGAAGTGAGAAAACAGGTTGTAGATCATTGCGATAAGATGAAATACCAAACATTGAAATTCCTAAGCGTACGGCAGTGCTTAAATTGTCTTCAAAAGAGAAAATAGCATCAGAATTTGCAGTGTGGATGGATTTGAAAGGATATTGAAGTTCACTAACGATAGAGCTGAATTGCTCAAATTGGTGATGACTCATTTTTTTATCATGGTTATCTGAACAAGCGAAATGTGTGAAAATTCCTTCTGGAATAATCTTGTGCTCAAGACATAATGCTAAGCATTCTTTAGCGTCTGAAAGCGTTTTGATACCCACCCGATTCATGCCTGTATCCAGTTTAAGATGCACGACCAAGTTAGTGGGGTTGGTGGTAATGATTTCTTTTAACCATTGCAGTGAGGTGATGGTAACAATTAGATTATGTTGAATGCATAGTGGGATATCACAAACATCTACAAAACCTAAAATGATAATCTTTTCTTTAACACCTTTATTTCTAAGAGTAAGGGCTTCATCAAGACTAGAGACTGCAAAACTTGTAATCTCCTCTTGCAAAGCGGCTTGAACAACAAAAAAGTCTCCTGCCCCATAGGCATCGGCTTTAATAACGCAGATGATTTCTTTTGGTGTGTGAGCTTTAACCTTTCTAAAGTTAAAACGTAAGGCATCAAGGTCGATTTCGACCCAACTGTGGCGGTACATTGCTAAATAATCCTTGAGTGACGGAAAGCAGCTACAGCACCGGCTATCCAATAAAGGGCGTAATAGATAGAACCAAAAATATTAGTTAATATATATTTGAATGCAAGACCAAAAATTTCAAAAAGTGAATAGAAATCAAAAATTGATGGTACGGATAGAAAAATTAAAGTAATTTCAATTATAAAAAAAGATAAAATAGCGCAAAAAACGGCAGCGATAGAAAACGATGTGGTAACACCACGTCCAAATTTTTGCATTGCGATTCCGACAAGAAGTCCTACACCAATATAATAAAATATTGAAAAATTCGCAGAAAAATAAAAAAGTATAAATGCGACAGTAACACCACATATAATTGCTGTAAAAATACCTGCTGCTAAGCCGTGAAGTAATCTCTCATGCCTTCTTAAAACATCAGAATTAAATATTTCCATAGTAAAACCTCCTTGTAGATTTACTCTTATTATATACTAAAAATGCTCAAAATCTACAGAAAGTCGGTTCTAGAGACTATAATTTAATCTTATTTGCGAGTTTTATTAAAGCTTCATCCATTCTTGCGATACGAGTTTCTTCTTTTTTTGCACTAGTTAGCCATAAATAATATTTCCTCTGATTAGAGTAGGAAAGGGAATAAAAAAATTGATAGGCCTCTTTATTTTTCTTGAGCATTTTTTCAAAATCACTAGGCAACTTTATTTCTCTTAGGTCCTCATCTTTTTCTAGTTCAACTTGGATGGTGTCTCCTGGCTGTTTCCCAATTTCTGTTCGAATGGCTTTAGTAATACCAATCATATAACAAGATAGTCCCATGTTGACAATTGATCCACGGTAATCATAGCCATCAAATTTGACCTTTACTTTAACTCTTTTGGCATTGAATTCTTTTTCTACATCAAAGGGAACTTCAATGTAAGTAGCATCTTTATCTTCAACTTTTTTAATCACAGTTTTAAATTTGTATTTCATTTTGATTCCCCTTCTAAATAGCGTTTGCAGCGAAAACCACGCGCACTATAATATGACTCGGCACCATTGTGATAAGTAAATGCGGTATTGTAGCGAAAGTCCATGAAAAGAGCACCCCCTAATTTTCTGATCTTGTCAGGGGTTTTAATCCATGAGGATGTTTTTAAATCAAAGGGTTCGATGGTTTGTAGGTAGCGATACTCCTTTTCATCTAAAACTTTCACTTTCATTTCTTGTGCTAAAGTAAGTGCACTACTTTTGGGTTTTAATTTCTTTCTAGAAATCAGAGCTTCCTCATCATAACAGAGATTTCTTCTGTTGGTGGGAGTTTCTTTGGAAAAGTCCACAAAGGCAACTCTGCCAAACAAATCCACTACATCAATTTCTCCGCCAGTTGTCTCCATATGAAACAAAGCGATGAGAAGCTCATCATTTGCTTCGATTTGAGCAAGGATCATCTTCCACTTTTGTTGGGGATGTCGGTGCATATTAGTTTCAAAGCGATTTTCAAGTTGTTGAAGAAAAGAGTCTTTTTCTTTTTTAGTTAATCTCATAAGTATCTCCTTATAGAGAGTAGTGTACCCTATTCTGTGCTTAAATAAAAGACTAATGCCTTAATGTATTTAGTTTTAAAGATGAAGAATAATGAAATTAAAAAAGCAGATGAAAATCTACTTTTTATAGTACGTGGGGATACTCCTGCTGACGGAATCGAGGAGTTTGAAGAGATGAATGAGTCATATCGACAACTTGGCGGAAATGGAACTGCAAAGATTATGCTTGGTAAGTCGAAATGTTGCCATGTCAAGGCGAGAAGTGTAAAGAACGGTAATCTTGGTGATTATGGTTTTTTTGAAAAAATTGAAATATAGTGCAAAATGTGCCAAACAAAACAAAAACCCTTTAAACAAAGGGTTTTAAGCGCTATGGAGCGATTTATAGAAAGTAAACAAATCTTTTTTTTTCTTGTAAACAAACAATATCACAACAAAAAAAAATATACAAGTCTTTTTTTCAAATTTTTATCATTTTGCCTTTTTTCTTTTCAATTTCACTTGCTGAATCAAACCCATTTTTGAAGATACAACGATTTTTTCAATATACATATCAATTAAATTTCTTTTATCTTTATGCAACATTTTATTAAATTCAATTTCAATCTTTTTATGAACTTCACTAAATTGTTTATGAATATTCTTAATTTCTTTTTCATATTCCTTAGCCATTGTTAAATATTCTTTTTTGCTAATTTTTTCTTCTTTATATACTTTCTCTAATTCTCTATTCTTTGAATGAGCAATGTACAATTTTGCTTTATAATTTTTTAAATTTCTATCTTTAATTTTCTTATCAAAAAATAAAACTAAGTAAACTAATATATCCTTTAAAACATTTACTTCAGAAACTCTATTTTTACATTTTTTACAATGATAATAAAGATACACTCTACTTCTTCCATAAGCAGACTGAACATACATTAAATCGCCACACTCACATTGCAAATTACCATAAAATAAATAGTCATACATAATTCTATCACTTCTTACAGCTACCATAAATTGTAATCTATTATATTCTTCTAGTGTTAAAAAAGGTGTCATATTTTTAAAGACATATTCTTTTTTATCTTGTATAACAATTCCACAATAAACTTTATTCTTCATAACACTAGCAATTTTATCCGTTGAGAAAGGTATATTATTCTTTTTTAAATATTCATTCAACAATAGAGTTTGTTGAATATAAGAAAAATTTTTACCATCTAAAATCATATCATAAATTTGCATATATATTTCTTTCTCTTCTTCAATAATAATTAAAGCACCAGTTTCCTTATTTTTCCTATATCCAAAAGGAACTCTACTCTTAGTATACCTTCCATTTTGAATACCATTCTTCAACCCTTCCAAAGTTCTTTCAGAAATTTTATCTTCTTCCATATCAGCCAATAAAATTAGCATTCTTAATCCAAATCTTCCATCAGAAGATTTTATATCAAAACTTTCAGATAAACTAATAAATTCTATATTCTCTTTCAAAAATAACTTTTCTAAATATAACCAATCGGATATTTTTCTAGTCAATCGATCCAACTTATAACATATCACTTTATCAATTTCTTGCTTTTTAATTTTTGAAATCATTTTCTTCATTTCGTTTCTATTCAGATTGGAAGCAGATTTTCCTTTATCTTCAAATAAAATATAATTATCTATTAAGTTTCTTTCACAATATTCAACTAAACTTTTTCTTTGTCCTTCCAAATTATAGCCATTTTCAGCTTGCTCTTTTGTAGATATACGATTATAAATTGCAGTTTCCATATTGCCCCAACTTAAAAAAATATGGACTATTTAAAGTCCACATATTTTTTATATTCCTTTCTAATATACTCATCTATCTTTTCACATTCTTCTATTGATAAATCATCTAATCTACCTTTCAAAAAACTATAAAATCTTGTAGTTCCAATTTCACAAGCACCAATAACAATCGTTACTTTATACATTCTTGGAAGAGATTTAAATTTTCTAAAATAATAACTTTTTTTCTCCAATGCTTTCATAATTTCTTCTCCTTTCATTTTTTCTAAAATATAACTCATTTATCATTTTTTCACAATAAAATATTAATACGAAGTACATTCATCTAGTTTTTCCATATCAACAAATTTAATATAATCTACATCACCAACAAAGTCAGAATGATAACTGAATTGAAAATAAGGATTACCAGGTAATAGTTCTAAAAATTCATTCAACTCTTCATCATTCAAATAAATTTCTGTTGATTTTTTTAAACCACGTGAAGGAAAATACAACTTTTTTCCTTTTTCGTGATTATTCTCTTCATCAAAATTTTTATCAATATATTTTGTCATATATGACACTACTTCCAAATTTTTTACCACTCTTAAATCAATTCGCCCATACTTCCATATTTTCTTCAATTCTTGAATATCAATATATGGCAAATTAAAACAAATTAAATGTAAATGTAATCTTTTAGTACCATTCATACCACGCTCAATTACAGATATATATTCAAAAGTATCTCCATAATAATATTTAAATCTCAACATAAACTTTTTAAATCTATATAAAACCTCTTCTCTTGTTGGATTCTTTCCTTCAAAGGTTAACGTTAAGAATTTCTCTTTATGTTTATATTGTCCAAAATTCGCATGAAGCAATCTATTCATTTTTTTCTTTAATCTATTTATATCACTTTTTCTTCTTTTTTTATCTTCTTTTTCTATTCTCTCTTTTTTTTCTATTTTTTTATTTTCTTCAATTTCTTCATCAATAAACTCATCTATTTTCTTTACATTTTTCACTCTTGAGCTAGAGTAAGAATATATTTCCGTAACCGCTCCAGATTTTACTACTTTGTGAGAATAGATTTTCACTTTTTTTATCACCCCAATTCTGTTTTTTAACACTTTTTTTTACTATTTTTTTCTATCTTTTTTATTACTTTTTCTTCAACATTTTCTTCCTTAAGTTCGCTATAAATAAACAAGAGATAGAAGGGTGGCTGACCGCCACCCAATAGCGAACGGCTTTCGCCGTTGGCACGCCGTTTTTCGCTATTAGCCGTTTTTAAGCGTTTTAAGCGATTTTAATCATTTTGTGATAACTTATACCATTTTTCTTTTTTCGTTCAATAGAGATACGTTTTTGTTAGCCACAGAGCGTTTTGATAGTTATTTTTTATTTTTGAACTATAATTTTCTATATTTCATCTTATTTTCTATTTTTCATTGATTTTATCACTATTTTATCCACCCATTTTTACCCCACTTGTGAAGTAGTTTCACAAGGGACATTTTTTAGTCATTTTTTTAGTCGATTGTGAAGTGGTTTCACAAGTGGATTTTTAAACTGTTTTTTCTTCTTGTTTTTCAGCTTGATTTTCTTCTTGATTTAATTCGTTTTTTTATTCATTATTTTCTTCAGGTACAACCGTATTTTCTTCAATTTCGGAAAAAACAATTTCTTCCTTTTGGTTAGATTGAATAATTTTGCAATAGGGAACACCTACAACTCCTAAAAACGTACCTTGAGAATACCAACCAAGACCCTGTTCAAAAGGTTTCAAATTTTGATCAAACATCATACTATACGTACTCTCATCCGCAGAGCCCAAACAAACTTTGAATCCAATGTTACTTCTTACTTCTCCACCCAAATACCTAGCATCTGGTCGTTGCAATGTGGGTATCACGTGTACACCAGCAGCTCTCCCTTTTAATACAATAGAAGTCATTATAGAATGCACAATGTCCTTATCTTCTTTACTTAACAAAGCAACAAAAACTAAAAACTCATCAATCAAGAAGAATATCGGCTTTAACTCAATATCTCTGTAATCATTAAATTTATCCATTTCTACGTATCTATCAAGCATTATCTGATGAACTTCTTCAAATAAAGATACACATTCTTTTATAGATTGTTTAGTCGTACTTCTATATTCTTCAAACAAATAATCATAAGAAGAATAGTCAACACCTTTTCCATCTAGACAATATACTTTATAATCAGCACTTAATATCGAAGAAATCATACCTTTAATAAACGTAGTTTTTCCACTTCCACTTTTACCACAAACTAGGGCGTGTGGCTCTTTATTATAATTCCACACAACACTATCAATTACACCTTCACCAACTACAACCCCATTTTCGGAAGCACTATAATTCGCTTTAGCGTTAAAATGATAGAAAACATCTATTTTAGCACCGCCACGTATCAGCTCTACAGTTGAGCAAGGTTTTACTAATTGCGTTTCTAAAGCGGTCTTAAACGAGTTGTAGGGCGTTTCAGATGTTGCTTTATAAAACTTAATCTTTAAAGATATACCAGCCGAACTCAAAGAATAATATATAGAACCCATTTTCTTTCCAGATTCTTTATCAACATCTACCATCATATTAAAAATAGAATAAATTATCTTTAAATCAGCAAAATGATTTTTTAACAAATCATACTTATTTTTATCCCTAAAAAAATACATAATCATTTTCATTTTTTGTAGCAAAGTAGGTTTTGCTTTTAACTTAGAATATTTTATTTTCTTTTTCACAAAACCACCTTCTTTTTAAACTCTTGATTATTCTTAATTCCATAAAAACGTGCATTCGCAGTCAATATATCTTTGATAGATTTTTCTTCAAGAATATGCACTTCTCCACTATCTTTACTTTTTAAAACAAATCTCAAACTTCTTCCTTTTTGCTTAAAAAGTTGTACAAATTCAAACTCTCCATAAATACCTTCAACAGGGTCAAATACTTCTACAAAATCTCCATCTTTTAATAAATCATACTTATTTGTTCTTACAGCACATATAGAAGTATGTTTCAACTTAACTCTCATTTTTCCAAGATGGTTTTTTAAAAAAACAAAAGAATAGTTTTCTCTAACATCTTGAAGTTGTAATATTCTTCCTTTATCAGTCCTAACCCACAACCCATCAACAAGCCTTGAATAATCTACTTTTTCAATTTCTACAACCATACCATATATACCAATATCTTTAAATTTCTTAACTAAACTCGCTTCCACTATTCACCACTCCCTTCACGTAAGTATGGTGCAATATCGACAGGAACATCATCTATAAACAGCCCTAAATGTAAATGGGCTCCAGTTGACTCACCGGTAGAACCACACTCACCAATTTGTTGTCCTTGTGAAACCATCATATTCACAAACACATAACTCCTTTGTAAATGTACATATCTGCTTTTTACACCTTGCCCGTGATTAATATTAACCGTAATTGCTCCTTTGTAACCATACCCCGAATCTAAAACTATACCATCTGCAACAGCATATATTGGATCTCCATAAGTACAAGCATAATCCACTCCGTTATGAAATTTAACTTCAGAACCCATTGGGTCAATACGATACCCAAAATTCGAATTTATTCGATGACTATTAGTAGCATAAACCAAAAGGGGAACTCTATTATTAATAGAGCTATAACCTTCTACTGAACCCATATTATTCACATTAAGCAAAGATGTATCAGACATTCCACCAACAACAGACAACACAGCAACAAAGCACATCAACAAAAGTAATAGATATCCACCAATTAATTTTTTAATCATCTTCTTCATCACCAAGATACTCTTCTTGCAACTCATTAAACATTAATAAATCTTCTGATTCACTTTCTTTATTCTTTTCTTCTTTGTTAATTTCTATAACACTATCATTTTCTTCAGGCTCTTCAACAGACATTACTTTGTCTACATTTCTTTGAACTAAACTTTCTATACTTTCAATTGTATTAGCATTGTCAACAACAGGGGCTTTTTCAATATCAGAATCAACTTTTATTGATGAAATAGAATAAGGTTTTTCTCCTTCTTTAAACAATTCTTCTTCTAACTCTTCTATATTTTCTTCAACTTCTGAAGAAACAGCTTGAGTTACATTTTCCAATTCAGAAACTTGATTACCCTTATCTTTAACAATTACAGATTTATTTTCGTTATCTATATCATTCAAAATATCTTCTATTTCACTAACTTCTTCCGCAACATCTTCTTCTTTCAAACTTTCTAGCTTCAAATTTTCTTCTTGAATTTCAGGGGTACTATTTGCAGTATCTAAAGTTGCGGATATCTGTGCTTTCATTAATACATTTCCTATATCAAGATTACTTTCTGCTTTTTCTAAAGCACTATCAACTTTATCTCTCGTTTTATTCATAAAATCTGATACTTTAGGTTTTATGTCATCATATCCATTCTTAAGTGAATAATCACCTTTAAGCATTCTCCCAAGCGGAGTAGACATCATACTCATTTGCTTCATTATTTTATCTTTATTTTCTTTAATAAATTTAATGCAAACAAATAACAATAAATCTACTACAAATATCAAAATAAAATGAATATTACCAAATGCTTCAATTGTCATCAGTAACAGCTCAAAAAGCAACAAGATCAACATTGGAATAAAACTAAAAATCAACATCCAAGACATTCTATTTCCTATCATTCTTGCATTACTATATTTTCTTGAAAAAACAAATTGAAATACAGCAACAAAAGTAACACCAATAAATACAGCTTTAATCACATTCGCAAGAAGTAATACTATTGCAATTAAAGAAAAAGTAACGCACAACACAGCTTTATGAATAAGCATAGCAATAGAATTAAGCAAAACTTCTTGCATTTTTAATGGATTAGTTGGAATTGTCTGATTTCCATTGTTTTTAACTTCATTATTTGCATTTTCGGTCGATGGACTAAACAGCAGCGTTTCATATCTAGCATTCGCTTCTTCTATCGTTATTTCATATTTTTGAGCAATCGCTTCAACAGACATAACGCCAAAATGCCTCAACATAAATGGTTGTTCTTGCATAGCATAAAATACTCTCTCTTTCAACACAGTAGAAGACACTTTACCTTCAAATTCTTCCGAACTAGAAAACCAAACTTCAGACAACTTAGCAACGCTTTGATCTAAAACTGTATCAAATTTATATAATATATCTCTGCAAAACATTGAAAAAAACAAAGCAATTAAAAATCCAATAGCAACTTTCTTCACCGTTCTCAAAAACACTGTAAAATTTTTAATCCTATTTCCATTGTCCATAATCTCTCTAATCAAAGCAACAACAAACAATAACACACATAATATTATTGTAGTTTCAAAATTACCAAACACAAAATTATGTAAACTATCAAATATATCTTTAAAAACAGAAAATATAACTCTACTTGAACAAGTATTTATTAAAAGTAAAGTTACTAAAGTTGCAAATCCACCAATAGTTTCAATTAAATCAATAACAAGAGAATATACCGAATTTGCAATTGAATTTCCTAAATCAAAAATATCAAATTTTGTAGCTTTAGCTGTTCTAGTAGAAGAATTCATTGCTTTATAAAATTTCATTTCTTTTTCTTGTTCAGCAACTGAACCTTCGCCTGGCAAATCTAACACTACATCTAATAATGAACCTGGTTCCGATGGAGCAATACAATAACGCATTTTCATATCATCCGAAAGCACAGTTGAATTTTTACACATTTCATATTGTTCTGCAGCGTTATTAGTTTCACTAGCAATTCTTTCCAATTCTGCTTCAACATCTGCAAAAGTTACTGTATCATCTATCCATAAATCAGTACCGTTTTCTTCTTCAGAAACAACTGTATCATCTGTTTCACTTTCTTCTTCAGCAAATATTTGAGTAGGGGATAAAGTGAATAAGATGAATAACACTATTAATAATTTTTTCATTAAAATTCTTCACTCCTTTCCTTTCTTGTATCAAATGCCTTTTTAAAATCACTATGCAATTCTGCTTTTATAACACCTTTTCTATTGTTATAATCTATATATAAAAAGCGATGTAAATCATCTTTCTCAACTCCTTCAGCTTTAGTTTTATCACCTAAAACTGAACGAATTTGCGGATTATCTTCTAAATTGTAATGTTTAACAATTTCTTCTATTTCTTCTTTATTAACAATAGAACCAATATACATTTCAGAAGCTTGCTCAATAAATCTTGATACATACCTATAGGTTTGGTCTATAAGTACAATTTTAGTTAACATACTTCTGCCAATTCGACAATAACTATCTAGCAAATTATTAAGTGAAGCTACCATAGAAAAAACTCTCAACTCATCAACTCCAATAAGTGTTAATTCATTTTTATAAGTCTGCATAAATCTATCCATAATCGACCCAGTTTCACCAACCACAATACTAAACAAACGGTGCATAAGGTTATCTTTATCAAACTTTTCTAAATCAGGTACACGTTGAAATGTCACTAAATTAAAACGATACGATAAATCAAAATTAACCACTTCTTCATTGTGTCTTGCAAAGAATAAATAACCTGTCTCGTCTTCTACAAATTGCAATAAATTATCACTCCATAACGAATCATAGTCAGCTAACGCTTTTGCGAGCTCTATCATGGTTACTTTCTGAATAGTACCAATCGCTACATTCGTTACACAATCATTATAAGCACTTGCGATATGTCTTAGATTTACTTCGTGATTTTCATTTACAATTCTTGCGAATAACACACAGAAATCTCTTGCTTTTTCTAAAGCTAGTTTACTTTCATAATTCACGAAAGGGTCAAATATACCACGTTGGTTAACATCTCCACCAATAACTAAATTTTGAGCAGTCCCTTCAGGTAAATTCTTAATCATTTCAAATCTATCTCCTTTTGGGTCAATGAAGAGAACACGTATTCCATACACAGCCAAATATTCGACAAGCATATTATTTATCAACTGACTTTTCCCTGAACCAGACTCTCCACAAACAAGCGTTACAGGTCCAGTTCTACGAGCAGTCTGTTCAAAAGTTGCAAATGGATTTACAGTTACAGGGATTCTCCCAGGTCTTGTATAACCAACTACCATACCTGGTTTTTCTTCCCCAAGATACAACCCACCAAGCCAATTATACTTTGCAAGATAAGATAAATCAGTCTCAAATACATATCGTGGATATGTAACATCAAATGGATTCAAGTTATTAGATATTTCTTCTTGTCTACCAACTTCATAAGTTAATTGAAGTCCATTTTCTTTTTCGATATCTGCTCCTAAAGATAATTGAAATTGATTGTATCTTTTAATTAACATATCCACTGAATTACCACGCAACCTAAACATTATCTGATATTTTACTTTCATTTTTTCATCAGAATTTTCACCTTGAACAGCCAATTTTGCCAAGTGTACCGCTTTCTTAGTTGCTGATCGTGTATATCCATTATTCTTGCATTCTGCTTTCACATTCTTCTCAATTTCAGCTTCTTTCATCTTCATTTTTTTCAAAAACTTCTTTTCTGCAACAACATCAAATTTAAGAACAATATCAACAGGGTAAGGTAGTAACTGAATTGAATTAAATATATTTGTAGGTACATTTAATTCAGTGGGCATTTGCGACACCATCAAAGTTTTTGTATATAACTTTTCTAATGTTTCCACCGCTTCTTTCTGAACTGCTGGATAATACTCATATTCAACATATTGCGGATGGGGTACATAATAATAACTTTTTAACTTTTGTTCAGTAGGGCAAGCGATATACTCAAGTAACGTTTCAATTTGAGTTTCATTATACTTGTTGACTTGCAAGCCATTTTTCAACTCTTTTTCTATAAAAGTTGAAACATCAAGAGCATACTCTAATGTGTCAGGTGGAATAATCTTCGCTTTATTGCTTCCGATCGCTCTGACAAAAGAAACATCAAAATCTTCTCTTCCGTCTACAAATACAAATGTAACTTTATATTTATATCTCTTCATTTTATTAGCAACGTATATATCCTTAACTATCGATTGTGCTATCTCTTTAAACTCGGATTTTCCATTCTTTTTATACGTTTTATTATAATATTCAACCATCTCCTTAACATTGACAGGAATAGGCTGAATTATAATTTGACCAGGCATATTTAATCTAATCATTTTCTTTTGAAACAAATCTACCATTATTTCCAATTGTTCACTATCTGCAAAAAGGCTATTGATAGGTTTTACATCATAGAAGTATGCAATCACTCCATTATCGCCAATTGCAACATTACTTTTCAAACTATGAATCACATTCTTACGCATTCTATCTTCACTCCCTTCCTAGGCGATAAATACACTTTCTCACCAGTATCCGTAATTATCACTCTATATTTTTTTATATATTTTGCATAAAAAACAAAAAGGGCATTACTCCCTTCAAAGTGCTGCACTTTATCTTTAAGAGCAAATACCCACATAATTACCACTAAATTAATTCCTAACGCTATTCCATAAACAACAATATCATTAAATATTAAATTCAATAACACGCCAATAATCAAAGTGCCAATAATCAAATATAGTACCGATATAATCAAATATCCTAAACCATTCACTTCAATTCCCACTAATGGTATATAGTAACTTCTTTTGTGATTAATAGCTAACGTATAGTTATAAGAAGTCTTTCTTGCCATTAAATAACCCCTAACAGAAATGTAAATACTGGTTCAACAATTACACTCCAACCCATCATAACTACAGTAATTGCTATTTGAATGACCTGGCTGACAGGAACAAAGAACCCAACAATAATAACAACACCTAATAAAATCATCTCTGGCACTACTTCTTTAATAAACATAACCATTTTTTCTCCAATACCACTTCTTTTAGACCTTTTTATATATTCAAACCAATCACTCATAATCTTTTGAGCAACCATATACATTCCCCAAAACGCAATTAAAGTCCATACCATTTTAAACAACGGTAAATTTAAGAAATTTTCTAACACCGCTGGTAACGCCACTAAACTAACTCCAAACATATTAATACACTCTCACTTTCTCTATCTTCCCATTTTTATCATTAAAATGGATTTCCATTTTTTTAATTTCAACAAACACACCATTATCAACACTTATATCTACATCAACATACCAATAACTGCTATCTTTAGTTGCGGATACAATTTGAACAAAAGAATATACATCTTCTTCTTGCTTTCTCTCTAACGTAGATCCTTCCGACATTAAATCTAAAGCCTTTTCATAGCTATCATTATATTGATTTATAAATAAATTCACTTTTATTTCCGCTGAATTTTTTTCTGTCGCTGATAAAACTTCACTTCCATTTTCAACTACAATCACTTGCACAGGCAAACTAGCAAAATCATATAATTCCGATACTAAACGTTTTACATAATATTGATGATTAACTCTATCTTCAGATATAGTAATTTTACGATATAGCATTCTTTCTTCTTTAACTTCTTTTGTTTCTTCTTCAGACACAACTTCTTTTGTTGTAACCATTAAAGTTATTAAGAGATTATATTCTGTTTCTATTAATCCTTGACTATTTCTCAATGTTTTTGTATTTAAAATTTCAACATTCTCAACGTTTACTATTTGACCATCTGAATACAACAATGAATTTAACACAGAATAATTAGTAACAAATTCCCTTGAAATATCACTTTGTGGATAATTATAGTAATTATCTATAAACCTTTCCATAAACTGAACTGTTGCACTATTTTCTGGAATCACTTCTTCTTTACTAGCATTGATAAAAGCAAGCACGCTCAACAAAATAGCAACACAAAATACAGCATTAACAATAATTACTTTTCTTTTAATTTTCTTCTTTGTTTTCAACGAATGATAAAATTCAACATCTACTTCTTCATTAACTTTCTTATTCACTTTAAATCTACTTAATATTTTTTTCATTTCACAAAACCTTCTAAACCATATTGTTTAAAAACAGAGTTTATATGGGGCAATGGTAATACAAGTTGAGTTAACACATAACGATAATCACCATTATAATTTATTAACGCTTCTGCATACATTGATACTAAATCTACTTCAGCTCTAGTCAACTTACTTCCTCCAAAATCTATCAAATCTCTTTCGTTCCAAGAAAATTTTTTTTTATTTAAATCTTCTATCAACACTCTAGCATTTCTAACTGTTTCTTCTCTCATTTTATCTTCCTTTCTTCAAAATACCCCTAAATGTCCTTGAAACTGCAATCTATCAATAACAACTTGTTTTTTATCCAATAAAGAATTTTCATTTGTATGTTTTATTAATTTAAATTTTTCAAACCAAGTTGGAAAGAACAATACTTTCTTTCCACGTTGATTTATCTCGAACACTTCACAGTAATCAAACACATATTCTTTACTAACCCAAAAAGCATAATCATTATAAATGCAATCTCTTGGCATTTTAATAAAATATGCTTTTTCAGTTTCTCTCAAAATATCAACTTCATCAAACATATAAAAATCACCAAGTTGTACCTTTTTTTTACATTTAAACAATTCCATTTTCTTTCAAATATCTTTCTGCGTTTTCTGATGGAACTAATCTTTTTTTTCTAATCAATTGTACAGCAATTTCTAAATTTGTATCATCTAGAAAATTTAGTAGAATATCATCAATCTCTTCTCCATCAGAAGCTAACGCTAAACTAATCAAAGACCTAAACCCAGTACTTCCATAATACCCCATTTCAAAATCACTCTTCCATCTCAAATTTTGGCATATAATTTCTTTATCAGCATCAGAAATTCCACCAACTACAAACTTTGCTTCTTCTTCACTAACTATTTTATCAATCATTTTTTTCTCCTTTTTTTTCATTCTTTTAAAAACGAATAATAGTATCAGCTGGTATTATTTTTATTGCTACAACTGTTACTTCTTCTATAAAGCACATTATCTGCTCTATAAAACCAACTTCATCAACTCGATTAGAAGCTTCCATTTCACACACAGCAATTCTCTTTTCATTTACTGAAATTTCAAGTTCAGCAACTGTTTTTTCACTAGTCTGTTCTTTAATTTTAATTTTAACATCAGGTACATTTATAAAACCTTTATTTTTAGCACTATCTGATGATAAATTATCCAACATTTCATTTTCAAGACCATACAATTCATACAAACTTATACTCCATTTTTTATTATTCACACTTTCATTCTCTCTTTCATATTCTCTTTGTATTTCAGATTCTAATTCTTCAAACTCCACGATATCTATATCGATTTTTACATTTTTATATTCTTCAGATATCTCTTTTGCAAATTCATTAATCATTTCTACAAAATCTTCTTTAGACATAATTCTCCTCTCTATTTCAGAGAAACAGTAAAAGTACAAACACTTTCTCTTTTTATACATAATTGAACATTATAATGATTTATTGCTATATGCTCTATATATCTAACTAAATCACTATCAGCAACAAGAACTTCTATTCCATCTATACAATCTATTACAATTTTATCAGCAATTCTCAACGCTCTTTGTTGTCCTTCCAATGTTTTAGTTTCAACTCTTATCTTATCCATTTTTTTCATATCGTATTCCTTTCTTTAACGATTTCCAGTATTAGGGATAATTATCATATCGTTAACTCTATAGTTATCAACAATATTAATTCCATAATCAGCAACAGGCACCAACACTTGGCAAGCTTCTTGCGGAAAATGGTATCCTGATGGTTGTTGAGTTTCACACACTTGATATGAATGTCCATATTTCAGTTCGGGCAAATATATAGTTCCTTCAGAAATAGGGTACAACTCAAATTCTTCAGTATCTTTTTCTCTAACGTAATATAACCCATCTTTTAAATACTCAACAATCTCTCCACTTTTATCAGTCTTAAAGTTATGAGTAGGGGATATAGTATTATCTTCAAGATATGCTAAATAGGTTTCTTGCGAGTAAATCTCAAATTCAATATCAGGTACTCCAACTTCTTTTTCTGTAGTAATCAATACACCAGTTTCTTCATCAAACATTGCATTTCCATCTCCATCATAGACAGCTTCAGTTAATATCTCTTTTTTCTGAATAAACAATGCTCCAGTAATATATTCACCAAGATATAACCCATCTACATTCTCTTCAGTAGAATAGTAAGTATCCCATACTTTAAAAGTTGCTCCGTTCAACAAAATAACTTTATTTTTGCTATCTTGTTTAATCAACTTAACATCTATTCTACGCAACTTATTAGTCAATTCTGCTTGTGTAAACGTAATACCTTCACCAATATTCATATCAAAGACTTTGCAAGGTTCTAATGGCATTTCATATCCTACGGGTGGTTCTATTTCACACACTTCATATTTCCTTCCATATTTAAGTGGTAAACTAGCATAACCTAATAAATCTTCTTCTCCAAGAACTGTAAATTTTTGAACTTTATCAGAATCAGGCAATCTATAATAGTAAACTGCTGCAGGTGTTAAATTCAATTCACTTATATTCAACAATCCATACTCATCAGTTTCTACTTCTAAATAAACAAAAAGTGGCTCTTCTTCCACTTCCGTACTTATTTCTAGATTTTCTTCAAAATTCTCATTATTTGATATCTGTACAACTCCATTATACGGTATCGTATTATCTTCAAAATCATACAATCTAATATACTGATTACCAGTTACCACATTAAATTCAAAATTTTTGCCCACAACAGAAGGTAAGCACACTTGAATAGATTCTTTTCCTTCTTCCACTTCATTAACAGAGCAACTTTCTTTGTCAACTACAATGTCATAATCCGTAATATCAGTTACACTAAATACTGCACCATCTAGATACAATTCCACTTCTTCTTCATCTATCTTAAATAATTCTAGATAAACTTCTCTCAAATCATTTTGTACAACCAATTCTGTTAATTTATTTCTTTCAATAACAACTTCAAATACCTCTTCATTTAACACATAAGGGTCAGAAACTGCTATCTCACGCACGTAATACGTTCCAGGTGGTAAATATCCATTTATTTCAATTACACCATCAGAATTAGTTGTATACTCTCCTATAATATCATTAAATTCACTATCCCAAGCAATTTCAAACACATTGCCAGCAATAGTACTTTCTCCATACTCATCAAGTTTAATAATCTTCAAGTCACCACTAATCATTTTTAAATTTAATTTATAATCACTTGATGGGTCTTGTTTAAGCACACTTGCAACAGATTGCGAGCCTGGTAATACAAACACAACTCCTATCCACCCTGGATCGTTCGTACCAGGGGAAGTAATCTTAATGCTTCCACTTTTTTCAAAATTTAACTTATCTACAGTAACAGTTAACTCATTTCCATATTTAGAGCAAGTTATACCACTCGGACAACTTACTGAATATTTGTTTAGTACTCCATTAGTGTCTGTAATAGTAAATGGAACCTGATACTCTAATTCCAATGTTTGATTATTAAAGCTAACAGGTGTCCCAAAGTTATTTATATTCGCTTCAATTTGAGCGATTTGTGAATCTACATTCACGCTTGGAGTAATCCAATGACCTAACGCACGCCAAATTAGTATTTGAGAAGCAATATAGTAATCATCAGAACCATACTCTTGATACCCAAATCGAATAACATACCAAATACGAGTTTGAACATCCCAAGACAATAAATGCCAATCATTAGATTGATTATACTCCATACCAATACCAGCTGATACAGTGGGGTCTAAACAAAACACAACTTTACCATCAACACTCATTATTGATATCCAATTAGCACCACCGTTAAAAGTAGCTACTTGTCTTACCCTTACCAATTGACCACGTGTTTCTTTTATTTCATTGTTTCCAGAATTATAATAATCTTGAAAATTTTCAACACTCATTAATTCCTGCGATTCAGTCCAATAATCACTATATTCATAGTCATTAATTTCAATGTTATCCACTTCTTCTATCTCTTCTGCAACTACATTGCCAATAAATGTTATTGCAAGTAAAAGTGCTAACAAAACTTTGCCAGCACCTATTTTTTTATTCATATATTTTTTTTCACTCCTCTTATCATTCATTAATAACTATACCCAAAAGCATATCCACTAAGTTCTGCTAAGTTGTTCATTAATCCACTACAACCACAACCCTTTGCACCTTCAGGCAATGAATTTCTCATCACTTCTACATATGCCAAGCATTCTGCTTCTGCATTTGCTCCATAAAATTGTTTTTCTCCTTTTGCCACTGTAACTATATAATCACACGGTTTATCTTTATAATACACAGCATTAGGACAGGCATAGATTGTTTCAGCACCACCAGTAGAGTTGTTATCAGTACTTCCAGTATTACTTGTATTTCCATTAGAATTTGAACTACCAGTACTTGTATTATTAGATGAACTTCCACTATTACCACTTGATGTAGTTCTTGCCACTGTTACAAAAGTAAAGTCATATGTTACTTCTCTTCCATCACTATCAATCGCATAATATTGTAATGGGTAACGACCAACAACCTTACTATTCCAATCACCAAGCACTTGTACTTCTAATTCATTTCCTAAATAATCAGTTGCTTTTACTGAATCAAAATTATATGAATTACCAGCCGTAACTTTAAATTCAGAAGTAGCACCTTCCAAGATAGGATTATTATCAACTACATAAATTTCAAGCATAGCTTCTATATATCGTTCCATATCTTCAGTATATACCGCATACTTCCAATAAGAAGTACCTAACGAACTTGTGTCAAGATATTCAGGACAAACTAACACTCCAATATATTCAACTACATAATCACAAGCATTATTTACTTCATTCTTTTCAAATTGTACAACTTCATCAACAAGTTGAATATACAATTCAGGATTAACTGTATAAGTAACAGTTTCTTCAATATATACATCTTCATACTCTTCATTACTAATCGTATATGTAAACTCAAATTCTCCTTCAACAGTTGTATCAATTGCTATTTCAGGATAACTTACCACACCTACAACCTCTTCTATAGCACTTTCAGGATTAAATTCTTCATTATAATCCAATATCAATTCTTCTTCATTAAAAGTAATTGATAACTCATTTAGTAATTCTTCTTTATCCACAGTAGCACTTGTACAACCAACAAGCACCAACATCATTAAACCCATTACAATTTTTTTCATTTTATCTTCCTTTCTTAAAATAAATCACTATGTGTTCCAGTTCTCATTAACTCTAATATTAAATCATTATCATAATATCTATAAATCAACAACCAATCAGGAGCAATATGACATTCTCTACAACCATTCCATTTTCCTTTCAACTGATGGTCTTTATAAACTTTAGATAGTTTATCTCCACTAGATAATATTTCAACCACCAAATTCAATCTATTAAAATCATAACCCCTTTTTTCATATTTTTTAAACTCTTCTTTAAATCGCTTTGTTTTCTTTACTAAATATTTCACTTTCTTGTTCAGCGTGAATTTCATCTATTATTTCTTGAAAATTATTATAAGACTTCATATTAGGATAACCTAATTTTCTTTCATTTTCAGCTTCTTCCAACGCTTCATACAGACCATCATTATACTCTCTATTTCTATACTTAAAGTCCAACCAAGTTGCGTGTAAATAATCAAATAAACCCAATATTCCCTTTCTCATTAAATTACTCTCCTATATTTTTCTTATATTATACATCTATTTTCATTTAGAATAAACAATTCTTTTAAGAAATTACACATTTTCCTTTCTTTATTTTTCAACTACAGAATATTCTGTAATTCCACCATAATCACTATAATCTAGAACAATTTCACTGTTTCTATACATTAAAGCTACTATCTCTATTGCACTTTTTTTTGATTCCGCAGTTACTTCAACATCTCTAGATAACAACTCTTTTACATTTACAATATATTTCTTCATCTATATTCTCCTTCAATAGTTATATCAGTTATATCTAACGCAACAACTATATATCTCGCATTCTCACCACTTTTTAAATCACAAGTAACAAATATCATTGTTTTATGATTACCAGCTTGATATACAGTTTCTATATCTTCTAGAGAGTTATAAGCAATGTGTTTATCTAACCAAGTTGCATACACAGATAAACTTCTAAAATTATTTTCTAATACCCACAAATCATTATAAATATCTTCTATTTGATAATAACTAACAACTTGATATAATCTTTCTCCTTCACTTGAATTAATTGTATAATATTCATTTTCTAATATATATTCAGAATCTGATAATTTAGTAAACATTGTATCTTTCTTATTACTAGAATGACCATAAACAATCAACACTCTATCATTCAAGTAATAATCTGTACGATAATCTAAAAACAATGAACCCATAGAATCATAATTACCTAAATAATCAACTCTCAAATAATCTTCATTATCGCTTGATTGAAAGACAGGTATGTCTTGATCACTCAACTCTAATACAAATCTAAAATCTTGATTTTCTGAATATTTATCAACTTCTAATTCTTTCACTTCTTCAGTTTTTACAACTGTTTTAGCATAATTTTCACTAATAGTCACTTCCTTACTATTTAAAACATTAAAAATTTGAAATATAATAAGAATAAAGCACAAGATTATTATTACAATTAAAATTGGATTTTTTTTCAATTTAGTTATCATTTTTTTTATATTCATTTAGTTTCCTTTCTAATATATAGTTACTGTACAAGTAGCACTCACTCCTACTGAAGAAGTGTAATAAACTTTATAATCACCAGCAACCCCTAAATTAACTTCAGCATAATTTACATATACTTGCCCTGATACATTCAAATACACATTTGATATCAATGCTTGTAATTCAATTACACTAGAACCAATTGGAAGTGATACATTTCTCACACCTTGAATACTTGGAACTACTTCTTGTGTATTTTCACCAATTGAAGAATTACTATTAGTTTCATTCGATACATTGCTTGTTTGATTGTTTGTAGTTGAATTATTATTAGAGCTTGAAACACTTGATGTGTTATTATTGTTTTCTCTTATTTTTTCTTCTACAACAATCATTACTAATTCACTAGTGACATTCCCATTTTTATCTTTTGCTACTACTTCTCTTGAATAATTACCAGCAACACTTGTATCAATTTCAACATTTAAATAAATTTCTATATCATTTTTATCTATCTCATCAAACGCTACAACATAATCCATAATATTTAATTCTTCATCTTGTTTTATTGTTATATTTTCTTCAAAATCTGTAAAAATAGGAAATATTGTATCAACTACTTCTACTTCCTTTTTAAACTCTATTTCTTCTTCTCCGACATTAAATATCAATATCATTTCTTGTAGACCCAAAGTATAGTAATCAAATTCTTTTATGACAACATTATCAAACGTTCCCCAAACAACCAACTGCATTGGATCAAATTCTTCATTTCCATACTCAATAAACACTTCTTCTTCGACAATGATTATGTTATTTTCTTCTTTTTTAGAACAACCAACTAATAATATCAACATTAAACAAATTACTATCTTTTTCATATCTTCAATTCTCTTTTCTACTTTACATTTTTTATAAATTCTAATAACCGTTGTTTTTCATTTCCCAAAGCACTTAAACCAATAAGAGTATATCCAACACATACAGCAATATTTTTTTCCAATTCATATATCATACATTTATGATTACTATCATCAAATACATAATATTTTGGAACTAAATGTTTTATTTCTTCTTCTAAATCTCCAATAATTACCCCATAAACAACTTTATAACTATCGAACAATTCAACTACTGAGATTTCTTTTACATTGTTCATTGTCATTTCTTTAAACCTTCATCTATCCTATATTCTAATTCCTTCCACGTGCAATTTTCAATTACATAAATATCATCATTAAATTCAACGCACCATTCCGTCTCAATGCAATCCAATGTCCACGGATTATTCGCCGATAATGAGTTTAAACCTTTTTTATGACATAGATATTCCAAATACACTTCAACCATTGCTTCCTCTAAATAATCTTTTCTATAGCTTATTTCAATAAATTCTTCAATGTCCCAATTCACATCATAATGTAAATCAAATGAAGAAGTGAAGTTGCCGATCGATAAAATCACCTGGGGATATTTATAATCAATCTCAGCCAAAATCTTTACACTATCTGGCTTCCCAAATTTATCCATATCAAACTGCATATTATCAATCAATTTTAAATAATCTTTTTTTTCTAATTCTTTTATTGCATTCCTATAATCATCATATTTTTTCATTTATCATAAACTCCATTCTAGTAATTAAATCGCTTAAATTTCTACTTCTACACATTTCATTTGAATTCCTTTCTCTAAAAATTAAAAGCACGCTACATTCAAGTAACATGCCTATTCAATCTATTTTGCAGCAGAAGTATTATTATTTGCAGTTGATCCAACTTTTACTACTTTAGCACCTGTACAAGTAAAAGTTACATCAGCCATAATATTTCCATTAAATGCTCCTGTACCTTTTCCACGGAAAGTTGCTACAAAATCGTTAACATCTACTGTATCACCGATTTTTGCTTCTGGTGTTAAATCTGTTTGTACTTCAATGATATCCTTAAATTCTGGACAGAAAATTCTAGACACATATTCTTTTTCGTTAGATTGATACTTGTTTTTTTCAACAACTTCAATTAGTTGACCATTTCCTAGTAATTCGCTCATTTTTGCTTTTGTAAATTCAATTGTTTTCTTTTGCATATTTTTTTTTCTCCTTTTATATTTTTTTAAAATTTGCATTGCTTTATTCTACAAGCATACTCAAAATCGTATTTTAAAAGCCAATTTACACTTTCTAATAAGCACTTTATATTCAATTGTCGAAGAACGAATATTATGCTTTTTATAGTTTTTATATAAGAAAAAACCAGCATAATCATTTACAAGAAAATAAGTAAATAAGTATACTGGTTCGTTTAAATCACTATGGAGCGGATGATGGGAATCGAACCCACGTAGTCAGCTTGGAAGGCTGAAGTTCTACCATTGAACTACATCCGCATTTTTGAAAATGGTGTCCCGGAGAGGAATCGAACCTCCGACCCACTGATTAAAAGTCAGTTGCTCTACCACCTGAGCTACCGGGACAAATTTTAATTGGCTGGGGCACCTGGGATCGAACCAGGGAATGTCAGAGTCAAAGTCTGATGCCTTACCGCTTGGCTATGCCCCAATTAATGCTTTACTCAATATCCTATCCCGATACTGAAATAGAAATAAATGGTGGAGAGGGGCAGATTCGAACTGCCGAACTCTAAGAGAATTGAGTTACAGTCAACCGCGTTTAGCCACTTCGCTACCTCTCCAAATGTGAATAAATGGTGCCGACTATAGGAATCGAACCTACAACCTATTGATTACAAATCAATTGCTCTGCCAATTGAGCTAAGTCGGCATGTATGAGGAAACTAAGAGACCTCAATTCCTTCAGTTAAATAAAAAATGGTGGAGGCTAACGGGCTCGAACCGCTGACCCTCTGCTTGTAAGGCAGATGCTCTACCAACTGAGCTAAGCCTCCATCTTTGCACAATTATCAAAGTGCCTTATAAATATATCACAGCTTTTTAGTATAGTCAACAATAAAAAGGTATTTTTTTCAGAAAAATAAAAGAGATGAAAAAAAATGAAAAAATCAATAAGAATTAAGGTATTAACATGGAAAAGAAAAAAGAGATATGTTATGCTTGAGACACGAGTTTATAAAGTGTGATAATGAGCAAATATTTTTTTTATATAGAAGTGGGAGGGCAAAGATGAATTACCATAATATTACTAATGTGGATATGGTAAATGGAGAAGGCTTACGAGTTGTTTTATGGCTTTCTGGATGTAGTCACGCTTGCCCTTCTTGTCATAACCAAAAAACATGGGATCCAGCTAGTGGGATTTTATTTGACGGTGAAGCTAAACAAGAATTGTTTAACTATCTTCAGGCAGAATACATTTCCGGAGTAACACTGAGTGGTGGAGATCCTTTTTATATAGATCATCGAGAAGAGGTAAAAGAGCTTTTAAAAGAGATAAAAAGAAGCTTTCCTCAAAAGAGCATTTGGGTTTATACCGGCTATATCATGGAGGAAATCAGTGATCCTCATTTATTAGAATCTATTGACGTTTTGGTGGACGGAATGTTTATTGAAGCATTAAGCTCTGTGGAATATCCTTGGGCAGGGAGTGAAAACCAAAGAATTATTGATGTTGCAAAATCACTAAAAGAAGGAGAGGTTGTATTGTATGAAAATCATTAAAAAAGATGGGCTACTAGAAGAGTTTAATCCCCAAAAGATTATCAATGCGGTTAAGAAGTCAGCGGATCGAACACTAGTTACTTTAACGGAGAGTCAATACCAAACGATTTGTGATAAAGTCCTTTTAGCGATAGAGGAAGAGGGGGCACAAGCAGTTAGTGTAGCTCACGTCCATGATCTTGTAGAAAAAATTATTGAAGAAGAAAATACAGAAGTAGCAAAGGTGTATCGTGATTATCGGAACTATAAAAAAGATTTTGCACAATTAATGAGTGAAGTTTATCATGAAAGCCAAGTTATTCGTTACTATGGGGATAAAGAAAATTCTAATGCAGATTCAAGTTTAGTTTCCACAAAGCGCTGTTTAATTTTAAATGAGTTAAATAAACGATTATATCGTAAGTTTTTTATGAATCATGATGAACTTGAAGCGTGTAAAGAAGGATTCATTTATATTCACGACCAATCGTCACGATTAGATACGATGAATTGTTGCTTGTTTGATGCTGGAGCTGTGATGAAAGATGGGTTTGAAATGGGGAACTTGTGGTATAACGAGCCCAAAAGTTTAAATACGGCTTTTGATGTTTTAGGAGATATTATCTTATCTAGTGCATCTCAACAATATGGAGGATTTACTGTTGCGGAAGTAGACAAAATTCTTGCCCCTTACGCTGAAAAGTCCTACATTAAACATCTGGGTGAGATTGCACGACTAAGAGAAGAAGAAGTACCGTCTGAAAAAACACAACAATTTGCTAAAGAAAAAGTGAAACGTGAATATGAACAAGGATTTCAAGGAATTGAAATGAAGCTAAATAGTGTGGGCTCATCTCGTGGAGATTATCCATTTATTACGATGTCTTTTGGGTTGGGAACAAGCGAGTTTGAGAAAATGGCATCCATTACATTTTTGAATGTTCACCAAGAAGGGCAAGGGAAAAAAGGGCATAAGAAGCCAGTACTGTTTCCAAAATTAGTGTTTCTTTATGATGAAGAGCTGCATGGAAAAGGAAAGATTTCGGAAGATGTATTTGAAGCTGGTGTAGCGTGTAGTGCTAAAACGATGTATCCTGACTGGTTATCCCTAACAGGAGAGGGGTATGTCCCATCAATTTATAAGAAGTATAAGAAGGTAGTTAGTCCTATGGGGTGTAGAGCTTTTTTATCACCTTGGTATAAAGAAGGAGGACAGATGCCAGCTCATGAATTAGATGAACCTGTTTTTGTAGGGAGATTCAATATCGGAGCAATCAGTCTTCATTTGCCCCTAATTCTTGCAAAAGCGAATCAAGAGAATAAAGATTTCTATGACGTATTGGATTTTTATTTAGAGATGATTCGTCATGTGCATAAAAGAACGTATGATTATTTAGGAAATATGAGAGCATCTGTTAACCCAATGGGGTTTTGTCAAGGGGGATTTTATCAAGGGACACTGCAACCGGAAGATAAAATATATCCATTATTAAAACCAATGACAGCATCATTTGGGATAACGGCTTTAAATGAACTTCAGCAACTATATAATGGAAAATCATTGGCTGAAGATGGTGCGTTTGCATTAGAAGTTATGGAGCATATTAATCGTAAAGTCCAAAAATTTAAAGAAGAGGATGGATGGTTGTATGCGATTTATGGAACACCTGCAGAATCACTGTGTGGACTTCAAGTAAAGCAATTTAGAGAAAAATATGGTATTGTAAAGAATGTTAGTGACCGTGAGTATGTTTCAAATAGTTTCCACTGTCATGTGAGTGAGGAGATTACACCAATTCAAAAACAAGACTTGGAAAGTCGTTTTTGGGAGATGTGCAATGGTGGAAAAATTCAATATGTACGATATCACCTTAATTACAATCTGGAAGCGATAAGAACCTTGGTTCGTAGAGCGATGGGATTGGGCTTTTATGAAGGTGTGAATTTATCACTTGCGTACTGTGATAATTGTGGGCATCAAGAACTGGAAATGGAAACTTGCCCTGAGTGTGGGGGGACCGCGATTACTAAAATAGATAGAATGAATGGCTATTTGTCGTATTCTAGGGTTAAAGAAGAAACAAGGTTGAATGAAGCAAAGATGGCAGAAATTGCTGATAGGAAAAGTATGTAGAGCGACTTAGCTGAGTTGAAAAATTAAAACTTTCAACATGTGATAGTAAACCTGCTGGATGGTATTTTGTTGGGTAAATAGAATGTTTAGAATTGACAGGCGGGAGATCTATTTTGCAGGGAATAAAGGCAGATGAAGAGGGCTTCTCGCTTTTTTGTTTCGTAATTGTTTTCAAAAGTAAGAATTTTCAGCGGTTAGCATTGAAAAAAGAGAGAGTATAGTATAGAGTTAAATGGCAAAATATATTAAAGGGGAATTTTATGGAAAAAGTAATGATGATTTTAGAACGAGTAAAACACCAGTTTATAGAAGTGGAGACACGTGTAGATAAAATATTAAAATTTATTGATTGGCCATTTTTTATTTCATTTTTAATTTTGTCTTCACCTGTATTTATGGTTTCTTTTGATGGAGTTAGTGGAATTAGAGTGACGATTGATTTGTTGAACATAGGGATTTTAGAAATGCTTGGTTCAGCATCAGCTCAAACTATTTTTTCAATTGCAAGGTTAGTTGAAGAATTGAGACCTCTACTTGTACTGGTGACAATAGGATTCTTTGTGTTAGGAGGATTAGTTAAGTCGAAAGCTGTCAATATTGCTGAAGAAAAATTGAAAACAGCATATAAAATTTATTTCTTAGCAGTAGCAATTTACATGTCTGTGGTGCTTGTGCTTGCAGCGTTTACACAAGCATTGTCAACAGGAGTAGGTAGCTATATTTTATTGGTGTTAGCGATGATGATGATAGGTAAAATTATGGAAATAGATTTTATGAAAACTTTGCCAACAATAAAACCAATGGAAAATTTTGATTGGATGGTTTGTTTAGCTTTAATTGTAGTTTGGCTTGATTTTGCTACTTTTAAAATGGATGTGATTATAAAAATTCCATTAATGGTTGGCTTAACAACAGTGCTTTTTGCACAGAATTTTTTAACCATTTTATTTGTTTTGGTGTTGATACTGGCGATAGCCCATTTTGTGATCAAATATCGTCCACTTACTAAAAAACAGTGGATTGCATCTGCAGTGCGCATAGGATTTCCACTACTTACATTTATAACCTACATGATTGCTGCTATTGCATTGTTTGTGGCGATGGAAACTTTTGCATTTCCATCACTTGGGTTTATTGTGGTTATTGCGTTTGTTGGATACTATGTATTTTTCTATGGTAAGGCAATCATCGAAAACTTAAAAAGTGAGAAAGAATAATGAAGTTGAGAAGTCCTCTTTTTTCTTTGTTTTAATTGTTTACAAGAGAAATAAATTGTGGTAATATGACAAGTACGGATAGATAGAATCGTCTATTAATATCCTTGCTTGTGCAAAAGTACAGGCCTTAGACCATAAGGAGGTGTAACGAATGAGAAAATACGAAGTTATGTACATCGTAAACGCATCATTGGAAGATGAAAAACGCCAAGAAGTCATTGAAAACACTCATGCTATCATTACGAGTAATGGTGGTAAAATTGAGAAAGTTGACGACTGGGGAGTTAAAGAGTTTGCGTACCGTATTGACGACATGACCAAAGGGTATTATGTTGTTGTAACTTTAGAAGCTGACAACGCTGCAATAGCAGAGTTTGATCGTTTAACACGAATCAATTCAAACGTTGTTCGCTACATGATCGTTAAATTGGACGAAGAATAAGAGGTGAAATCATGATTAATCGCGTTGTACTAGTTGGAAGACTAACTAAAGATGTTGAAGTTAAAAAAACACAAACAGGCTTATCTGTTGCTTCTTTCACAATTGCTTGTAACCGTCGTGTTGCATCTGGTCAAGAAAGACAGGCTGACTTTATCAACTGTGTCGCTTGGCGTGGTAGTGCAGATTTTCTTGGTCAATATGCTAAGAAGGGTGCATTGTTAGGAGTAGAAGGACGAATTCAAACGCGTAATTATGATGGAGTTGATGGTAAGCGAGTATATGTAACAGAAGTAGTGTGTGATTCTTGCCAATTATTGGAATCACGAGGTGCTGCAGAAAATCGCGGTTCTAGTGCTACACCGATGGGAAGTGGATTTGACTCTATTGGATATGATACACAAGATGGAGGATTTGAAGACTTCGACACAGGACCGGCATTAGATATTTCTAGCGATGATTTACCATTTTAAGAAAGGAGATATCTATCATGGCATTTAAAAAACAAAGAATGGGACGTAAAAAAGTATGTTATTTTACTAAAAATAATGTGACGTCTATTGACTATAAGGATGTAGAATTATTAAAACGTTTTGTTTCGGCAAACGGAAAAATAATTCCAAGACGTGTAACAGGAACGCGCGCTAAATACCAACGTATGTTAGCGACTGCGATTAAACGTGCTCGTCAAATGGCTTTATTACCATACGTTAATGATTAATGCATAAAAGCCTCTGTCATATGGGATAGAGGCTTTTTGTTCTTTTGAAGCTAGGAGAAAGAGATGAATAAAGAAGTGAGAAAAATAACAGAAGGAGCGATGATGCTTGCCATTATTGGTGTACTCCTGCTGATGAATAGACAGTTTTTTGGGTTAGTGGAGAGTTTCTTTTGGATTATTCCGCTCCCAATGGTCTTTTTTAGTGCAAAATATGGACTAAAAGCAAGTACGATTCCATTATTTGGTGTTGTTTTTTTGACTTTTTTGTTTGGAACAATGACTTCTATTTTCTTTTTTTGCAGTATGTCCATTTGTGGAGCAATTTATGGAGCGGGGGTTAGGAAGCAATATTCAAGAGAAAAACTCTTACTTTTCTGTATTGTTTGGTTAATTTTTGCAAATTTGATGACTACGGTTTTATTTGCGAGCTTTTTTGGGTATAATATAGTAGAGGAGATTGCATTCTTAGAAGCTAGTTTAACCCAGCTAGGAGTTACACTTGGGTTTCCGGGAAGAGATAGTGCAACCATCTTGTTTCAGTTGTATGTTGCTTCCACAGTGTTATATGGTGTTCTGTCGGGGATTGTACTTCATATCTTATCTTTACAAATGCTGAAACGATTGCGATTTGATGTGGCAATATTGCAAAAAAATACTGGATGGATTGCACCATGGTGGAGTGGTCCTCTGGCATTAGGAATGGTATTTTTAGGGAATGCGCTGGCGTTAATGCCATCAGTGCCAAGTGATGTGCTGGGTGTTGCATTTTCGTTAATGTCCCTTTCAGTTTTCTATTTGGTGTATTTTGGACTTTTAGTAGCGATGAGATGGGCAATGAAAAAAGTGGGCAAAAAGAAAGCTTTTTTACTGACAATCATGCTAGTTATACTCATCACATACACAATGATTATCTTAATGGTAGTAGGAGCATGGGCTATCACCACGAAGAGATTGCAATTTTAAAGGAGGAAAAACGATGACAAGATTAGATAAAATCAAAATTGGATTGGTTGCGTTTGTTTTATTGCAAGCAGGATTAATTGCGGTTTTCTATTTTTTCCTGAAATTAGATATTTCAATGGTTTTGTTGATTTTCATTTTAGAATTAGTTGTCCTTATCTTACTTTGGCAGGCCATGAAGTATCAAATTGAGAAACAAGAATTAGACACTAGCCAAATTGTTGGAGAAGAAGCGCAAGCTGCGTTTGTTTTTGGAGAAACAGGATTACTTTCTTATAATGATGAATATGTAGTCACTTGGATGAGTGAACTTTTTGAAGAGCGAGGAATTCAACGGGTTGGAAAGAAACTATTAGTATGGCTACCGGAGCTGGACTACCTTATTTCTGGAGAGCGTGAACAAGTTGAAGTCAGCATCGAACAAAAAGTATACTTAGTAAGTCGAAAAGAAGATTCACAGGTGATGTTTTTTAAAGATATTACTGAAATGAGACATTATAAAATGTCGTTTGAACAGGAACAATTAGTGGTTGGTCTTCTTCACTTGGATAATTATGAAGAGTCAACACGTTATGAAGATGAACACGTTTTAGCTAGCATTAACACCAGTATTCGTCAACCGGTAGTGGATTGGTGTAAGGAACATGGTTTATTACTTCGTCGAATTAGAAACGATCGTTACATGATTGTATTGAACGAGAAATTATTTTCAACACTTGTTGCTGATCGCTTTAGCATTGTAGATACAGTGAGACAAGCATCATCGGATTTAGATGTATCCATTACCTTGTCGATGGCTTTTGCAAGAGGAACCAGAAACCTACAAGAGTTAGATGAAATGGTCGTGCAGTTGTTGGAACTTGCGCAATCACGTGGCGGAGACCAAGTTGCGATTAGAAAAATGGGAGAAGAAGTGAAATATTTTGGAGGCAATTCTGAAGCAACAGAAAAACGTAGTCGCGTGCGTGTACGCGTTATGGCAAACACCTTGAAGGATTTAATTCAAAAATCTGAAAATATTATTATTTGTGGACATAAAGAAAGTGATTTTGACTGCATGGGTGGTGCATTAGCGATGAGTCGCATTGTTCAAGGATATGACAAACCATGTTGCATTATTGCTAAAACAGGCGGTATAGAAGAAAAGTTAAATCAAGTATTAGAATTAAATCGTGAAGAAATAAACGAACGGCATCTCTTCGTGACAGAGGGGGAAGCGATTAACCAACTGAGAGAAGAGACCCTAGTCATTATGGTAGATCATCATAGTTTAGGGCAATCAAATGGGACACATGTAATTGAGAAAGCAAAGAAAGTTGCGATTTTCGATCACCATCGCCGTGCAGCTAATTTAGAAATTAACCCAGTTTTATTATATATTGAAGCAGGAGCATCAAGCACATCGGAGTTAGTCTCTGAATTTGTCCCATATCTTTCAAATCGCATTGAAATTAATGCGTTGGAAGCAAATATTATGTACACTGGAATTGTTATTGATACAACACGCTTTAAAGTCAGAACAGGAATGAGAACATTTGAAGCGGCGAGTATGATTCGTAGCTGGGGTGCCGATCCGATTGAATCGGATGAATATTTAAAGGATAGTTATGATGAGTTTGAATTAAAGTCAAACATTATGAGTCAATGTGAAAAATATACAAAAGGAATTGTCGTTGCACCAGTGGATAAAATTATTTCCCGTTCCTTGATGTCACAAGTTGCGGATGGTCTACTTCAGGTAAGAGATGTGCAGGCAAGTTTTGTTATTGCAAGAAACTCAGAGGATACTATCGCTATCAGTGCACGTAGTCAAGGCAAGGTTAACGTCCAAGTCATTATGGAATCAATGCATGGTGGTGGACATTTAAGTGCAGCGGCGGTCCAACGCGATGGAAAAGATGTGGAGAAACTAAAAGAGGAATTGCTGGACTGCATTAAACAATACTTTAAGGAGGGCGGTAAAAATGAAAGTGATATTACTAAGTGATGTTAAAAAGGTTGGAAAAAAAGGTGAAGTAAAGGAAGTTGCGGATGGATATGCTAGAAATTTTCTAATTGCTCAGGGATTAGCGGTTCAAGCGACATCAAAGAGCATGGAGATTTTGTCTAATCAAAAAGAAGAAGAAAAACAACATCAATCAGACTTAAAAAAAGAAGCAGAAGAACTAAAGGCAAAATTAGAGAAAATGGTATGTGTTTTCTACTTAAGTAGTAAAAATGGTAATGTGTCTGGGTCAGTTTCAACAAAACAGATAGCCTCAGAATTAGAAAAAGTCCATGGCGTGAAAGTGGATAAAAGGAAGTTTATTGATAATCAGGGGATTCATCATTTAGGATTTTCGGATGTTAAAGTGGAGTTATATAAAGGGGTCATAGGAGCAATCCGATGTCAAGTGAAAGAGAAAGAGTAGGGTATAAAGTATGAATCGTCAAATGCCAAGTAGTTTGGAAGCCGAAGCATCGTTGTTAGGGACAATGATGGTTTATGCCAAAAGTGTCACTACCGCAATTGAAGCAGGGTTGATGGGAGACCATTTTTACCTGGAAGCACACCGAAAAATGTTTTCGGTTATTTTTGCATTGCATAGTGAAGGGAAACCGGTGGATTTTACAACAATAACAGCACGTTTAAAAGATCAAGATCTACTGAGTCAAGTGGGTGGCGTGGAGTACTTACTACAATTAAGTGAAGCCGCTGTTTCTTCAGCAAACACTAAGACGTACGTGGAATTGTTACAAAATAAAGCGTTTCAACGAGATATGATTGATGCAGCTCGAGAAATTGTTGAACAAGGGTTTGCCAACGAGCCTATTGATGATTATTTAGATGGTGCAGAAAAGAAAATTTTGCAAGTAACTAGAAATAGAAGAACAAGTGAGTTTAGAAGTGGTAGTGAAGTGATTAGTAATGTGTTAGAAAATATTCGTAAAATGTCAGATAACCACTCTTCAATAACAGGGGTAGAAACTCGTTATCGTGATTTAGATCGTTTGACCCATGGACTGCAACCGGGAGACTTGATTATTTTAGCTGCGCGTCCTTCAATGGGGAAAACAGCCTTTGCCCTCAATATGGGAATGAACATTTCACTCACTTATCCATCTCAAGCCTTAGCGATATTTTCATTAGAAATGCCAGCAGAACAGTTAATCTCTCGTATTTTATCTGCGAAAAGTGGTGTTAAGGGAGATCACTTAAGAACGGGGTATTTAAATCAAGGAGAATGGAATAGCTTATCAGAGGCAGTAACCGAATTGAAATCAACAAAGATATTTATAGATGATACACCGGGTGTGCGTACCTCTGAAATTTTTTCGAAATGTCGGAAGTTGCAATCAGAGCATGGACTATCTTGTATTATTATTGACTACATTCAGCTGATTTCAGGAAGTGGAAAAAGTAATGATAATCGCCAGCAAGAGGTTTCAGAGATTTCAAGAAATTTAAAATCTTTAGCAAGGGAATTGAAAGTGCCAGTCATTGCACTATCGCAGCTATCACGCAGTGTAGAGTCAAGACCAGATAAAAAACCAATGATGTCAGATTTAAGAGAATCAGGATCAATTGAACAAGATGCAGACTTAATTATGTTGATGTATAGAGAATCATATTATGACGAAGAGAAAAAACAAGAAGCACAAGAAAAAGGTGTAGAGTCAGTGGAAGTCAATGTGGCAAAACACCGTAATGGAGCAACCAGACGAATTGAGGTTGCGTTTAAAGCAGAGGTCAATGCGTTTTATAACGTTGATCGTGGAGTCTTGCAAGAGTAGGCAAAAAGAAGGAGGTATTTATGAAAAAGATTGCACCGATTATTATATCGGCTATCGCTAGTTTCATCCTTGTTTTTGTTATTCCTTTTGCGGTGGATGCATTTGTAAAGGATGGAGAGTATCAAGGTGGGGATAGTAATCAAATTGCTCAAGAGATTGTGGAGTTTTTAGATAGCCCGATTGAAATTGTCAAGGTTTATGACAATGGAGAATTTATTGGAGTTCTTCAGAATGAACAAGTTCTAAATGAAAAACTGCAACAAATTTACAATGAAAAGTATAAAGAAAAATTTCCTAATTCATCCCTTATTTTAGGTGAGGATATGTATACTATTGTGGAATTATCTTACATTCAGTACGAAAATAAAAATGCTGAAATACTAAGCTATATTGAAAGTAAAAATTCATTTGCACTAGAAACAAATGCGATTGAATTTTCAAACAGTCAAGGGGTTTTTGCTATTTTGTATGTGGACGATATTACGAAGTATGATGAAGCATTGGAAGAATACATGTTGTATTTTGTGGATGAAGAAGATTTTGCAATATTGAAAAATAATCAAACAGTTCCGGAGTTGAGCACATATGGAACACGTGATAAAAGTGTTCGTGTGTATCAAGGGGTGACGATTAAGCGTGCCTATGTTGATCCTGAAAAAATAAAAACGACTACTGAAGAAGTATTAGAGTATTTGAGGTATGGTGATGGAGTAGAGAAAGAGTATTATATCGTTGAACCTTATGATATGGTGGATGGAGTAGCTACAAAAGTTGGGAATGGACTTACAGCACAGCAATTAGTTAATATCAATGATGGCATTTTGCAAAGTGTGGATCAAATTTTGGAGTCAGGTACAGAGTTATTGGTTACAGATTTTGAGTCACCTTTGGATGTTGAGGTTATTCGTGAAGCTATTGTTCAGGAAGAAATTTATATTACAGAACCTTTGTTGATTGAAGATCCTTTGTTATATCAGGGAGAATCAGAAATCGTACAAGAGTCGCAACCAGGCTATCAGAATGTATTGTATGAAGAAACATGGATTAATGGTTATCTTGTACGTGGGGAAGAAGTATCATCCGTCGTAACCAAACAACCACAACAAGAAATTATTCGCGTAGGAAGTAAAGAAATTCCAAGTGTCGGAACTGGAAGCTTCCGTATGCCAGTGGATAATGCGATTGTGAGTTGTGCGTGGGGATGCTACCCAGGACACAGAGGGGTAGACTTCCAAAATGCCTATAATCGATACGGTGATGTTTATGCAGCTGACCGTGGTGTGGTTAAGGTTTCTTCATATCATTCAATTAATGGATACTATATGGTTATTGATCACGGTAATGGGTATGAAAGTTATTATGGACACATGCACACACTACCATACTATGATGTTGGAGATGTTGTTAATAAAGGGGATATTATTGGGCAAATTGGGATGACAGGGGTTGCAACAGCACCGCATGTTCACTTTTTCTTGTTGTATAATGGAGAAAGAAGAAATCCATGTGAAGGATATCTAGGTTGTTAGAATGAAATTTTCGATATGTTGTAGTGGATCTAAAGGGAACTGTTTTGTTTTGAGTCATGGCGACTGTTGTTTGGTGATAGACTGCGGTTCGACAAAAAGAAGGATAGAAAATAGTTTTAAAGAAATAGGTGTTAAAATGGATGATGTGGATGCTTGTCTAATTACACATCATCACAACGACCACATTAGTCAAGTGAAACTGTTTGAAAGAAAACCGATTTATTCAGCACAACCACTTGATGGAATGGATGTACAAGAATTAATCTCATTAATCCCTTTTGAAATCAAAGGAATAAGAATAATTCCTTTTGCACTTAGCCACGATGCAGAGAAGACAATGGGATTTGTATTTGAAGCGGATAAAGAAAAATTAGTTTATGTAACGGATACCGGCTATTTGCCACAAGCATATTACCCACTGCTTCAAGATGCGGATTACATCATTATGGAAAGCAATCACGATATTGAAATGTTGATGGAATCATCAAGACCACATTTTCTGAAATCAAGAATTTACTCAGATCAAGGTCATCTGTGTAATGAAGATTGTGCAGAAGTATTAGATGCGATTGTCACAGAGAAGACAAAAGAGATTGTACTAGCTCATCTATCAGAAGAGGCCAACACACCTCAGAAGGCTTTAGAAGCCAGTGTCACTAAGTTAATGAATAAAAAGGAAAAGCTACATCCTCAACTAACTATTATGGTAGCAAAGCAGTACGAAATTCTTCAAGGAGGTACAGAACATGAAAAGAAATATTTGGATTTTGCTCATTGCCTTATTGGTATGGTGTAGTTACTTAACCTTTGAGTTATTTATGGTGCAACGAAGACAAGATGATAACACAGTGATCCAAAATGTTAATGAGTATACAATAAGTGGATATACCACAGACTTAACTAAAGTGGTTACTGATACAGAGGCGAAAGTGGTTACGATTACAGGATTTAATTATGATTGGGATGGAGTAATTGGCAGCGGTGTGGTGTATGCAGTAGAAGAAAATGTAAGTTATATCATAACGAATTACCATGTCATAGAAGAAGCGGATGAAGTTAGAGTGCTATTTAATAATGGAGAAGAAATTATCGCAACGATTGTTGGGGTTGATAACTATACCGATTTAGCATTATTGAGCGTTGAAACGGAATTTTCAGTGGACCCTTTTAACTTAGGGGATTCAAGTTTGTTGAAAAAAGGAGAATATGTTTTAGGAATTGGAACTCCAATTCAAGAAGAATTTTTTGGAACAGTGACCTTTGGGATTATTTCTGGTAAAAACAGATCATTTTTAATTGACAGCAACAGTGATGGGAAGGTCGATTGGGAACTGGATTTTTTACAAACTGATGCGGCGGTTAACCCGGGAAATAGTGGTGGAGCATTGATTAACTTGGCAGGTGATTTAGTGGGATTAACAACGATGCGTGTGGCAAGCAGTGATACAGAAGGAATGAATTTTGCAATCGGAATTAATGAAATTGTTCCTATCGTAGAACAATTGAAAGAAAAGGGAGAAGTTCATCGTGCGATTTTTGGAATTCAAGGACTTGATATAGCAAGTTTAACGACGTACCAAAAAGGACATCGTGGGATTTCTTTAGACCAACTTCAAGGAATCTTAGTGACAACGGTACTTCCTGATACACCAGCAAAAGAGATGGGAATCTTAGAAGGCGATATTATATTGAAAATTAATGAAATTGACATAGCGGATATAGAAGGCTTAAACTTATTTTTGTATAACCACGAAGAGGGAACAAATGCAGAGGTTACCCTGCTTAGAGCGGGGGTTGAAACTGTCGTGATAGGGAGTCTTCAATGATTCGATGTATTGCAGTTGGGAAGTTAAAAGAAAAATATTGGCAGGCAGCTTTTCAGGAGTATGAAAAACGATTAAAACCTTATACTAAAATAGAAATTATAGAAATTGCGGATGAGGCTTGCCCAACAAGTGCAAAAGAAGCTGAGAAAGAGCGTGTTAAGCAAATTGAAGGAGCTAAAATTTTAGAAAAAATTCATGATGACGAAGTGGTGATTGCTTTAGATTTGCACGGAAAAAGCTATAGCTCTGAAGAACTTAGTCAAATGATAGAAGAAACGTTTACTTACAAAACAGATAAAATTGTCTTTGTTATTGCGGGATCACTTGGATATGATACCAAGGTGTTGGAGCGAGCAGATATCAGATGGAAGCTTTCAGATTGCACATTTCCTCACCAAATTGTGAGAGTTTTGTGGATTGAACAAGTTTATAGAGCCTATAAAATTATGAAAAATGAGCAATATCATAAGTAAAATCTTGTAAAATTGAATAATTTGAGTTAAAATAATAAGAGTAAAGTTCAGGAGGAATGAAGATGAAACAAATTACAGTATCAGTAATCGATCCAGTTGGATTGCATGCACGCCCTGCTACAGTAGCAGTCAATGCAGCTAGCAAATTCAAAAGTGAAGTGAAAGTTGAATACAAAGGACGCACGGTTAATATGAAATCAATCATGGGTGTGATGTCACTTGGTATCCCAACTCAATCTGAAATCGTAATCAGTTGCGAAGGTGAAGATGAAGAAGTAGCAATCCAAACAATTGAAGAAGTATTACGTTCTCAAAAAGTTATTGGATAACTAAATTTAAAAATACTAGAAATAGTATTTTTTTTATGTCCTAAAAAAGCCTGCTGTGGTAAAATGAAGAAGGAAATGAGGTAAATAATGGAAAAAGTAGAATTGTGGTATCATCATCCTAACCTAGATCCTTCACTTAAGCAGGAGCTACTGTCCATGACAGACAAACAGAAAGAAGATGCGTTTTATACTAACATTACCTTTGGAACAGCGGGAATGAGAGGTATTTTGGGGGTTGGTGTGAATCGAATGAATATCCACACCTTGCGCAAAGCTAATATGGGATTTGCACAATATATCGTGTCAAATGGAAGCGAGGCGTGCACACAAGGTATCGTGATTGGATATGATAATCGTCATCAATCTTACACCTTTGCACTAGATTGTGCGAGGTTATTGGTGTCACAAGGAATTAAAGCGTATATTTTTGAGAGCTTAAGACCAACACCAGAGTTATCGTTTGCAGTACGCCATTTAAAGTGTTTTGGTGGGATTATGATTACAGCATCGCATAATCCAAAAGAGTATAATGGGTATAAATTATATGATGCTGAAGGGTGCCAATTAGTTCCACGGCTTGCAGACAAAGTAATTGAAAATGTTAATAAAATCCAAGATGAGTTAGCGATAGAGGTTAACTTAACGGAGGAACAAGAAAAGCAAATTTTGTGGATTGGAAAAGAAATTGATGAATTATACTATGAAGAAGTATTAAGGGTTCAATTAAATCCACAGGTAAGAAAAAATATTAAAGTTGTTTTTTCGGCACAACATGGAACCAGTGCAGTGCCTATTCGTGAATTATTTAAAAGGGCTGGCATTGATGTCTCTTTTGTAGAAAATCAATGTACGCCAGATCCTGATTTTTCAAATACAATTACACCTAACCCTGAAGATCCTGCAGCATATATTGCAGCGATCGCTTTAGCGAAAGAAGTACAAGCTGATTTAATCTTAGTCTGTGACCCTGATGCGGATAGAATGGGTGTTGCAGTGTTGAATGGTGATGAGTATCAATTATTGACAGGAAATCAATCAGGAGCGTTAGTATTAGAGTACATTTTATCGCAGAAGAGGAAACAGGGAATCCTACCTAAAAATGGTGTGGTGTTTAATACGGTTGTAACAGGAGACTTAGGTGAAAAGATTGCTCAATCATATCAAGTTGATGTTGAAAAAACATTGACAGGATTTAAATTTATTGGAGAAAAGATTGCTCAATATGAAATGACAAAGGAAAAAGAATATTTATTTGGATATGAAGAGAGTTACGGTTCACTGATTGCTCCGTTTGCAAGAGATAAAGATGCTCAACAAGCGTGTTTGTTACTAGCTGAAATGGCATGCGTGGCGAAGGAAGAGGGAAAAACATTAAGCGATGTGCTAAATGAGTTATATCAGCAACATGGGTTCTATGATGAATCACAGTTTTCTATCTTGTTAGAAGGTGAAGATGGAGCGAAAAAAATCCAGAGAATTTTGGAAAGTTTAATGATTAATCCACCTAAAGAAATAGGGAATGAGGAAGTTGTTGGTTGGGAAAACTACACCATTTTAAAGCAGATGAAACAAGGTGTAATTAGCAACCTTGTAGGATTTGTGTCATCGGATGTGATGAAGTACTATTTAGCAGATGGCTCATGGGTAGCTGTTCGGCCAAGCGGCACAGAGCCAAAGTGTAAGTTTTATTTCTGCGTTTGTGGACAATCCCAAAATGCAGTACAAGTGAAAACAAATGAACTCCATCAAGCGATGAGAGAAAAACTAGAAACAATCAAATAAGGAGAAAAATGATGAAAATAAAAAAAATGATGATTGGGTTATTGGTATTATTATTGACAGGGTGTCAAACAACAACGACATCAGTGCCAACTGAAACAGCAGGGACAGCAGAAGAGAATGAAAAATTTATTACTTTTTTAGACGAAGAGTTTGAAGCGTATGTGACATCGGATCCTTCAGTTTATCACTACACTTTAAAAGATGGTGAAGCCTATGGAATTGAAAAACCAGAATTAACATGGGGCTCAATGACACTGGAAGAAGTTGAAGAAACAACAGTTGAACTTGAGGCTGCATTAGTTCGCCTTGCTGAGATTGATCAATCGCAGCTATCAACTGAAAATCAACAGTATTATGATGTGATTAAAAGAGATTATGAGGATGACATTGAACTCAATAAATATCCTTTAAATCCGTACTATTTTTCATCTTCAGACGGCATACAAGAAAATTTTGTAGTGCTATTAACGGAATGGGTTTTCTACACTGAAGAGGACGTCCAAGATTATCTTGTTTTGTTAGCGGATGTCTATCGTTATTTTGAAACAGCAATTGAGTTTGGTAAGATGCAAATTGAGGAAGGATATTGGGCTCCTGAATTTATGGTTACATCATCAATGGAATCTATTGAAATGTTTACTAGCAAAGTAGAAGACAACGCATTGATTACAACGTTTAATGAACGCCTTGACGAACTTAATTTAGAAAATGCAGCAAGCTATAAAACTGAAAATCAAACCATTGTGAAAGATTCTGTACTGCCAGCTTACCAAATGGTGTACGACTTTTTAGAAGAGAATCAAACGGTTTATCAAGGCACAGGTGCAACGATAGAGTACCCTAATGGAAAAGAGTATTATGAAGCATTATTTCGTGCAAAGACTAGTTCGCTATGGACTCCTGAAGATATGATGCAACTTGGCGAAGAGTATAGTGATGATGCCGTTATGGAACTATTACAGACAGTAGACTACAGTGTAATTGACGATTACTATAGTTACGAAGGTAAAGAAATTCCTGAAGCTACAGAAGTGCTTGATTTCTTGGAAGAGAAAATGCTTCAAGATTATCCACAAGGACCAAGTGTTAACTATACAGCATCTTATTTAGATCCATCTGTTACATCGGAATCGACGATTGCTTATTATGTTTCACCTCCTGTGGATTCAATTGAAGAAAATGTTATTCGTATTAATGGAAGCTATAACTCATCTTATTTAGAGTTTGTTAATACCTTGGCACATGAAGGATTCCCAGGACACTTGTATCAAATGACTTACTTATATAGCACAGAGATTCATCCTATGATGTTGCAAGTGGATTATATTGGCTATACTGAGGGTTGGGCGATGATGGCTGGAAATAGAGCGATGAATTGGATTGAAGATGTTCCTGAGGGGTATACAGAAGTTTTCAAAGTAGATACTGCAGTGGGGTATATTTTCGCAGCGGTAACGGATGTGCAAATTAATTACCTTGGATGGAGTATTGAAGAGGTTGCAGAATATAATCAGGCAAGTGTTGAAGATGTGCAAGAAATGTATAATTATTATATTGAAAACCAAGGAAGTATATTGCCTTATGGATTTGGAATGCTGATGTTTACATTAATGGAAGAAGAAGCAGAAGAAACACTGGGAGAAAACTTTGATATAGTGGAGTACAATCAAGTGCTACTCGATGGTGGATTCCGCTCATTTGAAGCGGTTCAAAAGGATGTTGACGCCTATGTGGAAGCGAATAAGTAGCTTAACCTTAGCAATTTTATTAAGTGCTTGTCAGAGTTCAATCCCATCAGTGTCCCTTGAGTCTGCAGAAGCAGCAGCACATAAGGTGATAGAAAGTTTGGTGAACTCAGATTTTGGTGTGATTAATCAAGTGGTGAGCCAAACTCTAAAGGAAGAATTGGACACTGATTTTCAAACTCAATGGAAAGAAATAAGCGACACAGCGATCTTGAATGGCGAATACAGATTAGAAGATGCTAGTGCCTATAGTGACGGTCTATTCATTGGGGTTCTTGAAGGAGAGAGTACAGACGTCATCATCCAGCTGGTATTTGATGGAGTCGAATTAACTCAAATAAGAGCATCTTATCGCAAGGAAGAAATCGAAAATACAACAAGTGAAAAATTTGAAGAAATAAACATTGAAACTGGAGTAGCAAGCACACTAAATGGGAAATTAGTCCTCCCTGTGGGGATTGAAAATCCACCAGTAGTGATCCTACTTCAGGGCTCTGGACCATCAAACCTGAATGAAGAGGTCTATGCTTTAAAACCATTTGAAGATCTTGCTTATGGACTTGCAGAGTTAGGGATTGCTTCAATTCGGTATGATAAAAGAACCTATGCTTATCCTAACTGGATGTATGGGGTTCAAATACTAGCGTGGGAGTATCGCTTTGACTTTGAGGCGGTTTTAAGTCAGCTAGACCAGTGGAATCTGGAGCAATCTCCAGTTTATCTTTTGGGGCATAGTTTGGGTGGAATGATTGCACCGTGGCTTGCCTCAGAAGTGGACAAGCTAGCGGGAGTTATCTGTTTATCCGCAACACCACGAGGGTTAGAAGATGTAATCTATGATCAAAATAGAGCAACATTGATGGAAAAGGGAATGGATGAAGCACAGATTGAAGCTTTATTATCGAATTTAGCAAAACAGGTTGAAGAGGTTAAAAAGTTAGATGGAACTACGGAAAGAGAAACTCTAATTTCTATGCCTACAAGCTATTGGTTGGAACTAAATCAAACACATCCGGCAGCCTATCTTGACAACTTGGATATTTTAATTTTGAATGCTGAAAAGGACTTTCAAGTGTCTGTTGAAAAAGATTATGCAGCATGGGAAGAGTTAACCCAAGGATGGGATAATGTGACATTAAAGTTATATCCTGGGTTAAATCACATGATGACAGAAAGCGATGTTATGTCTGTTGAAGATTACAATACAGCAAAGCCACTATCACCTGAAGTTATAGAGGATATTGCTTCATGGATTATGAATGGAGAATTAAAAAAGTGAGAAAAAAAAGGAGAATAAATTCTCTTTTTTTTATAAAAACGGTATGAAATAGTACTAAAAATTGTTATAATATGACTAATGATACTGGAGGAAAAGCGATGCCAATTTCAATAGGAGCGATTGTCGGTGGGTTTGGTTTGTTCATGTTTGGAATTAAACTCATGGGAGATGGATTAAAAAGTTTAGCAGGAGATCAGTTAAGGGAGTATATTGATAAATATACAACAAAACCTTGGATGGCAGTTTTAATTGGAGCTTTTATGACCGTAGCCATTCAATCATCATCAGCGACAACCGCCATTGTTATCGGGCTTGTTCGTGCAGGATTAATGCGCTTGGAACAGGCCGCTGGTGTGGTTATGGGAGCCAACATCGGAACAACAGTAACTGCCTTTATTATCGGTCTAAAAATGGAAAAATACGCTTTATTTTTTATTTTCATTGGGGCTTTAATTTATTGTTTTGGAACACGTAAAAAACTTCATTATACCGGCGAGGTTATTTTAGGATTTGGACTACTTTTTTATGGACTTGGAGTTATGGGAGATGCTTTAAAAGGACTAAAAGATATTCCTGAATTCTTGGCTTTCGCACAACTTTCGGGAGAACAACCAATTTTAGCTTTATTGACAAGTACAATTATGACGACAATAGTTCAATCGTCATCGGCCGTTATTGGGGTAGTTCAAAAAATTTATGAATCTGGCGGAATGCCACTTATCGCAGCACTTGCTTTTGTGTTTGGATCAAATATTGGAACAACGATTACTGGTGTCCTTGCGGCATTAGGAGGATCTTTAGCAGCAAAAAGAACCGCTGGAATTCATACTATGTTTAATGTTGTTGGAACAATTATAGGGATGATTTTAATTGTACCGTATGCAAATTTGATTGGGTATTTAACAGAGTTGCTATCCTTAACACCGATGATGCAGATTGCAGTGGCGCATATTATATTCAATGTGGCTGCAACACTATTGTTCTTCCCATTCTTGAAACAAATGTGTAAATTTATTTGTAAGCTTATTCCAGGAAATGAACCAGAAAAAATTGATGTCAACATTGATGAATTAAATGATATTTTACCTCATACATTACCGGGGACTGCACTGAATGTGGCAAAAGAAGCTCTAATTAAAATGGGAAATGCAGTAGAGCTTAATGCAAAGAAAGTGGAAGAGTATCTTCAAAATCCAAAGGCGAGCTCTGAAGATTATGAACAAATTCAACAAGGGGAAGCGATGATTAACAAATTGGATCGTAAAATTACACGCTACTTGTTGATGATATCAAAAGAAAATTTAACGGAAAAAGAAGCTAATGAATATAATGCAAGCTTACAAATTGTTAAGAATTTTGAACGTATTGGTGATTTGTCAATGAATATTGCAGAGTTTATTCTGATGGTGAAAGAGGATCGAACGGCCTTTACTAAAGCGGCAATGGAAGAGTTGGATGGTATGATCAAACAATTCTTTCATATGTATGGCTCAGCAATGACCATATTTGAGACAAAAGATTATTCTAAATTTGCACCACTTCAAGAAGATGAAAATTATATGGATTTATTAGAGTTTCAGGCAAGACAACGTCACTTTGATCGCATGAGGGATGGCAGTTGTACAGGAAGTATTGCTGGTTCAATTTATTGTGATATTTTAAGTAATTTAGAGAGAATGGCTGACCATTGTTGCAATATTGCAAAATCAACTTTTGCAGATAGAGAAGACAGAGAAGAAAAAGAATCCATCCTATGATGGATTTTTATCAAGGAGATAAAGATGATAGGATATTGGAAACAAGTGATGGAGCAGGAAAGCAAAAAGGACTATTTTGTAAAACTGATGAACTTTGTAGAAGGAGAGTATCAAACAAAGATAATTTATCCTGCCAAAGAGAATTTACTATCCGTGTTTGAAGAAACACCATTTGAAATGGTCAAGGTGGTTATTTTAGGTCAAGATCCGTATCATGGAGAAAATCAAGCCCATGGATTAGCTTTTTCGACTCAGAAGGCAGTGCCAATTCCACCAAGCTTAAAAAATATATACAAAGAATTGAATCATGATTTGGGGATTAAGACACCAAATCATGGCTGTCTTAAATCATGGGCTAAGCAAGGGGTCTTCTTATTGAATACAATTTTAACTGTGGAAAAAGGGAAGCCGTTATCTCATCATGGAAAAGGCTGGGAAATATTTACAGATCAAATCATCATGGAATTAGATCGAAAAGAAGAGGGAATTATTTTTGTTTTGTGGGGAGCACACGCCCAGAAGAAGAAATCACTTATTTTGAATCCTCTTCATGGCATCATAGAAGCTCCACATCCCTCTCCGTTATCAGCTCATCGTGGCTTTTTTGACTCTGCTCCATTTTCTAAAATTAATGAACGACTGACTCAACAAGGACAAGATCCAATTGATTGGCGAATTGAGGATAGCGAGTATGTTTAAGAGTTATGAAGAAGCAGTAGCGTGGGTGATGAGTCAACGAAATCAAGGAAGTGGGTTAGAACAGTTTAAGAACTTGATGAGCGAGTTGGGTAATCCTCAAGACCGGTTTAAGACAATACATATCACAGGGACCAATGGGAAAGGAAGTACGGTTCAATTTGTATGTGATTTACTGCAAGAAACAGGATTAAAAGTGGGGATGTTTACATCACCATACTTAGTTTCTCATCGGGATCGATTTCGTATTAATGGGAAGTGGATTCCAGAGACTGTTTTTTTAGAGTTAGTTAACGAAAATTTAGCTAGAATTAAAAAGTATCAGCTCGGTATGTTTGAAATTGATACAATGATTATGTTTTTATATTTTAAAAGAGAAAAAGTTGATTTTGGAATTATTGAAGTGGGCATTGGAGGACGTCGAGACTGCACCAACTGTATGAGTTTTCCAATAGTTTCTGCGATTGTATCTATTGGGAGAGACCATAAAGAAATTTTAGGAGATACAGAAGAAGAGATAGCTTATGAAAAAGCGGGCATTATTCAGATTGATGGATGTTGCGTGGTGGGAACGGTGAGTTCTGAAAGTTTAGCGATTATTCAAAAAGAAGCAGAATTGAAAAAAGCGGAAATTCACTTAGTTCAACGGTTAAATGAAAAATACAAACTGGCAAGTCAGGCACTATATCAACAAGAGAATGCTTCAGTTGCCTTAGGGATTATTGAACAACTAGAAAAAAGAGCCCTAATCACGTTGACACCTGAGCAAAAAAAGAATGCTCTAGAAAGAAGTGTGTGGGAAGGACGATATGAAGTATTGAGTGAAAATCCTAAGGTTATTTTAGATGGAGCTCACAATGTGGATGGAATGAGGGCGTTATGTACCTCTTTGAAACAAGAAACAAAACCGATAACAATTATCTTTGCGGCACTAAAGGATAAAGAAGCAAACCAAATGATTGATGTGGCAAGTCAGGTGGTAGATACGGTGATTGTGACTGAATTTGATTTTTATCGCAGCCGAAAAAAAGAAGATTATGAAGCAGAAAAATTAAAACGATATTCAACATTTGAAGAAGCGTATAAAAAAGCAAAAGAACTTTCTAAGCAGAGTGGAACAATTTGTATTTGTGGATCACTTTACTTTGTAAGTGAGACTAGAAAAAGCTTGAAAAAACTAATAAAATAATATACACTATTAAAAGAATAAGGAGAAGTTTATATGAATGAACTAACATTACAACAAAAAGCAGTAAGACAGGCGAGCTACACAAAGACATTTTTATGGATGTTTATTGGGGTAATCGTAACTGCGATTATAGCTTACATTTCAGCATATAGCGGACTTTACTATAGGATTTATCGTTTGGTTGGATACACGGGATATTTTATCTTTTCATTTGCACTAATGATTGCACAAATTGGCGTTGCGGTAAACTTTAGCAGAAAAATTGCAGAAACTGATGAATCAAAGTTGAAAATGCAATTTATGGCATATTCTGCCATTTTAGGAGTAACACTCGGATCAATTTTTATGATTTACAGCATTACCTCATTAATTGTGGCTTTAGGATTTACAGTTATTTTATTTGGATCGCTAGTTTTTGCGGGGCGAGTTTTAAAACTAGATTTGACAAAATATTCAAGTTACTTGTTTGGTGCATTAATTGCTTTGATTATTATTTCAGTAGTTGCAATGTTTATAAATTTCCCTCAAGAAGACTTACTTATCGGAGGATTAGGAGTGCTTGTTTTCATGGGAATTACTATCTATGATGTTCAAAAAATGAACAAAGTTTGTAATGATTTACAAGAAACAGATTCAGAAGAGTCAGATGTGTTAATGGGACGATATGCTATTTACTTTGCATTTTCATTATATTTAGACTTCATTAACTTATTCATGTATATCTTAAGAATTTTAAATCGTCGTCGATAAACTAAAGACTGTAGAAGTGGTTCTACAGTTTTTTTGTGCGTTTGCAGATAGTTTTCACAAGTTCAGTTTAAGAAAGCGTTTAACATAATAATAAATAGGGAATCACTAGCTTTTGTCATTTACTCACAAGTTGAACAGTGGTATAATTGAAAGGCAAAAGGAGGAGAATTTGCATGGCAAAACAAACGGTAAAAGACTTAGCAGTACAAGGAAAACGCGTGATTGTTCGTGTTGACTTTAATGTTCCATTAAAAGATGGAGTGATTACAAGTGATAATCGTATTCAGGCAGCACTTCCGACAATTAATTATTTAACGGAGCATGGAGCAAGAGTTATTCTGATGTCACACTTAGGGAAAATTGATCATAAAGACCCTGAGAAATGCGAAGAGGGTAAAAAGAAAAATAATATGGAACCTGTAGCAAAGCGATTAGCTGAGCTAGTTTCATCGAAAGTTACTTTTGTTCCAGAAACTCGTGGAGAAAAGCTTGAGAACACGATTGCTGAAATGAAGGATGGCGAAATTGTCCTAATTCAAAATACACGTTATGAAAAGGGTGAAAGCAAAAATGACCCTGACTTAGCGGCATACTGGGCAAAGCTTGGAGATTTATTTGTATCGGATGCATTTGGTTCAGTGCATCGTGCACATGCGTCAACTGTAGGGATTGCAAATCACCTTTCGAGCGCTGTAGGGTTCCTAGTTCAAACTGAAATTGAGAATTTAAGTGCCGCTATTGATAATCCAAAGCGTCCATTAGTTGCGGTTTTAGGAGGAGCGAAAGTTTCTGATAAAATTGCGGTTATTGAAAATTTATTGAAAATTGCCGATAAAATTATCATCGGTGGAGGAATGGCCTATACCTTTGCAGTAGCGCAAGGATATAAAGTTGGAAATTCACTGCTCGAAGAAGATAAAGTGGACATGGCGAAAGAATTTATGAGCCGTGGAGCTGGTAAAATTGTTTTGCCAGTAGATACTGTGATTGCAAATGACTTTGCCAATCCAACGGATGTTAAAACAGTTGATATGGATGCAATTCCTGATGGATACCTTGGGCTAGATATTGGTCCAAAAACAATTGAGCTATTCAAAGAAAGCTTAAAAGGAGCTCAAACAGTGGTGTGGAATGGGCCTATGGGCGTTTTTGAAAGAAAAGAATTTGCGACAGGAACGATTGAAATCTGTAAAGGAATTTCTGAATTACCTGGAGCGATGACTGTTATTGGCGGTGGCGATTCAGCATCAGCAGCTATCAACTTAGGTTTTAAAGATAAATTCAGTCATATTTCCACTGGGGGAGGAGCTTCTCTGGAATATATGGAGGGAAAAGAACTTCCAGGAATTGCAATTATTGAGGAGAAAAAATAATGAGAAAACCAATTATTGTCGGAAACTGGAAAATGAACAAAACCTGTGCAGAAACAGTAGCATTCATTAATGAGATTGAATCAGCACTTCACACAGGAGCAACTTATGGAGTAGGAGTTCCATTCACAGCTTTAAAAGATGCAACAAGTCATGCAAAAGAATTGGTTATTGCCGCTGAGAATTGCCACTTTGAAGATAGTGGAGCATTCACTGGAGAAATCAGTGTTCCAATGCTGGAAGAGTTAGGGGTAACACACTGTATCATTGGGCACTCTGAAAGAAGAGCAATGTTTAATGAAACAGATGAAACTGTAAATAAAAAAACAAAGCGATTATTGGATGCCAACATCACTCCCATTGTTTGTATTGGAGAGACAGAAGCGCAATATGATGCGAAGGAAACAGAAACGGTTATTCGCAGTCAATTATCTGGAAGTTTGGCGGAGTTATGCCCTGATTGTGTAAAACGATTAGTGGTAGCTTATGAACCAATTTGGGCTATTGGAACTGGAAAGTCTGCAAGCAAAGAAGATGCTCAAAACTGCTGTGCAATTGTTCGTGACCAAATTAGGGAAATGTATGGCGATGAAGCGGCTGAAGGGGTTCGTATTCAATATGGTGGATCAGTTAAGCCTGAAAATATTAAAGAATACATGGCGTGCCCAGATATTGATGGAGCACTAATTGGTGGAGCATCATTAAAGACAGATTCATTCAAAGCAATTATTGACGCAACAAAATAATTTAAAAACAATTTGAAAAACGCCTACAAGAGTGGGATAATAGAAAAGGAAAGAGGAGGACAAAAAATGCCTTATATTGTTGATGTATACGCAAGAGAAGTAATCGATTCAAGAGGAAACCCAACGATTGAAGTTGAAGTAGCAACAGAATCAGGAGCGTTTGGACGTGCGATGGTTCCAAGTGGAGCATCTACTGGAGAAAGAGAAGCTTTAGAACTTCGTGATGGAGATAAAGAACGTTTCGGTGGTAAGGGAGTATTAAAAGCGGTAGATAATGTAAATAACATTATTGCAGAAGCTGTTCTTGGAATGGATGTAACAGATCAAAATGGTATCGATAAAACAATGATTGATTTAGATGGTACAAAAGATAAATCAAAACTTGGAGCTAATGCAATTTTAGGAGTTTCAATGGCAGCAGCGATTGCGGCTGCAAATTACTATGATATGCCACTTTATAAATACCTAGGTGGATTTAATGGTAAAGTATTACCTGTACCAATGATGAACGTATTAAATGGTGGAAGTCATGCGGATTCAACTGTAGATTTCCAAGAATACATGATTATGCCTGTTGGAGCAACGACATTTAAAGAAGCAATTCAAACAGGATCTGAAATTTTCCATACTTTACGTAAAGTATTAAAAGGAAAAGGCTATAACACAAACGTTGGAGATGAAGGTGGTTTTGCGCCATCATGTAAAGATGGAAATGAAGAACCATTAAAATTAATCGTTGAAGCGATTAAAGAAGCAGGATTTGAGCCTGGTAAAGATGTATGTATTGCAATGGACGTTGCAGCATCTGAATTTTATAACACAGAAACAAAACAATATGAATTGAAAAAATCTGATGGTGGAATTAAAACAACAGATGAAATGATTGATATGTATTGCGAATGGGTTGAAAAATATCCAATTGTCTCTATTGAAGATGGACTTGGAGAAAGAGACTGGGATGGATGGAAAAAGCTGACTGATAAATTAGGAAGCAAAATCCAAATTGTTGGAGATGACTTATTTGTAACAAACCCAGCAATCCTTAAAGAAGGAATTGAAAAAGGAATTTCAAATTCAATCTTGATTAAAGTTAACCAAATTGGAACGTTGACAGAAACATTTGATGCAATGACAATGGCAAAAGAAGCAGGCTATACTTGTGTTGTATCTCACCGTTCAGGAGAAACAGAAGATACAACAATCGCAGATATCGCTGTTGGGTTTAATGCAGGACAAATCAAAACTGGTTCAATGTCTCGTACAGACCGTATCGCAAAATACAACCAATTAATCCGTATTGAGGATGAACTTGGTCCAGTAGCTCAATATCTTGGTAAAAATGCATTCTATAATGTAAAAATCAAATAAGATAGTAATTAAGCATAGAAATCCTTAGGAAACCTAGGGATTTTTTATTGTATTTTAGTATTGATTGAAAAAGTTGGGTGTGCTATAATGAATTAGCAATTGAAAGGAGATTATTATGTTAAAAATGATATTATTGGCTGTTGCCGCAACATTAATAGTTCTTTCATTATTACAAAGTGGAAAATCAGATGGAATTTCAGGAGCTTTTACAGGAAGTGGAAACTTGAATCTATTCGCAAATACAAAGGAACGTGGGTCGGAAAAGATGATTTCAAATATAACGTTGGCTTGTGGTGTTTTATTCTTCCTATTGGTAATTATGATTAGAATTGTATAGTGATTTAAAAGCAGGCCATCCTGCTTTTTCATTTATCTATAAGGAGGAATTTAAATGGAATTAAAAGAAAGAATAATTCAGTTAATCAATGCATCACCAAAAGAAACATGTACAATTGAATTTATAGCAAAAGAGTTAAATGAAACATCAACTTCTCAATTTGTGCAATTGAACAAGGCACTGAATGAATTAGAAGAAGAATTTTTATTGATAAGAAATCAAAAAAATTGTTTTTCAACAACACAGCAAATGGGGATCGAAAAAGGAATTATCAAGGTAAATAAAAAAGGATTTGGGTTTGTAGACTTTGATGATTATAGTATTTATGTTGCTGCAATGGATCTTGGTGGTGCGATGAACTTAGATGAAGTTGCGGTACAAATAACAAAGCGACAAGCGGATGGCATAGAAGGAAAAGTAATTCAAGTATTAACCCGTAAAAGTTCACAATGTGTTGGGGTTTTAGAGTATCGACAAGGAAGAGTTGTTGTATTTTTAGATGATGCGCGAATAAATGGAGAAATAAAAATTACAAACTTAAAAAAGTTTAAAGTTGTATCAGGGACCAAAGCGCTATTTAAAATTGTTAAATTTGATACACCGATTGAACTTGAAATTGTTCAACTAATCGGGCATAAAGATGACCCAGGAGTGGATATTTTATCTGTGTTGTTAAGCTGTGGTATTGAACCAACATTTCCCAAAGAAGTCATGGATCAAGCTAAAGCGATTAGCCAAGAGATTGAGAATGACCAAAGAAAAGGAAGAATGGACTTAACTAATATCATCACAGTAACCATTGATGGTGACGACTCGAAGGACTTTGATGATGCGATATCCATCATCAAAGAAAAAGAAAACTTTCGCTTATGGGTTCATATTGCAGATGTGAGTGCATATGTAACAGAAGGTAGTCCTATGGATGAGGAAGCACGCAAAAGGGGAACATCGACTTATGTTACAGACCGTGTTGTACCTATGCTCCCTCATTTATTATCCAATGGAATTTGTTCGCTTAATCCACACGTTGAAAGATTAGCGCTGACCTGTGAGATGGTAGTTGACCCTCACGGGGAAGTAAAAACGTATGAACTATATCCTTCAGTCATTCGCTCTACAGAGAGAATGACTTATAACAATGTGAATAAAATTCTTGAAGGTGATGAAAAACTAATGGAACAATACACACACTTAGGTGATTTATTTACTTTAATGAGTGATTGTGCAAAAGGAATAAGAGAAAGGCGAGTAAACTTAGGAGCAATTGACTTTGATAAAAATGAAGCAAAAATTATTGTGAATAAAAATGGAGAAGCCATTGATATTCAGCTACGTGAGCGAAAAGAATCAGAAAAAATCATTGAAGACTTTATGATTTGTGCTAATGAAGTCGTGGCGAAACATATGAAATGGTTAGAGTATCCTTGTTTATACCGTGTTCATGAAACACCGGCGCCAAAAAAATTAAGGGAGTTTGCAAGGTTGTCATTATCACTTGGTCATAAGTTCAAGGGGAACATTGAGAATATCCATCCAAAAGAAATTCAAAAATGTCTTGAAGAATATCATCAAGATGAAAATATTTATCCCGTTTTATCAACGATGATGCTGCGCTCAATGCAAAAAGCACGATATGATCAAAAGTGCTTAGGCCATTTTGGATTAGCTTCATCAGAGTACCTACACTTCACTTCGCCAATTCGTCGATATCCAGACTTGATTGTCCATCGGATGCTGAGAAAGTATGGATTTGAAGGATGTAGTGATCTGCAAGAATTAAAACGTGATGAAGTACAGATGGAGCAACTTGGAGAAGAAACGTCTAATTGCGAAAGAATTTCTACTGAGGCAGAGAGAGAAGTAGACGATATGAAAAAAGCAGAGTACATGGAAAATCATGTGGGCCTAGTAGAAGAGGGCATTATTAGTTCGATTAACTCTTTCGGATTTTTTGTGGAATTAGCAAATACAATTGAGGGACTAGTGCATGTGCAAAATTTACGAGATGATCATTATCATTATGATCCATTAAACTTAACTTTACGTGGAGAAAGAACAGGTAAAGTTTATCGCTTAGGCGAAAAAGTGATGATTCGATGCATTGGAGCTAATAAAAGAAATAGAACAGTTGATTTTGAAGTGATGAAACCCAAAAAAGATAAAATTCAACGATGGAGGTAGATATGGGTGAAAAGATAATTGCATTGAATAAAAAAGCAAAGCACGATTATTTCCTTGAAGAGTTTTATGAAGCGGGGATTGTTTTGGTTGGAACAGAAATTAAGTCAATTAGACAGGGTAAAGTTCAGTTTAAAGATGCATACATTTCTTTTATTGGAGGAGAAGCATTCATAAAAGAAATGCATATCGCACAATATGATCACGGCAATCGATTTAATCATGATGAAACAAGGCAAAGAAAATTATTACTAAACAAATTAGAAATAAAAAAATTAGCAAATAAAGTAAAGTTAAAAGGGTACACGGTTGTTCCTGTTAAAATGTATTTGAAGCGTGGTAATGCAAAGCTTGAAATTGCTTTAGCAAAAGGAAAAGAGCTTCATGACAAGCGACAAGCAGACAAAGATAGAACAACAAAACGAGAAGTAGAAAAGGCAATGAAAAGATATTAGACTATAAAAAGTTATAACTATAAATTATTTTAGTTATGACTTTTTTATTAGTTTAACTAATCAGAAACTTTCTTGAAGTGTCGATCATAATAATTTATTATTAAATAAAGTACAATTAATATGACATAGAAAGAAGAGGGGAATATGACAAAGATGAGGGGATTGAAAATATTATGGAGTATACTTATTACAATAAGTAGTTTTTCTTATGGTGTCAATGCACTTGAAATAAATTCAACGCCTTCTCCAGAGGTGGAGGTGCAAACAGAAACAAAAACGACGGCAGGAGATCTTCCAGGATATAACATGGATGAAACTAATGCACTGATTAATCAAAGGCAAGTAAATGAATCGCAAAATTTCAATACATGTGAATCGCAAAATTATGATGCAACGATTGATGTTGCCTGTATGACAGGTTGGCGAACAACCGATGACAACGGAAAAATTCAAGTTGTTGGAGACAGTCCAAATGGGACAATTGGAGTTGAACTAAACGCAGAGTCAGTGGCTGCTATATTTAAAGATTTTGACTTCACTGTGGGTCAGCGACTTTTTTATACGTATGAGCATCGAGGACGATCTAATGTCTATGGTAATCCAAATCAAAACATGAATGGGTTTATTGGACCAGCATATGAGAAGTCACCCTATAGTGCGAATATGAACGGGGACCTTTTTCCGTTTGATGGGATTGCAGATAATAACTATAATAACAACTATCGATTACAATCAAATTATTCTACTCTAAGACAGGGAAGCAGCACTAGATTTTCAGGAATTTATGTGGTTCCTCAAGGAATGGAAAAAGGACGATATGCTTTAGTGAGTGTTTATCCAGAGGGAGCATGTTCAACGCTGAAAGTATGTAACGTAGTTGATGACATTCAACTATATAGTGATGCCGTATTTGATAACTTACTTACTCTGAAGCAAAATACATTAAGTAAAGATGTTTCAGTTGAAGGTTTCTTTGAATACAAATCAGGAGATAATGCGTCAGGGGTAGAATTTATATTCACTGATAAAAATGCTTCATTGGACTTAACACAAATAAAAAATGTAGTGGTGATGATTGATGGCGTGAAATACACATCAAGTACCATGGTTACATCTGAAACATCAGGAACAGTAACGTTTGTGTTAGATAGCATAAACATTACATCAACTATGGAAGTTGCAAGCAATGTAACCATTACATTCGATGTTCCAGCAAAGGCTTACTCGAGTGTTGAAATGAGTTCAAGAGTTAACTATCATTCATATAAAATTGAAAAACAAGAACAGAGTGCAGGAGACTCAGAAGTTATTCGTTTCTATGCTTTGGACAATGCGAGTGTTATTGTGGATGGACCACCGACACTAACAGCAACTGCTGATGTTGTGATGGACGAAGTTGCAACACCACTAACGGATGCAGAAATCAAAACACTTTGTGGTGCTGTGGCAACAGATGATGTGGACACTGCAATTAATGGTAAGATTGTTGTAAGACCAGCAGCAAACTTTGATTCGACTAAACCGTCACCATTAAAACGAACAATTGACTTTGAAGTGACAGATACAAAAGGGCATAAGGTTACAACGACATGTTCGGTTGTGGTTCAGGATGTTCTTCCAAGTTTGGCATTGACTAATGAGATGGTTAGTATTTCAAATTCTAAAACAAGTTTGACAAATGAAGAGATGATTTCATTGTTTGGAATTAATGCATCAGAGTTTGTGGCTAAAGATTTGAATAGTCAATTATCAGGCGATACAACAGGGATTACATTTGGCAAAACAGGGGTTTATTTTGCGACCATGAGTGTTGTGGATGAAGAGGGAAATGGAGCACAAAAAAAAGGAACAGTTATTGTCAATGATGGCTCAATGCAAATAGGAACGGAATATGCACTTGATGCAGGAGACTTTAATATAGGATTTCAAGAATTTCAGGATACCGATGCTTTTTTGAAACAGCAGGCTAAAGTTCAAGTGTATCGTTTATCAGATGGTAAAGATGTAACAAGTGAAGTGGTAATAAATATTACTAAAGATACATGGGCACAAACAGAAAATAGTACACATCAGATTAAATTTGAAGTAATAGGAACTGATGGAACTACAGTAGACGTGACAAACACTATAACAGGGACAATTGATGGGTTACCAAAGATTACATTTGATCCTTTAATATTAGATGTTCAAACAGGAACAGCAACGACAACGACATTTAAAACTGGGATGAGTGCGAGTGATGCGGAAGATGGTGTAGTTACGGATAGTGTAACAACACCAACAGATTTAACAAGTCTTCCTATAGGTCTTCACAGCGTGGAATATCATGTTACAGATAGCCATGGGAATACAGTAGTGCAAAATAGGGTTGTCGTTATTAATGATGGCACTTATGTTGTTGGAAGCAAATATGTTATTAAAGCAACAAGCTTTAAACTTCGCATTGGTGAAGTGAACACTAGTCAAAGTGAAGTTATCAGTCGATCTAAACTTGTAGTTTATGATGGACTTACAGGAAAAAATGTTACTGCGACAACACCATTAACTATAGTGGATAATGGTTATAAGGCTGTTGTTGGAGTTTATGAGTTCACAGCTTCAGTGACAGATGATGCAACAGCAAAAGTGATTTTTACTGGGGAAGTTGTAGCAGGAGAAATTCCAGTGCTAACAGTACCAAGCTTTACAGAAATTAATGTCGGTGATACGTTCTCACTAACCACAGGAGTTACAGTTAGTGACACAGAAGATACACTTGCAGTTAGTGATGTCGTTGTGTCACCGGCAACAATCGATACTTCAGTAGCTGGTGTAGTGAATATTAAGTACACTGTGACAGATAGTGATGGAAACAAAGCTGAAGCAACACAAACCTTACTTGTGAATGATGGGAGCTTTACAGCAGGTGATACTTATATTATCAAAGCAACAGATTTTGAAAATAGAGTTGCACAAGTAGACACTGCAGATGCAGGAATATTAAAAGATGCACAAGTTAATGTGTTTTATAAATAAACTGGAGCAGAAGTGACAGTAGAGTTTACAGTGGATAAAGGAAGTTACAAAGCTGAAGCTGGAGAATATGCAGATGTCACTGTAACAGTTAAAGATGATGCAGCAGCGACAAGAGTGGTGACTGCAACGGTAGTCGCAGGAAATAATCCGGTATTAACGGTACCAAGCTTTACAGAAATTAATGTCGGCGATATGTTCTCACTAACCACAGGAGTTACAGTTAGTGATACAGAAGATACACTTGCAGTTAGTGATGTCATTATGTCACCTGCAACAATCGATACTTCGGTAGCAGGTGTTGCGAATATTAAATACACAGTAACGGATAGTGATGGGAACAAAGTGGAAGCAACACAAACCGTACTTGTGAATGATGGAAGCTTTACAGCAGGTGATACTTATATTATCAAAGCAACAGATTTTGAAAATAGAATATCACAAGTTGATACCACAGATGCAGGGATTTTAAAAGATGCACAAGTTAAAGTGTTTGATAAACAAACCGGTGCAGAAGTGACAGTAGAGTTCACGGTAAGTAAAGGGAGTTATAAAGCGACAGTTGGAGAATACACAGATGTTACGGTGACGGTAAAAAATGATACAGCAGCGACAAGAATAGTGAGTGCGACAGTAATTACTGGCGGACTACCAACAGTGACAGTTCCCAATTTCACAGAAGTAAAAGTTGGAGAAAGTTTTGATATCTTGTCAGGAGTATCAGTAAGCGATGCAGAAGATAGCTTAACTTTAGCTGATGTAGCTATGTCAACTTCAACGATTGATACTTCAGTAGCCGGTGTAGTGAGTATTACCTACACTGTGACAGATAGTGATGGAAACAAAGCTGAAGCAACACAAACCGTACTTGTGAATGATGGGAGCTTTACAGCAGGTGATACTTATATTATCACAGCAACAGTGTTTGACAATAGAGTTGCTCTAGTCGACACTGCAGATGCAGGAATTTTAAAAGATGCACAAGTTAAAGTGTTTGATAAACAAACCGGTGCAGAAGTGACAGTAGAGTTCACGGTAAGTAAAGGGAGTTATAAAGCGACAGTTGGAGAATACACAGATGTTACG
>JBKECT010000001.1:0-44969 GCA_047974855.1 Anaerorhabdus sp.
TCTCTTAAGGTGGTGATCATTGTATCTAAGCGTGATACCATAGCTTCTACTTCACTTGATTCTGATGTGAATTCTGCTGACTTTGCATACAACTCCTCAACATCCATTGCTATTCTTCCGGCCATTGTTATTCCTCCTTATTTAGTGACTAAATTTTACACCCTTAACAGTTTATTTTCAAGGGCTTTTTACTCTTTTTTTGAAATTATTGTAATTTACAGAATTAAGTTAGTCACCCAAGACTAAAAAATCATCGCCAAGTATCCTGTAGTTAATAAGCCAGAGTGGGTCGATAAGGAAAAGATATATCATAAAAAGAGTCTTCTATGACCCTTTCTACACTAATGCTTTATTCAGCTTTCATATCCTTATAGCCCATCCAAATCATCCACACATACATGCACGTCTTAGGTAACATCAACATCCCCACAAGAGGTATAGCATCTGCAAACAAGACAACCGGAATATAGAAGGCAAAGCTTAACGCTATAGCTAGTGGCATATATTTTAAGGTTTTACTTTGACTTCGTGTTTTTACAAATACCGCAAAAACCAAGATTCCAAGCACCACAAATGGAATATTTCTTATAATTCCCCACATTAGTGGTGCATCGGCACTAGTCCATTGATTTTGTGGTAATAGACACAAAGCAATTCTTACTATCGCATGTCCATAGATTACCCCCGTCATTGCTTTGCTTTCTTTTCCAAATCGCAAACACCAAAAACGATACAACAAAACATAAAAAATAGTCATCGTTATGGATGTAACCAGTTTTCCAATTCCTAAGGCTACCGTATAATCTTCTAACCCTGTAGTACATAATCCTATCATTCTTGGTACAAGATGAAAGGCATCTCCAATCCCTAAAATTAATGTCATCACCCCAAATAATTTATACTTTTTATCTGTTGCCTGTCTCAACATAATCCATCCCATTGCTATTGCTGTTGATAAGTATAAAATATCAAATAGCGTTTCCATGATTGCTTGCATAATTTATCTCCTTTAACCATTACTATCTAACTTTACTCCTCAATCCTTTTTTGTCAAGAAAAAAGACTACTTTAAGTAGCCCATTCTATTCTTCAATACATCCTAATAGTTCTAAAATGCGATTTAAGTCATCATCACTTGTATAAGTAATTTGAATTTTATGATTTTCAACCACTACAGCTGTTTGAAGTTTAAGTTCCATTAAGTTTTCAACATAAACTAAATTAGGATCTTTTCTTTTTTCTTCTTTTTTATTGCTTGATTTCCCTTGTGATTGAGACTTAATAATTTGTTCAACTTCTCGAACTGATAATCTTTCTTTTATAATTCTTTCTGCAAGATCTAAAGCGTCATCTTCATCCAATGAAATTAATGGTCGCGCATGTCCTATTGACAATTTTTTTGTTGAAACTAATTCTTGAATAGGTTGAGGAAGTTTTAATAAGCGCATCATATTGGTGACATGAACCCTTGATTTTCCTAATCTCTCTGCCACCTTTTCTTGTGTATAGTTTAATCGATCCGATAAATTTTGATAAGCTAGCGCTTCTTCCATCGGATTTAAATTTTCACGCTGTACATTTTCTAAAATAGAAACTTCCATCATTTGTTCATCACTGAAATCTACCACCATTGCAGGAATTGTTTTTAGTCCTGCTTTTTTACTTGCCCTCCAGCGTCTTTCCCCAGCAATAATTTCATAGCCTTGAATACTTTTACGGACAAGGATTGGAGTAAATACACCATGCTCTTTAATTGATGCACTTAATTCCTTTAATGCCTCTTCATCAAAATGAGTTCTTGGTTGATATGGATTTGCACGAATTTCACTAATTTCAAGTTCACTTGATTTTCCTGCATCCACTCGACCATGTTGAATATCTTCTAAAACCTCAGTTAAGTTATCTCCAAAAATAGAGCCTAATCCTTTACCTAATTTTGATTTTTTTTCACTCATTTCTTTGCCTCCCTCTCCGCTGCATTAATCACTTCACGAGCTAAAGAAGCATAAGCTTTTGCTCCCTCTGATTTAATTTCATAATCAAAGATTGATTGCTCACAACTTGGAGCTTCAGCCAATTTAATATTGCGTGGAATGAAACTTTTATAAACTCTTTCTTTAAAATATTTTCGAACTTCTTGTTGGACTTCCACTGACAATTTAGTGCGGTTATCAAACATCGTTAAAAGTACTCCTTCAATGGTTAGTCTTGGATTAAATAATCGTTGTACTAATCTAATCGTGCTTAGGAGTTGAGTTAATCCTTCCAGTGCATAATATTCACATTGCACCGGAATAATTACTGCATCAGCTGCAGTTAATGCATTCGTGTTTAAAAGCCCTAGTGATGGTGGACAGTCAATGATAATAAAATCATAAAGGTCTACTATCTCTGCAAGTTTATTTGCCAACAATTTTTCTCTTCCTTCAGCAATACTCGCCATTTCTAGCTCTGCACCTGAAAGATTAATGTTTGCGGTAATCACATCCATTGGAGGAACACTTAAAGATACGATTGTGTCTTTTGGGTTTGCTTCTCCCAAAATCATTTCATAAACTGTTTTTTGATTTTTTTTCCGTTTCGTTCCAATCCCTTGAGATGCATTTCCTTGTGGATCAAAGTCCACCAACAACACTTTTTTATGTAAGTATGCTAATCCCGCTGCTAAATTAATACTCGTTGTTGTTTTTCCAACTCCACCTTTTTGATTTGCTACTGCAATAATTTTCCCCATCTCCATCACCACCTAATTCTATTTTGGGAATTTGATAATCACACGAACATCATCTGTTGTCTCATCAACTTCTGATGTCACATCAATACCAATTTGTTTTATTTTGACAACACATTCATTCACTGTGTTTAATCCAATTTGAGTGTTCCTTGTAAATCCTTTTGTCTTCGATTTCTTTTGCTTAGGGGCTTTGTCTCCTAACCTTTCTTCTACATAGCCTTCGGTTTGTCTTACGTTATACCCCCGTTCCACAACAACATGATATGCATTAAGTCGCTCTTCTTCATCTAAACTTAGTAACGCTCTTGCATGCCTTTCACTTATTGTTTTTTGCATTAACCCTTCTTTAATTTCATCGGGTAAATTAAGTAGTCGAATTTTATTGGCAATGGTTGATTGTGTCTTTCCAATTTTTTTCGCTAGCTGTGCTTGTGTTAAAGAAGCTTGCCTCATGATTTGAAGAAATGATCTTGCTTCTTCAATTGCGCTTAAATTTTCTCGTTGAATATTTTCAACTAACGCTAGCTGCGCTGCTTGATCCTCTGTTGATGTCATGATATAACACGGTACTTCTTTGTATCCCGCCAACAAGCAAGCACGATATCTTCTCTCTCCGGCAATTAATTCATAACTATCTTCAATCCTTCTAACAGTAATGGGCTGAATCAATCCATTTTCCATTATTGATTGAGCTAACTCTTCCAAGGCATTTGTATCAAATTCCATTCTTGGTTGATATCTATTTGGTCGAATGTCTTGCACACTAATATTTAAAATTTCTTTCATATATACTCCTAACTTATAATGGATTTTTCTTTATTTGAGCAAACTGTCGTGGATATTTCCCGGGTGTTTTATTCACTTTTCGATAAAACAAATTAATCCTTTTAGATCCATCGCTCAATTCTCGCTCAACACTTTGTTCTAACTGAACTCCTAATGTTGTTAATCCCTGTTCTGCTTCTTGATTTTCATCTAGCCCTTGTGCACCTTTCATCGCAATAAACAATCCCCCTACACAAATAAGAGGAATGCATAACTCTGATAAAATTTTCAAATTCGCTACCGCACGAGCACTCACAATATCAAAAGACTCTCTTGCTTTTTTGCAATAATCCTCTGCTCTCTCATTAACACACTCAATTTTTTCTAGTCCTAGTTGTTGAATCACTTCTTCTAAAAACTTAACTCTTTTCCCTAGTGGTTCAACAATGGTAACTTCTAAATTAGGGTATGCGATTTTTAAAGGAACGGAAGGAAATCCTGCTCCTGATCCTACATCACATAGTCTCCCATGAAGTAATAGTGAAAATGAAGGTAGTAATGAATCATAAAAGTGTTTATCCAAAACTTCTTCAAATTCTACAATTGCAGTTAGATTCATTTTCTCATTCCACTCTTTTAATAATGCTGCATATCTTTGAAATTGGGAAATTTGATTTTCATTTAATTGTAGCCCTTGTTTTTGGCATTGTTGAATAAATTCTTCTATTTTCATGCTCTCCTCCGCCTTCTCATTATAACAAAAAATAGAGTAACACTCTATTCTTTTTTATACATTCTGTCTATATTCTCTTTTGTGACCCACCTTATTTAAAATAGTCCTTGAATTTTTCCACTATCACATATTCCAATTTTCAAAGCTGCTGGCTCACATGGAAGTCCTGGCATCGTCATGATATTCCCTGTATAAGCTATCACAAACCCTGCTCCTGCCGATACTTTAAGCCGCTGTACTCGAACTTCAAAATCTCTCGGTCGCCCAATTTTTGTGGGATCATCACTCAATGACATGGGTGTTTTAGCCATACAAATTGGGAGTTTATCCCAGTTCCATTTCTCCATTAATTTAATATCTCTTTGAGCTTCTTCACTAAAAATTACCCGTTTCCCACCATAAACAGCTGTGACAATCTTTTCTATTTTCTTTTCTATCGACCAGTCTAAATCATAAATATACTGAAATTCATTAGGTACAGCACACAGATTGATTACTTTTCTAGCTAAATCTTGGACTCCCAATCCGCCCTTAGACCACCCTTCTGTCACTGAAAATGGCACTGATTTGCTTTGACACCACCTTGCAACTAAGTTTACTTCATCTTCTGTGTCGCCTTCAAACTTATTTAAAGCCACCACGCAAGGAAGCTTATATTCACTAATGGATTCAATATGTTTTTCCAAGTTTTCTATCCCCTTACTTAGTGCATTTTCGCTTTCTCCACCATGCATCTTTAATGCCCGAATTGTCGCAACAAGCACAACTGCTGTTGGTTGGATATCTGCTAAGCGGCATTTAATGTCTAAAAACTTTTCAGCTCCTAAATCTGATCCAAAACCTGCTTCAGTCACCACATAGTCCACTAGCTTCAAGGCTGTTTTGGTGGCAATGACAGAGTTACATCCATGTGCTATATTCGCAAATGGTCCGCCATGAACAAAGACCGGATTTTTTTCTAATGTTTGAACAAGGTTCGGTTCTAAGGCATCTTTCATGATTACTTCCACCGCTCCACTTACTCCTAAATCATCAACTGTTATCGGATTTCCGTCAATGCTATAGGCAATAACACATCGTCCTATTCGCTTTTTAAAGTCTTCTCTGTCTCTTGCTAAACAAAGTGTCGCCATGACTTCGGTGGCTACCGTGATGCAAAAAGAATCTTTTCTTTCTATTCCGTTGCTTTTTTTATTTTGAGCAATCGTTATCTCTCGAAGTGAGCGATCATTCATATCCAGACATCTTTTCCAAACTATTTTTTCAGGGTCAATATTTAATTTATTCCCTTGATAAAGATGATTATCCAGCATGGCGGCAATTAAATTATTGGCTGCCGTAATTGCGTGCATATCCCCTGTAAAATGCAGATTAATATCTTCCATAGGAACAATTTGAGTATATCCTCCCCCTGTAGCTCCACCTTTCATACCAAATACAGGCCCCATTGATGGTTCTCTTAAACACCCCATAACGGATTGGTTAAGACTTGCAAGTCCATCTACCAACCCGATTGTCACTGTTGACTTCCCTTCCCCTGCCTTTGTTGGGTTAATTGCTGTCACTAAAATTAGTTTCCCATCTTTTTTTTCTTTATTTTTTTCAAACACCCTGTTTGATACTTTTGCTTTATATTTCCCATAACAACTTAAATCTTCTGACTCCATGTTTATTTTTTGTGCTATGCTAGTAATTTCTTCCATTTGATTTTCTTGAGCAATTTGAATATCACTTTTCATCTTAGCACCTCCAAATTTATATTGGCATTATAGCATATTCTACAAATATTTTCTTCTATTTCTTCTTTCTCAAACTTAAGCAACTGCATAGTGGTGCTTGAATTAAGAAAAAACAACCCATCAAGAGTTGCTTACTTATCTTACCACTAACTCATTTTCTTTCTGCCTTCTAATGCTTTTATTAAGGTTAACTCATCTGCATAATCTAAATGTCCACCCATAGGTAACCCATGTGCAATTCTTGTGATCAACAAATTTTCACGATTTAAAATACGTTCCAAATACATCGCTGTTGTTTCACCCTCCATTGTTGGGTTTGTCGCAATAATCACTTCATCCACTTCTCCACTAACTCTTTTTAATAAGGAGTCGATGTTAATGTCTTCTGGAAGAATTCCCTTTGTTGAAGAGAGAACTCCTTGTAACACATGATAGACACCTTTGTATTCTCTTGTCTTTTCCATTGCGATGATATCTTTTGCAGACTCCACCACACAAATAACCTTATCATTGCGCCGTCCATCTTGGCAAATACCACATAACTCATCTGCACAAAAATTCCCACAGCGTTGACATGTTTTGATTTCTTCTTTAACTCGAAGTAGCGACTTAGCAAACTGCTGAATTTCTTCCTCTGTTTTATCTAACATTAATAGTGCATATCTCTCTGCTGTTTTAGATCCTACTCCAGGAAGAATTCTAAACGCTTCAATAAGATCTTCTAATGCTTTAGGATACATGACTACATCCCAGGAAAGGATACACCGCCTGTTAGTGACCCCATCAATTTATCACGATCTTCTTTTACTTTCCTCATTGCATCATTCATTGCAATCTGCACTAAGTCAATCAACATTTCTTTATTCTCTTTGTCTACTAAATCATCTTCAATACTCATTGATACAACCTCATAACTTCCCTTTAAGATGATCCTTACCGCACCATTGCTAGCACTACCGGCGTACTCTTTTTCATTCAGTTCAGCTTCAGTTTTTTTTATATCTCCTTGCATTTTTTGTGCTTGCTTTAATAATTTTTGAATGTCCATTTCTTTTCTCCTTTATTCATCTATAACTTCTAACCTATCTCCAAAGAGATCTTCGAGTTGCTCAACTTTTGTTTTTTTTACTTCTTGCTCTGCTTCAGGATAGCGTTCTACAAAAATCTTTTCTGGTAATGTTTGATTTTGATATCGCTCTCTAAACTCTGATGTCACTCTCATAAATGAATCTTGGGATACAGCATATATCATTTTATCAAGTGCTAATTGCTCTTTAACAAAAGTGTACAGTGCTTTATTATTCTCAGACTCATTAATTTGACTTGCTGTAATTTCTGTGTCACACACCAACAGAACAAAATCATCTCCACTTGCTTCAACGCTCGCATCCACAAGCAATCTTGCCCATCGTGCATGCTCTAAATCGTTTACTTTTGAATCGAGTAACTTCCACTGTTGTCGATCATTTTCTTTGGTCTCTTTATTTGCTTGAACAAGTAATCCCAATACAAACTCAATCGATAACTCTTCTTTTGTTTCTTTTTTCTTTGTTACTTTTTTTACTGGTTCTATTTCTTTTGTTTTCACTTCTGTTTGTAATTTTTCTTCTTTCACAATTTCTTTTTTCACAACATCTTTTATTACAGGGTTAACTTGACCCATTACTCCTTTGTCGCTAATCGCCATCATCTTCAATACCGCAACTTCAAAATAAGAAGTAACGTTACTGGCATTACGATATGATGTGGTTGTTTCCATTAATACATCTACCATACCCAATGCACTCTGCACATCAATTTTTAAAATTAATTCTTTCGCTTCTGTCGCTGATAGTATTTTTAATAAGGTTTCATCTTTGGTATAGTTGTAAATGACACCTTCTTTTAAAACCTCAATCAAATCACTTGTCAGTCTTCTAACATCAATTCCTTTTTCGTTATATTCTTGAATTAGTGATAATAATTTTTTCGCATCTTGTCCAAATACGCTATCTAACAATTCTATTTTTTGTGTTACTGTTGTAATACCATAAATATCATTAACATGTTGTGCTGTAATTTTATTTTGTGCATAAGCAATGCATTGATCTAAAATACTTAGTGCATCCCTCATCCCACCATCAGCAAGTGTCGCAATTAGACGCAGAGCATCTTCTTCTACTTCTACCTTTTCAATGCCCAAGACATGTTTCATTCTGCTAATAATTTCGTCATCACGGACTTTTGAAAAATCATATCGCTGACATCTTGAAATAATTGTCGGCAATACTTTATGTGGCTCGGTTGTTGCCAAAACAAACACTACATGTCCCGGTGGTTCTTCCAATGTTTTAAGTAATGCATTAAATGCTCCTGGTGATAACATGTGAACTTCATCAATGATATATACTTTCAGTCTTCCTTGGATTGGTGAATACTTTACCTTTTCGATTAGGTCTCGGATTTGATCAACCCCGCTATTACTTGCAGCATCAATTTCAACAATATCTTGATGTGTTCCCTCTCGACTTGATAAACAGTTAGAGCAAGTATTGCATGGAGCGCTCTCTTGGTTTTCACAATTCAGCGTTTTCGCCAACAATCGAGCTATTGATGTTTTTCCTGTTCCTCTGGGACCACAAAATAAATATGCATGAGCTACTTTATTTTGTTTCACTGCATTCATCAGTGTCATCACCACATGCTTTTGTCCTGCAACTTCTTCAAAAGAGGTCGGACGATAGGTTCTATATAATGCCTGATAACTCATAAAATTCCTTCCTCCATATTTTTTTCTATTATATCAAATATCCCACAGCTTTGGAATGCTTTAAACTACTTTTATGTCATTAAAAAGACGCTTTTGCGTCTTATGTATTAGTCCAAATTTAAACGTAGAAAATCTCTGCACTTCCAAAGCTAACATTTCCCCGAATTTGAATAACTTTCTCTGTGTCTTGAGTATACCCACCTTTTATTTCTGTTGATCCAAAGGCACACGTTGTTAAATCTTCGACACGCCATGTTGCAGGAACATAAATTTTAACTGACCCAAAACTGGCATCTAGATAGACTGCCACGGTATCTTCCTTCATTTGTGCTTGTGTTAAATGAATTTCCAAACTACCAAACGAACTGGTACAGTGCACACTTTTTAAGGTGTTGGTATCAACATAATGAACTCTTGATGTAAAACTAGCATCGAAGCTGTAATTTTCTTTCTTATCCTCAGTAGAACTTGAAGTATAGTCGTGCGAATCGGCATCCCATTGCTCACCACCAGAATAGTTTGCACTATATTCATAAGTCTTTTTTTTCTTAAACAATAACGAACACCCAATTGATGCTGCTATTGCCGCTAATACTGCAGTTGCTAATTCAAAAGGTATATCTAACACCCTTTTATGAACAAAATAACTCACTAAGAAAACTGGTGGCAAGAAAATCCCGTAGAAGTTTCTTGATTGTATACTCCTAACCATAATCATCAGTACAACAACTGTAAAACCGACTGACCCCCACTCAAAATCCATAAGCATGCTTGCGACTGTTATTATCGCTACCGCTATCCATATTAATCCCCAAAATTGATTCCTTTTCATTGCTATTTCCTCCTTTTTTTGTTTAAACTAGCTTTTAATTCTTTATAATAATTTCTAGATACATACGCCTTTTTGCCTGTTCCTAAAAACTCAACTGAGCTTGATGATGTTAAGTCTCTGTTAATAGAATAAATTTTATCCATATTCACAATCGCTGACTTTGATATTCGTTTGAAATAACTTGGCAATTTTTCTTCTAACTCATACAATCTCAATTTCACTTGATATTGCGTTTCTTTTGTTTGTGCAACAACTCCATCCCCTAAACTTTCAAAAAAGAGAATCGTATCTAATGAAAGGTAATACTGTTTTCCTTGATTGTGAAACTCAAGATGAAGTGTTTCTTTGTTTTTCTCCTCGATGAGGTCTTGTATATCCAGATGCTCTTGCCTTATTTTTGAACAGCGAATAACAACCTCATCCTCTTGAAGCCCATCTTCGACTTCAAATCTCACTTTCATAAAACTTCCCCCACACTTTTAATTATATGATTTGTGCTTTCTTTGTAAACAATTGTTAGCCAAGATGCAAGTTTTACCCCTTAAGAAGTAACTTTTTCTCACTTTGATAAAAAGAGATGGCTATCACCATCTCTTACGCAACTTCAACTCGCCTTGTATCCTTTAGCCTTTTTTCAATCCCACGGCGGATAATATAAGACCCTGGCCCATAATCCAGAGAAAACCCAGCTTTGGTTTCAACAATTCTACTTGCTCCTAATTCTCTAATTTTAAATAAATCAATGTTTCGTGAGTCATATACTTGAATCGTAATTCTATTAATAGAAGAGTGCAACATTCTAATGTTTTCAACACCTCCCATTGCATCAATTGTTTCTTCAATATATACTACCAACTCTCCCCCTTTAAACAAGTCAATCGCTAGATATCTAAAGTAGATTTGGGTCACTCCATAGTAAACCAGTGCACTCGCAGCCCCAATAATCGCTATGTATATTACTGCTTGTTGGTAGTTGGGGTTACGAACATAATTCAAAAGTTCTAATAAGTTTCCTGGAAGTGCAAGCAATGAGCTCCCGCTATAAGAAAACCCTAAAGAAACTCCTAGTACTTGAAATATTCCATACAATGCCCCAGAAAATAAAACGTGAAACACGAATAGTAAAGGACACAACAGTACCAACATAATTTCTAATGGTAAGCTTATTCCAATAAGTAATGATGCCAAAATCGCAATCACAAAAAACAGGCGAATAGTTCTTCTTTCTAAGCGATCACTATATAGCTTATACATTGCAAAAATCATTCCAGGAATTGCAAAAATATTTAAAACATAACTTGGTGTTATAAATCGCCCAACTCCTGCTGGAACTAGGTTTTGCGCTGTCATTGTAGTCCAGATATTAACATCACCGGCAACACTACTCCCAACTAAGTTAGCCCACGTTCCCCCAGCTGAACCAAACCAAAAGGGGTTGCGGATTAAATTAGATAATCCAAGTGCGGATAATATTTTTTCAGTTCCTCCATAAATAAATAAATTAATAGGATTAGTAATGTCTGATGAAATAAACGTTATGATTTGATTGATTCCATCCATGAAAAACGACCATCCAACGCTGACTACAAATGCTAACAGTACACCATAGAAGGCATTCAGCAACATCCCCCACACATCGCGGTCAATAAAAGAGAAAATTCCATACGCCCTTTTTTTACGTGATTGGCTGTACGCCAACCTTGTTGTAAAGGTCAAAAGAATAATTCCAATCATCCCAGTTTGAATAGGATAATGTGCTCCTGTTAGGTAACTAACTTTAGATGAGCTAATGCTAATTCCAAATAATGATGATGTCACTGTTTGTGTGAATTGTGGATCTGCAAAGAATATTGTACAAATTAAAAATGTAAAGTATCCTGCAAGTCCCATTGAAATGGTTACAATCCCATTAGTTCTTCTGGAAACCAATCTCAAGAAAAAAAGAAATGGACTATATAAAATTAAAAAGCTTCCTAATCTTGTCAAAATTTCAGCGAAAATTAAAGCATACTGGTTTTGGATTACCCAGTAAGAGCTGAATACTGAGCTTGTCATCAAGTTTCCAACTCCTAAAAAAAGAACTGCTATAAAAAGCACTTTTAATGGAATCTGCAATATTTCCATCAAGGCATGCCATTTTCTCATCTACCTCACCTCACTTGATTATCATACCATTTTTGCCCTTGGACTTCAATTAGATTAAGCGTTTAAGTATCTTTTGATAAACCTTTATCATCTCTTTTTCTTTTACCCATTTTTCTAATTCTTTAATTTTAATCCATTTTACATCGCTATTTTCATCTCCCTTAACCACTAAAACCTGGCTCTCATCAGCTTCAAAGGCATACGTTACATTGAAGTGGTCATGTGCTATTACTGGTTGCCCATTTTTTATATGTGCTTGCACAGGTAACACATCCAGAGCGATAATTGGGGTTAACTGCGTTAATTTTTGAAGCCCCGTCTCTTCCATCGCTTCTTTTATTGCTACTTCTAAGAAGTCCTCTTCCCCATCTATGTGTCCACCAGTCCAGGCATAGGTTTGGAAAATTAAATGATACACCATTAGTACCTTATCTCTTGCAGGATTTACAATAAACCCGCTACTGCTGAAGTGGCCTGCCACATTTTCTCTAAACAAAGCATTATCATGATTTTTACAAAATTGAAGTATCTTCTCTTGGTCTTTTTCTTCTTGAGCATCTTGTGGTTCATATGCTTTTATTTCGTCCAGCCAACTCACGAGAATAATCCCTTCACTTTTGAAAGATAGCTCACTGTTTTGTACTGTGCTATTCGCACCTTTATACTCGATTTTCTACAAGTGATAGTTTCTTCCTTTTGAAGCGAAACACACTGACTATCTGCACAAAGCACTGCTCCTTCAAAATCCGAAGAATGTAGCTGTATCACTGCATCTGCGGGCACGATAAGCGATGACCCTAATGAGTGATATTTATTATGATGAATTCCTGCAATTTCACTAATCTGCATTACAGACAATCCCTCCGCAACCACAGCCCCTTGAATCGAGCGATTATAGGCTGTTGAGCCCAATTGTGTCGCTATACATATTCCAGTTCCATGGTATTGTTCAAAAAACTCTTCATTCACTGTTATGTCAAGAACTTGTGTTTTTGTTGAATTCTCTACACGAATTTCATTCAGTGCCATTAGTTTCTCTGAGCTTCCTAACCGTGTCACCTCTAATAAGTCAGCCTCTTTTATAATCATTTCTTTCTCTTGAATATCTTCAAAAAATTGATCAATTTCCTCTTCGTAATAACCAGAGAAAAAACCCAATGTCCCTGTATGAATTCCGATAAATGCCGTTTTTGTTAGCCACGCTTTATGCTGCTGCACAGCTCGAAGAAAAGTGCCATCACCCCCAACAACAACGCAAAGATCAACAGCTTGCTCCTCATTTCTATAGCCTATACTCACTAATTTTTTTTCAATTATATCAGATAGCATTTTTGAGTGCTCATCTGGTCGAGATATCACTGCAAAAGATTTCATGAATTCAACCCTGCCTTTTGTGTTATTATAACATAGAAAGGGGGATTTTAAAGTGAAATCTCATTTAGAAATCGAATATAAAACACTTGTTACAAAAAAACAATTGGAGGCACTAATTCAAAATTTCCCCCAAGCAAAAATCATAGCACAAACCAATTATTACTTTGATTCTGTACCATCTTTAAAAGAGCGAAAGATGTCTTGCCGCATTCGTCAAATTAAAGAAGATTATCTTTTCACATTAAAAATTAAGCTTGATGATGGAACCGTTAATGAGATTGAATTCCCCACTCCCTCTTTATCACTTGAGGACCCACAAATACAATCTGTCCTTACATCCTATGATATTCCACCACTGGAGTTAAAAGGGCAACTCCACACCAAACGACATCAATGCACTTTAGAAAAAGGACTACTTTGTTTAGATATTAATTCTTATGGTGAGTGTATCGATTATGAAGTCGAATACGAACTTAATGATGGAATCGGTGATGACTTAGAGTTTTTTGTAAATTTTCTCCACTCTTTTTCTATTGATTACATTCCGAACCCTATCGGAAAATTTAGTCGTTGCTTACAAAATAAAAAAAGTAATTGATCTCAATTACTTTTTAATTTACAACTTCTTTTGCATTCATTTTTGCATTTGACAGCATCAACTTAATTCTATTTTGTTGATTAATACGACTTGCTCCTGGATCATAATCAATCGCCACAATATTTGATTGTGGATAATTGTCCTTAATCTTTTTCATCATACCACGTGCAACAATGTGATTAGGTAAACAACCAAATGGCTGAGTACACACAATATTTTCTGTTCCAGAATGAATTAATTCTAACATCTCGCTTGTCAACAACCACCCTTCACCCATTTTTACTCCTTTAGAAATATATCCTGTCGCAATATCTTTAACTTCATTGAAGTTAGCCATCGGTCTAAAGACACCATGATTTTTTATAGCTTTAATCATTTTCTTTTGTGCATGCACAAGATAGTGAATCACAACACGTGCAACATTTCGGTTCACGCGATTGATTTTATAAAGCTCATAATCCATAACCATATTCTCACAACAATACGCAATGAAATCCATGACTCCTGATAAGACAGGTTCGGCACCTTCTTTAATCAAAAACTCTTCTAGATTATTATTTCCAAGTGGTGCATACTTCATATAAATTTCTCCAACAATCCCCACCCGGATTTTCTTTTCTTTTGTTCGCACAATGGCATCGTAGTCTTTTAGTATCTGTTGGTAATTGTGCTTTACTCTTAAAAATTTGGGAGAGTTCAAAGAATCAACGATTATCTTTATCCATTTTTCACTTACTTTTTCAGTGTCTCCTTTATGCAACTCATAAGGCTTACATTGGTTAGAAATCCACATCATTAAATCACCATAGATTAAGGCATAGACTAACTTTACAATTAAGCTGTAGGTAAATTTAAATCCACTGTTTTTTTCTAGCCCACTAAAATTTACAGAGATAACCGGTATGTGTTCCATACCGTTATTTTTAAGTGCTTTGCGAAGCAAATGAATGTAGTTGCTTGCTCTACATCCTCCTCCTGTTTGTGTAATCATCAATGCAACATGGTCTAAATCATACTTTCCGCTTTTAAGTGCATCAATCATTTGTCCCACTACAAGTAGTGCCGGATAGCACGTGTCATTATGAACATTCTTAACTCCCTCACGAACAATGTTTTCATTATCTGTCCGCAATAGTTCCGCTTTGTATCCTTCCACTTCCATTAGTTTCTCAACAATTTGAAAATGTGAACTTAACATATTAGGAATAAGAATCGTATGTGTTTTTTTCATTTCCTCTGTAAATTCTACTCGATTAATTTCTTGCATCTTTATCACCTCTATTTTTCATCGCTGCTAAAAGAGATCTAATCCTAATTTTTATAGCACCTAAATTATCAATTTCATCAATCTTAATTTGCGTGTATAATTTATCACTATCTTTTAGAATTCCTTTCATCTCATCTGTGGTAATAGAGTCTAGTCCACATCCAAATGAAACAAGTTGAATCAGCTCACAGTTATCCATTTGCGCGACCGCTTGTGCCGCTTGGTATAATCGTGCATGATAAGTCCATTGGTTAAGCACGTTAAAGGCTTTAAATGCTACTTCCTTTGGTACACTGTCTTCACTAATGACAGCACACCCAAGTGATGTGATTAAGCGATCAATTCCATGATTAATTTCTGGATCAACATGGTATGGTCTGCCCGCAAGACAGATGATTGGTCTGTTTTCTTTTTTTGCTGATGCAAGGGCATCCTTAGCATACTCCTTTATTTCTTGATTGAATTTTTTATACTCATCATACGCCGTTTGCGTTGCTTTTTGAATTTCCTTTTTACTAATTCTGAAAGGGGTCTTCTTAAACTCTTCCTCCATCTTTTTAACGAATTCTTTTGGATTGTTTAAACTCAAATATGGATAGTGAAATTGCACATCATCCATATCTACATTCGATGCAATAACTTCTGGGTAGTAGGCTACAATAGGGCAATTAAAACAGTTGTCACTAATTCCTTCATCAAAATTATATGTCATCGCAGGATAAAAGATTTGCTTAATTCCTTTGTTGACCAAATTCAAAATGTGTCCATGCACAATCTTAGCGGGGTAACACGCAGTGTCTGATGGGATTGTATGTTGTCCCAAATTATAAATAGCTTTATTTGATTTATCAGAGAGAACCACATCAAATCCTAGTATTGTCAAAAAAGTATGCCAAAACGGTAAGTTTTCATACATGTTGAGAACCATTGGAATGCCTACTTGCCCAAATCGCCCGCTTCCTGTTTTATTTTTATATCGTTCAAGTTGACTATACTTAAAACTATACACATTAGGGATGCTGACATCTTCTTGTCCCTTGATTGGCCTTTCGCATTTATTCCCAGCAATTAACTTTTTGCCATCATTAAATTGATTCACTGTTAAACTACAATGATTAGTACAAAGATTACAATTAATCGAACTAGATTGGTGAGTAAATCTTTGAAGCTGTTCCAATGAGATTGTTGAACTGTTTTCAAGGTTTAACTCCCTTGAAACTAAAGCCATTCCAAAAGCTCCCATTAGCCCAGATATTTTAGGTCGTATAACATTTTTACCTAGTTCTCTTTCAAAACTTCTTAGAACTGTATCATTGTAAAAAGTTCCACCTTGAACTACAATTTTGTTACCCAAATCTTCAGGATCATTGATTCGAATAACCTTGTATAGTGCATTCTTCACCACAGAAAGTGCCAACCCTGCACTTATATCTTCTACTGTCGCACCATTTTTCTGTGCTTCTTTAACACTAGAATTCATAAATACCGTACATCTAGATCCTAAGTCTACTGGGGCTTTACCCATTAAACCCATTTGAGAAAATTGAACAATATCATACCCTAGTGAGTGAGCAAAAGTTTCAATGAACGATCCACAACCACTACTGCAGGCTTCATTTAATATGATTTCATCAATCGTGCCATCCTTTATTCTAAAACACTTCATATCTTGTCCGCCAATATCAATGATAAACTCTACTTCTGGTTCGAAATATTGAGCAGCACGATAATGAGCCACTGTTTCTACTTCCCCACAGTCTAAACCAAAAGCCTGTCGAATTAATTCTTCCCCATACCCCGTAGATCCAGCTCCCGCCAGAATAAGGGATGGATTAGTGGCATAGATGTGTTGAAGTTGTTGCTTTACGACTTCTATAGGATTGCCTTTATTGCTTGTATAGTTCGAATATAACAAATTAGCTTCTTCATCAATTAACGCAATCTTTGTCGTGGTACTTCCTGCATCAATCCCTAAATAAGCTTTTCCCTTATAGGTCTTTAAATCTCTTTCTTTAACATTTGCACTTTCGTGTCTTTCTTTAAATGCCAGATACTCTTCATCGCTTGCAAACAAAGGTTCTAACCCTGCTTGAATAATCTTTGTCCTCGCACATCGTTCTAATATTTCTTTTAGTTGCTTGTAGCTATAGCTTTCTTCTGAGTTTCCAGCATCAATTGCAGCTCCCAACGCCACAAAGTATGGTCCAGTCTCTGGCAGTCTTCCTTCACCTTCATTTAATTTGAGTGTTTCTATAAATCTCATTCTAAGCCCTTCATTAAAAGATAGTGGTCCACCTAAAAATAAGATATTCCCTTTTATTCTTCTCCCTTGAGCTAATCCAGCAATTGTTTGGTCAACCACCGCTTGAAAGATGCTCGCAGCTATATTTTCTTTTTGTGCCCCTTGGTTAATTAGTGGCTGAACATCTGTTTTCGCAAAAACACCACATCGTGAAGCGATAGGGTATAGCTTCGTATAATTTTTGCTTAATTGATCCAATTCTTCTAGTTCCACATTCAGTAACGCTGCCATTTGATCAATGAAAGCTCCCGTTCCACCAGCACATGTAGAATTCATTCTTTCTTCTATGGCTCCTTGTAGAAAAATAATTTTAGCATCTTCTCCACCTAATTCGATAACCACATCGGTATCACCATGAAACTTTTTTACCGCTTGAGTTGTAGCAAATACCTCTTGAACAAAATGGAGCTTCCCTAAATCCGCAATCCCTAGCCCTGCTGATCCTGTTACTGCAATTTGAATCTGATCATTTTTTAAGTATGGCTCTATCTCTTCTATTTTTTGTAAAGCCATCTCACGCACTCTAGATTTGTGTCTTTCATAACTCTTATAAATAATGTTGTCTTGTTCATTCAGTACAATAACTTTAATTGTCGTTGATCCAACATCTAACCCAACTCTGACTGTCATATATTCACTCTTTCTGCCAATTTCATTGCCTTATCATTCTAACACATCGCCATTATTTTATCTAGTCTATTTTATTTGTGATGTTTCACGTGAAACATTTAAAAAAGAAGCGGCTTATTTCCGCTTCTTCAACTCCTTTATGCCACCCATATATGCACGTAGTTTTTCTGGTATCGCTACACTACCATCTTCTTTCAAATTGTTTTCCAAAAATGAAATTAACATTCTCGGAGGAGCCACAACCGTGTTATTCAAAGTGTGTGCGAAATATTTTCCATCGCTACCTTGAACTCGAATGCCCATGCGTCGTGCTTGAGCATCCCCTAAATTTGAGCAGCTACCCACTTCAAAGTACTTTTGTTGTCGTGGTGACCAAGCCTCAATATCACAACTCTTTACTTTCAAGTCTGCTAGATCTCCCGAACAACATTCTAGCGTCCTAACCGGAATATCCAGCGTCTTAAAGAACTCAACGCTGTATTGCCACATTTTTTCATACCACTCCATACTTTCTTCAGGCTTGCATAGAACAACCATTTCTTGTTTGTCAAACTGATGAACCCTAAACACCCCTCGTTCTTCAATTCCGTGTGCTCCTACTTCCTTTCTAAAGCAAGGCGAGGAAGATGTATAACGTTGAGGTAATTGTTCCTCTTCTAGTATTGTGTCCATATAGCGTCCAATCATAGAATGCTCTGATGTTCCTATCAAATACAAGTCCTCTCCTTCTACCTTGTACATCATATTTTCCATTTCTTCAAAGCTCATTACACCTTGTACCACTTCACTGCGAATCATAAAGGGAGGAATACAGTACGTAAATCCCTTGTCTATCATAAAGTCCCGTGCGTATGTTGTCATTGCCGAGTGCAGCCTAGCTATATCTCCCACAAGGTAATAAAATCCATTCCCACTTGTTTTCCTTGCACTGTCTAAATCTAACCCCGCTAAGCTCTCCATAATTTCTGTATGGTATGGGATTTCATAGTTCGGAACTGTCGCTTCTCCAAATCGCTCAACCTCCACATTCTCTGTGTCATCTTTTCCAAGCGGCACTGTATCATGGATAATATTTGGAATGACCATCATTCTTTCTTTAATTTCTTTTGAAAGTATTTCTTCTCTTTCTTCAAAAGCTTTAATTTCATCTCCCAGACTTCCAACTTCTTCTTTAACACGATCTGCTTCGTCCTTCTTACCCTGCTGCATCAAACCACCAATTTCTTTAGACTTTGAGTTACGCAACGCTCTGCATTCATCCGCTTTTGTCTTAATTTGTCTGAATTCCAAATCCTTTTCAATAATTTCATCAACCAATACAAGTTTGTTGTCTTGAAACTTCTTTTTAATATTTTCCTTAACAATCTCTGGATTTTCTCTCACTAGTTTAATATCAATCATGTCTTTTCTCCTCCTGACAATAAAAAAAGCACCCTTAAGGGACGAATTTCTCCGTGGTGCCACCCTTCTTTAAAATGTTTCACGTGAAACAAATTAACTCTCCCAATAACGGTTGGTTGCCGGAAAGTTTTTTTACTTCCACTCCAAGGGAGATTCAAATCAATGACACTCTAGTTTTCACCAACCACTAGATCTCTGCTATGCCTTTTTGATTTTACTTATCCTTTTCTTCGTTTTATGTGCCTATTGTATCTCTGTTTGCTATTTTTGTCAACATTTTGATTTTTCTGCTATTTCACCCCATTATTTATATTTCTTTAAAATTGCTTTCATCCCCTTATAAATAAAGGCTTTGTAGCTGTTTTTATTCAGATTTTCAACAAAAAAAGACCCTTTATTTTTTATTTAAAAGGTCTTTACCTTACCTCAAGCCCGCTAACGCTCTCTGAGAGGGTTTCTTTTTTATCTTATTTTTATTCTTGTTCTTCTGTTTCCACGACAGCCACTGTGGACACTTTGCTTTCAGTATCTGTGTTGATCAATCTAACTCCTTGTGTTGACCGACTGTAAGTTGAAACTTGTTCCAAACTAATTCTGATGACAATCCCTGCATCTGTCATAATCATACAATCTTCTAATCCAGACACAGCCTTAAAGGAAACAAGCTCCCCATTTTTTTCTGTAACTTTCAGTGTGGTTACCCCTTTTGCACCTCTGTTAGTAATTCTATATTCGCCTAATGGAGATTTTTTTCCATATCCTTTTTCAGAAATAGATAAAATAAATTCTCCTTCTTTCGATGTCGCTATTCCTACAACTTTCGACCCATCAGTATTAAACCCTTTAACTCCCGATGCTACTCTTCCCATTGCTCGAATTGCTTTTTCATCAAACCGAACCGCTTTTCCGTTTGATCCCGCAATAATTATTTCATCATTGCCTGTTGTTGCTTTTACCATCACTAATTCATCATTGTCTTTTAGTCCAATCGCAATTTTACCATTTTGGCGAATGCTATCAAACTCATTTAATTCTACTCTCTTTACGATTCCATTTTGAGTTACAAAGAATAAATACTTATATTCATTGTTATCCTTTTTAATAGGTACCAGCGTTCTAATAACTTCATCTTTGTCTAAATTCATTAAATTAACAATTGGAATTCCTTTTGACACCCTTGAAGCTTCTGGAACATTATATCCTTTAATACGGTATACTTTTCCTTGATTAGAGAAAGCAAGCAAGGTATCATGTGTTGACATGGATACAATCTGGTCAATAAGATCGTTCTCATTCACACTCATTCCTTTTACTCCCTTACCACCACGATTTTGAACACGATAGGTATCTGATGCAATCCGCTTGATGTACCCTTGTGTCGTTCTAGCGATGATAATATCTTCCACGGGAATTAAATCTTCATCTTCCATATCAATGTCAGCATCAATAATTTCAGAACGTCTTTCATCATTATATTTTTCTTTTACTTCTACTAATTCTTTTTTAATAATCTCAATAACCCTTGTCTGATTTCCAAGAATATCTTTTAAGTCTTCGATAAGAACCATTAATTCTTGGTGTTCATCTTCGATTTTTTGTCTTTCAAGTCCTGTAAGTCTTCTGAATTGCATGTCCAAAATTGCTTTGGCTTGCACTTCGCTTAGCCCAAATTCTTCAATTAGTTTTGGCGTCGCTTCTGCAGGGTCTTTAGATGCTCTAATTGTTTTTAAAATTGCATCCAAATGATCTAGTGCAATTTTTAATCCCTCTAAAATATGTGCCCTATCTTCTGCTTTTTTCAATTCATAATTTGTTCTTCGTACAGTAACATCAATTTGATGTTCAGCATAATATTTTAGAGTATCGATAATTCCTAGTTGCAATGGTCGGTTGTTGACCAGTACTACGTTATTCACTCCAAATGACGATTGCAATGCAGTTGTCTTGTATAATTGATTCAACAACACCTCAGCTTGAACATCTTTTCTCAATTCAATAACAATTCGAATTCCGTTACGATTTGATTCATCTCTCAAATCGGTGATTCCCTCTATTATTTTGTTGCGAACTAAATCTGCTATCTTTTCAACAAGGTTTGCTTTATTTACCATATATGGGATTTCAGTAACAATAATCCTAGTTTTCCCATTACTCATTTCTTCTACATTTGTTTTAGCACGCATCACAACGCTGCCATGCCCAGTTTCGTATGCTTTCTTTATTCCAGCTCGACCTAAAATATATGCCCCTGTTGGAAAGTCTGGTCCTTGGATATATTTTTCCATTAGCTCCATTACTGTGATGTCTGGATTATCCATAATCGCAATCGTTGCATCTATGGTTTCTCCTAAGTTATGCGGTGGAATATTCGTTGCCATTCCAACTGCAATTCCTGTGGTTCCATTAACTAACAAGTTTGGAAAGCGACTTGGAAGGACAACTGGTTCTTTTTCTTCACCATCATAGTTATCTTGCCAGTCAACGGTTTCTTTATCAATATCTTTTAAAATTTCAGAAGCTATTTTCGACATTCTCGCCTCTGTATAACGCATCGCTGCCGCACCATCTCCATCAATAGATCCAAAGTTTCCATGACCATCTACAAGTGGATAACGAAAACTAAATGGTTGTGACATACGGACCATTGACTCATACACCGCACTATCTCCATGCGGGTGATATTTACCAATAACATCCCCAACTATACGTGCTGATTTTTTATGTGGTTTATCTGCTGTCATCCCCAAATCATTCATCGCATATAGAATACGACGGTGAACTGGTTTTAATCCATCCCGAACATCTGGTAAAGCACGTGAAACAATAACAGACATCGAGTAATCTAAGAAAGAGGTTCTCATTTCTTTTGAAACATCGGTTGTTGATATCTTCCCGTGGTTGAATTTCTCAGGATTATATTTATTATCTTCCATGATTACCCCCTTAAATATCTAAATTCTTAACGAATTTAGCGTTTTCAACAATAAAGTTTTTTCTTGGTTCTACTTCTTCTCCCATTAGAGTACTAAATATTTCATCCGCATCCATTGCGTCTTCTATTTCAACCTTGATTAGTGTTCTTACTTCAGGGTCCATTGTTGTTTCCCAAAGTTGCTCAGGATTCATTTCTCCCAGCCCTTTATACCGTTGAATAGAATATCTCGAACCAAATTCTTCTTTAAGAGTTTCTAATTCATTTTCTGTGTAAGCATAGCGAACCGCATTCCCTTTTTGAATTTTGTATAACGGTGGTTGAGCAATATAGATGTACCCTTGTTCAATCAGCGGTTTTAAATAGCGATAAAAGAACGTCAGCAACAAAGTTCTAATGTGAGCTCCATCAACATCGGCATCGGTCATAATAACAATTTTATGATATCTTATTTTGTCCATTGTGAATTCTTTACCAATACCACAACCGAATGCTGTAACCATTGAGCGAATTTCATTATTGTCATAAATTCTATCTATTCGTGCTTTTTCAACATTTAAGATTTTTCCTCTAAGTGGTAAAATAGCTTGAAATTTACTATCTCTTCCCTGTTTAGCACTTCCTCCAGCTGAATCTCCTTCGACGATGTATATTTCTGATATACTTGCGTCTTTACTCGAACAGTCTGCTAATTTTCCTGGCAAACTAGAAATTTCTAAAGCTCCTTTTCTTCGTGTTGATTCTCTCGCTTTTATAGCCGCTACTCTTGCTCGTGCTGCAATAACCGCTTTATCTAGAATAATTTTTGCCTCTGCTGGTTTTTCCATCAAAAAACGTTGAAGACTCTCTGAAAAGATTGATGATACTATTTTTCTTACTTCACTATTTCCTAATTTACTTTTAGTCTGTCCCTCATATTGTGGGTTTGGATGCTTAATAGAAATAATTGCTGTAATCCCTTCCTGAACATCTTCTGATTGTAATCCATCTTCCCCTTTAAGCATTCCTTTTTCTTTACCGTACGCATTGATTACTCGACGCAAAGCACTTCTAAATCCCTCCTCATGAGTTCCTCCTTCTTGCGTATTTATATTATTACAGAACGTATACACAGTAGGTATACATCCATCATTATATTGCAAAGCTACTTCAACTTGAATTCCTTCTTCTTCCCCTTCGCAATAGACAATTTCATCATGAATTGGCTTCTTTGTTTTATTAACAAATTGAACATACTCTTTCAATCCACCCTCATAATAAAATTCTTGTTTCCCTTTTGCATTTTCTTCTCTTTCATCAATAAAAATTAAACGAATCCCTTTATTTAAAAAAGCTATTTGTCTTAATCTATCTCTCAGTATGTCATAATTATATTCTGTTGTTTCTTGGAAAATTAAAGGATCCGCTTTAAAGCGAACTTTTGATCCATGTTTATCTTTATCACATTGACCAATTTCGTGTAATGGAATTTTCGTTTCTCCCCCATTTTCAAAACGAATAAAATATTCTTTTCCTTGATTATATACTGTAACTTCCAACCATTCACTCAAGGCATTTACTACTGAGGCTCCAACTCCATGAAGACCTCCAGATACTTTATAAGCTCCTCCGCCAAATTTTCCTCCTGCATGCAATACGGTAAAAATTGTTTCTACAGTAGACTTTCCTGTCTTCTCATGAATTCCAGTTGGCATACCACGACCATCATCTTGAACAGTTACAATATTGTTTTTATCAACAATTACTTCGATAGTAGATGCATATCCCGCTAAAGCTTCATCTATTCCATTATCGACAATTTCCCATACTAAATGATGTAATCCTTTGCTTGATGTTGTTCCTATATACATCCCCGGTCTTTTTCTAACTGCTTCTAACCCTTCAAGGACTTGAATATCACTATCATTGTAAGTGTGTTGTACCTTGTTTATATTTTCACTCATCTCTTAAATCCTCCTTTATTTTTCCTTGATTTACTTCAAACCATTTTATCTGTTCATGAATTTCTTTTTCTAAATCTTCTTTGTCTGTTGTTGTTATAATAGTTTGTATTCCTTTAGGAATAGATTGAAATAAATTTTTTCTTTTTTCTTCATCTAATTCCGACATAACATCATCTAATAATAAGACAGGAACACGCTGGGTTTTATTTTTAATGTAATGAAGTAAAGATAATTTAAAACTCAACAATACCATTCTCTTTTGTCCTTGGGATGCTACTTCTTCAATTCTTCTTCCATCTAAAGTAAATATAAAGTCATCCCGATGAATACCACATCCAGTAGAACGTGATATCTCATCTTTTTCTCTATTTTTTTCAAACATTGAAATTAAATCTTCTTTCATTTTTTCTTCATTACTAAAATTTATACAACTATCATATAGACATTCTATTTTAATTTCTTCCTGTGCTAATTTTTTATAATATATTGAAAGTGTTTTGTTTAATTCATTAACAAATTGCTGTCTGTGATTTAAAATAAACAATTGTTCACCGATCAATTGATTTTCGAGAATTTCCATATAATCATCTTTTAATCGATTTATTTTTAAAAGTGTATTTCTTTCTTTTAATAATTTCAAATATTTACCCAAATGAGTCATATATTTTAAATCTGTTTTTCCTATCTCAATATCCACTACTTTTCTTCTTTGTCGAGGTGAATTTTCAAACATTGTTAGATCATTTGGTGAAAATAAAACAACATTTAACTTTCCAATAAATTCACTACTTTTTAAAATTGGAACTTTATTAATTAGTAATGTTTTTCCTTTTTGATGAATAACAGCTGATAAAATAGTCTCTGTTTCTTCTTCAAATGTGCATTGCAAATTACTACACTCTTTTTCAAATTGAATCATTTGTTGATCATCTTGAATTCGATGAGAACGTGTTGAAGATAAGAAAACTAGACTTTCTAAAATGTTTGTTTTTCCTTGAGCATTATTACCTAATAAAATATTGTAATTTTTTTCAAATTGTATTGAACATAAATCAATATTTCTAAAATTTCTTAGTTGAAGTTCTTTAATATACATTATTCAATCACAAATATTTTCTTATTAATCTCAATTTTATCATTTTTATATAATTTTTTACCTCTTCTATTTTCTGTTTCATCATTGATAAAAACAGGATACTGGCTTAAAAAAATTTTAGCTTCTCCTCCCGAAGATATAAAGTCTTCCATTTTTAAAAATTGAGTTAATGTGATGAATTCTGTGCTAATTTTTGTCATAATTTACCTTCTTATTTTAGAAATAATTTTCCTTCTTTATTATACCATAAAAAGCTTATTTTTACTCTATTTTTCAACAAAAAAAAGAGATTTTTTTTCTCTCTTTTTATTGGTTTTTTATGATTTTTATTGATATGTTCTTACTGGTAAAACGAGCTGCAAAATAGAATTATCATCCAAACTTTTTATTACAAATGGCTTCATTTCACCACTAAATTCAATCTTTATTTTATTGGCAGATAAAGTTCTAATAGCTTCATAAACATAACGTCCACTAAAACTAATTTCTAAATCATTTCCCTTATAACTTTCTACTTTTAATTCTTCTTTTGAAGATCCTATTTCTTGTGATTTAGTTGATATAATAATACCATCTTGGCTTGCTGATAATTTAATAATAGAAATCCCTTCATTTTTAATAAATGATGCTCTATCAATCGCATTTAGTAAATCTCTGCTATCCACAATTATTTCATATAAAAATTCAGTTGGTATTAATCTCTCAGTTTCAGGATAAGTTCCATCAATTAAACGTGTTTGAATTAAACTTGAACCAATCCAAAATTGAGCTTTTTTATCTGAAAAACAACATTCTATTTCTTTGTCTGCATCTATACTTTTTACAACTTCATTTAAACTTTTTGCAGGAATAGTAACATTAAAATCCACTACATTATTCAAATCAATTTCTTTACGTGCTAAACGATAACTATCAGTTGCGACTGCTTCTAATTTATTTGAATTTGCTCTAAAATTAACTCCTGTTAAAACAGGCCTTGTTTCTTTATCACTTGTAGCAAAACTTGTTTGATTAATTATTTTTTTCAAAATATCTGCATTAATAAAAATTTGTTTTTCTGGCTTACTAAAATCAATTGCAGGATATTCAGAACTTTTAATTCCATTGATATTATATTCTGTAGAATTTCCACTAATACGAGTTAAAGAACCATCTATAATTTCAAAATCAATATGATCCGCATCAATTTTTCGAACAATTTCAACAATATATTTTGATTCTATAACAATTGAACCAGTTTCTTTTACATTTAAGTTAGTATCTTCATCTTGCTGATTACTTAAAGTAAGTTGAATTGAAATATCCGCATCACTTCCCGTTAAGATAATTTTATCTTCATTAACATAAATTTTAATTCCAGATAATGCTTGTAATGGTGTATTAGAAGTTATTGCTCTGGAAACAGTTTTTAAACCGTTATAGAAAACTCTCTTTGAAATTTTAAAATTCATACATGGCCTCCTGTATATTTATTTGTTTTTTAAAGAATAATAATTATTAGGACTGTGGAAACTGTGGAAAAATGAAACAAGTCCTTATTTTATAAGTATATTTTATCATTTTTTAATGTTAATTAAAAGTAGAAAAGTGTGGAAAATTAGGTTTTTATTATTTTTTCAATTTCAATGACAGCTTGAGCATAAGAAGGAGTTTTTTTCATTAATTTTTCTACTTTTTCACAAGAACTCATAATTGTTGAATGATCTCTTCCTCCAAATTCTTCACCAATTTTTGCATAAGGTAAGTCAAGTAGTTTTCGGCATAAAAAGATGGATATTTGACGAGCAACAGATATATTTTTAGTTCTAGACTTGCTAGTAAGCTGTTGTTTTGTTAAACCGTAGTATTCAGCGACACACTTGATTATTTTACGAGAACTTATTCCAGTACTATCAGAAGTAACAGTTTGTCCTTTTAAGGCATCTGAGGCTACTTTAAGCGTAATTCTAGGCTGATTGACATTATTAAGTATAGAATAGAATAAAACACGGTTTAAAGCTCCTTCTAGCTGTCTTACATCCCTATTAAAGTTAGAAGCTATAAAAGCTAGAGAATCATCATCAATACTCCGTTCATTAAATGAACTGTTATTTCTTATTTTCATTTGTAAGATAGCTAAAGATGTTTCAAATTCTGGGGAGTCAATTCCTACAGATAATCCTGAAGAAAACCGGCTAATTAATCGCTCTTCTAGCCCTTTAATCTCAGTGGGTAATCGATCAGAAACAATACAAATTTGCTTTCTATTATTCACTAACTCATTGAATATAGAGAAGAATATTTCATGTGATTTTTCTTTACCAGCTAGAAATTGAATATCGTCAATCAATAAAACATCAATAGAAAACATGAATTTCTTAAAAGCATCAATTTTATTAGTTCTAATAGAATTTACAACATTATCAACAAATTTTGATGAATCAATATAATAAACCCGCTTTGTAGAGTCGTTTTTAATGACATAATTACCTATAGCATTAAGTAAATGACTTTTACCTAGCCCTGAGTTTCCATAAATAAATAAGGGATTAAATAGCTTTCCTAGGGAATAAGCACATCCTAGTGCTGCTGAGTGACTTTCACGATTAGAGTCTCCTACAATGAAATTATCGAAAGTTCTATCTTCAAACAAAGGACTACCTAAAAAGGTTGTTTCTTGGAAGGCTTCAGTGGTGGGAGGGGCAGCTTGAATTTGCTCAAATTCATCAAAGGTCATGATTTCACAAAGGAGTGATGAGGCATTCAAGGTTTTTTCTAAAGAAGAAGTAATGGCTTCAATTTCTCCAATTAGGATAGATTTTGTGATAACATTAGGTACAGTTATAATGGCTTTTTCATCATTTAAATTAGATAATGATGAGGTAGAATAAAATTGGTCTAAAACTAAACTATCAAGCTGCAGCGATTCTTGCAAGCTAGATAAGGTCTTTGTCCAGACGTCTTTTAGGTAAAAAGAATTATTAATAGACATAAATAAAATCCCCCAACTCGTTGTATAAAAAGAATAAATAATAATACTGTATAATTCATTATATAGTAAAAATAGAAATATTAAAGAGGAAAATTGTGGAAAAAAATTTTTTCCACAATGTAAAAAATAATGTAAGCATAAAAACAAGCAAAAAAAAATAGTTTTCCACAGTTTTCCACATCTTTTAATTGTGGATTTAATGTGGTAAATAGAATGTGTGAAAATAAAATTGTGGGAATGTGGATAAACAGTAAAAGTTTTTTTTAAATTCCACAAATTAAACAGTGAAAAAAGCTGATAAATAAAGGAGTTTAAAGCAATTCCACAATTTTAAACAATTGTGGAAAATACTATATTGTGGAATGAAGATAGAGTGTGGGAAAATAAAAAACAAATAAAATTTATGCACTAAAAATCAAGGATTTTTTTAACAAAGTGAGTGGATAGTGATTAATTAGAGCATTTTAAATATGTAAGCGATTTATAAAAATGAAAAAAAAGCCCAAATTTAGGACTTTTAATAACTTATTTGGACTTGTTTGGAACATAGATAATTTTCAAGTGACGGCGAGATCCTTCTCCCTCAGACTCAGTTTTAATATTATCAAATTCCTCTAAATATTGATGAATTACTTTTCTTTCATCATTTGGCATAGGATCCAAAGAAGCACTGATCTTTGACTTTTGAACAGATATAGCAACACGTTTAGCAATGGATTTAACCTTGGCATAACGGTCAACCTTATAATTGTTGATATCAATTAATACATTGATTCGAGATTTAAAATGAGCACTAACTGCGCTACGAGTCACGGCTGTGATGGATTGAAGTGTTTGTCCACCTTTACCAATTAGAATAGCATTATTTTCTCCGTTAAGGAGTATTTTAAACCCTTTATCTTGAGATGAAATTTCAATTTCAATATCTTGATTTATATTAGTGAAGAAATTTCCGAGGTAAGTGAATAAAAATTCTTTGATGTCATCATTGCTATAAACCTCAGCGGTAATAGAAGAGCCAATACCTAGTAAACCCTTTTTTTCTTCAAGAATGTGATAGTTTAATAATTGAATGTCAATCCCTTTATCTTTTGAAGCTTGTTGTAAGAGATCTTCTAATGTTTTTGCAGTATAGGAAGTCATATCATCACCCCTTAGCTTTTTCTTTCTGTGTTAAGTGTTGAGTAAGTAGTGCTTTGATAATTTGTACTATTGAAGAACAAATCCAGTAAATACCCATTCCTGATGGAAGGATGAATGTCATCCCTAAAATCATAATTAACATATAATTCATCATCTTAGCTGTAGGATTTGGAGAAGGACGATAGCGACGACCTTGTTCCTCGGCTTCTTTTTTAGCTTGACGCTCAGCGAGATAAGTTGGAAGTTTAATTGAGGCAAATTGGAATACCATTACCAATATTAATAGAATAAGATAAACAAAGTTACCATTTGTAAAACCATTAACGGGGGAAACAGCTAAATCCATTCCTAAAAATGTTCCGTGTTGAACAGCTTCTGAACGTTGTACCGCATGATAAATAGAGAAGATAATAGGTAATTGAATGAATTGAACAACTATTGAAGACAAAGGATTGATTCCATACTTTTGATAAAGTTTTTGTTGTTCTTGTGCTTGAGCCATTCTTGATGTCTGATCTGTTTTTCCTTTATACTTCTCAGTAATTTTATTTATTTCAGGTTGCATTAACTGTAACTTTTGAGATGCCAGTGTAGATTTAAAAGTGAAGGCAAATACAATTGCGTTAACCAAGAAGGTTACAAGAGCAATAGCTCCTGGAACAGTAATTGATGGAGAAAGCTTATTTATAGTTTGAGACAGCGGGTAAACCAAAAAAGTTTCAAACCAACCTTCTGTTTGTTGAACTTCAGAGAAAGTTGTTTCAGTTGTGATTAAACGAATTTCTTTTTCTCCTGTTGTTTCATTAACATCTGTCGGTACAGAACAGCCACTTAGAGTAAAAAGTGCCCCGATGGTAATGCATAGAACTAATAGTTGTTTGTATTTTCTTTTCATATGAAATCTCCTTATTTTTTATTTGATATCTTTATTGTACACTTTATTCAACAGGCTTTCCAAACATTTTTTATTTTCTTCAAAAGACTGAGTTGTAAAGGGTTGCCTGACGATAATAACTCCATCCACGGGAAAATTATCAAAGTCAACGGTTTCTTGAAGCAACATTCTCAATTGCCGCTTCCACTTATTTCGATAAACAGCATTTCCAAGCTTTTTCCCTACGGAAACACCAAATCGAGCATTCGACATCTGTTTTGGTTGAAAGTAAAGCACAAAAGCCTTATTGGAAAGGGATTGCTTTTTAGAAATAAGAGATTGAAACTCTTGCTGAGATTTTACTCGCCATTCTTTTTTCATAATAAATACGAAAAAAAGTCACACGAGGTGACTTTTAAGCCGACAAAATCTTTCTGCCCTTGCTGCGACGGCGTGCAAGTACCTTGCGACCACCGACCGTTTTCATACGGGCTCTAAAACCGTGGACTTTTTGGTGTTTTCTTTTGCTCGGTTGATATGTTCTTTTCATCAAATCCACCTCCAGTTTTTATATAAATAGAACAATTGCTTTACTATCATATCGGAAGTAGAGCTAAAAGTCAATAAAAAGATGTCCATATTGTAGAATTTTGCATACTGCAGAATGAAGTTAGCACCTAGACTGAAAAGCTCCGCTGAGTATACTAACTTTAATTTACCCATACAAAATGTGGCTTAAAGGGCAAAGGGTAAACCAATATAGCAAATAGCCCTAAAAATTAGTAGAAAAATAAACATGGAAACACAACAGGGACATTTAAAGTAGTTAATGCAGATAGAGGTTTGTTGTTTGCTTAAAAAGTTGATATAATAGAAAAAAGATCGGGGTGATTTTAAATGGCATCCATTGCGTACATAACAGAAAAGCAGCGAATCGAGTTTCATAGGCTAAACGGCGATACTAAAATGAATTTTTGTCGTGCTGGGAAAATAAGAAATTTTACTGATTTTGCACCAGGAGATCTTTTATTTTTTCTTGCTAAAGGAAGTGAGCGAGGGAAAAAAAGAGAAAAAGGTATTGTGGGATATGGAACATTTAAAAAAGAGATCCGCCAATCTGTTAAAAAAATGTGGAAAGAGTTCGGGCAAAGTAATGGATTTGCAAGTGAAGAATTATTTAAAAAAGCACTGACTAAAAATGGGGAAGTCCAAAAACAAGTTCAAGGATTATATTTAGAAGATGTTGTATTTTTTCAATTTCCTATTTATTTAAGTGAGTTTAATTTTCAATTATCAAGCAAAGCGGAAGGGTATGTTTACATTGATAAGGATGATCAACAAATCACATCTAAAATTCTTCAACAAGCAAATGAGAGTGGAGTTGATGCTTGGACAGTAGCACTGCAACACGAAGAAATTGTCTCACTTGAAGAAGATAAAGTTAAACATCAAGTGTCACTATTATATAAAAAGATTAAAGATGTAGGTTATACCGATAGTGAAAAAAGAAAAGCAATGAAGTTATCAAAAGCGTTAGTAGAGCGAAGAAATTATGACTATATTAAAGGAAGTAAAATGGACTGCATTCAATTTCAAAATGAAAAAGTGTGGATTGCTATTCCTTTTGTGTATAATAAAAAAAACATGGAACAGCGGACACAATTATTACTAGGGCATTGTTTAGGTTATTGTTTAGGAATGAAGAAAGGGAATGCAAATGTGATTATTCAGTTTAAAATTTTGACACATGAACCATTAGTGGATTCAATTAAAAAAAATATTGAAAGTTTAAATGAGTGGAATCATGGAAAATAAAAAAGTAGAAGTGATTGTAGTTGGAGGTGGGCATGCTGGTGTTGAGGCAGCTCTTATTTCAGCACGTTTAGGGAAGCGAGTAGTATTAGTGACCTTACGGATAGATCAGATTGCTAAAATGCCATGTAACCCATCTATTGGTGGTCCGGCCAAAGGGATTGTTGTGCGTGAGATTGATGCGTTAGGTGGACAAATGGGAGTAACTGCTGATAAAACAGCGTTACAAGTCAAGATGTTAAACACGACAAAGGGTCCAGGAGTGCAATCTCTGAGAGTACAATCAGACAAAATAGCTTATGCCAAAATGATGCAAGACATCCTGCAAAATCAAGAAAATTTAGAAATTGTTGAGGGACAAGTTCAAGCGTGTTTATTTGATGGAAACAAAGTGATAGGGGTGCAGCTTGAAGATAGAATAATTGAATCAGAAATTACGATATTAACGACTGGAACCTATATGAGTAGCTTAGTAATGGTTTCAGATCATGTAAAAGAGGAAGGTCCAGATAAAGAAAGAACGACAAAAAGTTTATCAAAATCACTAGAAGAAAAAGGGATAGAACTATTTCGTTTGAAAACAGGAACACCTCCAAGGATATTAAAAAACTCCATTGATTTTAATCAAGTTGAAAGACAAACGGGCGCATCAGGATTTTATTCTTTCAGCACTGAAACAGAGAAAATGATAGCATTATCTGATCAAGAAGATTGCCACCTAACATATACAACAGCGAATACACATCAAATAATTTTTGATAACTTGGACAAGTCGAGTATGTACTCAGGTGTTGTTAAAGGAGTTGGACCACGCTATTGTCCATCAATAGAGGATAAACTAGTTAGATTTAAAGATAAAGAGCGCCACCAATTATTTTTAGAACCAGAATCTAAATTGTTGGATACCATTTATATTCAAGGGTTTTCTAGCTCAATGCCCTACGATATACAAGAAAAAATGGTTCACTCCATCATTGGGTTAGAAAATGCTGTAATAGAAAAATATGCCTACGCCATTGAATATGATGCCATTAATCCATTGCAATTAAAAGCTTCTTTAGAACTTAAAAAAATTGAAAATTTATTTAGTGCAGGGCAAATTAATGGAACATCAGGATATGAAGAGGCAGCAGGGCAGGGTTTGTTGGCTGGGATTAATGCGGTTAGAAAAATTGATAAACAACAACCGCTTGTTCTCAACCGTGATGAAGCTTATTTAGGGGTGATGGTGGATGATTTAGTAACTAAAGGAACTAAAGAGCCTTATCGACTACTAACATCTCGTGCTGAATTTAGATTGTTGTTAAGGCATGATAACGCTGACCAACGGCTAATGAAAAAAGGATATGAGATAGGAACAATATCAGAAAAGCGATACCAAAAATATCAGTACAAAATGCAACTGATTGAAGATGGTAAAAAAACATTAAGGGAAACACGGTTTACTCCTAAGTCACAGATTGCAGTGTATTTAGAAAGTTTAGGGTTTGATGTACTGCAAGAAGGAATTTCAGCTTATGAACTATTAAAAAGACCAGCAGTAACATGTCAGGGGCTTCAACCATACTTGAATAATTCAATTGAAGAGTCTATTGGAAAACAAATTGAAATTGAGGTAAAGTATGAAGGATACATTGTTAAGGCAAAAAAAGAAGCTGAGCGATTAGTGAAGATGGATCATGTTCTACTTCCCGAAGAGTGGGAATATGACACATTAGAAAATTTATCGTTGGAAGCAAAGCAAAAATTAGCACAAGTAAAACCGAGAACAATGGGGCAAGCATCACGCATCTCTGGAGTGAGTCCATCAGACGTTGCAACACTGGCGATTTTACTTGAGCAAAAGCAAAGGAGAAAGAAAAATGAAAATTAATGAAGTAATCAACAAGGTAGAAGTTTTTGGCATTGAAAGTGCAGTAAGAGGAAGTAAATTTCCAATGGCTACGGAGTTGGACAAAGTAACAGGCGAGATAACACCAACAACCGAAAAACTAGCGACATGTGGATTAGGTGAAGGGCATGACAATTTTTTAAATGGAATTATAGTTCAATTCGATTGTACCTTTACAAATAAAGCGTGGGTTGAACTTCAACGATATCATTTTATCGACTTCATTAGTAGTCAATCAACAATGCATAGAATTACTAAGTTTGACATGGATAAGGCATTCATTTCTTACGTTGATCAAAGAATGGTTGAAATCATGAAAGAAAAGATACAAGAATACAATAATCTTCAGGTAACAATTAAAACAAAACGTGATGGTGGAGAAGACATAACGGACTTAACTAAAGCCGCGGCACAAAAATATTTAGAAATTCTTTACTCTAATCCTGCAGGATTTCAAATCACCGCAAGAATGACTACAAACTACAGACAGTTAAAAACAATTTATATTCAACGTCGTCACCATCGACTACCTGAATGGCAAGCTTTTTGTGATTGGATTGAAAGTTTGCCACATAGTGAATTTATTGTGCCAAGAAAGCAAGGATAGTTAAATGAAAAAAGTTAGTGTCTTAGTTCCTGTATATAATGTAGAAAACTACTTAGAAAAATGTTTAACCACACTGGTTAATCAAACCTATGACAATTTTGAAATATTATGCGTTAATGATGGTTCAACAGATGGAAGTCTTTCCATCCTAGAGAGTTTTCAAAAAGAATACCCACATTTAGTTCGTGTGACTTCTCAAAAAAATGGTGGTCTATCTGCAGCAAGAAACACAGCACTAAAGATGGCAACAGGGGATTATATTATGTGTGTAGATAGTGATGATTTTGTGGAAAGTGATTTTATTGAAGTTGCGGTAAAGGCAGCAACTGATAATCAAACAGAGATGGTTATTTTTGGATACTATCAATACTTTCAAGATATGCAAGAACCAGAAGTTCAACTTGTCCATACAAATCAAGAAATCATTGATTTAAAACAAGATGCCAGCATTTTTACAAGCATCAACAACGCTGTGTGGAATAAACTGTTTTCAAAAAAAATATTGGAAGAAAATAATTTAGTTTTTCCAGTTGGGATGAGATATGAAGATTTTGTATTAGTAATTAAAGCGATGATGTTTTCAGAAAAAATAGCAGTTGTTCAACAGCCACTCATCCACTACAAAGCAGATCGCATTGGAAACATTAGTACAACCTACGATGAAAAAATTTATGATTTGTTGGCACAATGCAAAGAGTTCATGTCATGGATTAAAGGAACAGAATACTATGAACACTACAAAGATGTTTTAGAAATCAGTCTAATTCGTAATTGTGTGAGTTGTCTTAGAAAAGTAATGAATATTTCTGATAAAGAATTTGCAAAAAAATATATCGATGAACACTATGAATTTTTAGAAAAAGAATTTCCAAACTATAAAGCACGAAAAGACAAAATTAAACTTAGTTCAGATGATGATGTTTATTTAAATAAAATGAAAACGACAGTATATTATTACTATAAACAGTTAAGGAGGAAAGCATGAGTAAAGTTTCTATTATTGTCCCTATTTACAATGTTGAAAAATATGTGGCTACTTGTTTAGATAGTCTGTTGAAACAAACGTTTACTGATTTTGAAATTTTAGCAGTGAATGATGGATCACCAGCAAATGAGCAAACCATCATTGAGGACTATGCTAAAAAAGATAAGCGAATTATTCCAATCCAGAAAGAGAATGGCGGATATGGATCAGTTCTTCAACTAGCGATTGCAAGATGTGAATCAGATTACTTTTTGGTTTGCGATCCAGATGATTATTTAGCAGAAGATGCATTAGCTATTTTAGTTGAGCAAGCAGAAAAAAATAAAAGTGACTTAACAATTGGTGCGAAGTATTATATTTATGAAGGAAGTGATGATCAAGACTTTGATCCTTCTTACAATACAAAATACACGACTTTAAAAGCAGAAGAGATTTATCAAGCGCAAACAGAGGAGTTCAATGATTTATTTTTTGTTGATGCATCACCACATACAAAACTATATCGAACACGTGTTGCAAAGGGAATAGAATTTCCAAAGAAGATTAGTTATACGGACAATGTCTTATTTTACTTATCACTATTGCAAGCGAAACAAGTGGTGTACACCGACCGAGCTAGGGCATATTATTTGGTCGACCGAGTAGGAAATAGTACGACCGACTTAGCACCCAAAGTTATTTTGCAAAATGTTCAAGCGTTCACATCAATTTTAGAACAAGCTGAAAAAATAAAAGATAAGCCTTCATTTTTTTATTACCGTATGTTTGAATCTTATAAATATATGTTCCAAATGATTAGAAGAATTAATGGTGAAAGAGAAGAGATTGAAAAAATCCTTCAAGATCTGTATCAGTTTGTAAGAAAACTTAGCCCACAACGTAAGCAAATATTAAAGCATTATGATGTCATGAATCTATATGGGAAAAACGAACAAAGGCAAGATTACTTACTGTTAGACAAAAGCAGATTATTATCGCAGTTGTCTTATCAATATAGCACAAGTAAATTATTAAGAGAAAAGTATAAGAAATAAAAAAAGAAATGGGATGACCCAAATCTTAGATAATTAAATTTATAGAGGGATTGATTATGCAGTCAATCTTTTTATTAGGACTTTTTCTTTATAGCACGATAAGTGAAGCTAGTAATGTATTGGACGATATATGCGAGTAAAAGGCAAATAAGGAAAATCCCTATAATGAAGAGTGGATAAAACGAAAGACCTAATGATTTTTGCCATTGAATAGCTCTTGAACTGGTTTGAAGTTTAAGAATGATTGGCATATGAAAGAGATAAATATAGAAACACTTATTACCCACCGAATTAATCATGGCTTTCACTTTTTCTTTTTTAATAGATAGTCCCAAAAAGAAAGAGAATAGAGCGACTCCTTGAACAAAAACTAAAAACATATTGTAGGTATAGAAAATAGAAGTTAGTCTTTGATTTACTTGAATATCAAAGATAATAGCCCACCAAAAATTGATTAAAGAGGCACCGATAAAAAGTGATAAAGATAAAACCCGTGTTTTAGTTTTTCTAAAGAAATCAGGATGTTTATCCCAATACAAGCGCAGCTCAAACCCAATCAAAGCATAAAAGATATAATGGTCAGGAATAACACTTGGAATATGGATTGACCACAGATCTGGAAAGATAGCTGATAAAGTAGGCACGATAATCAATGAAACAAAAGCTAGAAGCATTAAACCACGACGCAAGTTATTATGTTCTTGGGTATCTTTGCAAAACAAGCGTAAAAGAGGTGTCCATAAATAAAGAAAGACTAGTGAAAATATATACCATAAATAAAAGGATGCACCAAGTGGCGTATTAAAACTTAAAATGCTAGAAAACAAACCCTCATAATCAATAGAAAATGAAAATAAAATTTGTTGAAGTGAATTTTTACTATAGATAAAGCCATCAAACCATTGTAGTAAAAATAGCATAATTAAAGTCGGGATGACAATATTAAACAAAAGACGTTTAAAAAGTTGTTTAGTTGTAGAATTAGATTTTAATAGAAAGAAACCAGAAATCATGAAAAAGATTGGAACACAGGATCTTAAGAAAGATTCCATAAAAAGCACATCATAATTGACAAAGTTTGAAGTGGTTCTAAAATTCATTAAGGTATGTATTCCGATAACCATGAGCGTACAAATGATACGAAGAAGTTCAACGGAACTGTTGAATTCTTTTTTCCTTGATAAAGTTGTCATGTTTTTCCCCCAAAAGTGTTATATAATGATTATAATATAAGAAGAGGATAAAATCAAAATGATTAGGTCAATAGTTCAAAAAATCAAAGAAAATAAATTTTTATTAGGAGGGCTAACTATAGTACTACTGATTTGTTTTAGTATGTTTCTACTAAAAATTCGCCCTTTTGCTCTTGGGCAAGATCAGGTAGTACAGTATGAGCTGTTTTATGAAAAGTGGATGCAAATGATCAAAACTTTTTTAAGGACAGGAGAATTACCGTTCTATGCTTGGGACAATTTTTTAGGGACTGACTTCTTTACTACAAAATCGTATTATGTAACAGGAGATTTTTTTGTTGTATTTTATTTAATATCCCCATTTTCAATGAGAATTAACTTAATGCTTTCAACCATTGCCTTAGTGTATGTAGCGGGCTTATCTATGAGTATCTTCCTTAAAAAGTGGGGAATTAAAAAGTCTAGTGTTCAACAATTAGTGGGATTTGGATATGCCTTGTCAGGGCTTGCATTGTTGTATTTCTCTAATTCAATGTTTATGAGATTTTATGCCTTTTTGCCTTTGTTGTTTTATGGTGTGGAAAGATATCTTCAAGATAAGAAATTATCCTTTTTTGCAATCGTGGTTGCATTTTTATTTCTGCAATCATATTATTTTATGTTTCCAACATCTTTATTTTTAATTTTGTATTTCTTTGTCAGCTGTTTAATGAAAAACAAGCATAGCATAAAAGCAATTTTAAAAAAATCATTTCCTCTCCTTGGAGCATATGTGGTTGGCTTTCTAATTAGTGCCATTTTGTTAGTGCCTACGATAATTATGATTATTAATCATCCACGAGTTGGGGTAGAAACAACAGGGTTGCTTTGGGACTTCAAAAATATTTTAGGGGCGGTTTATAGCCATATCACTGCACCATTTAACCTTTACAGTGATATTCCGTATATTTTTGTCAGTGGGACAAATGGGCATGAGTATTGGTTCTCTATTTATATCGGTATATTCCTTTTCATCGCTGCACTTCAACAGTTTTTCTTTGATAGTGATAAAAGAAGAAAGAACATATTAGGGGGAGGATACCTTGTATTATCTTTACTGGTATGGATAAAACCACTAAATTCCATTATGCATGGGTTTAGTGAAGTGTCTTTTCGCTGGATGTTTTTAGTAGTAATTTATCTTTGTTTGGCTGCGGCGACAGCGTTGGATAACGATTTATATGATCGCAAGAAATTGAAGATTAGTTATGGAATTTACAGCGTTGTATTCTTAGTTGGAACGGGAATTGGATTGACAAGTGGAGTTATTATGTTACCAGATCATCAAGTGCATCTCTCAGTAAGCTGCAGTTGTTTGATTTTTGGCTGGCTATTGATCTATTTAGCTCAAGCGAGAAAAGATAAAGCAGTGGTGTTATTGACAGGAATTGAAATGAGCGTGTTCGCAGTAGCCTTTTGTTTAATTTTAAGCAATCCAGCCTTTCAATACACCCAAACCATTAATGCAGAATATGTTCAATATTACCAAGATACTGATGAAGATTTGGTTTACAGACAGTATTTGTCGCATCAATATTTATTACCTAATACGTCACTGAATTTAAATCAATCCCTGGTGTTGAACTATATGTCAACATCAACGTATGATTCAACATTTGAACCAAACTTAACAGACTTCATTGTAGCAGCTGGATTTAACACTCATATTGTGGATATTACCAATCTAGAGTTATTGAAAATGTTAGGAGTAAAATATTACATTGTTAGTGACTCAAGTGAGATTCCTTACGGCGAAGGGTTGGAGTTTGAATATGTGTATGATTTGAATCATCTCCAAGTATTTATGATTAAAGATTATTATTCGATTGGGTTTACATATGATCAAGTTTTGAGTGAGGATGCTAATCCTGAATGGTTAAGTAAGTTAATTGTTCCTGATGAATGGCTAAACTTAAATCTAGAAAAAAGTGAGAGAAAGCAATTAGAAGTGATATCTCAAAGCATGAATTCTTTGACAGGGCAGATTGAGGTGGATAAAGAAACCTTGCTGTTTTTATCAGTGCCTTATAATAAGGGGTGGACTATTTATGACAACGGAGTGGAAATAGACTATCAAAAAGTACAACTGGGATTCACAGGTATATTATTATCGGAAGGAGATCACAGTATAGAAATGTATTATATGCCTCAAGGATTCAAGGCAGGAGTGGTGATGAGTCTATCAGGATTGGTTGGGCTGATAGGATTAATGGTGATAGACAAGAAAAAACAGTCTAAAAGTAGCCATGGAGCAACGCAAACAGAGGAAGAGTAGCACAGGCGGAATAAAAATAGCACTTCTATAGTGACTATGCTATAATAGAAAAAACACGAGGGAGGATTATTGATGAACTTGCTTAGTTTAATTTTAAGTACAATACTTCAGTTGATTTTATTTTGTGCTCTTCCATTTTTATACTGGAGATCAATTAAAGGGAGAAAGCGTGGCTTTTTTGAATGGGTTGGGATAAAACCGATTCAGACATCATCACAGCAAGGAAAGATAGAGATGATTATTGCAATCGCAAGTGCAGTAATCTATTTAAGCTATTTTGGGGTGTTCATTCTGCCTAAGTTGGTTGAAGATTCAAGCGTTTTAGCAGGGAGTCAGTTTACAGAATTGTCGCTTATATCCTTTATCGGTATTTTAATTTATGCTTTCATTCAAACTGGACTGTCAGAGGAAATATTCTTTCGAGGATTTATAGGGAAGTTTATGATGAAGCGCTTAGGATATGTTCGAGGAAATATAATTCAGGCTTCACTTTTTGGACTCACTCATGCCATTTTATTTTTTGGTAAGATATCCCTATTCTCATTGCTGATTGTTACACTAGTAACAGGAGGAATTGGGTATTTCATGGGCTATATTAATGAAAAAAAAGCAGGAGGTTCAATTCTGCCAAGTTGGATCACTCATGGAATAGCGAATGTAATCGGAACAGTACTGCTAATTGTACTAATGTAGCTTTTGGATTTCCACTTTTCTTCGCTTTCCTTTTAGAGTGAATTGGTCAAATGAGGAAATAATAGTTGGCGGTGTATTTAATAAAGTAACAGTTGTAAAAGATGGTTGGATATTGATGATTCCAATCTTTTCTTTTTCAATGGAATCAATGGCACACAAAGCACCAACAATATCACTGGAACGAACTTTATCCTTTTTTCCTGCACGAATAAAAAGTGTTACATTTTTTTCTTTGAAGGATTGTTCGCGGTCTTCTTTTTGAAGTCGAAGGTGAAAGCGATTATGAGCTGGAACCGTTGGTAGTGGTAGTGATAAGCAAGATTCCAAGATTTGTTGTTTCACTTTTGACGGGTCATCAAAGGTTGTTAATAAAATAGACTTCCCTTGAAAGTGACGACGTCCAACACGTCCAGAACGGTGAACATAGCTATCCCAGTCTAAAGGGCATAGGTAATGGATGACACAAGACACTTCGTCAACATCCACCCCTCGAGCAGCAACGTTTGTCGCAACAAGTAGCCTTGATTTTCCTGCCTTAAATTGTGCAAGGGAATGGTTTCTTTTCTTTTGGTCAAGGCCACCGTGAAGAAGAGAAACAGTATACTTGTGGCGAATTAGTGCTTGATAAACATTGGTGGCTTCTTGTTGGGTATTAGTAAAAATAAAGGCTGATTCCATTGAAACAAATTGAAGAAGATTTAAAAGACCATCATCCAAATCATCAACTTCAAAGGAAAAGGATTGGATTTGTTGATTGGTTATTTCAGGATGAGTTTCAATTCGCTGAGCATCCCTTAGATGAAGAAAATCAAATTGATCTACATTTTCTAAGGTAGCTGAAAAAAGCCAAGTTTGCTCTGGGGTAATGGAGCGAGATAAGTCTTGAACTTGTTCAAGCAAACCTAGTGAAATTAATTCAGTCGCTTCATCTAAAATTAATGTTTTTATTTGTGAAAGGTCAATATAGCCTTGATTAACCAAGTCTTGAATTCTTCCGGGAGTTCCTACAATGGCATGAGTTCTTTGCTTAAGCTGAAGTTTTTGGCGCTCTAAAGACTCTCTTCCAACACAGCAAATACAGTTTATTTTTCGATATAAACCTAAGCGATTGAATTCGTGTTGAATTTGCCGAGCTAATTCTCGTGTTGGAGCAAGAATCAAAGCAGTAGGAGTTGTTTCTTCAAACTGCAACTGATTAATTAAAGGGGTACAAAAAGCAGCCGTCTTTCCAGTTCCTGTTGGTGCTTGAATTAAAAAATTACCGCCTTTCAGTAGTGCAGGGATAACTTTTGCTTGAGTAGATGTACAAGAAAAATAACCACAGTCAGATAGGGCTTCTTGTAAAGATGGGTGAAGATTGATTTCGTTAAAGTTTAATGTTTTCATAACTTAAGTGTAAGTTTTTTAAGCGGAATATACAAGCAAAAAGAAAGGGAATGTGATAAAATATAGTAATTGGAGGAAGGATTATGCAAGATACTATTGTAGCTATCTCGACATCTTTACAAGAGGGTGCAATTGCGATTGTTCGCTTGAGTGGTGACGAGTCCATTGAAATCGTTAATTCAATGTTCAACCAAGACTTGACAAAAGTGAAAAGTCATCAGGTTTGTTATGGCATGATTAAATCAGATGGTCAAACTATTGATGAGGTCTTAGTGAGTCTTTTTCGTGCTCCAAAATCATATACGACCGAAGATATTGTGGAGATTCATTGTCATGGTGGTGTGGTAGTAACAAGGCAAATTTTGCAATGCTGCCTTTCAAAAGGGGCAAGATTAGCGCTTCCAGGAGAGTTTACACAAAGAGCATTTATTCACGGGAGAATTGATTTGACACAAGCAGAATCAGTGATGGATTTATTGCAAGCACAAAATACGCGAAATGCACAGTCAGCTATCTCAGGAATAAAAGGGTCTGTAGCAAAACTAATCCAACCATTGTGTGAGTCTTTGTTAGAAATGATTGCAACCATTGAAGTTAATATTGATTATCCGGAGTATGATGATGTTGAACAATTGACCAATCATATCTTAATTCCTAAAGCAAAACTGTGGTATCAAGAAATTGAAAAGATTGTTACTCAAGCGAAAGGGGCTTACCAAATAAAAAAAGGAATTACAACGGTTATTTTAGGAAAACCTAATGTTGGGAAAAGCAGTTTATTGAACGCATTGATTGAAGAAGATAAAGCAATCGTGACAGAGATAGAAGGAACAACGCGTGATATCGTAGAGGGAACAGTTCAGTGTGGGAATGTGTTTTTAAGATTACTAGATACAGCAGGAATTCGAGATACTAGTGATGAAGTTGAAAAAATAGGAATTGAAAAATCACTTCGTGCTGTAGAAGAAGCAGATTTATGTTTGGTTGTTTTAGATGGCTCACAAGAGTTAGATGAAAGAGATGAGGAAATTTTAAAAAAAACTGAAAATAAAAATAGGATTATTGTATATAATAAGAAAGACATTAAAAGTGGTAATGGATTATCGGTTAGTGCAATGACAAAAGACACACAAGAGTTAATCGATGAAATTGAAAAACGTTTTGAAAAGCAACTGCATTATAGTGATGAAAGCACATTAAATAATGAAAGACAAATTGCCTTAGCAATGAAAAGTAAAGAAAGTATAGCACAGGCCATTATCGCACTAGAAAGTGGAATAGAATTAGATTTAGTGAGCATTGATTTGCAGAAAGGATATACGGCATTAAAGGAAATACTAGGGGAAGTGAGTAAAGATGATTTATTAGATACCCTGTTTAGCCGGTTTTGCTTAGGGAAATAATATGGAAAAAATAATAACAAAAAGATTAATGGCAGCAGTAATTGATATTATACTTGTGATGGGACCAGTTTACTGTATCTGTTTGATATTGGCGATAATTTTTCCAAATATTTGGGAGATATATACACCGGCACTAATCATTCTCTTTTTTCTAATGGAGTACTATTTTTTCTTTTGTGTTAAAAAGGATAGTGTAGGGAAAGTGATTCAAGGGGTTCATGTAGTGGCAAAAGAAGGGCAAGAAATTAAATTTGAACAGTTTTTAGTTCGTTCGTTGATTAAATCATTCTCAATTTTTACATTTGGTGGGATTGTAGCAGCAATATCACTTTTGATGATTGTGTTCAGTGATAACTTAGCGTTGCATGATCGTATTTCAGGGACAAAAGTAATATGGAAAAAATAGGATGGATTGATAGCCATGTCCACTTAACGGACGAAACGTTTAAAGATGATTTAGATGAAGTACTTGCAAGGACAAAAGAAAATGGTATTGAAAGAATGCTAGTTATTTGTCTATCTTACGAAGAGTTGGAACAAGCTTTTAAACTACAGCAGAGGGACAAACGGATTGACATTGCTTTTGGTTTTTTCCCAACGAGTGCAAGAGAGTTAAACAACGAAAACAGAAAGAAAATGGAAGTCATTGCGGCAGATGAGCGGGTGATTGCTATTGGTGAAATTGGCCTAGATTATTATTGGGAAAAAGATGAGTCTGAGCGTGCGCTGCAAAGGGAGAGCTTTATTTTTCAAATAGAGCTGGCTCGAAAGGTGAACAAACCTATTTTAGTGCATTCACGAGATGCGGCTCAAGATACCCTAGAGATTCTTAAGCAGTATCCTGGACAAGGGGTTCTTCACTGTTACTCCTATGGAGTAGAGATTGCACAAGAGTTAGTAAGACTAGGATATATGATTTCACTCGCTGGTCCACTAACTTTCAAAAATGCAAGAGTACCAAAAGAAGTTGCACAAGCAATACCATTAGAGAATTTATTAATTGAAACTGATTGCCCGTATCTTACCCCTGAACCACATCGTGGGACAAGAAATGAGCCAACTTATGTAGTTCATATAGGAGAGTATTTAGCAAAAATAAAGGAAGTAAAAATAGAGAAAGTAAGAGAGCAGTTGAGTTTGAATTACAAAAAAACTTTTTTGAATAAGTGATATCATCATTGCAGGATACCGACGAGTGCGAGTATCCTTTTTTGTTTTAAATAAAAACTATAAAGCTATGCTACATAGCTTGAAACCATTTGCAAATAAAAAATTAATGATATAAAATTAATGTAATAAACAAGGAGGATTTAAACCTTATGGAAGAAATAACTGACATTGTAAAAGAAATCGTCAATGGTGCTTTGGTAAATTCATGCATTGCCCAATTTAAAGCGAAACATAGCGAAGAGTACAAAAAAAG
>JBKECT010000024.1:0-11658 GCA_047974855.1 Anaerorhabdus sp.
TTACTTCAATCGTGTGGTCTGCTGTGACATTAGTGAAATCATAACTATCCACTGCTCCCACTGATACACCATCAACTAAAACATCCTCAATCGCATAGCCCGCTTGTGCTACAATAGCAAAGCTTTGGTTTTGATTTCCTGCAACTACAACATCTCCTGCTGGTGAAATACTTCCTCCTGCTCCTGCTGTTGCCGTGATTGTATGTTCATCTTTGGCATAAATTACATGAACCACATAGTCTTCCTCTACTGAGTCAATGACATATAGGCCATACGGTGTTGTTACAGGATAAACTGTCCCATTTATCGTAATAGACTCTACTTTATATCCATCTTCTGGTGTTGCAAAGACTGCTACTTCGTCACCAAACACCGCTTCATATTCTCCTGCTGGTTTTTGTCCTTGATTCGGTATATTGACAACTGTTCTTCCACCATCTGTTTCGGTCAGCGTAATTTTAAATTTGTTTAGTTCAAAACTTACTTCAATCGTGTGGTCTGCTGTGACATTGGTGAAATCATAGCTGTCCACTGCTCCTACGGATACACCATCAACTAAGACATCTTTAACTTTATATCTTGTTGCAGCTGTAATTGTATAGGTTTGACTTCCACCCGCTGATACGACTGTAGCTCCTTCTGGTGAAATACTTCCTCCTGCTCCTGCTGTTGCCGTGATTGTATATGCTGCTGCCAAACTAATTTTAGGTATTGGTAAGTTTCTTATATCTGCTGTTGCCGATGTTTCAGTTGCCTTAAATGTTGCTGTATTGTTCACTGGATATGCTTCTCCTGCTACATATCCTGCTACTTCAGTGTCTAAAGTAGCTCGGTAAGTTACCTTGATTGTCTCTCCTTCACCAAGAGTAACATTGTCAATTGACAATACTTCTGATGATGATCGTGTTGCTGATGATGCCACCGTAACTCCTGCCGCTACATCCACTGATGCTACACCATCTTTAAATCCTTCAATTTTAAAGTCTTCCCCATCATATGCTCCATTAATAAGTGTAGCATATTCTCCCATTGTAATTTCCACGTTTCCACCACGAATGGTTTTCAAAATATTACCATAAATTTCTTCAGAAAGAATTGTTTCTAAATTATTTGAATTATCAACATCAAAATATGTACTTCCATCGATTCCATCGCTTGAAACGTTTCTTAATAAATATTCCGCTTCATAATACGCCGAGAACGCCCCTAATTCTGGGAATGAAAATACTGGAGTAATCATGTCCATATTTCCTATTGAATTATTTGTAAACTCTACAAAGATCGCTCCTGTTCTATCCGTTGCTTGGTCCTCCTCAGGTAATGTTGCAGTACGATTTGCAGATTGAAGGAAGTAGTAGAATATCGAAGCGTTTTGCGATCCTACAAATGTTTTCGGTGTAAACTCGTTGAATTTAATAGTAATTTCAAGCTTGCAGCTTGATCCAGGTTCAACATTGACACATGCATCCTCTACCTCATTGGTTAGCAACTCTGGAGCAGCCGCTTCAGCAAACCCCTTTGCAGTTGTAATAGTATGAAATGGCACATCATTTATAGAATATACAGCACTCAGGCTTTCTGTCGCATCAAGCAGGTATTTTTTATCAAACATAAATCCAAGATTTCTAAATTTGAATAGTGGATCCGTTTTATCCGATGTATTTACATACTCGATTGTCATGGTTACCGTTTCTCCAGGCTCAATCATTCTATCTTTTATCTCTTCACTCCACGAAGTATTAATCGTACCTTCAATTCCAGTTTTTTCTGCATCAAGTATAATCGTATTATTATACACCTTTTCATCGCTTGGTTTATTTGGAAGTTCTACTGCTACTGCATATACACTAACTCCTTCGTTTTTTAAGCTCGCAACTTCACCAGCTGTCGCTGCTGCATGGTTAAACACCCAGTCATCTGTTCCTTCAACTTGGTAATAGCCATTCTTACCCATTGGTGATGTTCCCTCTATGGTTGTATCATAGTCATAACTTGTCACATAATATAATGGTGTAATCCCTAGATATGATCTTAATTCATCGTTGTAAATATCAGCTGTTCCTGTAACTTTATATGAAATGTTGGCAACCCCATCTGCAACAAGAATTAACGACTTGCTAGTTTCCTCAGGTCTTGCTTCCAGCAGCTCTCTTGCCTTTTTTAGTCCAGCTTGAGTAAATGTATTTCCACCTGCTTGAATTGCATCTACAAATGCACTTACTTCGCTGTATTCCGATGTGAACTCTAAAACATTCCCTAGATCATCGCCAAAAGTTACAACTGCTACATTTACATTTTCATGCTGCAGTAATTGACTCGCTAATGAATTAACAGATTCTTTTAGTTTGTTCAATCTGCCATTTGTGAGCATACTTGCTGATGTATCTAACACAAAAACAACATCCGCTGTTTCTGGATCCTCTGTTTTACCAGTAATCTCAATCGTGATATCATACTCATCTTCTACATCACTTGCGACAGCATACTGATTAATTGTACCTTCAGCATACTCATCTCCTTCCGATGGTCTTAAATTAGATTGTGTCGAAGTCTCTACTGCTGATACTCCAGTAAATCCCAATCCACTTATCATAATTAAAAATGCTAATAAAAATTTAGTTAATTTCATGTTCTTCCTCCGTTTTATAATCGTTGATTACGTTACAATTATACGAAAGTTGTAACAACTTTTCAATATATATTATTTATTTTGTTAATATTTTATATATTTTATCAATTAAATGTTACAAAACACCGATTTATTAATTCTTTTGTCCGACAATTGCACTAAAAAAGAACTTTTTATCTTTGAAGTTCTCCTGCTATTTTTCATTATGCTGTCTGCTTACTACTTGTCAAAATAGTCGCTTAGTGATGTTCGAAATAGTGTTAACAGTCCTGTTGTGAGTGCAAATGAGCAAACTGCTCCTACAACGTTTAAGAAAATATCATCTACATCTGCACTTCCTATAGCCAATCTATACTGCAAGAATTCAATACTTGCTGCAACAGCAAATACCGTGATTAAAAAGATGCTCCATTTGCGAAAGATTGGATGAATAAGTGGGAGTAAGATCCCAAATGGAACAAATAAAATTGTGTTTCCTATCAAATTTCCAACAGCATGGATAATGTCTCCTTTTGCAAATCGATCCACATAACTTTTAATGGTGTAGAAAAATGTTGTGTTGGTTTCCCATTGCCACTGTCTTGAGAAAAAGTAACCATCTAAAAATACCACTGTCGTAACAAAAAATAAATAATACCCTAGCAGCCCTATCATCCAAAAACGCCCTACTTTTAATCGTTTCTCTTTTTTTGAAAGATGAACAAATAGCAACGCTGCTAAAACATACAGAAAAACGCTTGCAAGCACAACCACAATTTGTGTCATCACCCCAAGATCATTATGATTTATAATCCAGTAGCCATTAAGCAAAATAAATCCACATAATGCTAAAGTAGCAAATATCCGCTTTCCCATAAGTACCTCTTGTTTATTCCTTAATAGTTTACCATTATTTCTATTCATTGTATACTTATCTTAAATGAAAGGAGTTTGAGCGATGATTGAAAAGATATTAAACGATTTAATTCATGAAGAGTTAATCTTAACAAAAACAAATTTAGGGTTAACCAACACCATTTATATCAGCACCCTTCACAACCAGAAAGTTGTCGTACGAGTTCCAAAAAAAGAACTCCTTAACTCCATAGCTTTCTCTAATGAAGAACAAGCTTTAACTTTACTACGCCCTTTAGCACTCGATGCAAAAGAGCTATTCTATGACCCTTCATCACGAATACGCATTACAAAGTGGATTGATGACACTTGTGAGTTTAAGGATATCCAAGATAAACAAGATGGTGTCATCCGAGTGGCTAGACTACTTAAAACGCTTCACCAAGCCAATCTAAAAAGTGGTGTTCGCTTTGATGGCCTATCTCTTTTGAAGGAATATCAATCACAAATTTTGCATCCTCTTTATTCTTATTCCGAATTTAACTTTATCCTAGATGAAATTAATCACATTAATAATCCTGTGTGCTTATGCCACAACGATGTTGTCAGTGGTAATATTTTGTTTACTGACAAGCAAGATTATCTTATTGATTATGAATACAGCAAAGATAATGACCCTCTTTTTGATATCACCAGTTTCTTCACTGAAAATAAAATTACTGATCCCATTTTACGTTCCCATTTCTATCAAGAATATTTTAATCACCAACCTACCAGTTCTCAACAGCATGATTTAGATTGTTGGGAAATCTTCCACAACTATCTTTGGTGTTGCTGGGCAAATATGATGTACGACACCCTTCACGATGACATTTATCGGCATATCGCTCAAGACAAATACGAAGCCCTTTGTGCATCAGTAAAAAAATAGAAGCCATAGGCTTCTATTTTGCTTTTTCAATCAAGTCTATAAACACTTCTTTTTCAGCCGCACCTGGCAAATATCCCAAGAAATATCCATCACTTTTATATATATAAGACATGGGATATCCCGACACCTGATATTGCATTAAAATCGGTTGCTCAGCGAATAGAAAAGTTAACTCCATCAAATCATTTTCTTCAATGTGTGCTAATATTTCTTCTTTGCTTCCTTCTCCATTATAATCTGGAACCGTAATAATAAACACTCTTACTCCCTCTTCGACTACTAATGATTTTAAGACCTGTATTTCTTCTTTGCAATACGTGCACCACGTTGTAAAAAAAGTGACAATGATTGGTTCTCCTTCATAATCCGATAGCGTATGTGTCTTGCCATACTGATCTTCTAAAGAAAAATCATATTCTTCTATATCTTTCCCAGCGACAGCACTCTCTGTCGGTGTCTCTGTAGAACTAATTGACCCTGAGCTTGCACTTGATTGTAAAGCCAAAATATTTTTAAAAGATCCTCTTAACATCCAACCGCCCATAATCAGCATAATGACTCCGCCAACTCTTACCATCCAGCGAAGTAAGTCTTGCCTTTTTTTAAACAGATTTAAAATTTCTTCTGTGAAAAAACCTAGCGCCATAAACGAAAAAATAAATCCCAACGTATAAGCTAAAATATAAGCATTCCCTAGCATAGCACTTTCTGCACTTGCCGCAAGGACCAGTGCACTTGTCAATAACGGACCAATACATGGTGTCCACGCAAAGCTAAATAAAAAACCTAACAGAAAAGCTTTTGCACCATTTAAGCCCTTCAGATTTTTAACTTGTATTCTTTTTTCTTGATTTAGAAACGGAATAGAAAATACACCTAAATGAAACAATCCTAAAAAAACTAAAAGCATACCACCTAAGATGGTAAAAATAATACTATAATTATTTAACCATGAACGCAACATTGCCGCTGATAAACCTGCCAAAAAGAAAACGCAACTAATTCCCAAAACAAAACTAAAGGTCATAAACAACACTTTTTTTCGTTGATAACTTACTTTACCCTCTTCATCGATCTCTTTGGCATCGGCAGTTAAGTAGCCAATATAGATTGGAAGAAGCGGAAGAATGCAAGGAGAGAAAAAAGAAAGCACCCCTTGAACAAATAATCCAATTACAATACCCATAACTCCTCCTTAAAATCCTAAAATCAATAAAATCAAAACTCCCAGAACAATTCTATACCATCCAAAAATTTTGAAATCCTTTTTTCGAATATAATTCATCAGTTCTTTGATTGCAATAATCGATACTACAAATGCAGTGATCATCCCAACAAGTAAAATAAGCAATCCTGTCCCATCCAATGCTATCTTCATCTTCAAAAGTTTAATCAAACTTGCACCAAACATCATTGGAATAGCTAAGAAAAAAGAAAATTCTGCTGCTACTGACCTCTGACATCCTAAAAGAACTGCACCCAGTATGGTTGCACCACTTCTTGATGTGCCAGGGATTAGAGCTAAAATTTGAAACACCCCAATCATTAAAGCCATTTTATAAGATAATTGACCTAGTGTTTTAGTCGTCACTTTATTATTTCTTGACTCAACCCATAAAAATCCAATACCGTATAAAATAAGCATCGCCGCTACGGTTAGTGAATTATATAATACCGAATCAATCCAATCATCAAACAATAGACCCATGATTGCTGCCGGAACTGCAGCTACAAGAACTTTAGTCCAAAGCTTTATTGTTTCCTTTTGTTCTTTTTTATTCGACTTAAAAGGATTTAGTTTATTAAAATAAAGCAAAAGGACCGCCAAAATACTCCCTAGTTGAATGACAACTAAAAACATATCAACGAATTCTTTATTTTTTGTGATATCACTATAAACCTGCATAGGAAAAAGATCATTAATCAAAATCATATGGCCTGTGCTACTGATTGGTAACCACTCTGTAATTCCTTGGACAATCCCCAAAATCAGTGCTTTAACTATTTCTATTAATTCCATAATTCACCTCAACGTATCTAATTATATCATAAATCATTTTATTTTTTCGTAGATTTTTCGTATTCGAGTTACCAGCAATAAACTTACAATGAGACCGCATACCCCCTGTACTACATTGTAAGCAACACCTCCCAATGCAGTAATCAAAGAGCCATATAACAGCCAATCGACTGCCGTATAACCGACAACTAGGATAATAATACCTAAGATGTATGCCAATGTTTCTTTTTTTAAATGCATTATACCCCACGCTACCAAGTATCCCTCACACCCTTTAACCACGAGTGTGAATGGAGCATATTGTCCATAATTACCTAATAAATCAGCCAATGCACTACCAACTCCAGCCATCAGAAAGCTTAATCCCGGTGGCAATATAGACGCAAACAAAAATATCATCGCATCACCTAAATTAAAATATCCCCATTGCGTTGGTATTTTTAAATATAATGTTGTAACTAAAACAAGGGCTAAAGCTAGTGCGGAAACAATCCATTCTCTATTTTTATTCATACATTCTCCCCTTTTCTATAGCATATCACACCCAAGGAATAAACTTGAATTTTTTCACTCGAAATTTCACTTTTTAGATGTTTTATATGGTAAATTCATTTTAAATATGTTATTATTATTGTGCATATATGGAGGAAAATAAATATGGCAGATGTAATCAAAACAAAAAAAGTTTTCGCTGAAGAAGTAGCAGAAAAATTTGAATTAACAAAAAAAGATTCAACAGAAATCGTAAACTATGTTTTTGAAGAAATGACTAAAACACTTAAAAAAGGTGGCACTGTTGATATTAACGGATTTGGTAAATTCACTGTTAAGAAAAGAGCTGCTCGTTCTGGAATCAATCCACTAACAAAAGAAAAAATCAAAATCAAAGCGACTAAAGTTCCTGCATTCAAAGCTTCAAAAACTCTTAAAGACATCGTTGCAGGTAAATAACAAAACAAAAAGTACGATAAGATAATCGTGCTTTTTACTTCTTCAAAGCAAAGTGTTTGCCTATATTCTAAAAAAGTGTATAATAAAGTTGCATTCAAATTATCTGAATGCTCATGGGGTTGTCATGGTTTCGACAGGTTTATGTTTGATTTAGATTGCAGTGGTGTGGTGACCTTATCACCAAAACAATTTAACTGGAAATAACAGATTAGCTTTTGCTGCTTAAGCCTGACATTGGTTGCAGCGTCCTACAATACTTGTTGTCACTAGCAACATTGTAGCGTACCTTTAGTGAATACGGAGCGATTTTGCTTGGAAATCAATCCCGACAACTTTACAAGCAAATTCAATCATGGCTTGCTTGTTAGCATTTGATTGTCTTATCCTTAACAAGATAAACTGTAGACGTCTAAATTTGGAACTATTCTTGGACCGGGGTTCGACTCCCCGCAGCTCCACCAAAAAAAAATTAAGAAGCCCTTAGGCTTCTTTTTTATGTAAAAACTTTTTATATGATTTATCAACTGCAAGTGCCCCTAAAGGTGCTGTAATTAAAATTGCCAATACCGAAATTGCTAAAATATCTTCTCCCACTGCCAGATTGTAAGCCAATGGAATACTACCAATTGCCGCCTGAACAGTTGCTTTAGGAAGATAGGAAAAAACACAAAATAGCTTTTCTTGCCACTGCCAAGATTTTCCACTCAAACTTATGATGACCCCACTTGATCTAAAAAGTAGACCAATAGTTAGCACAGCAACAGCGAAAACACCAAGAACTGACATCAAAGGGATATTTACTGCAGCCCCTAAAAGTGTAAACAAAAATACTTCTGCAACAACCCAAATATATCCCAACAACACTTTTAGTTTTGAAGCTGATTCCTCATCAAAATGACGAATAGACATTCCAAGTGATACCAGTGCAATCAAGGCAGAAAACATTATCTTCCCTTCAACAGCATAAAACAAAAGAGCCAACATCCCTAAGATTATGACTTGTACTATCCTGTGTATTTGATGTAAAAATAAGCTCAAAATCCACCCAAATGCACCCCCAGCAATGATACCCATTATAATAGATACAGGAATCTCTAAAAAAGAGATAAAATCCATGGAACCATTTAAGTGAAATGATAGGCACGCCGAGAATAATACGAGTACCAATATATCATCAAATGATGCCGCAGCTAAAATTAGCTGTGGTATTTTTTTGTCTTGCCCATATCCCTCATCAATTACTTTAATCATCTTAGGCACAATAACAGCTGGTGACACAGCAGAAATGACGGTCCCTAACAATAATCCATCTATCCAATTAAATCCCAACAAAAAGACAGAAGCAAGTGTTATACCTATTATTTCAACTAAGGCTGGAAGAAAGCTCATCATCAACACTTCTTTTCCCGTTTCTTTAAAATCCGTGTATTTCAGTGATATTCCAGCCCTTAACAAAATAACAATTAATGCAGCCTGCCTTATCATCGCTGAATATGACAAAAAAACAGAATCTAGTACATTCCATTGATATGGTCCTATAATTATTCCAGCAAAAATCATTCCAACTAATCCAGGAATACCAATTTTTTCAAAAAGTTTTCCCACAAGAATTCCTGCAACCAAAACAATCCCACAACTTATCACTATTTCCATTTTTTGCCCCTTTACAACTTCAATTATATCAAAGTTATCAGGTTCAACAACAAAAAAGCACCCTTATTTTCATAAGGATGCTTTAATTTAGAATTTTACTTCTTGATGCTATATCTTTCTAATCCAAGAATGACTAAGCTTACACCAAATATTCCTGCGAATAATGGCGTTAATCCATCCACAAATCCTAATACCGGTTGAATTCCACCAGTGAAGATAAAGGCAACAACAGCTACAATTGGAAGTAAAGTATTAACTACTTTGAACTTCACCAAGTTACTATTATCATCTTCTTCATTTCTACCACTTAGTGTCACTGCACCAGCGATGACTGTTAGTAAGATTAATAGAATGTTTGCCATAGACATTGTCTTAGCACTATCTACAACTTCTTCAACTGGTGTTTCAGTTGGAATTGGAGTTGCAGTAGGTGTTACTGTTGGTGTTGCAGTTGGTTCTATTGTTGGCTCAGGTGTTGCAGAAGGTGTTGCCGTTGGAGTAACTACAGGTGGAACAAATTCTGTTAGACATCCAATTCCTGCCCCTTCCCAAGTTGTATATCCTGAATCACAAATACACATTTTCTTATCTTCATCCCATTCTGCATTCACTCCGCATCCTAGGTTATTTGAAGGAGGTGGAGTTGGTTTTACAGGATCTGCTTCAACTGTAGCTACTGCTGATGTTGCAGCGGCTGCATCATCTCTAACTACAAATCCAATGTCATATTGTCCAACAGCTTTTTGGTAGCTGCCGAAATCAACATCAACCACTGATTTTGCAGAAACATTTAATCCTGTTTCTTTATCAATAACAACCACTTTCGCTGCATCAATGACACTATTTGCATCCACTGCAACTTGTGACACTTTCTTCGTAAAGTCTGTCGCTTTGATTAAGTATTTGTCACCTACAACATAAGATCCATCATTTACAAGAATTACTCTTGTTTCTGTTGTTTCATTACCATGAGAATCCACTGCTGTATAAGTAATTACTTTTACACCAGGTGCAGATAAGTCGATGCTTGTAGGGTTTGCTGTAACACTTAAGTCGCCATCTTCTTCATCCGTTGCTGTAACTCCTGCTAGAACATCAAAGTTATCACCAACTTGAACTTCAGTAAATTTTTCAAAATCCAAGACTGGTAAAGCTCCAGTTACAACACTAGCAACCACTTCTTTTGTTGCTCCACTATCATTAAGTGTAAAGGTAATTGTATAGTCGCCAGGTGTTTTTGAATAACTTCCAGAATCAACACTAACAACACTTAATGGATCACTAACTTTTAATCCAGTTTCTAGCACGTAAACTTCTAAACTCGCTTCTGAAGCTATTGCTGAATCTGCTGTATTCACATCATTGTAGTAAATATTATAATTGCTTGCACTTAAAATGTAATCTCCAGCGACAATAAATGTTCCATCATTCACTAGTACAATTTGAGTTCCACTTGCAATGTTTCCATCATCATCCACTGCTTGGTATTCAATAACATGAACACCTGCAATAGTTGTATCAAGTGCAGTTAATGCTTCAGCACTAAGCGTACCATCTTCTGGGTCCGTCGCACTTACTCCTGCCATTAAATCAAAGCTATCGTTCACATTAATTTCGCTGAATTCAGGTACAACAATGGTTGGCAATCCACCTTCAACGACTTTTGCAGTGATATTCGCTACTGCTGCAGGATCTGAAGTAATTATATAACTAATTGAATATTCTCCTACTACATTAGTATACAATCCTTTATCTACTGTAATTTCTGGATATACTACTACTTCTGATCCAGTTGTAATATCATAAACAACTACTGCTCCTGCTGTAATTACAGCGTCATCTGCTGTATCAACTTCAGATACACGTTTTTCAAAATCATAAGCTTGGATAATATACGTTTCCCCTACTCCAATGCTATCATCTTTTACGACATATACACGAGTTTCAGAAGTACTATTTCCATCACCATCTTCAATAGTATACGTTACTGGGTAAACTCCAACTGTTTGAGAGTCTACTGTTTTAGTAATTGCTAAGTCGCTAACTGCAAATGTTTCTTCAGTATCAGTTACACTTACTCCAGCTTCATAATCAACTACATCACCAACTCCAATAACTACTGTTTTTGGATCTAGTGTCACTACTGGTGCATTACCTGCTGTTACTGTTGCTGTTACAGTTTTTGTTGCTGCTGTATCTGATGTTACGGTAATCACTACATCATCATACTCTCCAGCTGTTGCTGTATAACTTCCTTTATCAATGGTTAAGCTTTCAGTTGCTGTGATATCTTCTCCTGTAAACTTATCAATCACTTCTACTGCTGCATCAGCTTTAATTCCATCATCTGTTGTATCCACTTCAGATACTAAATTTTCAAAGTCTTCTGCATAAAGTAGTGTTGTATCTCCAACAACATAGTTTCCATCATTAACTAGTACGACTTGAGTTTCACTAACTGTATTTCCATCACTATCTTCTACTGTATAAGTGATCACCACTACGCCAGGAACACTTGTGTCCACACTTGTTGGATCTGCTGTCACAGTTAATGTTCCATCTTCAGTATCTGTTGCACTAACTCCTGTCATCACATCAAAGCTGTCTCCAACATTGATTTCTGTAAACTCAGGAGCCGTT
>JBKECT010000046.1:0-5616 GCA_047974855.1 Anaerorhabdus sp.
CTGAGCCAGGATCAAACTCTCCGTTTGACTTGCTCATTTTTTACTCTGACTTCTGTCAGTTTCCTTTATTACTTTTTTTGACGTTCGTTGTTTAATTTCCTATTTAGTTTTCAAAGATCAACTTGCTCAACACTCACTTTTTAGTGATTGTGTCAGCTTTATTATTCTATAACATCCCACAACCAATTGCAAGCATTATTTTAACTTTTTTTATTTTATTTTTTCAATGCCTAAGATGAGATTAATTACGTGCATCTATCCAAAGTTGAAAGATAAAAATTTTAAAACCCACTCCACTTATCTCACAAAATATCCAAGCCCATTCCCCTTGAGGTCAAGCTCAGAATTCTCTTACTTCAAAAAAAAGAAACAGTATAATTCATAGTGTATCATCAAGATGAAAAGTACATAAGAAAGTTAGGTTCTCCTTCTCGATATTCTATCGAAAAAGTTTGTTTCCTAACTTCTCCTTTATTCTGAAAGCTTGTCCCAAATCTTGTCCGCTCTAAGCAAAAAATTAATCAGCGCCACTATAACTATAAGTGATGGAACTCCCACGCAAAGGGCGACAATCCACGAATATTTCCCAACATCTTTATGCCATTGTTCTAGAGTTCCCTTTCCTTCTAACACATTAGTATACTTTTCATAATCTCCTTGATGTATAAAGACTTGAATAGACATGGTTGTCCCTTTATCCGTTGATAACCAAACAAAAGTATCTCCTGAGCCATCTGATATCTCACTGCGAACCGATACAATAGAAACCTTTTCTCCTGTTGTCGTATCCCAAGCATAAGCTGCACTGTGTTCAATCACACAACTCAACTCTTCTAAGCAACTTAATTCTTCATTTGAAATTCTAAAATTTCTGGCATCAATGCCCTCACCCAACTCCTCATCAACTTTACCCGTTGAATTGATAATTGTTACTGGAACAATCACCGTTTGAACTGTTCCATCTGGCGCTACACTCTCCACCTCAAAAAGATAAGTTCCCGACTCTGTAATGGTCTCGTAGTCTTTCCCTGAATCGCCATCATCTTCCTGTGCTCTAACTAGCGGCGTGAAGAAAAGTAGCAGCATCCACACAACAAACACTATCCTCTTCATCGCTCACCTCCGTGTGGAATAACAATCTTCACTAAAACTTCATTCCCATAAGTTTCTAAAAGATATACTCCACCAAGCATTTTGGTTAAATCACGAATCAAGAATAATCCATTGCCACTGCTATAGCGGTTTGTTTTGCTCTTTTCTAATCCCACTACATTAAAGAGATTCTCTGTCTTCTTCATTCTCTCTAAATCAAGTGTCTCTGCTTGGTTACTATGCACTAAAATCAGCTCCTCTTGAGTCTGTTGAATATCCACAATTAAATCCGAATCTCGCTTAGCATATTGAATCATATTTGAAATCAAATTATGAATCAACATCTGAATTGTTGCCTTATTACATAACAGTTTCACATCAGAATCAAGTGACAAATCCAAGTTTAGACCCTTTTCACGAATTTGATAATCATAAATGTGGATAGTCTCCATATACAACTCATCAACATCAACTATTTCCTCACTTTTAACCTCTTGTCTAAACTGGCTTCCCAATAAATTAAGAGTTTCATTAATTCTCTTCAATGAACGGTCTGCTGTTTCAACGTTTTTACGCATGAGCTCTTTTACTACTGGCTCCGTACTTTTTAACATCTCCGCTTCATTCTCCATTAAATTTTGATGAACAGGTGCCTTTAAGTCATGAACCAATGAGCGTGCAACAACCATTGCACTCTTCATGCGTTCACGCTCTTGTTGAAGCTCTGTTTCCAGCTGTGTATTTTGGTAAGACATCGCCGTAATAGTTTTGTCTACCTTTTGAGTAAATTCTCCAAATCCACGATGCAGTTCATTATCGCTGTCCGCTCTCACCTTATCAAACTCATAGCGGTTCGCCATATCGATTGACTCTTTCATCTCTCTTAATGGTTTCTGTAGTGCTCGCTGCCCATACAACACCGAAAACAGTCCAACAAGAAATAAAATGAATAACAGCACCGCTTGCTGAATTAGAAACTTAATTAAAAAAGCTTGTTCTGAGATTCGATACAAACAAAACCACACTTCTACATCTTGATTATTCATAACAGCATCAAATCGAGCTTCAACCCCTATTGCTTCTCTACTTATTTTGCCAAACCACGTGTTAATATCTTCAACCGGAAGCGTTTGGTATATTGCCCCTTGGCTATCTACTACCACAAGCTCCATAGGATATTGATGAATTAATTCATCCAATTCCTCACTTGATGGATTTGTATCAAAAACATCATTAATCTTTTTCTCTGCTTCATAATTATATTTTTCTTGAGCCCTTTGGTAAAAACGATCCAAGTTTACAGTGTTATACACGAAAAGGATTGCTAAAGCAAAATACACCCCAACAATTAATATTTCTAATCCTTTTCTAAATAAACGTTTATTTTTCATTCCATTTATAACCATATCCTCTTATTGACACAATACATAAAATATTTAATTTCTCTCTTAGACGACGAATATGAACATCTACTACTCGATAATCCGTCTCACTTATTTCACTTGACCAAATATCTTCAATCATCGTTGAGCGATGAATCTTTCTTCCTTTATTCTCCAAGAAATATTCTAATACCGAAAATTCCCTTGGTGTTAAATCCACAAGCTCCTCATTTTTATAAACTTCATGAGTCTCTTTGATAAGCTCTATCTTTTCCACCTTTGAATACAATTTTGTAAGCCCACTTCTATATGACACAACATTTTGAGTCAACAATTTTTGAATGTAGCTTAGAATAACCGAAAATGTCTTTTCTTTCGACAAAAACATATCCACTTGTTTTTCCAATGATTCTAATTCATGCTCTTCATCATTATATCCCGTCAACAAAATACTACGTATTTCCCCTTGCATGTTTCGGATTGTTTCTATCACTTTAACCCCATTCACTTCTGGCATTTCATAATCTGAAACAATCAAATCGTATTGTTTCTTCGCCCCAACTTCTATCGCTTTCCATGGGTTTGTGTAGGTATCCACCTCGTATCCCACTTCTTGTAAAAGCTTTGCTAATGATTCAATATACTCCTGGTTATCATCAACCAACATCATCTTTTCTCTCATCGCTACCTTGTCCCCTTTTCATTATTATAAAAGACCTAAAGCTTTTTTTCAATTGTTTCGCTTATAAGATAAAAGAAAAGAATGATCACTCTTTTCTCTCACCTTCTATTCATTTTAACGACTTCCAGTATTCGGAATTACAAACCCACCCGAACAGTTAACTGGATAAGCGTCTGTGTTTTTTGTGATATTTTTCATTGACACTGTTGGATAGGCCATTCCTGTAGGAGCTGTCGCATCACTGCCGTGATCTACCCAGTCTTGTGCAATAATCTCTTTATTACAATCATAGAAGCTCACTGTATAAACGGGAACCATGATTTCCATCATAACCGTTTTTTGCAATTCGCTTGCATCCGTTGATTCTAAAATATCTAACCCATACGGTGTCGCAAATCTTCTTACAGTGCTTGCTCCATTATTAAATACTAGTGGAAATTCATCACCATAAGTTAAATCTGTTGGAAAATCTACTTTATTCTTCAATGAAACCTCTAAATCCACAATGCCATCTACTGGATGATCTACCCAAGATGCTGCATTTGATCTTTCGATTACTTCTTCTTCGACTACATCTTCTTCAATCATCGCTAAGTATTCTTCCATGGTTATCGTGAATCCTTCCGCTTCAATGTGATAAATTGGATTACGAAGAATTTCAACTACTACTTTAACTTCAGTTGTATTACCGCTACTATCCGTAATAGTAATCACTACTTCAGTTGTTGACCCATCTGAACTAAACACAACATCTCCAAAGGTTGAGACTACAGTCAACTCTTCTTTGCTATTATAGTTATCTGTTGCAGCAAAGCCAATATCTTCCAAGAACTGTGCTTCATCAATACTGTCTCCAGCATAGTAAGTCACCTTATCTTCAAAAGTTGCTTCTGGTGCAACTGTATCTTTGATAACGATTGTAACTATCGCCTTCGCTTCTCCACTTGCTGTTGTTGCAACAAGTTCAACCTCTTGATCACTGTCTAGTAAACGAAGATCTAATGCGTCAATTCCATTGATGCTAAATACTGCTCCATCAAGGTTTTCTCCTTCAATATTTCCAAGAAGTCCTAAAATAGTTTCCTCATCAATAACATCCCCATATTCAAACACTAAGTGATCGCCTTCCACAGCGCTAATTACAGGTGCTGATGCTTTAACCACCACCGTTGTTGTGTCATATGCTGTGTTTCCATAAATATCTTGGATAACTAATTTCAATTCAATTTCATAACCACCAGGAGTCACTCCTAGTGCTGTAATCTTTACACTCTCTTTATTTGTATTGCTAAGTACTACATATTGACTATCTGATGCATTGACTAACTCCCATGTGTACGCTGCTGTTTTACTCATTATTGAACTCCAGAAATCTGGTCCAATGCTTACTGGTGTCATTGTATTCTCTGTCTCTTCAATATACTCTACTGGTCCTGGTAGTTCTACTTTTAAATCTATTGGTGGGTTATATTCCAAGAACCCAGCTCCAATCGTTTTCGCTTCAGCGTCCGTTGCATCAATATCCAACACCCATCCACGATAAGTATCTCCTAGATTTGGAAGGTCATTTGCAATGATGGCATCACTGTTTACTCCTTCTTTTCCTAAAGTCGTATTGTTAATGGTGTATTCATATTCCCCACCATCTTTTTCTACAAAGCGTACTGCATAAGTATCATATCCTAGCCCTGCTTCATAGTTGAATAGATAGGTTCCACTCGCATCGGTAATTGTTGTTAGTGGATTTCCAGCAGCATCTGTAGCTATAACATAGCTTCCTGCACTGTCCATTACATATAGTTCTACCGTATGACCTACAACCACTGTATCGTCGCTTGCTGCATCATAGAGTCCATCCGCATCTTTATCTTCAAAGACCAGACCACCGATTTCAGCAATAACCAGCTCTGTTCCAACTTTTGTTGCTGGTAGCGTTCCAGTATATGTAGCACTCTCAACATCATAGATTGGATTATATACATTCAACGTTCCAATTTTCTCTCCATTTGTTGCACTATCAAAAGTTTCATCTACTTTTAGAGGTACTAAAAACTCCATTTCTTGTCCTGGATCAATTGTTTGTGTTGCATTGATTTTAAGCATATTAACATCACTCAAGCTATGTCCAGCAGCTAATAACTCTGCATACGTCATCCACTCACTCGCATTACGATAACTCGCCTCTGTAGTGCCAACTGCGTAAAGCACTTCAAACCCTGCTACCGCAACTACTTCGCTCGCAATCGCCATATCCCATTTAAATGCACTATCTTGGAACCATGTCCCAAAGTTTTCTCCTGTTTTTGGAATCGGCACATACGCCGTAAATGCACCTGCAGCACTATCAGAATTATTTGTGATTTTCAATGTATAATCTGCATCTGTTCCAGGTGTAAAGTTCGCAACTGTATCTGCTTTACCATCCACATATGCGCCCATTGCCTCTTCCCCAGCTAATGC